>CANPYR010000008.1 GCA_947588805.1 uncultured Clostridia bacterium
TCTTTTGTTAATCTCATTCTTTTATTATACCATATTTATTTGAAGAATGCAATAGTTTTATGTGAACAGACTCTAGCAATATTAACGAAAGGAGCAAATTTATGATGATAAAGCTTGACAAAAATACAAGATTTTTACATGGCAACGATACGCCGAAGGCGGCGATTATTGCCGCGAAAAACGTTATGCATGACTTTGAGCTTATTTTCGGCGGAGTTTTGGAGATGAAGCTGGGCGACACCGCAGAGACAGCAGTTATTTTCGGCACGGTTGAGGATAAGTTAATCCTTGATTTGAGCGAGCGCAGGAAAATCGACCTTGCGCCGGTAAAAAATAAGTGGGAAGTTTATTCACTTACGACGGTTTCCCGCCCGCTTGACGGCGTTGAAGCTGCGATAATCATCGTCGGGAGCGACCGCAGAGGTGCTGTCTACGGGCTTTATCACCTTTCGGAGATTATGGGCGTTTCGCCTTTTGTGAATTGGTGCAATATTCCTCCCGAAAAGCGGACGGAGGTTATTTTGGATAATACCGACTGCGTATCAAAGGAGCCGTCGGTGAAATACAGAGGATTTTTCATCAATGACGAGTGGCCGGCGTTCGGCACCTGGGCGAACAATCACTTCGGCGGGATAAACGCGAAGTGCTACGAGCGTGTGTTCGAGCTGCTTCTAAGGCTAAAAGGTAACTACCTCTGGCCGGCGATGTGGGCAAGCGACTTTTCTCTCGACGGTCCGGGGATTCTGAGCGCGCAGCTTGCAGACGATATGGGCGTTGTGATGTCGACATCGCACCACGAGCCCTGCTGCCGAAGCGGGAACGAATACTGCAAAGTGCGCGGAAAGGACTCAAAATACGGCGACGCCTGGAACTTTCTTACGAATCCCGACGGGATAACAGAATTTTGGCGCGACGGGCTTAAGCGCAACGCCGGGTTTGAAAACGTCATCACAATGGGGATGCGTGGAGAGAACGACACCGCGATCCTGGGCAAGGACGCGACCCTCAGGGACAACATCGACCTGCTGCGAAACGTGCTGAAAACGCAGAACAGGCTTATCCGCGAGACGGTCAACCCGGATCTTGAAAAAGTCCCGAGACAGATGGTTTTATTTACCGAAGTTGAAGAATTTTTCTACGGCGGAAAAGGCGTAGAAGGGCTTATGGGCGACACTGAGCTTGACGGCGTTACGCTTATGCTTTCTGACAACAACCACGGCTCGACCCGCACTCTGCCCTCCGAAAAAATGCGCTCGCACAGGGGCGGCTACGGAATGTATTACCACATGGACATGCACGGCGGGCCGCATTCCTACCAGTGGATCGGCTCGACCTTCCTGCCGAAGGTCTGGGAGCAGATGACGATGGCGTACGAGTACGGCGTTCGGGAGATTTGGGTGACGAATGTCGGAGATATCGGCACGCAGGAGCTTGGGCTGTCATACTTTTTGGATCTTGCCTATGACATCGAAAAGTGGGGCAATAGTCCCAAGGCGACGAATGAATACACGAAAATGTGGATAAACCGCAGTTTTGCGAACGCTTTTGACGATGCCGACCGCGAAAAAATGTTTGAAGCGATAATCGGCTACACCTCGCTTTTGTCGCGAAGGAAGCATGAAAAGATTAACGAGTGGACGTATCATCCGGTCAATTTCGGCGAGGCTGACGAGACTTTTTCAATATGCGAAAAGCTCTTGGAAATATGTAATAAGCTTAAGGGAAAATGCCATGAGGATTATCTCGGAGCGTTCTGGGAGCTTGTTTATTACCCAGTCTGCGGAACGGCGAATCTCATAAAAATGTGGGTTCTTGCGGCTAAAAATCGGCTTTATGCATCCCAAAATCGCTTGACCGCCAACGCTACCGCGGATATGATTCGAGAATGTATCGCCAAAGATTACGACCTGACCGATGAGTATCACAAAATCGACGGCGGGAGGTATTTCGGCTTCGGAGCTTCGGAGCACGTCGGCTTCACGACCTGGGACGACGCAAACAATCAGTACCCGATTATGCGGTACATCCACCCTGCGAACACAAAGCGAATGATAATCTCGAAGACCGACGACGAGCGATATGTCACCGGACTTTCGACCTTTGATCGGCGGCTCGTCTGGAACGACGCGCTGCGCCCCGACGTGAGCAGTATTGACTTTGACGTCACCTGTGCGGGAGTTTCGCCGATGAAATTTGAGATCTCGACGGAGTGCGACTGGATATCATTCTCAAAAACGAGCGGAGAAGTTGCGCTCTGCGAGAGGATAACGCTTTACATCGACCGAAATAAGCTCAGCGGCAGACAGCTCGGCAGCTTCATGGTTCGCGGAGCGGATTTCAACGCAAGAGCGAAGATTTTCGTTGAGGCCGAGAACCGTGAGGACATTCCCGAAAACGTTTTCATCGAGAGCGACGGGTATATCTGCATGAAGGCGGTGAATTATCAGGAAAAATATGACACAAATGACGGCGGTTTCAGGCGGCTTGAGCCCTGCACCCGCGAGGGCAGCGCGATAAAGGCGTTTCCGGTGACGACTGATTTTATGAAGCTCAATGAGAAGCCGTATGTCGTTTACCGCTTTGAAGCGGCGCAGGACGGGGGGTATAATATCCTTTTTTACAGCGAAGCTTCCACGCCGGTGGTCTACGAACGGGAGCAGTATATTTGTTTTGCCGTGAACGGCGAGGTGCAGACGGTGAACACCGTTATTGAGCCGGAAAAGCAGTTCTTTTTAAGCGCTCAGTGGAGCCGCGAAGCGACGGATCATGTAAAGATCACCGACGGCATTGTCAAATGCCGAAGGGGGCTTAACGAGCTGAGATTCTATACCGCGAGCCCGGCGATTGTGCCGGAAAAAATAGCGTTGTACCCGAAGGGGACGAAGCTCAAGGAGAGCTATATGGGGCCGAGGGAGAGCTTTATAAAAAGAAGCTGACGGCGGGTTGCTGAGCTTAAAAGAAGCAGGACTTACGTACCTGCCCGAGGACATCGAAAGATCGCCCGAAAAAGCTCATCCCAATCCCCCAACTTCCCAAAATAAATCCGACCGCCCGCGCGCCGATTAAACGGTGAGGCTTGGGCGGTTTAAATTATTTAACCTATATCTTCATTCCCGCCTTCTATTTCGACTCCGGAAAAGAAATGCTTTAAAATATCCCTGTAACTTTCCCCGCGCGCCGCCATGACTGCCGCGCCGCGCTGACTAAGCCCGACAAGACTCCCGCAGCCCGACGAGGTGAACGTAAATCTGTCGGTCCCGGGGCTGTAGCGGTATGTAAATCTTGCGGACGGGAGATTTAAGATCAAAGCAAATTCTTCGCCGCTGAGTTTATAGCTCGAATCGAGAGCGACCTCGCTCACGTACCCGTTTTCCTTAGCCTGAGTTATCTCTATCCACCCCGAAGGCTCGCCAAGAAGAATATATTCGTCCTCGGTAGTGGTAAGGCGTGCGAAGACCTCTTCGGAGGTGTAAGTCACGGTGACGGGATAGTTATCCGGCTCTTCCGACGGCGTTTCTTTCAGATACGGAACGTCTATACCCAAAACCGTCAGAGCGCTTTCGGTAGATTTCCCCGCCGAGCGGCAGAACGCCACGGTGATAGGTTCGCCTGCGTATGAAATAAATTCCCCCTCGACCTCTGCGGCGATTTTTTTGTAGATTTCAAGATCCACGCCCTCGCCGTCGAAAACGATCCTCGGATATTTATTAACGTCGCTTGAAACGTCGCAGCCCGAAAGGGACGAATCGGACTGAGAGGACAAATCGAGCCGGCGTTTGAGGATGTAAGTGTACATGATTACCGACTGCGCCTTAAGAAGCTCCTCCGGGCATTCCGGCGAAAGCTGACATGCGACGGCGCCGGCGACGTAATCCAAAACGGGGATCTCGGTAATTTTCCCGGTAACGGCGTCAAGGTATAAAACGCCCTCGTCGGAAAATGGCGAGGAGTCCGAAGGGCTTTTGGGGATATTGAGTTCGGAGGAAGCGGGGAGGGATTCCTCGCCGACGGAAGCGGTGCCGATAAGCCAAGGTACGGCGGGGAAGATAATAAGGCAGACGGTGAGGGAAAGAAGCCCCTTAAAGAAGTTTTTCATACGGCATGTCCTTTCTTTTTTTGATACAGTATACCAGATGAAAGGACGTTAATTTGTCGAATATGGAAGGGTAGAGCAGTACGGCATTTTAGGCAGGGCGCAGTAAGGGAGAGACAAGCAGAAGCTTGCCGGGAGCAAAAGCAGCGACCCCATCTTATGCAGTTGCTCTTCTTCACATGTCATTTCAAAAACCTTGCCGAAGGCGAAACCTTGAAATTCTGACATCTGACTTCTGACTTCTGTATTCTTGATGTGGCCGCATCCCCCCTTGACTTTTCCCTGCAAAAATGTTATAATCCATAATAACCAAACCACTCCGTCCAAAACAAAGAAAGGTCGATGAAAAATGTCAGTACTCGTTACCGGCGGCGCGGGATATATCGGTTCCCATACCGTCTTAAGACTCCTTGAAAACGGCTATGAAGTCGTTGTGTTCGATAATCTCTCTAACTCGAGCGAGGAAGCTCTTAAAAGAGTTGAGAAAATCACAGGTAAAAAAGTTAAATTCTATAAGGAAGATATGTGCGATCCTAAAGCTATGGACAGGATTTTTTCGGAGAATCCCGGCATAGATTCCGTAATTCACTTCGCAGGTCTTAAAGCCGTCGCGGTTTCGGTCTCGGAACCGATCGAATATTATAAAAACAATATCGGCGGCACCCTTACGCTTGTCGAAGCCATGCGCAAACACGGCGTTAAAAATATCATCTTCTCCTCCTCCGCGACCGTCTACGGAGCCGCTAAAGAGATGCCGATCACCGAAAACTCCCCGAAGGGCGTTTGCACGAATCCCTACGGCTGGACTAAGTGGATGATCGAACAGATTCTCACCGACGTTCATACCGCCGACCCAGACTGGAACGTCATTCTGCTTCGCTATTTCAACCCCGTCGGAGCTCATGAAAGCGGACTTATCGGCGAGGATCCCCAGGGCGTTCCGAATAACCTCACCCCATATATCGCGCAGGTGGCAGTCGGAAGAAGGCCTCATCTCAACGTGAACGGAAACGACTACGATACCCCCGACGGGACCGGAGTCAGGGATTATATCCACGTTATCGACCTTGCCGAGGGGCATATCAAAGCGCTTGAGAAGATGTATTCGCTCAAGGGCGAAGTCAAGATCTATAACCTCGGCACCGGCAAAGGCTCGTCGGTTTTCGATGTGCTGCACGCTTATGAAAGAGCCTGCGGCAGGGAGCTTCCCTACGTTATCGCGCCAAGAAGAAGCGGGGACGTGGATAAGTGCTGGGCCGATCCGTCGCTTGCGGAAAAGGAGCTCGGCTGGAAGGCGAAATTCGATCTTGACGATATGTGCAGGGACAGCTGGAAGTGGCAGTCCATGAACCCTTACGGCTATAATCCGAAGCCGGATAACGAGTAAATCGGAGTAACAATTTTCCCGTTCTCGGGATGAATTATCGCGCCGAAAATGCGGGATTATAGATAATCATCGTTTTGTCGGACATAAAATGTAATATTTATCCAAAATATTAACAGAAAGTTTACAAACGGCAAGCAACTATTTAAGCTTTAGGTATGTTTACACTATTTTGTCAAAAAAATTTAATAAAACATTGTATATTTTGGCTATAGTAATTTTGTATAAAGTTCTGTATAATATACTTATCCAAGCGTGAATCGCTTAATTTAAAGGAGGTACAATTATGAAGAAATTACTTGCTATGCTTCTTGCCCTTGCTATGGTTCTTTCGATGACTGCCGTCGTTGCTTTTGCAGAGCCCGGTTCTAACGAAGACGAGACCGAGCAGGTTGAGACGCCTGTCGTAGAGGTTGAAACAGAGCCCGAGCCCGCTCCCGAGCCGTCTCCCGCTCCTGTTGATCAGAACCCGACTACCGGCGTAGCTCTCGCAGTTGTTCCCGCAATGATCGCTGCTGCCGCCGCTGTCGTTGCTAAGAAGCACTGATATCGAGACTGATATTTTATAGCGAAAATTCCCGATCACCTGAGTGGTCGGGTTTTTTTGGCATTTCTGAAAATGGCTGTCGGAAGCCTGAATTTTGTTCTTAGTTTTTTTATATCCGGCGCTTCGATTTGGTCCGTTCGGCTAAATAATCAAGAAATCGGCAGGTTTAAATATTAAATCCTACAATATTATTAAAACGCGGTAAAATCCGGTTGACTTTGGGAGAAAAGGGTGATAGAATGAAGATACAGAACACGAAATTTTTTAGGAGGTCATATTTATGCATCTTTCCGACATTGAAATCGCGCAGAGGGCTGAGATGAAGCCGATAACCGAGATCGCAAAGAGCGCGGGGATAGATCCCGAGATACTCGAGCAGTACGGAAAATACAAGGCTAAGCTCGACACGAAGCTCATACCGGAGCGCAAAAACGGCAAGCTCGTTCTGGTGACTGCGATAACGCCGACTCCCGCGGGAGAGGGTAAGACCACCACGACCATAGGTCTTGCGGACGGATTAAGAAGAATAGGGAAAAATTCCGTAGTCGCGCTGAGAGAGCCGTCCTTAGGGCCTGTTTTCGGGATAAAGGGAGGAGCCGCCGGAGGAGGATACGCGCAGGTAGTTCCGATGGAGGATATAAACCTCCACTTTACCGGAGACTTTCACGCGATCGGGGCCGCTAACAATCTTTTAGCGGCGATGCTCGATAATCATATCTACCAGGGAAACGCGCTTAATATCGATCCGAGAAGGATAACCTGGAAGCGCTGCGTAGATATGAACGACCGCCAGCTGAGATATGTGACAGACGGTCTCGGCGGCAAGGCGAACGGCACTCCGCGCGAGGACGGATATGATATAACCGTCGCGAGCGAGATAATGGCGATTTTTTGTCTGGCTTCGGATATAGACGATCTTAAGGCGAGACTTTCAAGGATAATCGTAGGATACACCTACGACGATAAGCCGGTCACGGCGGGAGATCTCAAGGCGGTAGGAGCTATGACCGCGCTCCTAAAGGACGCTATCAAGCCGAATCTCGTGCAGACTCTTGAAGGCACACCGGCGATAGTTCACGGCGGTCCGTTTGCAAATATCGCCCACGGCTGCAACTCGGTAATAGCGACAAAGACCGCGCTAAAGCTTGGGGATTATGCGATAACCGAAGCGGGCTTCGGAGCGGATCTCGGAGCGGAGAAGTTTTTGGATATAAAGTGCAGAATGGCGGGACTTACTCCGGACGCGGTGGTAATTGTCGCCACGGTCCGCGCGCTAAAGATGCACGGAGGGGTTCCGAAGACGGAGCTCGGCGCGGAAAATCTCGAAGCGCTTGAAAAGGGTCTTCCGAATCTTTTAAGGCACGTTTCAAACATCAAAAACGTATACGGGCTTCCTGCGGTGGTCGCTGTGAACAAATTCCCGACCGATACCGAAGCCGAGACGGAGCTTGTAATCAAAAAGTGCGCCGAGTACGGAGTCAAGGCGATTCTTTCGGACGTCTGGGCGAAGGGAGGAGAAGGAGGAGTAGAGCTTGCAAACGAAGTCGTAAGGCTTTGCAGCGAAGAGACTCCCGATTTCAGATTCTCTTACGAGCTCGATCTTCCCATAGAGAAGAAGATAGAAGCGGTAGTAAGGAAGGTATACGGCGGCGAAGGCATAACGATCCTCCCCGCGGCTCAGAAGGAGCTTGCAAAGCTCACTGCTCTCGGCTTTGACAAATGCCCGGTATGTATCGCGAAAACGCAGTACAGCTTCTCGGACGATCCCACGAAGCTTGGCGCGCCAGAGGGCTTCACGGTAACGGTAAAGACGGCTAAGGTTTCAGCCGGCGCGGGATTTGTGGTCGCGCTCACGGGAGATATCCTGACTATGCCGGGCTTACCGAAGGTACCGGCCGCGGAGAAGATAGACGTGGATTCAAACGGAGTTATTTCGGGGCTGTTCTGATTTGACTGGATTAAATATTTAATGTTCCCACCCCGGGCGGGCTGCTCGGGGTGGGGTTTTATACTACCCAGGCTTGGCGGCTGCTTCCGGGGGTAAGACAAGCAGCATGTCATTAAGAGCGAACACCGCGCTTTGCCTTTATCGCGCCGTGGTGCAGCGTAGATAGACAAAGTTAAATTATTCTGACTTCTTACCTTCTCAATCCTGTTTTCTAATAGCTGCGGAAAGTTTTCCCGCCCTCCCACGCAAATCCCGCCGCAGCTTCTTAAATCCCCCTTGCATTTTCCCTCCGCATATGCTATAATAAACATACGTACACGCGCAAGATTTTACTTAGGAGGAATATTATGAAAGACCTTGAAAAGATTATTACACTCGACGTTCCGGAAAAGTACACCGAAAGGCGGGAGGGGATCAGATATCCGGAATTTAAAATGTACGAATACTACTCCCGCACGGCCGATCGGAAGACGAATATCAACATCCTCCTTCCGGTCGACTATTCCGAAGAGAAAAAGTACCCAGTGCTCTATATCTTACACGGATATTTCGACGACGAGACCTGGATGGCGCGCGATTGCGTAAAGATCCCGGAGATTCTTACAAATCTTGTAAACGACGGCCTTGCAAAGGAAATGATCGTCGTGCTGCCTTATATTTACTGCTCGAAGGAGCTCAAGGTCCTCACGGGTATGGATTTGAAGAACTCTCTTAACTATGATAACTTTATAAACGACTTTGTTTTGGATGTTATCCCGTTTGTTGACGGCAATTTCTCGGTCGCCGAGGGCCGCTGGAACAGAGCGCTCACCGGTTTTTCGATGGGCGGCAGAGAGTCGCTTTTCATCGGCTTTAAACATCCGGAGCTTTTCGGTTATCTCGGAGCTGTGGATCCCGCGCCGGGTATCCTTCCTATTCCGGAATCTCCCGCTCATCCCGGACAGATGTCGCGTGAGGAGATGAAGTTCGGAGAATTTGTTCCGAAGGTGGTATTTGTGGGCGCGGCTGCTCCCGCACCTGCGGACGGGGATTCACCGGCAAATTATAACGCGGTGATGACTAAAAACGGAGTCGAGCATATCTGGCAGAGCATGGCGGGACTTCGTCACTGCGAGGAGATAGTTAAGCCGCATCTTTACAACTTCTTCCGTATGATATTCGGAGCCGAGGACTGAAAAGGGCAGGGGATAGACAGAATTTTTTGGAGAGTAGCGCCGAATGCGCCGAAAATAAATTTACTTGGGAGGTTAATCATGAACATCGAAAAAACGTACAGAATAACAAAGGATTCAAGCGCGGAGTTTCATAACAACGTCGACTACTGCGTAGGAACCGGAAGAATGGGGCTTGCGCTTCAGAAGGAGTATCAGGACCAGCTCGAATTCGTTCAGAAATATATCGGGTTCAAGCATATCCGCGGCCACGGACTTTTCCACGACGATATGGCTATTTATCAGGAGAACCGCGAGAAATTCTGGGATCCCGAAAGCCCGGTCCACCGCGAATATAATTTTACATATCTTGATCTTGTTATGGATTCCTACCGCCGTCTCGGGATAAAGCCGTTTTTGGAGCTCGGTTTCATGCCGAAAAAGCTTGCGAAATCCGAAAACAGGGTGTTCTACTGGCAGGGGCATACCTCGCCGCCGAAGGATTATGAGCTTTGGAAGGATCTTGTAAAAGCGACTCTTAATCATCTTATAGAGCGCTACGGAGAAGAAGCCGTGACCTATCCCGTTGAGGTCTGGAACGAGCCTAATCTTCCGGGATTCTGGGAAAACGCCGATATGAAGGAATACTTTGTTCTGTTTGATCATACCTTCGCGGCGGTCAAGGAAGTAGATCCGCGCTTTAAGGTAGGCGGTCCCGCGATATGCGGAGTAAACGACCCGGTCTGGATAGACGGATTCTTAGCGCACTGCCGTGAAAAAGGGATAAAGCCCGATTTCATCACACGTCACCACTACACCACCGAGCAGCCCGACCGCAAGGGGCACTATGTATATCAGGAGCTTATGGATCCCGAGGACGGCTTTAAAAATCTTAAGTCCACACGCGATATCATCGACGGCTATCCCGAATTCAAGGGCTTGCCGATACATATAACCGAGTTCTCCACATCCTACAGCCCCGATAATCCCATCCACGATACCAACAGAAACGCGGCGTTTTTATGCGGACAGCTCGCGCGGCTCGGGGATGTGAATGAAAGCTATTCGTACTGGACTTTCGGGGATATCTTCGAGGAAAACGGCGTGCCGTACGCGCCCTTCTACGGCGGTTTCGGACTTGTCGCGAACGGCTGTATACCGAAGCCGACATTCTGGAGCTTTGTGTTCTTTAAAAATCTCATGGACTGCGACTGCGTGCTCAAAACAGACGATTGCGTGATCGTTAAAACCGAAAAAGGATATCGCGGAGTGGTATGGAACGCTTCAAATACCCGTAAAGGCAATAAACTTGACGTGGATATCGCTCTTCCGCTCGACGGGGAGTTCTGCGTTCTTACGAAAACCGTGGACGAAAAGACCTGCAACCCGCTCAAGATCTGGCACGATCTCGGCGAGCCAAGAAGCCTGAGCGCCGATCAGAAGGAGCTTTTAAGGGAGTCTGCGTATCCCCTCACCGAGACCGAGAGAATATCCGGAAACGGCGAAGCAGTCATAAAAATCGAGGTTGAGGAATTCGGCGTAAAGTACTTTGACATTACACCTGCTCCCATAAATTCCGACCGCGGATTTGACTACAACAGAGCGGAGCAGTTAGAAGACAGAGGTTAGAGAGTCAGAATTCAGAGGGAGCGGGCGGTGAGTTTCTGCGGGGGAATATCGTTTAGCGCGGGATGAGGTTTGGACTTCGCTTGCGCATTCCCGTACTTACCGCTGCATTCCGTACTGAGTCTGGAATCGAGGCTTTGCGTCATGATCTTATGGCTTTCCGACACAGAGATAACTCTCGCGATTTAGCGAGAACGCGGCGGCGAGATTTGCTGCCTTTGACGTAACCGCTACCGACTGCGCCCACCCGCCCGCCCTCTCTCCGCAAATCTCGCCGCCGCTCCGAAGCAAATATAAATTTCAGCCGAAAAAGGTGATAAAAATGAGCAGTTCCGCCACGTCCTCCCGAAAAAATAAACCCCGCCGCGACTTCACACGCTTGTCTCCCGCCGGCTCGAGAGCGTACGCAGTTAAAACCGAGTTCGGAAAATATGCGCTCACCTACTGCTTTGTCACCGACGCTTTGGTTCGTCTCGGGATAAAAATCGGCACCCGCGGCTTTGAATATCTTAAAAAAGCCGTGCTTCTTGCGATCGTAAACCCCGAGTACAGAAGAAACGGAATACTTAAGATATATGAAGAAATCAGGAACGGAAAAAGCGTGAAAACGGTGGGAAACTGTATCTGCGACGCGATCTCCGAAGCCGCTATATCGCCGTCAAAAGCCGTATTTTTTGAATATTTTGCCGACGACATCAGCTACGATACCGGCACAGTTTCAAATGCAAGATTCATCAAAAAGCTCGCAAACGATATCGACCACGACGTTTCGGCGTATGTGATTAAGTTTTGAGGATTGTAACTATACCTAAAAAAGCGCTCGGCTTCCCCCGGCGCTTTTTCATATAATCCCGTTTTCCAATCTCTGGTCTTGATTTTATTCTTCGGTTGATGTATAATATAAAAAATGAAAATGCTGCGCCGCAGGACGGCTGCGACCTCGGCGATAAGAATTTAAGGAGGTTATTTTATGTCAATCATCAACGACGGATTTCTTTTGAAGACCGAGACTGCGAAGCGACTTTACGGCTATGCCGAGGGGCTCCCGATCATCGACTATCACTGCCACATTTCCCCGAAGGAGATCGCGGAGGATATTCATTTTAAGGATATAACCGAGGTTTGGCTCGGCGGCGATCACTATAAATGGAGACTTATAAGAATGACCGGCGCTAAGGAGTCGGAGATAACTTCCGGGGATCCGAAAACGCGCTTTAAACGCTTTGCGGAAGCTCTTCCGCTCGCGGCCGGAAACCCGATGTATCACTGGACTCATCTTGAGCTGAAGCGGTATTTCGACTGTGATCTTGATATAAATCCCGATACCGCGGACGAGGTTTACAGGATCTGTAACGAAGCTCTTGAGCGTCCGGATATGTCTGCGAAGGGGCTGATTAAGCGCTCTAACGTTAAGATGATAGGCACTACCGACGATCCCGCCGACAGTCTTGAGTGGCATGAAAAAATTGCCGCCGATCCGGAATTTGATACTCTCGTGCTTCCGTCGTTCCGACCGGATAAGGCTGTGAATATAGATAAGCCCGGCTTTGCGGATTATATAAAGCTTCTTGGGAAGGTCTCGGGTGAAAAGACGGATTCTATTGAAGGGGTGAAGCGCGCGCTCACTAAGCGGCTTGAATATTTCAAAGAGCATGGCTGCAGAGCTTCGGATCACGGTCTCGACTATCCCGTATACCTCCCCGCGTCCGAAGCGGAGGTCGGAGCGATACTCAAATCCGCGCTTTGCGGGGAGAAGATCACGAAAGAAGAAGCCGAGAAATATAAGACGGCGATACTGCTTCACTGCGGAAGAGAGTACGCAAGGCTCGGGATAGTTATGCAGCTCCACTACAACTGCCAGCGGCAGGTTAATACGAGATATTCAAAAGCGCTCGGACACGATACCGGTTTCGACTGCATGCGCACCTTTGACGGCGGCGAAGCGCTTACTGAATTCCTTGACGCTCTTGATGTGACAAATGAGCTTCCGAGGACGATACTCTATTCGCTCAACCCTGCCGACAACGAGCTTTTGGATACCGTCGCAGGCTCATTCCCGGGCGAGGAGGGGATAATGAAGGTCCAGCACGGCGCGGCGTGGTGGTTCAACGATACGAAATCCGGGATGGAAGCGCAGCTTAAAAGCTTTGCGAATCTTCTTCCGATAGGGGGATTCGTCGGAATGCTTACTGATTCAAGGAGTTTTCTTTCATACGTAAGGCACGAATATTTCAGAAGGATCTTCTGCAACTTCCTCGGGGATCTTGTGGAGAACGGAGAATATCCCGCCGATGAAAAATATCTCAAAAAAATAGTCGAGAACGTATGTTATTATAACGCCGCGAAATTCTTCGGAGTAGAATAAAATGGAAAATTACCGCCACAAGATAATGTACTACGAGACAGACAGGATGGGAGTCACGCACCACTCGAACTATATAAGGTTCATGGAGGAAGCGCGCGTGGATTTTTTAGAGAAGATAGGATGGCCGTACCAAAAGCTTGAGGAGCTCGGCGCGGTCTCGCCGGTGACGGAAGCCGACTGCCGCTTCAGAACGCCCACGACTTTTGCGGACGTGATAGAGATAGAGGTAAAGATACTTGAATATAACGGCGCGAGATTCAGGATCGGGTATACGATGAAAAACGGCGAAGGTAAAACGGTCTGCGACGGCCATACCGAGCACTGTTTCATAAATTCCTCCGGCCGACCGACAAGGCTTTCAAAGCTCTCCCCGGAGTTCGACGAAGTGATGAGAAGTCTCGCTGAAGCAGGGGAGGGGAGAACAAGGTTGGGAGATATAAAATAATATAAAGGATATAAAAATACCCCCGGCAACAGAAGTCGGGGGTAAATTCTGTTTTCTTTTTCTTCACCCAAAATCAGGCAACGACAAAGAACTTGACCAGGAAGATCGCGGAAATTACGATCGTAAGAACCGAGATATCCTTCGCCTTGCCGGTGAGGAGCTTGATGCAGGTGTAGGTGATGAGAGCAAGACCGATGGCGTGACCGATGGAGCCGGTGATCGGCATTCCGATAAGCATCACGGCGGCGGGAGCAAGCTGGGAGAAATCGTCGAAGTCAAGATTCTTGAGTCCCGAAAGCATGAGTATTCCAACATATACGAGAGCTGCCGAAGTCGCTGCCGCAGGAATGATCGCGGCTATCGGGCTGAGGAACATGCAGACGATGAAGAGGATACCAGTGGTGAGAGCGGTGAGTCCGGTTCTGCCGCCCGCCTCGACTCCGGAAGCGGATTCGATGAAGGTGGTGACGGTAGAAGTGCCGGTGACGGCTCCTACTGTGGTTCCGATAGCGTCTGAAAGGAGAGCTTCCTTCATGTTCGGCATATTTCCCTTTTCATCAATCATCCCCGCGCGGGAAGCGGTTCCGACAAGAGTTCCGATGGTATCGAACATATCTATCATGCAGAAGGTGATGATAAGCGTGATGGCGGTGAACCATCCTACGTCTACAAAGAGCGTCTTGAAGTCAAACTTGAAGAGCGTAGTGGAGATCATGTCGCCGAAAGGCGGGAGCCAAGACGCGCCGGAAAGCGCCGCGAAGGGATTGGAGCCCATGATGAAGGAGCCGATCCAGTAGACTACGCTCGCAAAGAGCATGCCTAAAAGAACGTTCGCCTTGATTCCGAAGTGCTTAAGCGCGATCATGCAGAATACGCCGAGGAAGATGGTGATAACAGTGAGCACCATAGTACCGTAGCCGGAACCCATGGAGTTTTTGGCGACGGAGGGCGAGAGCGCGCCGAAGAAGTCCCTGAAGACATAGAACGGGCCGCCGGTCTCGCTGTAGATCCCGACGTTCGAGCCGAAGCCTATGTTAAGAAGCATAAGGCCGATGGCGGGAGCGATCGCGACTCTTACTCCTAAGGGGATAGCCTGGACTATCTTTTCTCTTATCGAGAGTACCGAGAGAACAAGGAAAACAATACCTTCGACCAGGATAATGCAGAGCGCAGCCTGGAATGCGTTGTCATACTCGATACCGGTGGCGGCGACGATGTTGGAGCATACGACTGCAAAGAAGCTGTTAAGTCCCATTCCCGGAGCCATCGCAAACGGCTTGTTAGCTAAAAACGCCATGCAGATGGTGCCGATACCGGATGCTAAGCAGGTCGCAAGGAACACGCCGTTCCAGAGCGGAGTACCCGCAGCGAAGTTCGTCAGCAGGTTCGGGTTCAGGGCGATGATGTACGCCATCGTCATGAAAGTGGTCAGACCTGCAAGGATCTCGGTGCGGACGCTGGTTTTGTTTTCCTTAAGCTTGAAAACTTTTTCCATTTTTGTCATCCTTTCTTTTTTGTCGGATATGACGGAAGAGTGATCGCAAAGAACGAATTTTCCATCCTGCACTGAAAAAACAGTACATTTTAATAGTACTATTTTTTGTAAGGTTTGTCAAGAAAAAGCGGGAAAAAATCTGACGAATTTTTCCCCGCGATTAAATGCAATTTACACAAACGGACAAAAAAGTCGGGTATTTTTGAAAGCTTCGGGGGGATGTGCGGAAATTTATCCCCCCAACGCCGACGGATTATTTACTTCGAGCTTAATTTAAAATCTTCTCAAGCGCGTCCGGAAGCTCTCTTAACGAACCTATAGCCGGCGTGCCTTCCGGGACGGTCCCGTAGCCGTATGCGGAATGAATAAATAAGACTCCGGCTTCTCTTGACGAGTCGTAATCCCCAAGGGTATCGCCGACATAAACCGCCTTCCCGATAATATTTCTTGATACCGCAAGGCTGATATTCCCGGCCTTCAGAAGCCCGGTATCGCCCCAGCAGATCTTATCCGAAAAATATTTCCCGAGACCTGTGGACTGATAGAACGCTTCGATATAGCCCTTCTGGCAGTTAGAAACGCAGATGATTTTCCACCCGCTGTTTTTAAGCCTGATAAGGGTATCCTCAAGGCCGTCGTAGACCTTTCCGGAGTGGTCGGTAAGATAGAGATTTTCCTCTTCGATGCATTTTTCCATGATCTTCTCGGCGTTTTCGCGATCGATCGAATCGAAGTACATATGAGCGATCTCGACCATAGTTTTCCCCATCGCGGCGCGGATATCGCCGACGGTAAAGCGAAGGTCAAGCCCCTGTTTTTCGAGGGAGAGATTATAAGCGGCGGCGACTTCGAGAGAGCTGTCCCACATAGTTCCGTCGAGATCAAAAATAACAGCTTTGTTCATTGAATCAAGTCCTTTTGAATGATTTTTGGATTGGGCTGATATTATTGTAATACATTTTGCGAAAAAAAGCAAGAGGGGCGGGGAGATGACAGAGGTCAGAAGTCAGAGGTCAGATATTGGACTCTCAATAGATTGTTTTTTGCGAAGATTTTAAGCGCGCGGGGGCGGGAAAGGGGATTCGCGTTCCGCACGCACTGTTTCCATATTTAAAATTCCTCGCCGAAGGCGAAACCGTGAAATTCTGATATCTGACCTCTGACATCTTTCAGGGGAGTGTACAAATCGCCCTCATTATCCTCACTAATTAAATCTGTCACCAACGGTGACACCTTGAAATTCTGACAATCTGACTTCTGACTTCTGTCCTCTTGATGTGGTCGTTTTGACCACATCTATCTTTCAGCCCCGCCTTGACAAATCCCGCGGTAAGTGGTAGGATATTCTCAGAAAATCTGAAAGGGTGATTTTATGACTGATTCTCAGCTTAAAAATTTATTACGGGACATGTCCCTGCAGGAAAAGATCGAACAGCTCGTTCAGCTTCACGGCGGGTTCTTCGGTGACGTGGGGATGATAACGGGTCCCGCTGCGGAGTTTAAAATGAGCCCGAACCAGCCCTACCGCACCGGGAGCCTTCTCGGAGAGACGGGCGCTTCGCACCTGAAAGAGCTTCAGGACAGGATCGTCGCAAGCCAGCCGCATAAGATCCCGGCGATATTCATGGCAGACGTTATCCACGGCTATAAGACAGCGTTTCCGGTCCCGGTCGCTATAGGCTCTGGATTTGATCCCGAGCTTGCCGAGGAGATCGCTTCCGCAGCAGCCGAGGAGTGCGCTGCGGCTGGAGTTCACGCCACGTTTTCGCCTATGGTAGACGTTTCAAAAGACTGCAGGTGGGGAAGATGCATGGAATCGCCCGGCGAAGACCCTTATCTTAATTCTGTGATGGCCGCCGCGCAGGTCAGGGGTTTTCAGGGGGATGATATCTCGAAAAAGGGCAAGGTCGCGGCATGCGTAAAGCACTTTGCGGGATACGGCGCTCCGGTCGCAGGGCGCGACTATAACGTAACGGAAATTTCCGAGCATACATTCTTTGAGGAGTATCTTAAGCCGTACGAAGCCGCCGTAAATGCCGGAGTCAAGCTTGTTATGACCGCGTTCAACACCGTCGACAGAAAGCCGTGTACTACAAATAAAAGGCTTTTAAGAGATATCCTTCGGGACAAGATGGGATTCGACGGCGTTGTGATATCGGATTACAACGCGATAGGAGAGACCGTGAATCACGGCAGCAGCGCAGACAGCCGCGAAGCTGCGAAAAAGGCTCTTATTGCGGGCTGCGATATAGATATGATGAGCGACTGCTATATCGGAAATCTTAAGAGCCTTGCAGAATCGGGAGAGCTGGACGAGGGGCTTATAGACGAAGCGGTATATAGGGTCCTTAAGCTTAAAAACGAGCTCGGGCTGTTTGAAAATCCCTATAAGGACGGCTCCGAGGAAGCCGAGCGCGAGATCGTTTTCAGCAAAAAGCACCGCGAGCTTTCAAGGCGCGCGGCGGCCGAAACCGCAGTTCTTCTGAAAAATAACGGCGTTCTGCCGCTTGATGAGAAAAAGAAAATTACGGTTGTGGGCGCTCTTGCGGACGACAGAGCGATAATAGGCTCCTGGGCGATTTTTGCCGACGACTCGAAAACTCTCACCCTGAAAGACGCTCTTGAAAAAGAATACCCCGGCGCGGATATAAGCTTTTTTGCGGATGATAACGCAAGCGATGAGATTCTTGAAAAGGTAAAGAACAGCGACGCGGTGATAATCTGTCTCGGCGAAAATCAGGACAGGACCGGAGAATCGATGAGCGTAGCGGACATTTCTCTTCCGAAGTCACAGCTTTCGCTCTTCAGCGCAGTAAAAAGCGTAAATAAAAATATTATTTCACTTATCTTCGGCGGCAGACCGCTCGCGATTCCGGAGGTTGCAAATGACTCTGCGGCGGTGCTTGAGGTATGGCTCCCCGGGACTCTCGGGACTCTCGGAATTTCCGACATACTCTTCGGAAAAGTGAATCCCTCCGGCAGGCTTTCAATGTCGATACCTTACTGCTCCGGGCAGCTTCCGATCTCATACATACAGTTCAACACAGGCCGTCCGAAGCCCGAAACTGACTGCTTTATCCGCTATGTATCGAATTATATGGACGTTCCGAACCGTCCGCTATACAGCTTCGGGCAGGGGCTCGGCTACAGCGAGATAGGCTATTCTCCGGTCAGGCTGAGCTCGGAGATTCTGACTCCCGGCGAAAAAATCACTGCTTCGGTAGATATTGAAAACAAAGGCAAAATGTCCGCGAAGGAGACGGTGCAGATGTACATCCGCGACGTCAAGGGAAGCGTAGTAAGACCGCTCCGCGAGCTCAAGGGGTTCAGGAAGGTCCCGATAGAGCCGGGCGAAAAGAAAACCGTAAGCTTTGAAATCGACTGCGATATGCTGAGATTTTACGACGCGGATATGAATTTCACCGTCGAGCCGGGGGATTTCACGGTTTACGTCGGCAAGGACAGTCTGACCGAGAACGGAGCGGGGTTCAGAATTTTGGAGAATTGAAGTCGGATTTGCATTTACATTTGCATTTGGTAACCGTAAGGTAAGTCTCTGCGCTTCACCAACGGCGAGATAAAACCTCGGGGGGGCGGCTTTCGTCTCCCAACGGCTTTGGTACAGTCCTTCACTCTGCGGCTCCCAACCGGCCGCAGCCCGGTGCGCTCCGCGCACGACTCGCTGTCCTTCGTCCGGCGAGTCCGGCCGTCCCTTCGGCCGTCCGCGTGCTGCGCCCTCACTCCCTGCAAATTCCCCTCTCGCCCCCGCATATATCAAAAAGCTCCACGAGTCGTCTCATGGAGCTTTATTGTTTATTATTTATTATTTATAATTTACTACTCTCACACGATCTTAAACACAAACAGACAAATTATCCCCGCCGCCAGCAAAATAACGCACAAAACGTTTATTATTATCGGCAGTATCCCTCCGTGGGGCTTTGAATCCGACTTCGGCAGCACTCCCGCTTTCCTTAATCCCGTCATCATCGGCTTATAGAGAAGAAACGTGAGCGCGGCGTTCACCGCTGCCTTTATCAGATTAAACGGCAAAAATCCCGGCAGCATCAGCCCTACTATCGCTTCACGCGAAACTCCCATGTAAAGCGGGCTTATGAGATAGTTCCAAAGAAGCATTATCACCGTCTCGGATATGACCGAACACCCAAGCCCTATAAGCGCTCCCTGAAGGCTTCGTCTGTATTTGTATATTATCCCCGCCGGCATAACAAAGGACATTGACGAAAGAAAATTCATCAGCGCTCCTATAAGCCCCGACGAGCCGAACGGTATCCTTATAACCGTAACTACAAGCGTGCTCAGAGCTGCCGGGATAGGTCCTAAAACCAGCGCTTCTATCGTAAGTATCGCGTCCATCGGATCGTACTTCAAAAAGCTTACCGCGGGAATGAGCGGAAGATGGAAAATTAGCGAGCTTAAAAATGCGAGCGCCGAAAAAATTGCGGCGAGAGTAATCGTTACCGTCTTTTTTCTTACGGCTTCATTTTTTTGAATGTTTTGCGTATTTTGCATAAAGATCTCTCCTTAAAAAATAACGCCCGCGGAATTATCCACGGGCGGCTTAAACTTTTTTTCTTCTCACATCCGGACTTATAAGCTCTCGCTCAGTCACCGTCGGTTCCGGAATTTCACCGGATCATGCCCTTAGGCTCGCAGACTTTTACTGCCGGTAGGGATTCTCACCCTGCCCCGAAGATTCTTTATTAAATTGTATCCCGGCAACAAAGACCTCAGTCCTCGTCGTCCCCGTCCTCCGGCTCTTCTTCGATATCAAACTCCAAAAGCTCGCCGCAGTTGGGGCATTCGACAGAACCGTCCTCGAGCATAGGCTCGGTCAGTTCAATCGTATCGCCGCAGTTAGGACATTCGACGGCGTATTCGCAGTCGTCGTCATCGTCGCCGTGGCAGTGACAGCAGCAGTCGTCGTCGCAGCAGCATTCGTCGTCATCTTCGCCGAAGATCTCGTTTTCGACGTCGCAGAGATCCTCGTCCATCTTCTCGCAGAAATCTACGATATCGTCAACGTCCGAATCAATAGCGTCAACCGTCTCGCAGATCTCGGCTATAACGTCCTTTAATGCTAAAAGAACCTTGCCTTCCTTGGTGGAGCCGTCGATATCGAGACCCTCCATAAGTCCCTTTAAATATGAAGCTTTCTCGGTAAGCATAAAAATCTTCCTTTCCGTAAGAATTTTACCCCGCCCTTAAGAGCGGGCAGGAATTATGCCCTCTGCATATACTCGCCGGTTCTGGTATCGATCCTGACCTTGTCGCCCTCGTTGATAAAGAGCGGAACTCTTATCTCGGCTCCCGTCTCAAGAGTCGCGGGCTTAAGGGTGTTGGTAGCGGTATCTCCCTTAACGCCGGGCTCGGTATGAGTTATCTCCAGATCCACAAAGTACGGGGGCTCTACGCCGAATACCTTGCCCTTGTAGGAAAGTATGGTGCAGACCATGTTTTCCTTGACGAACTTGAAGTTGTCGCCTACGTCGTTAGGGCTGACGGGGATCTGCTCGTAGGTCTCCTGGTCCATGAAGTAGTAGAGCTCGCCGTCGGAGTAGGAGTATTCCATGTCCTTCCTCTCGATATATGCGGTAGGGAACTTCGCGGTTGGGTTATAGGATTTCTCAACAACGGCTCCGGTCAGAACGTTCTTGGTCTTGGTTCTTACGAATGCCGCTCCCTTGCCGGGCTTGACATGCTGGAACTCAATTACCTGCATTACGTTTCCGTCTTCCTCAAATGTTACGCCGTTTCTGAAATCACCAGCTGTGATCATTAGTGTTTCCTCACTTTCTTTTTTTGTCGTTTTTATTTGCGCACAGGTTTACACTCTATTGTAACCTATTTTTCTGAGAAATGCAAGTGTTTTTTATAAAGAAATCAAGTTTTTTGGAGCTAAAGTCATATTTTCGCAGCCGGTTTCCTTTACAATGACAAAATCTTCAATTCTTACGCCGAATTCATCCGGTAAATATATCCCCGGCTCGACGGTAACTATCATATTTTCCTCAAGAGTGTGCGGCGAGGACTGAGACGCATTCGGAGTCTCGTGGATCTCCATTCCGACTCCGTGGCCCAAAGAATGCCCGAAGGCTTCGCCGTATCCCGCGGCGGAGATCACATCTCTTGCCACCGAATCAAGCTCCTTGCCGGTAACTCCCGCTCTGACGGCTTCAAGGGCCTTGAGCTGCGCCTCCAAAACGATGTTATAAACCCTTTCCATCTTCTCCGACGGCTTTCCTACGCATACCGTCCTCGTCATGTCGCTGTGGTACCCTTCATAGGTCGCGCCGAAGTCCATCAGGAAGAATTCGCCTTCTCTTACCTGCCTGTCGGTCGGAACTCCGTGGCATAAAGAGGTATTCGGTCCCGAGACTGCAATCGTTTCAAAGCTCAGTCCCTCGGCTCCGTGCATGAGCATATAGTAGTCCATATGAAGCTGAACTTCTTTTTCGGTAACTCCCGGCCTTATGAAGCCGAGAACGTCTTCAAACGCCGCTTCGGCTATTCTCTGAGCCTTTATTATCTTTTCGATCTCATCCTGAGTTTTTATGATTCTTATCCTGTCTATGGCCTTGCTTAAAGCGTCGGAGCAGTCTATCTCGGCGTTTATTTTGCTTTTTAACGCTTCAAGCTCCGCTACGGTCATAGTTCTGTTCTCGATAGCGAGGGTGCGGCAGCCGTGCTTTTCCAAAAGCCCGTTGATCTGATCGTAAAGCCTTTCCTGCATTATGACCTCGGCTTCCGTGACCGTCTTCCGGGCCTTTTCTATGTAGCGAAAGTCGATTATAAGATACGCCTTTTCTCTTGTCGCTAAAACCGTTCCCGCCGAGGATTTCATCCCGGTAAAGTAGCGGCGGTTCACGTCCGCGGTAATAAGCGCCGCGTCGACGCCGCTCGGAAGCAGCTCTGCAAGTCTTTCAAATTTAGTCATGATTTATACCTCCCGAAGAAAAGATAAATAACTTTTTTTCATTGTCAGCGCGTCGGTATCCTGAGTCCCGGCGCTTTCGCAGATAAACACTGGCGAAAGGTTTCTTTTCGCGATAAGCTCCATCAGCGGCTCAAAGTCCGGGCCGTAAGCTTCATCCTCGAATGTCAGGTGCCTTTTCTCACCGCCGTTCTGAGTGTATTCTATCTTGGAAAAATGCGCGTGGAAGCGCTTAAGTCTGTCGCTTCCGAGCTTATTTTCTATCGCGTCAAGTATTTTCTCAAACGCTTCTCTTGAATTGACCTGCCCCAAGGTCCTTGCGTTGAGATGTCCGAAATCAACCGTCGGCAAAAACGTCTCGTCGATGGAGCAAAGCTCAAGGACCTCTTCAAGATTCCCGAGCTGGTTGAATTTTCCCATCGTCTCGGGACAGAAGATTATATCCTCAAATCCCGCTTCAATCGCAGCTTTTCTCGCTCTTCCAAGAGTATCTACGGCAAGTTTCATAGCTTCCTCTCTTGAAATTTTAGAACATGAGCCGGAGTGGATTACTATTCTCTGCGCTCCTATTCTTTTCGCGGCTTCCGCGGACTGCAGTATGTAATCTATGGATTTATCCCTTTTCTCGGGCTCCGTTCCCGAGAGCGATATGAAGTACGGAGCGTGAAGAGAAAGATATATCCCGTTTTCCTCGGCGCTCTTTCTCAGGGCTTCGGCTGATTTTTCAGTTATCCTCACCCCTTGGCCGCACTGATATTCAAAGCAGTCAAGACCTAATTCCTTAAGATATCCCGGCATTTCCGATGAGGATTTGTGATTTTTTGAGAAATTTTCGGAGCTTCCCGCCGGACCGAATCTCGCGTTCATTTTGTATCTCCTTTCGGGCGCTTTGGCAAAAGCGGTCTTTCAAGTTTTCGCTTCACCCGAAACCAGAATCCCGTCTCGGGGACTATCGGGAACACGAAAATCGATCTTATCCCCGCCGCCTTGCATCCCAAAACGTCGGTGAAGATCTGATCTCCCACCGCGGCCGTTCTTTTCTTATCCGTCCCGAGCCGTCTTCGGGCTTCGTTGTATCCCTTCGGAAGCGGCTTGCGGCCGTCGGGTACAAAATCAAGTCCGAGAAATTCCGCAAACGGCTTCACCCTCTCGGGGTGGTTGTTCGAGACTATTATCATCCGAAGTCCGGACTTTTTCATCTTAAGAAACCACTTAAGCCGTTCTGGATCCGGAACCGGGTTGTTATGGGTGGTAAGGGTGTTGTCAAGATCAAGTATCAGCGCGTCTATTCCCTCTTTGACAAAGAAGTCCTCGGGGATGTCCGCGGCCGATTCAAATACATAGTCGGGCTTATGGAGCATTTTTCCACTCCTTACAAAAGGCAAGCGAGCATAATTCTATACCCGCTTGCTTTTATATGCTTTTAATATTTGCGCTTACGAGCAGCTTCAGA
Organism: uncultured Clostridia bacterium; assembly: GCA_947588805.1. GTDB lineage: Bacteria > Bacillota > Clostridia > Oscillospirales > Ruminococcaceae > Faeciplasma. The sequence goes on from CANPYR010000008.1 coordinate 23,463, forward strand.
TTTCTTCTTACGCTTTACCGAAGGCTTTTCGTAATGCTCGCGCTTGCGAACCTCGGCGATTACGCCGTCTCTGGCGCATGATCTCTTAAAACGTTTGAGAGCCGTATCTAAGGATTCGTTTTTACCGACGCGAACTTCTGCCATTTACTGTCCCTCCCTTAGCCGCCTGTGGGCGAAGGTATTTTACATTTCACCACAATGTACTATCATAATTATAACCTAAAAGTCTCAGTAAGTCAATACCCTTTCATGAAAAAAATTGCATAATTTTATACTTTAAAATTTTGGCAGTTTTACTTTGCAACTATATTGACTATTCTTCCCTTTACATATATCGCTTTTAAAATCGTCTTTCCTTCAAGCTCCGCTTTTATCTTTTCAAGAGCCTTCGCCGCGGCTATGACCTCGTCCTGCTCGGCTTCGGATGAAACGGTGAGCTTATCCTTGATCTTTCCGTTTATCTGAACCGCTACTTCGACCTCGTCCTCTTTGCAGAGCGCTTCGTCATACTTCGGCCATGAGGATTCGTGGAGATATCCTCCGAAGCCCATATTTACATATATTTCCTCGGTAATATGCGGCGCGAAGGGATAGAGAAGCGTGATAAAGGTCTTAAGCTCCTCGCTTGAAACCGAGCCCATGGCGTAAAAGTCGTTTATAAGGCTCATAAGAGTCGCGATGGCGGTATTGTATTTTACGGTATCTATATCCTCCGAGACCTTCTTGACGGCGCGGTGGAGCTTAGAAATCAGCTCGGGGCGGTATCCTCCGGGAACGGTCATATCCTGAAGTCCCCAGACCCTCTCCAAAAATCTCTTGCAGCCGGTAACGCTTGAATCGCTCCAAGGCGCGGCCTTTTCAAAGTCTCCCATGAAGAGGATATAAACCCTCAGAACGTCCGCTCCGTAGACCGAAATGACCTCCATGGGGTCCTTGCCGTTGCCCTTTGATTTAGACATCTTCTCGCCGTCGGTCCCGAGAACGAGTCCCTGGCAGGTCCTCTTCATATACGGCTCGGGAGTGTTTACTTCGCCTATGTCGTAAAGGAAGCGGTGCCAGAATCTTGAATAGATCATATGGCGGGTGACGTGTTCGTTTCCTCCGTTGTACCAATCCACGGGAAGCCAGTAGTTAAGGGCTTCTTTGGAAGCGAATTCCTTATCGTTCTTCGGATCAGCGTATCTGAGATAGTACCAGCTCGACCCCGCCCACTGCGGCATGGTATCGGTCTCGCGCTTAGCGTCGCCGCCGCATTTGGGGCATTTGCAGTTCACAAAGCTCTCGACCTTGGCAAGCGGGCTTTCGCCGTCGGTGCCGGGCTCGAAATTCTTTACCTCGGGAAGTCTGAGCGGCAGCTCTTCATAGGGCACGCCGACAAGTCCGCAGTGCGGGCAGTGGATTATAGGGATCGGCTCGCCCCAGTATCTCTGACGGTTGAACGCCCAGTCCTTCATCTTATACTGAACGCCCTTCTCGCCTATACCCTTTTCCTCCAAAAATTCAAGCATCTTGGCGATGGAATCCTTCTTATTTGTCAAGCCGTTCAGGACTCCGGAATTCACCATCTCTCCGTCGCCGGTATAGGCTTCCTTAGAGACGTCCCCGCCCTTGATTACCTCTATAATATCTATGCCGAACTTCTTAGCGAAGTCCCAGTCGCGCTGATCGTGAGCCGGTACCGCCATGATAGCGCCGGTGCCGTAGCCCATCATTACATAGTCGGAGATATAGATCGGGATCTCCTTGCCGTTCACGGGATTTACTGCCGAAAGTCCCGAGAGCTTCACGCCGGTCTTTTCTTTGACGAGCTGAGTGCGCTCAAATTCGGTCTTCTTAGCGCAATCCTCGCGGTAGGCCACGACCTCGTCCATATTAGCTATAACATCCTTAGAGCGGTCGATCACAGGGTGCTCGGGAGCTATAACCATAAAGGTGACTCCGTAGAGCGTATCGGGGCGCGTGGTATATATCCTGAGCTTTTCATCCGAGCCCCTGAGCTCGAAATTGACAAACGCTCCCGTGGATTTTCCTATCCAGTTCTCCTGCTGAGCCTTGACGTAGGGAGGATAGTCTACCTCGTTAAGCCCCTCAAGAAGCTTGTCGCAGTACTCTGTGATTCTTAAATACCAGACCTCCTTGGATTTCTGGACGATATCCGAGTGACAGATATCGCACTTTCCTCCCTGAGAGTCCTCGTTCGAGAGGACGACCTTGCAGGACGGGCAGTAGTTCACAAGAGCGGTATCGCGGAAAGCGAGTCCGTTTTCAAACATCTTAAGGAAGATCCACTGAGTCCATTTATAATAATTCTCGTCCGAGGTATCCACAACTCTCGACCAGTCGAAGCTGTAGCCGACCTTTTTCATCTGTTCGGTGAAGTGAGCGATATTATGATCGGTAGAAACTCTCGGATGAACGCCGGTTTTTATGGCATAATTCTCCGCGGGAAGTCCGAAAGCGTCAAAGCCCATCGGGAAGAGCACGTTATAGCCCTCAAGTCTTTTCTTTCTTGAAAGAGCCTCGAGCCCGGAATAAGCCTTTATATGTCCGACATGCATTCCGGAGCCGGAGGGATAAGGAAACTCGACAAGAGCATAGAATTTCGGCTTGCCGGGATCGGTTTTCACCTCAAAGGTGCGGTTATCCTCCCAGAATTTCTGCCACTTCTGCTCCACGGCGTTAAAATCGTATTTCATTTTGAATCAGTCCTTTTAAAAGAGATTTAAATAAAGGTTACAGATATAATATCACAAATGCGGGAAAATGTCAAGACGAAGGGGGAGGGGGAGTGCACGCAAATCAATTTTCGCCCGCCGTTCAATTTCAGAACAGATAAACGCGCTTATTTTCTCAATTATTCCGTAGTTTTTCTCGGGTTTTGAGACGCATTTCATCGTGCTCGGAAAGCGCATTGTCATGGACAAGATCTTCAATGTTATTTTATAAATTTGTCGAACATTTTTAAGTCTGCATATATTTTCAAGTATCGCTATCGTGATCGCATAATGTATACCCCCGCCCCGACGTGTTCAGGTCGGAGCGGGGGGATATTTTACTTCACCACTCCCCGTAGCGGCTCCAGTGGGAGTCGGCGGGGGAGGATTCTATTTCGTCCCAGAATTCCCTGAGCGCTCTCTCGTAATTCTCCTTCTCCACATAATATGACATCCCGTGATCGGCTCCGGGGACTATCAGGAGCTTTTTCGGAGCCGCGCACGCCTTATAATTCTCATAAGTCATCGTCACCGGCACGAACGTATCGTCGGTACCGTGTGCGAAAAACACAGGGATTCCGGTCTTTTTCAGAGCGTCTACGGTTGAGATATCGCTCCCGCCGAACTCCGTTTTCTTCCTGCAGATCTCGTTCGCGACGGCTTCCATAAGACCGCTGTAGTGGATATGCATATTATTATTCATTACATGCCGCCAGATCTCGTCGGGGGATGTAAAGCCGCAGTCCGCAAGGATCCCCGAGACGTTTTCCGGCATATCGAGCTCCGAAGCCATCATTACCGTTGCCGCGCCCATAGATACCCCGCAGAGATAGATCGGGATATTTTTCCCGAAGCGTTCTGCGACATAATTCGCCCAGTCACGGCAGTCGTATCTTTCGGTGAGTCCGAATCCCATGCTTTCACCGCCGCTTTCACCCTGACCGCGCTGTTCCGCGTATAAAACGGTGCAGCCGGAGTCGCGAAAGAAATCCGAAATGAGTCCGAAGTCGCGGTGCCAGGACGACCGCCAGCCATGCATAGCGATAAGTATTCTTTTCGGCCGGTCCGCGCGGACTATATGACCGACGACGGTTATCCCGTCGTGAGCGGAAATCTTCACCGTTTCGGAATCTTCGGCCGCGAGTTTTTCAGAAGCTTTTTCCATCGCTTCAAGAAAGTCCCTTTCGATTTTCCCGCCGGCTATAATCCTTTCCACGCCCTTAGGAGCTTTCGGGACGTTACGGTCGAGCGCCACCCGCATCATATAATTTGCGGTCATATAAGACGAGACCGCCGAAACTGCCGCAGCGCCCGCCGTCAGACCTAAAAAGCGAAGCTGTTTTTTGTATTTTTCATCCATATTTTTTACCTCCGATGGAATAAATTTACGTCAGGGACGGTGGTGTGAGGATATTATAACATATGTAGACGGAAAAATCAATGATTATTGTATAAATGCGGGAGACCTGACCGATAGCCGAGCGGATTCATTCGTCATCGACTGCATAAAAAACATCGAATCCCGCCGCAATCATCCTCTTCTTCCCCGCCCAAAAGAGTTGATTTTTTTGTCGGAATATATTATAATATAAAAATACCCAATCACCTTCACCCCCAAAAAGGACGTGCAAAATATGAAAAAGACTTTATATAATATCCTTATCTTACCGGTGATCCTTTCGGCAGGAGCCGCGGCAGTGTGGGAGAGCCGCTTCGGGATCGGCTGGCCGGGGATACTTCTCTGCGCCGCGCTCTTTCTTCTCTCTTTGATAATGATGAAAAGCGTATTCTTCGCCGCCGCTTGGCAGATACGATACCTGCGGCTCTCGGAGGAATTCTTCGCTTCCTTCGGCGCTGTATTCGCGCTTTTCGGCGCAGTATTTTCTTTTGCGTCCTCGGCTTCCGGCAAAAATCCCGGAAACGGACTTGAGCTTCTTATCATCCCGGCAGCTCTGAATATCTATGCCGTGAAGCTCTTAACAACCAAAAAGCACGACGCTCTGACTCTTAAGAAGAACCCCGAAGCTTTCAACTGCGTTCTTCCAAAGACCGCAAGGGTTCTCGTCGGCGGCTTTGAAAAGGATCTCCCGACTTCCGAAATCTCACCCGGAGATATCTTATCGCTGTCCCCAAACGACAGGATCCCCTGCGACGGTGAAATTCTGGCGGGGCGTTCCGATATAGACGAATCCTGCCTGAGCGGGGCTCTTTTCCCGGTTTTGAAATCAGAGGGGGATCGTGTAATGGCGGGAACCGTTAATCTCAGCGGCTTTCTGACCGTGAGGGCTTCGGAGGGAAAGAGCGAGCTTGAAAAGAACCGTGAAGCCTATGAAGCTTCCGAAAACGCAAGAGCTGTTGGAAAAACCGAACGCGTATCTTCCATCTTCGGGACGGCTGTTTTTCTCGTTCTCACTCTTATAACCGCGGTCCTGATCTTTACCTCGGCAGGCGTGAAGTACGTCTTTGCGGCGGGACTTGCGCTCATGTCGCTGCTGCCCTGCGGGCTTATGATCGTAAGAGTATCCCGGGACAGGGGATGCAAAAAAAGAATGAAAAAAAACGGCGTGGAGCTTTCAGACTCAGCGGCGCTGGAGCCCTTATCCGAAACCGCGACCGCTGTATTTTCACATACCGGAGCTGCGACGGTGGGTAGGCTCAGCGTTCTGAAGACCATGCCGGTGAACGGACAGACCGAACGCACGCTGATAAGGCTTGCGGCTGCGGTGCTGAAATGCTTTGATACCCCTCTCACAGAAGCCGTGGTAAGCCGCTGCGAGGGATTTGATATCGCCGTCCCGCCCGTAATAGCTCCCGAGAGAATGCCGGGGAGATTCATGGGAACGGTTGACGGAAAGAGCGTTACGGTATCCATGCTCCGCGAGGACGTTATATCGATGGGCGGGGATCCCGAAGACAAAGCGGACATAGCAGTATTTTCCTCCGACGAGCCGATAGGAGCGATAATCCTCGGCGACAAGCTCAAGCAATCCGCTCCCGCAGCCGTCACGGGATTCAAATTAAAAGGGATAAAGACCGTTCTTGCAGCGGACGACGCGGCCTTCGCAGCCGATAACGCCTATCTTTCGGGCGTACAGGAATACAAGACCGGTCTTGACGGGAGCGAGAAAGCGAAGTATGTAGAATCTCTTTCCAAAAAAGGCGGAAGCGTGATATTTGTAGCCGACGGCATTTCGGACATAGCAGCCGCCGCGCATGCGGACTGTTCGTTCGCTATGTCGTCGTCGCGCGAGGAAGTAAAGAGCGCAGCTTCGGCGGTGCTATTAAGAAACGATTTAAGGGATATAATTCCCGCGATAGAGACCGCGCAGGAAGGAATAAAAGCGGAGAAATCCGCAGCGACGATGGGGATCTGGGCAAGAGCCGCTGGGGGATTAGGGGCAGTTATTACAGGGGTTTTGGGGTACAGCCTGACAGCCGCGGGGATAGCGGCGGGAGGGATACTGGTAAGCTGGTTAGTAAGCGGAGTAAGAGCGGGGAAGTGATCAAGTGTGGGGAGACGCTCGCCGGGCGTCTCCCCTTTTGACAGCGAATGCTGTCAAAACCTGACCGGCCCCGGGGTGCGCTAAAAGTAAAATTCAGGGCAGAATACTATCGGTTCAGTCTATGGAGCTTTATGACTGCAGAATATAAAGTCAGAAGCAGAAGCTCCCGGAGCGGCGGCGAGAGAGCGGGCCGGGCGGGAAAACATTGCCGGTTTTGTTCCCGTTCGACTGCCCTCAGCATGCAGTATCGCTTCGGTTGTCTCACGGACAAAACCCGGCAAGTTTGGTGGGGAGCAGTCGGTAGTGCTATCGAAGAAAGCAGCGAATCTCGCCGCCGCTTTATGCGCGCCCATTCTATATAGCCAAGCGAAATTCAGAAGCGGAAAGTAATAGCTGCGTCCATCCCCTTGCGCCGAATAAAATACAAAAGCAGAAAGCATAGGTCAATTCCCCCGCCGCTCTCCAATGAATTCAGAGCCGCCTAACCTATGCTTTCTGCTTCTTTTTTCCCATCCTTGCCGCCGCTGATTTTCATCCTGCGCGGGAGGAAAGGCTTAGCGGAAGCTTCCTCCCGCCGCCTTTATCCATTTTATCCCCATACTCTACAGCTTCTGCACCACAAAAATATCATATACCGCCTTGACCGAAGTCTCGAAATCTTCACTCCGAACGCCTACTATTACGTTCAGCTCGCTCGAGCCTTGGTCTATCATCTTAACGTTCACCTTCGCGTGAGCAAGAGCTGCGAAAATCCTTGCTGCAGTTCCGCGCTGGCTCTTCATGCCCCGCCCGACTACCGCTAAAAGCGCAACGTCGCGGTCGATCTCTATCCTGTCAGGCTTGCAGGTCGTCTTTATGTCCTCGATTATTTCCTTCTCGACCGCTTCAAATTCGTCCTTGTGTACGATTATCGACATCGTATCTATCCCCGAAGGCATGTGCTCAAAGCTCACCCCGTGATCCTCGAAGGCTTCAAGTACTCTCCTTCCGAAGCCGAGCTCGCTGTTCATCATGTCCTTCTCGATCGTCACCGTCACAAAGCCTTTTTTCCCGGCGATTCCGGTTATGACGTACGGCGTTGTATCCTCCGGCGCTTCCTCTACTATCAGCGTCCCTTCGTCCTCGGGACGGTTGGTGTTTCTGATGTTTATCGGTATCCCCGCCTGCCTTACAGGGAATATCGCGTCCTCGTGAAATACCTGCGCGCCCATGTATGCAAGCTCTCGCAGCTCGCGGTAGGTGATTATGTTCACGGGCTCGGGATCCGGAACTATCCTCGGATCGCAGACAAGATATCCCGAAATGTCGGTCCAGTTTTCATATAGATCAGCATTCATCGCCGCAGCTACTATCGCTCCGGTTATGTCGGAACCGCCGCGCGAAAACGTCTTTACCGTATCGTTCGGCATCGAACCGTAGAATCCTGGAACAACGGCGTTCTTAAGCGGCGAAAGACGCTCGTGAACGGCATGGCAGGTCTCTTTCAGCTTGAGCTTTCCGTCCTCGCCGAAGAATATCACCTCGGCCGCGTCTACAAATTCAAAGCCGAGATATTTCGCTAAGACTATTCCGTTAAGGTATTCTCCTCTTGAAGCCGCATAGTCCCTTCCGGCACGCGCCAAAAAGCTCATACGTATGGTCGAAAACTCCCTTACAAGAAGATCCTCGATAGGAAGCCCTAACTCGCGGACTATTCCCATGTATCTTGCCACGATGGCTTCAAACATCTCGGTAAAATCTGCTCCCCTTGCCGCCGCGTCGTAGCACGCGTAAAGCATATCCGTGACTTTAGTATCCTTAGAATAGCGCTTTCCCGGCGCGGAGGGGACGACGTAGCGCCGCGATTCGTCCGATTTAATTATTTTTGCGACTTTTACAAACTGATTAGCGTCGGCAAGAGAGCTCCCGCCGAATTTAACTACTTTTGTTGACACTTAGATCTCTCTCCTTAGGAATCGCAGTGAAGGGCGCGGGGGTGTGTGGGAGGATTAAGGTTAGCGCCGGGCGATCCGTATTATAACTTTATATATTATATTATCAACAGCGGGATTAGTCAACCCCAAAATCACACGAAATATATACGCAGCGCGACCTGTGTTTTTGTGAAAAACGATTGTATTTTGTGGAGATACAGGGGGAGGGGAGCAAAAAGGCGGGGCGGGAAGCGGCAAGAAAAAATTTCCATCCCCTAAAAACTATACCGCCACACGCGCGGAGCTTCCTCCCGACCTTTCCTTCTTCACCACTATCTGCCGCTCTATTCTGCTTCTTAGGTCTCCCACGTGCGAGATTATCCCTATCAGCCTGTTGCCGCCGAGCTCGGTCAGCGCGCGCATCGCCTGCGAGAGAGTTTCTTCATCCAAAGAACCGAACCCCTCGTCCACAAACATAGCGTCTATTCTTATCCCGCCCGACGAAGCCTGGATCTCCTCCGAAAGTCCGAGAGCAAGGCTGAGCGAAGCTATAAAGCTTTCGCCGCCCGAAAGAGTCCGCACGCTTCTTACGGTTCCGTTGTAGTGGTCTATAACGTCAAGCCCGAGACCGCTCTGGCTCTTTAAATTTCCTGCCGTTTCCTGCCGTTTCAGGTCGTATTTTCCTCCCGACATCCTCATAAGATGCAGGTTTGCGCGGGAGACGATCCTGTCAAAAAACGCAGTCTGGACGTAGGTTTCAAGCCTTATCTTTTCACGCCCGGATATCGAGCCGTTCGCGGTATCGGATAACGGGGATACGGTGCTGAGCCGAACGTCTATAGCCGACAGCTTTTCCGCGCTTTTTTTAACGCCGCTGAGAGCGGATCTGTTTTTTGAAGCCGAAACGCCGAGCCGGGTATTCTTTTCCTTGATCTCCGAAATCGACCGTAAGAGCCCGTCTTTTTGGGCCGAAAGCGCCGCGGGATCCCCATCCGGCGAATCTTTGAGATGTTTTTCAAGACTCTCGGCGGCGGCGCTCAGAGCGTTCATCTTTTCCCTCAGCTCCGAAAGCCGCGCGGAGCAGTCCTCGTGCGCCTTTCTCAGCGCTTTTTTCTGATTCTCACAATCTTTTATGTACTCCTCCGCGGAGGATCTTTTATCAAACCTCAGCGTACTTGTAATTTTTTCAAGACGTTCAGATTCGCTCGCAAGCCGGTCGCCGAGGGATTTTACCGCGCTTGTAAGCTCGCTCCGCTTTTCTTTAAGCTTTGAAAGCTTTTCGCGCTCTTCGGGCAGGAGCTTTTCGGTCTCGGATCTTTCCGAGATTTTTTTCATCTCTTTGTCGGCTTCTTTTTTTGCGTTTTCAAGCTCTGATTTTTTTGCCTTATAAAGCTCCCGCAGCCTTGCTAATAGCTCCGCGGCGGGGACTGCGCCGTCGATTCCAAGGCTTTCCGCGGCATTTTTAAGGGACTGCTTTTTTTCTTCGCAGCTTCCCCTGAGCGCGCCGACAGACGAGCTGAGCTCCGAAAGCTTTTTCTGGGCTTCGTCCCGCGTTTTCTCGGCAACAGTGACCTCGGCTTCGGTCGGGGCCTTTTCGGGCTTTATCGCTTTTTTGGGATGCTCCAAAGACCCGCAGACCGGGCAGGGGAGTCCGTCGGAAAGATTTTCGGCCATTATCCCTGCCTGAGAATCGTTAAAATCCGAGCGCAAGCGCTTCGCTCTGTCCGAAAGCTCTTCCCAGGCTTTTTTTGATTTAAGATATTTTTCCGTCTCTGAATCGAGCTCCCGAAGCTTAGAATCGAGCTCCGAAGCAGCCTTTCCCGCAGCGGAAATTTCTTTTATCTCCCGCTCCGATTTTGCGCAGAGAGCCTTTATCCTCTCAAGCTCCGCTCCGGCGGCTTCAAGAGATTTGAACTTTTTCTCAAGCTGTAAAATTTTTTCCTCCTGCGGCGGGATTATTCCGTCCAAATCCGAAAGCTCCGACATATACGCCTTTATTCGCATATCTATTTCCGAAACTGCCGCCCGGGACTTCTCGGACTCGTCGTATCTTGAAAGCTCGGCGGTCACAGATTTTATATTCCCGTCAAGAGCTTTTTCCTTTTCGGGATATCCTGCCGTAATCTCGGAAAGCTCCGCTTCCGCTTTTTCTATCTTCGGCGAAAGAGCCTTTTGCTCCGACCTGTATTTTAGGATCTCGGCTTCGGCTTTCTTTACGGCTTCAATTGCGGAGATCTTTTTTGTAAGAGCGTCCGACTTTTCGCTGAGAATTTTTTCCTCTTTCTTAAGCTCCTCAGCTTCGGCTTCCTCTTTTTCAATAAGTCCCGCGAGCGCTTCCACGGCTTCTACAAACGGGATCTCGCCGACGAGCGCAGCTTTAAAAATCTTTTCTTCATCGCTTCCCGGATCTGCATAAGCGCTTTTAAGAAACATCTTCGTCTCTTCAAGCGCAAGCCTTCTCTGCTCCTCGACGGCCTTCGTCTCTTCATATAAAGCGTCCTGGAGGCGGGAATAGAAATCGGTTTTGAAGATATCCCGGAATATTTTCTGCCGCTCAGAGGTCTCGCACAAAAGAAGCTTTAAAAAATCGCCCTGCGCTATCATCGCTATCTGTGAGAACTGTTTTCTGTCTACGCCCGTGATCTCCTTTATTTCGGAATCTACTTCCGCGCGTTTTGAAATTATCCTGCCGTCCGGAAGAGTCAGCTCGGCTTCGGCCTTCTGAAGGGTAACGCCCTCTCCGCGGGATTTTTTTCTTTCATACTCCGGCGCGCGGTAGACGGAATAAATTTTCTCCGCGCTCTCAAAATCGAGCTTTACATATGTAGGAGTATCGTTATCGGCATACTTGGAGCGAAGCATAGAGGAGTCGCGGGACGTTCCGCTCGGGCAGCCGTAGAGCGCGAATGTGATTGCGTCAAAAACGGTGGTTTTTCCGGAACCGGTATCGCCGCAGATAAGATAAAGCCCGCTTTTTCCGAGCTTTTCAAGCTCTAAGACCGTTTTTCCGGCATACGGTCCGAAGGCTGAAATTTCAAGTCTTAACGGTCTCAAAGCTCTTCATCCTCCTCCGAAAGTCTTGTTATGATATCTTCTAAAATTTTCTTCTGCTCATCCGTCATGTCGCGGCCGTTCTGGAGCCTGTAAAATTCTCCGAACATTTCCCCCGGAGATTTATCCGAACAGGTCCCGGTCAAAGCGCTTAAGCGATCCGCTCTGGTGCGGGAGTTGTCGTACTCAAGCTTCATAATATTTTTATATACCGTCCGAAGCCGTCCGAGCGCGTCCGGGATATCCTCCTCGTCGGTGAGAACGATATGTAAATAATCGTCGGTAGGAGTGTTTTCATAATTTTTCCTAAGCGTCAGATCGTAATACGTCCCGCGGAGCCTTCGCATTTCATGAAGCGGCTTCAAGGCAAGAGTAGAAACGAAAATATTTCCCTTTTCTTTAAGATCGACGACGGTGACGGATTTTTCGTCGTTCATCTCAGAAAAAGAATATTTAAGCGGCGAGCCGCAGTATCTGATCGCGGTCGAGCCGACGTTTTGCGGGCTGTGAAGATGCCCAAGAGCGGTATAGTCAAACGCGCCGAAGATATCCATGCCGACGCAGTCCGTCCCTCCGACGGAAAGCTCTTCGGATTCGCTTCTTTTAGCTCCCGCGACGAACTGATGAGTGATAAGGACATTTCTCTGCGAAAAATCGGCCGGTATCCGGGAAACAGCTTTTCTGACCGCTTCGTCGTAGCTTAAGATATCCCCGTCGGAAAGCGCCGCGCGGACCTGAGACGGCCTTACGAACGGCAAAAGCCAGAAATTAACGTCTCCGAATTCATCCTCAAGAGTAACGGGAGAAATTTCTCCGTCATAGACAGGCGAGATATATACGCCGGCGAGCCTGAAAAGCCTTTCGCCGAAGGAAACGCGTTCCGGGGAATCGTGGTTTCCGTAGATAATAAAAACCGGGATATCAAGTTCGCAGAGCCGGCTCAGAAAGCCGTCAAAGAGAGCGACCGCTTCGGAAGACGGAACAGGCTTGTCATAGATATCCCCGGCGATAACGACGGCCTGCGGACGCTCTGAGCGGGCATAAGAAACGATCTGAGAAAGAACGTTTTCCTGCTCGTCATAAAAAGGAAAGTCGTTGACTCGTTTGCCGATATGAAGATCAGATAGATGGAATATTTTCATTGGTCCCTCCGAAAGATTGTTGATTTAAGTATAGCGCAAAATTTTGCGGAAGTCAATATGAAGGCGGGGGGAGCCATGCATTTCTGACGTCTGATTTCTTAGGGAGTGTCTAAATCGCCCGCATTATTCATTATTTTAAAAATCGTCGCCATAGGCGACCCCTTGAAGTTCTGACATCTGACTTCTGACTTCTGTATTCTTGATGTGGCCGCCTTGGCCACATCTGATTTCTTAACGCCCCTTGCATTTTTCCGACCAAAGAGTTATAATATTCCCGGCGCACCTCATTTCCATCGACATCCCCCAAGAAAAGGAGACCTCCCACATGAGCATTCCACACACCGCCCAAGCCTACATTTTCGACTTCGACGGCACGCTTGTAAAATCCCTCGACGTCTGGAAAAAAGCCGACGATCTGTTTCTTGAACGCCGCGGGCTGAGCTATCCAGAAAACTTTTATCAGATGATCTCGCATATGAACCTGCCGCAGGCTTCGGAATATATCCGCGTCGAGCTTTCGCTTCCGGAATCCGCGCTCGAGATCGAGCGGGAATTCGTCGAGATAATGCATTATCAGTACGCAAACGAGATAGAGCTTCTGCCCGGGGCAGGGGAGTACCTCGTAATGCTTAAGGAGCAGGGCGCAAGGCTTGCGATCGCGACTTCCAATCAGGAGGAGCTTTTTGTTCCCTGTCTTGAAAATAACGGCGTTCTTTCGCTCTTCGACGCATACGCTACGACCGCCGAAGCGGGTTGCACAAAAGGCGAACCGGGGGTATATCTTCTTGCGGCGAAGAAGCTTTCGGCAAAGCCGGAGGATTGCGAGGTCTTTGAGGATATCCTTCCCGGGATCGCCGCCGCGAAGAGCGTAGGGATGAAGTGCACAGGGATTTTAGAGGAGCGTTCGCGCCCCGACTGGGATAAAATAAAAGCGCTTTCGGACAGGGTAATCACCGACTACCGCGAGCTTTTGCGATGAAAAAATAAGCCGGGACGGATTTTGCCCCGGCAAAAATTTTGTTTTTTATGCAGTATTCCGACGGGCGTCATAAATCGTTCCCGATTTTATGGCGCCCGTCGTTATTTCGCAGCTTTTTTATTTAATTATTCAATACGTAAGCTCATATATCAGCAGCGCCGCCAGAGAAAGAACGAGATATGCCGCGCCCGCGATAAGCATTTCCGCGGCGGGCTTTCTTTCCTCGCGCTTTCTTTCGACGTATTCTATAGCGCTTTCTTTTTCGCGCTGTCTGAGCATAGGGAGCGCGGTATAGAACGCGGTGGATATCCCGTATCCCGCAAGGTCGAAAATTCCGCGGTTTCTTGCGAATTTTATCCCTCCGATCCCCAAAAGAAGGGTGGCGGCGATGAAAAGTCCGTCGCAGACGCTTCGTATCGCCCCGTATTCGCGGCTTATGTTCAGACCTGTTACCAGCGCGGTTATCGCTGCGCCGGCGGCGAAGCAGGATATAAGAGAGCTTTTTCTCAGCTTCATCGCTTTATTCCTGCGCCTCGAGTCCCGCCATTATCTTTTTGTATTCCGCGTCGTTGCACTGTACGAAATGACCCGGCCTTACTTCGCGGAAGGAAGGCTGATCTACGCTGTAGTCGTGCTCCGCAAGGGGATTGTAAACTATTCTCTTTCTGGCCTTTTCGTAGATCGGGTCGGGAAGCGGGATAGCTGAAAGAAGCGAACGGGTGTAGGGATGGAGCGGGTGAGCGAAGAGCTCGTCGGAATCCGCAAGCTCGACTAATTTTCCGTAGTACATGACTCCTATTCTGTCGGAGAAATATTTAACTACCGAAAGGTCGTGAGCGATAAAGAGGATCGTAAGACCGAAGCGCTCTCTTAAGTCGTTCAGGAGGTTTATGACCTGAGCCTGTACCGATACGTCGAGCGCTGAAACAGGCTCGTCGGCGATGATGAGCTCCGGGTTCATGATTATGGACCTTGCTACGCCGATTCTCTGTCTCTGGCCGCCCGAGAACTCATGCGGATAGCGCGAAGCGTGTTCCCTTACAAGTCCCACGAGTTCGAGCATCTCATAGACCTTTTCATCCAGAACCTTTTTATCCTTCTCGCCTTGGATAACAAGTCCCTCGGCGATTATTTCCTTTACGGTCATACGGGGATCCAAAGAAGCTATCGGGTCCTGGAAGATCATCTGGATCTGAGTGACGAGCTTGGTGTTCTTAGCCTTTCTGAGCTCGTTCTTGAACTCTGCTTCAAGCCTTGTCTTTTCCTCGCCCTCGGCTTTGGAGATAAGCTCGTTATACTTTTTAGTCACCTCTGCGACCTTCTTTGCGGAATATTCCTTGTCGCAGTTTTTCTGATCGTTATTTGCGGCCTTGATGTTTTCGCGCTGTTCGGCCACGAACTTATCAAGCTCCGCTTTAAGCTTCGCCTGATCCGCTCCGGGCTTCTTGATGTTTTCCGCATACTCTTTCTTAGCGTTTGCTATCGCGTCCTTATAGGACTTAACGCCCGCGCAGATCCTCACGCCCTTGAAGATAACGTCGCCGGACGTGATGTTATAGAGCTTAATGATCGAGCGGCCGGTGGTGGTTTTTCCGCATCCCGACTCACCGACAAGTCCGAACACCTCGCCCTTCTTGATATCGAAGCTTACGTCGTCCACGGCCTTTGTGGTAAAGCTTCCTGCCTTGAAATACTGGCAGAGATGAGATACCCTAAGCAGGGTTTCCTGGTTTTCCATCATTTGGCCCCCTCTCTCTTGGCGTTCATTCTGTTTATCCTGTCCACGACAGCCTTAGGCGGGTCGACCTTCGGCGCGTCGGGGTGCAGGAGCCATGTCGCGGCGAAGTGTGTATCGGTGATTTTGAACATAGGCGGCTGGCGCTCGAAGTCGATCTGCATGGCGTATTTGTTTCTCGGCGCGAACGCGTCTCCCTTCGGGGGATAGATCATGTTAGGAGGCGTTCCGGGGATAGCTTCAAGCTTCTCGTTTGTATCGAGGTCAGGCATGGAGCTCAAAAGCGCCCAGGTATAGGGGTGAGCGGAGTGATAGAAGATATCCTCCGAGGTGCCGTATTCGACTATCTTTCCCGCGTACATAACCGCGACTCTGTCGGCCATGTTTGCGACAACGCCGAGGTCGTGGGTGATGAAGATAACCGAGAGCTGGCGCTCATCCTTAAGGCGGTTTATAAGTTCAAGTATCTGCGACTGGATAGTAACGTCCAATGCCGTAGTAGGCTCGTCGCATATAAGGATGTCGGGGTTAGCGGCGAGGGCAATCGCGATAACTATTCTCTGGCGCATACCGCCCGAAAATTCAAACGGATACTGTCTGTATCTCTTATGCGGCTCGGCGATTCCGACCTCGTCCATAAGCTTTATCGCTCTGTGCTTAGCTATTCTTCTTGTGACCTTAGCGACGACGCCGGAAGCGTTGGTCATAAGGAAATTGATAATGTCTACCGTCTCGGAGTCGTAGTTTCTTGAATCTGCGGCAGCGAGGGCTTCGTCGTAGTGATCGATAAGGCGGCGAATAAGCCTTGAGATGTTCTCCTTGACGAGCTCAAGATCGGTCACATTCGGCTCTGCGAGCTCCCAGCCCGCCTGTTTGCCGCTCACGATTATGCGTTCATACTTTTTCTTGTCGCGGGCGTATTTTTTCAGCGCCTTTCTGTTTGCGACGATCCCGTTGAAGTAGCTGTCCACTTCGGATTTCAAAGACGGAGCGAAGGTAAAGCTAAGGCTGTCCTTGACGATGGCGAGCGGGTCTATCGCTTTTTTGACGACCGCCGCAAGGCTCTTCTGAGCTTCGTAGGACTCCTTTCTGTCGAGGTTTTCCTTTGCGTAAATCGGCAAAGCTGCGTTAAGGGCGCTTATCGCTTCCCTCATATTCTTATAGGTCTCGGAAGCGGAATATTTGAGCGCGCCCTCTGCGTCCGAGATGAACGCGAGCATGAATTCCTTATCGAGATATTCCTTCAGGTAGTCGTTCATCTTTTCGATCGGCATGTCCGGAAGCTCCTTGCCGCTGAAGGTAAGGTAGTAACCCATCCTGAAGAAATTCGGAACCGGCTTTTTGACCGCTTCGTCGGATATATCCCTAATCCTGTAAAGGATCTTAAGGGTAGACTCGAATTCGGAGTTCTTTCTTCCGGCCTTGAAGGAGGGGAGGAGCTTTGAGGAGAGAGCTTTTATCTCGCCGCCGTATTTCTCCGGATCGATAACATAGGTGTTCAGAGAGCCGACAGCCTGCTTGGAAATGTCCCTGAGTCTGTCTAAAGCGTCTTTTCCGGCCGATTTCTTTTCAAGCTCGAACGCTATCTTTTCGATGTCGTCAAGATTTTCCTCTGCGGCTTCCTTAGCGGAATTGAACGCGGATTCAAGCTCTATGTGCTTGAATTCAAATTTATCGAATTTCTTGCAGCTCTCGGTAAGCCTTTCTGCGTCCGACGGGTTGTTTTTGATCATCGCCGCGTTCAGGCTCTTGAGGTAGGAATTAAAGGTCGAGCGGCTTTCACGCTGTCTTGCCTTTCCCTTTAAGAGCATGGCTTCGGTGAGCTGTTTTCCTATTCTTACGATAGGGTTCAAAGAGGACATGGGGTCCTGGAAGATCATAGCGATCTTGTCGCCTCTGATCTTGTGGAAATCCTCCTCGGAGATCTTAAGAAGGTCCTTGCCGTCATAAATTATCTCTCCGGATTCGATTATTGAGTTCGCGGCTAAGATACCGAGAATAGCCTTTGACGTTACCGACTTACCCGAGCCGGATTCGCCGACTATGGCAAGAGTTTCGCCTTTTGCGAGGTCGAAGTTTATTCCTCTTACAGCCTGTACCTTGCCGTTTGAGGTCTTGAAGGATATCCGAAGGTCTTTAACGCTTAATTTGTTCTCCATCAGGCGTCCTCTCCTCTCGTTGTCGGGTTAAATGCGTCTCTGAGACCGTTGCCGAAGAGGTTGAAGCAGATCATCAGAAGACCAAGGAAGATACTCGGATAGAGCATCGCGTGCGGGGCGGTGGTCACGACCGAGTTACCCTGTGAAAGCAGCGTGCCGATAGTGGTTCCGGCGAAGTCGCTGAGGTTTACGATGCCGAGGTAGGTCATTGAAGTCTCGGAGCTTATAACGCCCGGAATTACAAGCGCGCAGCTGGTGATGATAGAACCGATGGCGTTGGGGAAGATGTGCTTGAACATAAGTCTGCGGTCCGAAGCGCCGAGAGTCTTTGCGGCCATGATGAATTCCTGGCCTTTAAAGCGGTAGAACTGTCGTCTTGTGAGCGCGGCCATACCTATCCATCCCGTCATAACGAACGCGAACAGGAAGGAGGGAACTACGCCGACCTTCTGTGCGAGGTGGAGCTGGAAGAGGGTAGTTACGACTACGAACGGAACGCCCGAGAGGATATCGGAGATACGGTCGAGCGCCATATCGACAAAGCCGCCGTAGTAGCCCTGGATAGCGCCGTAAACCGCGCCGATAGAGAGGTTGATAGCGGATACGAGGATAGCGAAGATAAGCGAGAATCTCGCGCCTATTCCTATCGCGCAGAAGATATCCTGACCGAGGGCGTTTGTTCCCATGAGATAGGTGGGAAGATCGCCGCCGTGGAGATAGCGGTAATAGTTATAGTAGCAGACTCTGCACTGTACCGCGCCGGCCTTCTTGAAGGAGTAGATATAGCTTCCGTCGTCGCCGGGGATCCTTATAGAGTTATAGGGAGCGCCTTCATAGGAGGTCCTGGTGGAGTAGGCGGGGATAAGGTTTCCGTTGGAATCCGTTACCGGAGCGCCCTTAGAGTCTACCTGATACCAGACGTTCGGGGTATCGGTCTGATCGTTTATGTCTTTTGATTCGACGTAAGGATAGACTACCTGAATACCGGTCTCGTTCTGGTACTTCTGGATCTTTTCAAATTCGCTGTAGGAGAAGGTGCGATATACCATTCCCTTAGCGTAGTATGCGTTTACCTCGATGTCGTATGTAGTCCTCTTGATGGTCTGACCGCGGGAGAGCTGTTCGGTCTCGTGGGTGCCGGTGACTCTTAAGAGCGGGTTCATGCCGGTCTCCTGATAGATAGCGTCCCAGGCGAGCATCGAGTTGTCGTTTTGGGAGTCATAGGTCTTAGCGCCGTCGAAGATCCCGATATTAAGATCCGAGATCGCCTTGATATACGGCGGGAAGTTGATGTAGATCGGGTCCTTGTCTCTTATCCCGTAAGGGGAGAGGAGGGGAGCCACGATCGCGTAAAGGATCAGAAACGCGAGAATCCAGGTCGCGAAGACTGAGGATTTGTTTTTCGAGAATCTTAACATCGCGTCGGCAAAGAAGCTTCTTGCCTTTGTTTTAAGCTCCGTATCGTGGAGCCTGTCCTTATCCTGCACGAAGGCGAATTTCTCGGCAGGGATGTGTTCGTAATTCATTTCGTTGTTGCTCATTTCTTCGACCCCATTCTTATACGCGGGTCAATAAAGCCGTAGCTTATATCGACCACAAGGCTTGCCAAAAGACCGATAGCGGTGTAGAAGCAGGTTGACATTATGAACACGTTATAGTCTCGGGCGTTGATTGCGTTGAGCGTAAGTCCGCCTACGCCGGGTATTGCGAAGATTCTTTCGATGATGAGCGAGCCGCCGAGGATACCGATGAATTCTCCGAAGATACCGGGAACGATAACTACGAAGCAGTTTCTAAGGGCGTGACGGACGGTAGCCTGAGCCTTGGTAAGGCCCTTGGTCCTTGCAAGGAGCATGAACTCGGAGGTGAGGACCTCGGTGAGCTCGGCTCTTGTCGTGCGGCAGAAGCCGGCGATAACTCCGAAGCTCAGCGCCAGAACCGCGGGTACGACGCTCACGAACATCGGCCAGCTGAACCAGTCGGTGCCGCCTTTCATAACGAACGGGAAGAGTCTCAGCTTAAAGCAGAGGACGTACTGGATCAAAAAGGCATACACGAATGAAGGAACAGAGATGACGACCATAGTAAGAGTAGAGATGAGATAGTCGATCCAGGTATTTTTCTTGAGAGCGGCGAAGATGCCGAGCGCGATACCGACAGGGATCGTCCAAAGTATCGAGTAGAGGTTGACAATCATTGACGCGGGAAGCTTTTCCATGAATACGCTCCACACGGATCTGCCTATGTAAAGCTGTTCTGAGATGCCCCAGTCGAATCTGGTGAAGATATTCTTTAAGAAGATACCGAACTGCACCATATACGGTTTGTTATATCCGAGCGATTCGCGTCTTAGCTGGATAATTTCGGTATGCGGGTCGTTAGGCGGGAGCGCCGGAAGCGGCAGCATTCGGATTAAGATGAAGCACATGCAGGTGATTATCAAAAATACCAGGATCATGTACAAAAGCCTTTGGATCGTGTATTTGACCATTTGATGATTTACCCTCCTCTGTTAGTTTTCATACGTCTCGCAGCAAAAATCTCTGCGGGATGTATGAAAGCTTAAAAGTAAGGGCAGGGGGTATCGTTTATCAGATACCCCCTGCCACTTTTAACCTAAGCTAAGTCAGCTATTATCTGGGGAAGCTGATTAGTACTGGAGCTGACCGTGAGCCGCGATCTGCTCGTCGACGTAAGTCTTCCACTCGGAGTCGGAGTAGTTGAATCTGGCATAAGTGCTGCCGCCGAAGCCCAGAACAGGGATGTACTCGTCAACTACATAGAAGACCTGCTGAGAAAGGAGACTCTTGGAACCGTCGTTAAGGAACGGCAGGTAGGAGTAGCACTGTAAGAGCTTACCCTCAACGCCCGCGAGGATCTGAACTCTGGTATCCTGATCGGCTTCGTTTACGCCGTAGACGTATTCCTGACCGTCGATGGTAACGATGTTGCCGTTGACAGCCTCAGCCCAGTCGTATACGCTCATCGTAACGTCTTCCCCGTCGATGTTAAGGGTGAGCATATCCTTGGTGGTATCGTACCACTTGGCAGCGTAGGAGTAGCTGTCCCAAGTGTAAGCGGTGAGGAGTCCGAACGGATCCATAGAGGAGCCGGTCCAACCGCAGAGAGCGAAGTCGGCGGTGCCGTTCTTAAGAGCGTTAGCCCATTCGGTATCGCCTAAAGGAGCGGACTCGACAAACTTGATCTTGCCTTCAAACGGAGTGCCGTCGGTAGAATCGCCGATGTGCTCGTTGAAGAACTGGCAGGTCTTAGCGGTTCTGTCGGTGTTGTTGGAGCAAGCGTAAGTAAGAGTGATGGTCTGGTCGCAGATACCGTCTCCGTCGGCGTCGGTGATATAACCGGCGGCGATAGCGTCGTTGTAAGCGGCGGTGTAGAGCTCGGAAGCGGTCTCGGGATCGTAACCGGTGATGGAAGCTTCAGCGTCGTCAAGGCTGTCATACTCCGAAACGTCTACGGAGTAGAAGTCGCAAAGAGCCTGCTTCGCAGCTTCGGTATCGCGGTAGAAGCCGCAGGTATCGGGATCGTAGATGATCTGGGATCCGAAGATACCGTAACCGGGAGTCTGGCTCGGCATGATCTCGTCGCAGAACGCCTGCTTATCGAAGGAGATCGCAAGAGCCTTTCTGAAGTTGAGAACGGTGATGGTCTCAAGGTCGTTCTTCGACTGATCGAAGTCGGCTACCGCTTCACGGGCCTGGAGTCCTTCCATGTTGCCGGTGAGGGTGATGAAGAAGATGGAAGCGCCGGGAGCGGCCTTTAAGTATTCGGAATGACCGTAAGCGTCGTAGTCCTCAGCGTCAAGGCCGTAGCTCATGAGCTCGCCGGCGAGGAACATCTGCTTTCTGGTGGAGTTCTCGGCAACGACCTGATAGTCGAGGTCGGTGTACTGGTTCATACGGTAGTAGAGTCCGTCGACAGGATCCTGATAAACATGGATCTCGTCGGTCCAGCCGAACCAGCTGTCGTTTCTTGAATAGTGAACAAGCTTTTCGGTCTGGTACTCGGTCATGGAGTAAGGACCATAGGAAGGAGAAGTATCGGCGCTGGTCATGTAGTTGGAGTACCAGTTGCCGGCTTCGTCCTGAGCGAGGGAAGCCTCGTATACGTCGGGCTCAACGAGCCAGTCCTGAATACCGCCGTAGTAGAGGTAGAATCCGGTAGTACCGGCCTTGAATACCTGAACGAGGGTGTATTCGTCGGCGGCGTAGAAGCCTACGGTATCCTCAAAGGCTACTTCGGGATAGGTCATGCCGAGGAAGGCCATTTCCTCGAATTCCTGATAAGCGTAGTCGCCTCTGTCGGCAGCGTATGCTTCAACGCTGTCATAGCCCTGAAGAGCGGCGATAGCGTTCTGAACGTCGGTGAGGAGCTCAGGAGTGAGGTATACCCAACCCTTTTCGTTAGCCGCGGCCTTGAGAGGATCAACGGCAGCTACGAGAGCGGGGAGAGAGTCGACATAAGCGTCATAGTAATCGTTAAGGCTGTTGGAGCCCCAGTTGCCGCCGCTGGTGAGGTCAAGAACAACGTCCTTGCCGTCTACCTGGTAGGTGCCCTCAGGGGTGAGGGTGAAGTCGGCGGGATTTACATACTCGTCGTCTCCGAAGTTAGAGGAAACGAATTCGGAGAGGGCATAGGTGCCGCTCTTGCAGTATTCCTCAGCGCCTACGATACCGTTAGAGTTGGCGTAAACGTCTGTCGCGCGGTAGTTCTGGAGCTTAGGATCGAGCATGTACTTCATGGACTGTACATAAGTATCGGCAGTGATGTGATAGCCGGTATCGAAGTAAAGATCTTCACGGAGCGGAATGGACCATGCGTAACCGCTGGTAGCGGAAGCGGGGATCCAGTCGGGATGCTCGGCCTTGACCTGCTCGGTGATGTCGGTAGGCATATCGGCAGCCATGGAAGGCGAGATCACGTAGCGGGAGAAGGGCTCGATTTCGCCGCCCTCATAGGGGTGAACGGAATCGTTGAAGAAGAAGGAGTAAAGAGCGTCGGTAAGAGGAGAGAAGATATCGCTCGAACCGGAGTCCTCATAGTCGAGAGGGTTCCAGTTGGTGGAGATAGAAGCAAGAGCGCTGCTCCACGTATAGGTCTCCCCGTCCTCGATACCAGCAGGGACGATAGGATTGTCAACGGACGTACCCGCGTCGCCGTCAGCGACAGCCGCAGGGCCGTTCGGCTGCACGTCGCCGCTTCCTCCTACGGGCGTCTGACCGTCGTCGCCGCAAGCGACAAGGCCGAAGCACATCGCAAGAGCAAGCACAAGTGCAAGAACTCTTTTTGTAGTCATGAATATTCCTCCAAATAGGTAATTTCGCACAACTGTGCGTTCTCATCTTGATAAAACGGATTTATCCTTTTTATCAAGTATGATTGATTTTAACACAGATAGAGCATTTTTTCAAGTAGTTGTCAATAACTTGTTAAAAATTTCGGCGTTTTAACCATTATTCCTGCACATCCGCGCGCGTATCTTGTATATTTTTCAGCCTGTTTGTGTTTTCACTGCGAAAGCAGATGTATCGCGCAGAAAAACATTTTTGCAGTCCGGAGCTTTATATATTTATAATGGTATATTTTAGACGGGAAAGTTATCAGATACCGCCTGCCGGTCGAAAATCCGTATTAGGCAGGAATTTATGCGTTAAGCCTACCGACTTTACACGCCCGATAAAATCCCTGTTTTACGCGCATATCCGACGCATTTTCCGTAAAGCGATATTACTTGACGCGCGTTTTTGCCGTTCGGTACTTGACTAAGTGAGAAAAAGATGGTAAAATAAATATATCTATATTTAAATGGAGATCTTATTATGAGCTACAGATATGAAACGCATATGCATACGTCGCAGGGTTCGGACTGCTCTTCTACGCCGGGGGCGAAGATGGTTGAAAGGCTTTTTGAGCTCGGATATTCCGGCTGCTTTATAACCGATCACTTCTTCGGAGGAAATACCGCCGTGAACAGGGAGCTTGCAAAGCTTCCGTGGGAGGTGAGGGTAAGGCTTTTCTGCCAGGGGTACGACGACGCAAAAAAGCGCGGGGACGAGCTCGGATTCGACGTATTCTTCGGGCTTGAGTTCGGGTGGATGGCGACGGAGTTTCTTACCTACGGGATAGATATGCAGTTTCTTATCGATCATCCCGAGATAGAGAGAATGCCGCCCAATATCTTCGCGGATCTTGTTCACAGCTGCGGCGGGTTCGTTATCCACGCCCATCCGTTCCGCGAAGCCGACTATATAAGCACTATCCGGCTCTATCCTCATAAGGTGGACGGCGCTGAGATATATAACTGCAACAACATGGACGAATATAACGTCAGAGCGAAATGGTACGCGGAGTCCTACGGGATCCCGGCGACGGGAGGTTCGGATTCCCATCACTTCTGGCGCCACCCCTGCGGCGGCGTAGAGACCGAGAAAAAGCTTGAAAAGCCGTCCGATTATCTTGAATGCGTAAAAACCGGATCCCTTAAAATCTTGGAGCGGGATCATTCACATGACCTTCCGCAGCCAGAAAACCCTTGGGCGGCTACGGTCAGGCCGGATATAGCTAAGATTCCGGAGGATGTAAGAAAAAAGTACGGATTGTGATTTACAAGGAGATAAAATGATTTCAGTGGTTGTTCCTTCCTATAACGAGGAGGAAAATATTTCCGACTGCCGCAGGGAGCTTGAAAAAGCGCTTGCGGGAGAGGACTATGAGATAATATTTGTCGACGACGGCTCTAAGGATAAGACCTGGCGAAGGATCGCGGAGGAATCGGGGGAAAGAGTAAGGGGAGTAAGATTTTCCCGAAATTTCGGAAAGGAAGCCGCGATTCGCGCAGGTCTTGACGAAGCCAAGGGGGACGCGGCGATAGTTATCGACTGCGATTTGCAGCATCCCCCGGCGGTGATACCGAAGATGCTTGAAAAGTGGCGAAACGGAGCGCTCTGCGTTGAGGGAAAGAAGTCGTACCGCGGCAGAGAATCGAAGTCCCACGGCTTTTCGGCATGGGTGTTCAACCGTCTTATGAGCGGCTCGATCGGGTTTGATATGTCTGGGGCTTCCGATTTCATACTTCTTGACCGAAAACCTCTTGAAGCGCTTTTAAGGTATAACGAATCCGGGAGCTTTTTCAGGGCGCTCGCGCAGTATGTGGGATTTGAGCACGAAAGCGTATATTACGAGGTCGCGGCGAGGGAAAAGGGAAAAGGAAAATTTACCTTCGGGGTCCTTGTGAGCTATGCGCTTAAAAACATCGCTTCTTTCTCTTCGCTGCCGCTTCTTACGGGGGTATTCTCGGGCGCGGCTGCGGTTATAGCTGCTTTGGCGCTTCTGATATTAAAGCTCTTCGGGATAAATCTCGGCTCCTTCAGCGGCGGCGTTATCGCGCTTATATTCATAGGCGGGCTCACGCTTATTTCCCTGGGAATAGTCGGATACTATCTCGGAAGGATATACGAAGAGGTAAAGAACAGGCCGAAATATATAGTTGAGGAAAGAATCTGAAGATAAGGTGGTATAAAAATGAGCGATGAAGCTTTGAACCCGTTTTCCGAGGGCAGTCAAAATCCCGATATGTCGGAGACGGTGAATATTACGAATACTGCGGGAAGCGCCACCTCCGAAGCTGAGGGCGTTTTCGAGTCCGGTGAGGAATACTCGGAGCCTAAAAAGCCCTGGTATTCAAGATTTTTTGAGGATACCCGCGTTGGAAGATTTTTATACCGTCACCGTCTCGGTCTCGGTCTTTTCTTCCTGCCGGTATTTTTGATGTGGCTGACATACGCATGCTTCGGCGTTCATCCGTTCGGGGATATGTCTGTGCTGGTTCTCGATCTTAACGGGCAGTACGTAAGCTATTACGAAATGATGAGGGACGCCGTCTGGGGAGACGGGAGTCTTATCTACAGCTGGTCAAGAAATCTCTCGGGCGAAACTATGGGAATGTTCGGGTACTATCTTGCGAGCCCGTTCATGTGGATAGTGATTTTGCTGCCGAGAAACCTTCTTTTAGGCGGGCTTGAAATAATGGAGCTTGCAAAGGTGGGCTGCTGCGGGCTGTCGATGGGGTATTACCTGAGAAAGCACGGCGCTAAGGAATCCTCGCAGATACTCTTCGGGACGACCTACGCTTTGATGACTTATATAGTAGTCGAGCTTATGAATCCGATGTGGATAGACGGGATGATATGGCTGCCGGTCATCCTCTACGGAATAGAGCGGCTCGTAGACGAGGGCAGGATGCTGCCGTTCGTTCTTCCTCTGACCGTTATGTTCATCTCACACTTCTATATCGGATACATGACGGGATTTTTCTGCGCGCTTTACTTTATCTATTATATTTTTTCAAGACCCGGAAAAGCTATAGCTCCGCACTGGATACTCGCCTCTCTTCGCTTCGGAGTTTCGGCGATAGTATCGGTCCTGGGCTCGTCTATAATCCTCATCCCGGTCTATAATTCCCTGAGCCTTGGAAAGCTTGAATTTTCGACTCCGGACTTCACTCCGAAGAATCAGTTCGACATAGTGCAGTTTCTCTCGAAGATGTTCCAGAACACCTACGATACCGTTCGTCCGGAGGGGCTTCCGATGATAGCGTGCGGGACGGTGGTTCTGATACTTCTTCCGCTGTTTTTCCTGAATACGAAGATAAAGCCCAAGGAAAAGATATCCATAGCCGCGCTCATGCTCTCGGTATTTTTATCCATGTACGTATCCACCGTAGATATCGCCTGGCACGGCTTCCAGGTCCCCAACTGGCTGCCCTACAGATACTCCTATACCTTCAGCTTCCTGATGATAATCTGCGCGTTCAGGGCGTTTGAGAATCTTGACGGGATAAGCTTCAAGGAAATAGGACTCACCGCCTTCGGCTGGATAGTATTTTTGGCGTATGTGAATCAGCAGGAGTATATGCATATATATCTTCTTGAAACGGTCTGGTACTCCGTCGGGGCAATCGCGGTGATGGCGGGAGCGGTATACTTTGTAAAGAAGAATCCCAAACTTGTCGCCGTGACGGTATGCATAGCTCTTGTCTGCGTGGATATATTCATAAACAGCCTTTGGACGGTATATTCCATCGACTACGACGTAGTTTATTCGACATATTCCTCATATGTTCCGTACACCGCGAACGGCAGAGAGATAGTAAGACAGCTTGAAGAGCGAAACGACGGGCTTTACAGAGTTGAAAAGACCTTCCACCGCACCGTGAACGACCCTATCGGAATGGGGTACGCGGGAATTTCTCACTCGAGCTCGACCATGAACTCCCCGGTGCTTTCTATGTTAAAATCGCTCGGCTACGGAATGCAGGGGCATTTCACCAAGTATATGGGATATACGCTTCTTACGGATATGCTCTTCGGGATAAAATATATTATGTATAAAGAATCGAAGCCCGCTGAGGATGTGATACCGACCGAGGACGATATCAAGAGAATAGCGTATGAAAACGAGATAAAGCGGCCTTATGAGCTGTACGAAAGGATCATGACTCCCGAGACCACAGGGATAGAGGATATAGAGGTATACGAAAACCCGTACGCTCTTGCGGTCGGGTATATGGCTTCTGAGGATGTAATGGAAGCAGCGCTTGATTCCAAGGATCCGTTTAGGAATCAGGAGGAGCTTATCGGCGCGCTTTTAGGGGATAGGACGGAGAGGTTCTTCCACCAGATAATGCCGAGGTTTACCGATACCACGAACTGCACCACCGCCACTACGGGAGATCATATAATGTATCAGACCGCGACGGAGGGGAAGGACAGCTATGTGGAATTTACGGTGGATATAGATACCGAAAAGCCGATCTACGCGTTCTTCCCGACTATCTATCAGCGCCAGTGCAATATGTGGCTTAAGGCCGACAGCTGGGACGTGCAGAACTACGCGTTTGTGGATTACTTCTTCAAGGGAGAGAATTATTCGATACTTAATCTCGGCTCCTTCGACCCCGGAGAGACGATAAAGCTTAGAATGACTCTTGCAAACGGCGAAGCTATTTTCTCGGACGTTTTGTTCTACAGCATAGATACCGATTCGCTCAGGGACGCATATATAAAGCTTTCGCAGGGGAACTGGAATATAACCGAGCATTCCGATACACATCTTAAGGGAACGGTTAAAGCGGGCGAGGATCAGCTTCTCTTTACTACGATCCCGTATGAGCCCGGCTGGACGATAAAAGTAGACGGCGTAGAGACGGAGCCGGTGACGGTCCTCAATTCGCTTATCGGAATAGAGCTGAGCCCAGGCGAGCACGAAATAGAGATGAAATTCTTCCCGGACTATCTGATTTTAGCGATTATAGTGGAGATAATAGGACTGAGCTTCATAGCGCTTATAGCGGTCTTTGAGATAAAAGACGGCGCGCTGATAAAGAAGCTGTTTGGAAGTAAGAGCAAGTAAAATACAAAAATACAAAAACAAAAACCGGAATGCGATCAGCCGCGTTCCGGTTTTATATTATTTATTATGAATATTACTCGTCTTCGTCCTCAACGGTCTCGGTCTCTTCCTCGTCGATAAAGCTTGAATTATCCTCCATCAGCTTGAATTTGATCTCAAATTCTTTTGTTTTGCCCGAAGGAAGCTCCCTTACGACTTTTGCCGTGATTTCGTCTCCCGGCTTCATTTTAAGAATTATCGCATAAACGTCGTCCGCTGAGCGTACCTTCTGTCCGTTCATCTCGGTGATATAGTCCCCGACCTCGAGCTCGGTGTTCGCGATATCGCAGTCCTCGCTTATCTCGGCTATCTGAAGCCCCGCAGGAGTTCCGTGTACCTCCGCGTACGCGTCAGAGATCTCGTAGAAGGATATTCCCACCCTCGGGCGGTCAAGAACCGCGCCGCTTGTTATAAGCGATTCGATAATGGGCTGTGCCGCCGACATTTCAATAGCGAAGCCTATGTTGTCGTATTCAAGCGCGTCAAGCTTGGAGGATGTGATCCCTATGACCTGTCCCCACATATTCACAAGCGCGCCCCCGGAGTTTCCTGGATTTATCGCCGCGTCTATCTGTATGCAGGACATAGAGATATTGGTCTGCTCGACCCTTATCATCCTGTCGAGCCCGGAAGCTATACCTGTGGTAACGCTCCCCTCAAGACCCGCGGGCGAGCCTATCGCGACGACCTGTTCTCCGATCGCAACCTTGTCCGAATCCCCGAACTGAGCGGCGGGGAGATTCTTAGCGTTTATCTTCAGAACGGCGATATCGCTTTTCACGTCGTTTCCGATCACCGCAGCGGAATACTCCGTTCCGTCCTTAAGTCTTACCTTTATCGCCAAAGTCGCCATCTCGACCACGTGAGCGTTGGTGATTATATATCCGTCCGGGGACATTATGATCCCGCTTCCCTGACCGAATGCGGCGACGGCGCTGTCGTCGTAGGCTTCTATAGTCACTATCGAAGGCGATACCGCTTCGTAAACTCCTTCTACTGTATATCTTCCGTCCGGCTGATAAAATTTTCCGTCAAGCTCGGGATACTCCGCTATCGGAAGCGTAAAGCCGCTCTTATCCGGCTCGGGCTTGAATATCCTGTTTATCCAGCCTTTGCCGAATACCATTCTTGCGGCTAATCCGAAGAGCAGGCAGAAGGTGATGAACATGAATATAAAGACCTTAAGAAAATAGTGATCCTTGCCGCTTCTTAATTTTCTCGGCGGCTTGGGAAGATAGTCCCACTGACTCGCCTCGTCCTGCGCAAGCTCTCTCAGCTCCTTTATCGCGTCTCGGGAATAAGGATCCCGGTCCGCAGGCGGGACATACTGCCCCTGCGGAGTGAAAAGCTCAATTTCCTTGTCCAATTGTATAACCGCCTTTCTTATTGAAGGTGTGATGGGAGCTTAATTATAATCATATACTAATCGCGCTTCTTTTTCTTTTTCCCGAATATCCCGGCGAGCGCCAGTATGCAAGCCGCCGCGGCTCCTGCCTTTACAAGCGCGGACGTGTTTAATTTTATCGTTATCTCCGGGCCTTCCGAGGTTTTCTTCGGAGCTATCGGAGTTATCTGCTTCGGTCTGAAGCTCTTGTTTTCGGTCATGGTTATCCTCGGGGCGGGGGGATCCTCTTCCCCGTCCTCAAATTCGGGCTTGGAGCTGTAAAGCTCGGGGTGCTTATATGCGGGGGTATCCTCTTCGGAATAGTATCTCTCGTCGTATTCGTACTCGAAACCCTCCGGAAGCTCTCCGTCCTCCATCCCGTCCACTACCTTTTCCATGCTGTCAAGCTTTTCACCGAGACTTCTGAGCTCTTCATGAAGGTGCGCTTCGATATCGTCTAAGCTGTCAAGCTTTCTCGCCTGTTTCTCCGTGATGATAGAGGAATGAATATTTTCCGGCTCGGGATTTTCCTGCGGGGCGGGAATATCGTCCTCCGAAATGTTTTCCGGCGCAGAAATTTCATCCTCCGCAACGCTTTCAGTCACCGAGACTTCATCCTCCGAAACAACTTCCTGTTCCGGCGAAGCTTCCTCCATGGCGGGGACGTTTTCCGCGGGAATATCGGTAATATCCTCAACCTGCTCCGCAGCTTTTTCCTCGTAACTCTTTGAAGCTATATCCCCGGCATTTTCTGTAGTCTCTTCGGATGATATCTTCTCGACCTGCGGCTCTTCGGAATATTCGGAATCTTCGGTGATTTCGGTAAATTCATCCTCCGCTTCTTCCGCTCCGGCTATATCTTCAAGCTTCGCGTTCAGAAACTCGCGGTACTGCTCGACAGGGCTTGTAAGCTCCGCGTCGGATATTTCTTCCTCGTATTCCTCCGGCTCGTCGTCGTCAAGAGTTTCTATATCTATGTCCCCGAGATCGAGCTTCGGCTCCTCTATAAAGATATCTCCGTCCTTATTATCCTCCAAAGGCTCGATCTTTATATTCTCAAGCCTTTCGTCGTCCTCATTATTAAATCCCGGAACGCTTTCTTCTTCATCCTCGGCCGCTTTTTTCTGCTCCAATTTTTTGCGCTCGTCCTCCTGCTTTTTGGAAAGGGGGAAATCCTCGTCAAAGAAATCAAACATTGTTCTTCTCCTTACCGGCGGCGCTTTCCGCCAATTCAAATTTATAACCTACGCTCCATACCGTGACGAGCGCCCACTGCTTCGATACGCCGTCAAGCTTATCCCTTAGGCGTTTAATATGAACGTCTATAGTGCGCGAGCCGCCGTAGTATTCAAATCCCCAGATCGAATCTAAAAGCTGATCGCGGTTGAAAACGGTGTTGGGGTGGGAAGCTAAGTGGAATAAAAGCTCAAGCTCCTTCGGGGGAGTATCGAGCGGCTTGCCGCGGACCCTGAGCTCGTATTTCGACATATCTATATCAAGCCCGTCGTAGTGCACCTCCCGTATCTCTCCGTCCTGCCTTGAAAGTCCTATCCTGCGGCATACGGCCTTTATCCTTGCGATCACTTCCTTGCCGTCGAACGGCTTTATAATATAGTCGTCCGCGCCGAGCTCAAGCCCGAGAACTCTGTCGAAAACGTCGCTTTTTGAAGTGACGAAAATAAGCGGGACCTGCGAATGCTTTCTTATCTCCCGGCATACCTGCCACCCGTCTATCCTCGGAAGAACCGCGTCCAAAAGTACGATATCCGGCTTCAGAGTCCCGAATCTTGAAAGGCCGTCCTCGCCGTCCGTCGAAACTATCACGCCGTAACCCTCTTTTTCAAGACATATCCTTAGCATCTCGGCCGAAGACGGGTCGGAATCTATTACCAAAACCTTGTATGCCTGCATAAATATTCCCTTCCTCCATCCTGAATTTTATACTCTTTTTCTATTATATAATAAATCCCTGCGGAATGCAAGACCCTTTTTATATTTTTTGTTGCAAAATTTTTAAGAAACTGTAAACAAGCTTACCGCTTTCAGTTTTTTACAACTTACGCGGTCAAAAGCTACAAATTTATATCGGTATTCGGATTTGATTTTTGTATATTTCTACGAATATTTGCAAAATTTAAATTGAACGACTCTAAGCGCTTGATTTTTTAAAAAAT
Organism: uncultured Clostridia bacterium; assembly: GCA_947588805.1. GTDB lineage: Bacteria > Bacillota > Clostridia > Oscillospirales > Ruminococcaceae > Faeciplasma. The sequence goes on from CANPYR010000008.1 coordinate 54,684, forward strand.
CATGATAAAATATAATTAGCGCTCTGAGGTGAAGAGTGCTAACAGGAATTAAATCGTTAATAATTTTATAGGAGGATTCATATGACATTAAAACCGATTTTTGACCGCGTTATCGTAAAGATGACCGAGGCCGAAGAAACCACGAAGTCGGGGATCATACTTACCGGCTCCGCTAAAGAAAAGCCGCAGCTTGCCGAAGTAATAGCGGTAGGCGACGGCAGCTCTCACGACGGAAAGGAACCCGTAGCGATGAAGGTAAAGCCGGGCGACAAGGTACTGCTTTCAAAGTACAGCGGCACCGAGGTAAAGGTTGACGGCGAGGAGCTTATAATCGTAAACATGGGCGACATTTTAGCGATCGCAGAATAACACGGAAGGAGATAATATAATATGGCTAAGGAAATTATTTACGGCGAGGAAGCGAGAAAGGCTCTTCAGGCCGGTATCGACAAGCTCGCCAACACCGTTAAGATCACTCTCGGCCCGAAGGGAAGAAACGTAGTGCTTGACAGGACCTACGGACTTCCGCTCATAACTAACGACGGCGTTACTATCGCCAAGGAGATCGAGCTTGAGGATACTTTTGAGAATATGGGCGCGCAGCTTATACGCGAGGTGGCGACCAAGACCAACGACGCTGCCGGCGACGGAACTACCACCGCAACGCTTTTGGCTCAGGCTCTTGTAAGAGAAGGAATGAAGAATATCGCCGCCGGAGCAAATCCGATGGTGCTCAAAAAGGGCGTACAGAAGGCGGTAGACGCTGCGGTAGCGGCCGTTTTGGATCACTCCCAGGCAGTTTCCGGAAGCTCCGACATTGAAAGAGTCGCGACGGTATCTTCCGGCGACGAGAGCGTAGGAAAGCTTATTGCGGAAGCGATGGCGAAGGTGACCTCCGACGGCGTTATCACCATCGAGGAATCCAAGACTGCCGAGACCTACAGCGAGGTAGTTGAGGGAATGCAGTTCGACCGCGGATATATCACGCCTTACATGGTAACCGATACCGACAAGATGGAAGCCGTTCTGGACGACGCTTATATTCTTGTCACCGATAAGAAGATCAGCTCTATACAGGACATTCTGCCGCTTCTTGAGGAGATCGTAAAGAGCGGAAAGAAGCTTCTTATAATCGCCGAGGATCTTGAGGGCGAAGCTCTTTCCACCATTCTTATCAATAAGCTCCGCGGGACATTCACATGCGTAGCGGTAAAGGCTCCCGGATTCGGAGACAGAAGAAAGGAAATGCTCCGCGATATCGCGACTCTCACCGGCACCGACGTTATCTCGGAGGAGCTCGGCTATGAGCTCAAGGATACCACGGTAAACGATCTCGGCCGCGCAAGACAGGTAGTAGTATCCAAGGAAAACACCATCATAGTAGACGGCGCGGGAGATCCCGAGGAGATCAAGGCAAGAGTTGCGCAGATCCGTTCCGAGATTGAAAACACCACTTCCGACTATGATAAAGAAAAGCTCCAGGAGCGCCTTGCGAAGCTCGCGGGCGGCGTAGCGGTTCTGAGAGTAGGCGCAGCTACCGAAGCCGAGATGAAGGAGAAGAAGCTCAGAGTAGAGGACGCTCTTGCGGCCACCAAGGCTGCGGTAGAGGAAGGAATCGTAGCCGGCGGCGGCACCGCGCTTATAAACGCCGCTCCCGCGGTAGAGAAGCTCATCCCGACTCTTGAAGGCGATGAAAAGACCGGAGCTAAGATCGTTCTTAAGGCTCTTGAGGAACCGATGAGACAGATCGCAGCGAACGCAGGTCTCGACGGCTCGGTAATTATCGACAAGATCAGAAGAAGCCGCAAGGTAGGATACGGATTCGACGCATATAAGGAAGAATACGTAGATATGATCCCCTCCGGAATCGTAGATCCGACCAAGGTAACTCGTTCCGCGCTTCAGAACGCGGCTTCCGCTGCTGCGATGGTACTCACGACCGAGAGCCTTGTCGGAAACAAGAAGGAGGATAATCCTCCGGCTCCCGCAGGCGGCGCTGCCGGCATGGGCGGGATGTACTGATAAAAAATTCAAATTCGGAGCCGATAAATCGGCTTGAATGTAACGAATAAGCCGGCGGAAAGGGGAAGGCCGCATAAACGGCAAAACAAAAATTCAGCGCGGCGGTCCCCCCCCAAGAGTGTGCAAAATAAAGCCATATCCGAGATTTCGGGTATGGCTTTTGCTTTGAAAATTGCAACCCTCAGTTTTACCGGGGACAAAAAGCTTTAGCTTAAAGCATCGAGCATAGCGAGACGCCAAAAACAGAAAAAAATAGAATGACAAATGGGCAAAAATACTGACACGTTTACGGGTGGCGGAGCAAACAATGCGATTGGAGGATAATTCAGTGGGACTTCAGTCACCCGCCGGTATCAAGCCCTAAATCCCGCTTGACGGGGGCGGCAGTAACTTAATTTTTTGATTGAATATAAATTCACCCTATATCGATATTCTCTCCGACCAGCCCGACATATGCGCCGTTCTTGGCTTCGCTGCTGTCCGCGTGGGCGATAAGCCACTTGTTTCTTGCGGTGAGAAGAGTATCCTCAAAATTCCTCGCTTCAAATACCGGCTTATCGGTGTTCGTTCCCTTCGGAAGAACTACCGCTACTCTGAAACCGTCGGCGGCGTTTACATGGCACGGCGCGTAGTGAAGAGTCGTCGCATATACCTCCACCGGAACTCCCGCCGGAGCTTTGAAAGCCATGACCTTAGAGGTATCGAGTTTTCTGTCAACGATATCCTCCATCTTCGCTAAAAGAAGCACAAAATCCACATCTCCGACGTTTACCTCGCTGTCGCGGTGATACTCAAGACAGTTGAGCTTGGTGTTGTGACCCCAGCACATCCCGAGCTGTATCGGCATACCGCCGTAAGCCTTGTTCTGGAATTCTCCGAAGTTGCAGGTCGCTTCGAGCGAGGGGATGCTCGGCTCGTAGGCGGTTCCCTCCTCGGGGAGGGCGATGGATTTCATCGCTTTGACAAGACAGGAGGTATCGTAGCCCTCTAAGACCTTGCCGTACGGAGCGAATTCCTTGTCGTAAACGGAATAAATTTTCATGATATCAATCCTTTCAGAAAAATTTTGTCAGGATCATTATACCACATAACCCCCGTAAATGTCAAGGCTGAGAGCGTGGGGAATTTCGTAAAATGCCCCCGGATTTTTCATGAGCGGCGAAGCGAATGCGTGAGGGGAGCGCTTGGGTTAAAGATATTATTCGACATTTTAAAAATTCGGATATCATTTTATCCCCGTCAATTCTCCGTTTTCCGAGTACGCAGACCTGATAATAAGTTCGCCGCCCTCGGCGGACGAATCAAAAATAAACGTACCTCCGTCGGGCTTTACGTCTATGAATTTTTTAACAAGCTTGCCGTTATAATAAAGGTTTCTTTCGCTGTTTTCGGAGCTGTATTTTAGTCCGAATTTATTAAACGGCTTAAAAATCTCTTCAAAGCTTTTGCCGTGAGCTTCGCCGCTTCCGAAGGCTTCCGTCACCGTCTCGTCGGTCGTTATTTCAGCCGAGGAATCCGGAGTAAATCCGTAAGACGTAACCGTTTCGTCCGCGTCGGAATATATTGCGATACCGTCTTCTTTTTCAATGGTATAAACGCCGCCGTCGTCCTCCCAGGAGATCTCGTAAGACTTAGTATAAAGATCCCCGGCTTCGATACATTCAAGCTTTTTCTGAAGACTCTCCTTTATCTTATCAACCGTATCCTGATCCCAGATTCTTTTTTCGGCGCCGCTTTCGGTTATAAATTCGCCTTCGCGCTTCTCGTCCGCAAGCGACTGATAGTATCTCAGCTCCTCCTCCATCCACTCCTTAAAGCTCTCGGCGTTCCAAAATTCAATCTCTTTTACGCTTTTACAGATACCCATGGTTTCGTTCGTTTCTTCGCCTGCGAAATAGCTGAGAGACCTAAGCCCCGAGGACCGGTCTTTCTCCGAAATGACAGGGATTTTCTGCTGACTCCGCGACAGTATCACCGAGCATATCATCGCCCCGTTGGAAACAATTACCGCCGCCATCATCGCGGCCGCAACTGCAAAAAGAACTCTATGCCGTTTCTCACGCGGCTTTTCGCCGCACACGGCGCATTCCTTGACCGATTCCGAAGCGGCCTGCGCGTCAGCCGCCTTTTCTGGATCATTTTCCTCAACGCTGTCTGCTTTTAGCTCCGAAGGACTTTCCGCGCTTCCTATCATTTCATCCGCAGAAACTCCGAAGAGAGCGCAGATAGCCGAAAGAATATTAACGTCCGGAGCGGTTTCGCCCGCTTCCCATCTTGCGACAGCCTGGCGCGAGACGCCAAGACGTTCGGCAAGATTTTCCTGTGTAAGACCGTTTCTTTTTCTTAATTTGCTGAGATTTTCACTGAACATATTTAAACACCTCTTTTTAAGATTGATCCCTCGGGATATTTTCAATTATACCCCCGCCCGGCGCGCCGAGTCAATACCGCAAACATAACATCCCCGCCCGATTTTGTAACATGTTATATATTATTTTTTCAAAGAGCCCCCGTTGCCGTCCCGGACAGTCAGAAGTCAGAATTACCGAGCGTATCCCCGTCAGAGAAAAAATAATCCGAACCCGTCCCACCCAATCGGGCAAGCAAACAGGTTCGGATTACAACTGCTAATCTGGTGCAGTTGAGCAATCCAAATCCGAACCGGTTTTCCTCCCTGCCAGAGCCGCTTGGAGGTCGGCAAAGACGATAACAGTGGTGCCTTCTCTGTAATTGAAAGTGATAACCATCTTGTCGTCGAAAAGGAAAATCGAGTTGATAGCTGTATCGCATTGAGCATATTTTGAATCGCCGTCTCCGTTTCACGAAGCTGCTGCTCATACATCGGGAGGTTCGTATTTTCCCTATCCTGTAAGTCCATCAGCATGGAAACGATCGCTTCGATTACGTTATCGTCGTTTAGCATCTTCATAGTTTCATTGACGACCAAATCCTCAATCCAATCCTTTTTGACAGGTTTTTTATGGCATTCGGCGCGCTTCTTCTTGACCGAAACGCATTTATAATAATGATGTACGTT
>CANPYR010000009.1 GCA_947588805.1 uncultured Clostridia bacterium
GATGAACACTTGATTGACCTGATGCGCGAAGCCTTCGGCGACAACGACGGTGGCGGCGACATCATCATTCCTGTTTACATCGGTTCAGACCGCATTGATGAACTTGTCGTGACCGCACAAAAACGGAACGATTACAGAAGCGGGGGAAGATAATCATGAAAATGAAAATGAAAATCAAAGGTTTACACATCGGGGCGATGAAACTGCACGCCGTTATGCCGGCGGCGGGCAGCAACCTGATTCCGGTCGGGTCTTGGCTTGAGCTGGACGGTATGAAAAAAGAGCGGTTCAGAAAATTCAGCTATGATGAAATCAAGGCTTTTTACAAAGAACTTGCTGCCGTAAAAGTCAGCTGGGCGACGGTTCGCTTCAAGGACGGCAGCGGAATATTTTTCCCTTGCGGCAAGACTTTCGCGCCTGAATACGGCTTGCTTGACGAACAGGGTTGCATCGTCGGAAAGCCGATCGGATATGTCACCGACAAAGGAAAATATTTTGTTCTTACAGATGCAGACGATTACCCGCTGCATCACGGAAAAACGCCATTCGGCATAAACGGAATAGAAAACCGCTGAACGGTTTCTATAAATTTTTTACCAAAGAAAGGAAATCAAAAAATGATTACTTACAGAAAACAACTTTTTGCAGAAGGTCATTCGGAAAAATCGCGGGAGGAAAGGCTTGACGAAATCGAAAGGCAAATCAAAGAGCTGCGGAACCCGACCGAAAAGAACGATGACAGCGAATTCAGAGCTGCATTCAAGCAGATTCTCAAAGAATGTGTCAAGGAGACAATGACCGAAGAAAAGGATTCGGCGAAAACGCTGACAAAGGAAGAAATTCTGAAAATCAAAAACCCCGCTGAACGTCAAAAGGCAATCAAGGAAAATATCAAGCTGTTCAAATAAAAAGGGGGAACGCACATGGTAAATGAAGTATTTAACAGGCTGAATGAGCAGGTCGAAAAGCTGACTGAACAGGCGAATAAAAAATATTCAAAGCTGAAGTCAGAGCTTGAAAACGCATACAAAGGACTTGAACAGGCTGAAATGGATTTAGAGCGGTATGCGCGTTCCGGCGACCAGAAGAAATACAGTGAAGCAGACGTCGCAAGGAAATATCATAACAGCCGCATTGACCTGCTGACCGAAGAAATCAACCGCTTCGACGATGGAAAGTACATCAACCCCGATGAATACCAAAAGATTCATAAGCAAATCACTGATGAGCAGGGGAAAATTCTTGCAGCTCAAAAGCAGGAAATGATTAAGCGCGCACAGGAACTTGCCGAGCTGGTCAAAGAAAATTCAAAACTGATTTATGAAGGTGAAGCGGTTGAAATGAAGCTGCGAGCATTGTTTTCAACACCCGATGCTGCCGATCAGTTTAATCATATTTTCAACACTCTTGCATCAAACAGAACTGCAATAAACATCGCCGACAATCTTCTTTACTCATTTGAGGTGGCAAAAGTCATGGGTGTTCCTGCTTGCCGCAATAATATGAGATACAGCAAATTTATAAGCGGTACACCGTTCTTTGATGAAGTTTAGCGTTCTTTCAGCAGAAAACACCCGCCTTTATATCAAGCGGGTGTTTTGCTGTTCACGCGCTGACCGCACAAATTTGCGCCGTGTGGCGTTTTGTGCAGTTCGGCGCAGTTTTTCATTTAAGACGGCAGACGCGCCCACAAGTCAATTTTCGGGGCATGTGGTGAATTGCAAGCTGAAAAAGGCATTGACATCCGCATAAAACCGTGGTAAAATCAATAAAAAAGAATTCAGTTTGTTCAGACTTGCTGAAAACTGAATTACTTACACATAATATACAAGTTACACACAAAGCACCCGAAAACCCCTTTATTTTTGCGGGGCGATGTTATCAGCGGATTTCTCGAAGAGATAAAAAATTTACCCTTTGCGAACAATTTCACAAAATATCAAAATCCCCGAAAACCGCGTATTTTCGGGGATTTGTCATATATAATTCAGGATTCAAAGCTATCTGCGACCCGTGCGCGAACGCAAGCGTAAACACACCGGCTGCTTACAAATTGCTTTAACAAATATGCGTAAGACAGCTAAAGCGTTTCATATCGCCGTTTTAGGGGGTATGCGCCGGACCTCGGCGGCAGGTCGCAAGAGCATTTCGCAGCCGAATAAAAAGTTCAAAGCCGTCCGAAGAATTCAACCGCTTCGACGACGGCTGATTTTCTACTGTTTCTTGTCTCTTTCATGCCTAACCCAGCTCGACATAATCCTTTATCCTTCTATAAAGCTCGGTAGTCATGAAATCAAGCAAAAACAGCTCCTCTTTGGTCGAAAAGCTTCCTATTCTCTCACGAAGGGCTACTATCTTTTCCGCTTGCTCGTCCGTGAGACTCAGCGCTTTTGATATCTCCTCGGCGGTCGCGGCGTTTATATTTATTTTACTCATGACTTGCGGCTGTTCCTCGGTCTCTTCTATGGCTTCGCTTTGGGATTTTCCGGACTTATCAGGCTTTTTGCTTTTCTCGGATTCTTCGGTCCTTATATCCGTCTGCTCCGGGGCTTCGGCGGTTACTGACGCGGAGGTTTCTTCGGTTGACGGTACTTTGGGCGCTTCGGTAAAATATTCTTGCTCCGCAGCTTCGGGATCTTCTTCCGAAGAGCTGTAAAAATATTCAAGAATATTATTATATACGCCTTCGCCGATCCCGGAAATTTCTTTGAGCTGCTCCGCTCTTCTGAAACCGCCTATGGCTTCGCGGAACGCTATTATCTCCTCCGCTCTCGACTCCCCTATCCCCTTTACCTTCATGAAATCTTCCTTCGCGGCGCCGTTTATTATCGCGACCGGGTACTCGGTATCGCTTTCTTCGGGCGCTGAAATCTCTATCTCCGTCGGTCCTTGGGAATACTGAAAATACGATAGCGACAGCGTTCCGAGAACCGCAAGTAATATCATCGCCGCTAAAAAGATCTTTTCGGAAGCGCTTAGATTCATTTCAGGGCTTCAAGAAGCGCTTCGACGCGGTCGGTCTTTTCCCAGGAAACGTTAAGATCCTCTCTTCCCATATGGCCGTAAGCCGAAAGCGGAACATAACGCATATCGCGAAGTCCGAGATATTCTATTATCGCTGCGGGACGGAAGTCAAACACCCTTTCTACGGCCTTTGCAAGCTCTTCGTCGCTTACTTTGCCGGTCCCGAAGGTATCTACCATCAGCGATACCGGCTTCGCTACTCCGATAGCGTATGCGATCTGAAGCTCCGCTCTGTCCGCAAGTCCTGCGGCGACTATATTTTTTGCAGCGTATCTCGTCGCGTATGCCGCGGAACGGTCAACCTTAGTCGGGTCCTTTCCGGAGAAGCAGCCGCCGCCGTGCCTTGAATACCCGCCGTAGGTATCTACGATAATTTTTCTTCCGGTAAGACCGCAGTCGCCCTGCGGGCCGCCTATCACAAATCTTCCGGTCGGATTCACGTAGTACGCGGTATCGTTGTCAAGAAACTCTTTCGGGATAACTTCGCGTATAACCTTTTCGATCATATCTTTTCTTATAGTCTCCTGCGAAACGTCGGGATCGTGCTGAGTCGAGATAACTACGCTGTCGATCCTCACAGGCTTTATGCCGTCATATTCCACCGTCACCTGGCTCTTTCCGTCAGGTCTGAGATATGATATCTCTCCCGATTTTCTCAGGTCTGCAAGGCGCTTTGCAAGCTTATGAGCATATGAAATAGGCATAGGCATAAGCTCCGGAGTCTCGCGGCACGCATAGCCGAACATCATCCCCTGGTCCCCCGCCCCGATATCGTATTTTCCCGAGCCGCGGCTTTCAAGAGCTTCGTTCACTCCCATAGCTATATCCAAAGACTGATGGTTTATAGTGGAAAGCACCGCGCAGGTCTCGCAGTCAAAACCGAATTTCGCCCTGTCGTAGCCTATATCCCTGACCGCTCTTCTGACTATTTCGGGTATATCAAGCACGGCCTTTGAGGTTATCTCGCCGCACACCGTAACCATCCCCGTGGCGGCAAGAGTCTCGCAGGCTACGCGGGACATTCGGTCCTGACTAAGGCATTCGTCCAGAACGGCTTCCGAAACCCTGTCGCAGAGCTTGTCCGGATGTCCTTCCGTAACCGATTCCGATGTAAAAAGTCTTTTCATCTTTCATCCTCCGTATCATTTGATCTCGTCGAGCGCTTCAAATTTAACGCCGCCGAAGCTTGCCGCTCCGCAGTATATTCTTTCGTCGTAACGTCCCTTTTTAAGATAGTGCATGATTACCGCCCTTGCGCTTTGGGGCATGAATCTTCTCCAAAGGCCCCTGAATTCGACAAATTCAAGCTTCCCCTCCGGCGAAGTCTCGGGAATGCTTACTCCGGGCGCGGGACTTGCAAAATAATAGTAGTTCTGCCTTATTTCGCCGCCGGACTGCCTAACGGTGATATACCTAAGCCTGAGTCCGGTTATATCCCATGGCATGAGCCCCGTTTCCTCTCTTAATTCTCTGAGTATGCAGGCTTTAGGGTCGTCATGCTCGCCCGCCTCAAAATGCCCGCCTATCCCCCGCCAGGAATCGGGGCCTACTCGCGAACCGACTCGGTATAAAAGAAGTATTTTATCATCTCTGACAAGATACAGACAGGTCATGCTGCGAAGCTTCATAATCATTCCCCCAAGTATCGCGTTATACGGTCAGCAAAAAAGCTCCCCGATAACGGAGAGCGCAATTTTTGCGTATCTCCTTATCTTTCGGTTAAAACCGCAGGATTTAGCACCTTTTAAAGGTTGCCGGGCTTCGCAGGGCCTGTTCCCTCCGCCGCTCTTGATAAGGCTGATATTATTATATAACGCCGCGCGCTTTTTGTCAATAGCGCAGCCGAAAAAAGATGAGCTTTTTCGGAATTCGGAATACCCGAAACTTTAGGCGTTCTTTTTCTTATATCCGTTCAGGGCGAAGCGCAGGTATTCTCCCGTGAAGGAGGATTTATTCTTTGAGACCTGCTCCGGAGTTCCGGTCGCGACTACCGTTCCTCCCCTTACGCCGCCCTCGGGTCCGAGGTCTATTATATAGTCCGCGGACTTTATCACGTCAAGATTATGCTCGATCACAAGAACGGTATTACCCGCGTCGGTGAGCTGCTGCAGCATATCTATAAGCTTCGATACGTCGTCGGCGTGAAGTCCGGTGGTGGGCTCGTCAAGAACGTAGATCGTTCTTCCGGTGGCGCGCCTTGAAAGCTCCGTCGCAAGCTTCACTCTCTGAGCTTCGCCGCCGGATAAGGTCGTGGACGGCTGGCCGAGCTTGATATATCCGAGTCCTACGTCGCGCATAGTCTTTATCTTTCTGTAAATTTTCGGCATATTCTCAAAGAACGCGCAGGCTTCCTCGACCGTCATGTCAAGCACCTCGGCGATATTCTTCCCCTTATATCTTACTTCCAGAGTCTCGCGGTTGTATCTTTTTCCCTTGCAGACCTCGCAGGGAACGTATACGTCCGGCAGGAAGTGCATCTCGATCTTTAAAATCCCGTCTCCGGAACAGGCTTCGCAGCGTCCTCCCCTGGTGTTGAAGCTGAATCTCCCCGCGCTGTAGCCGTGAGTTTTAGCGTCCTGAGTCATCGCGAAAAGATTTCTTATATCGTCGAACACCCCGGTATAGGTCGCGGGATTTGAACGCGGAGTCCTTCCTATCGGAGACTGATCGATATTTATTATCTTGTCAAGATATTCAAGACCTTCTATCCTCTTAAAATCTCCCGAGACCGTATGGGCGCGGTTAAGCTTATTCGCAAGCTCCTTGTAGATGATATGGTTCACCAGGCTCGATTTTCCCGAGCCCGATACTCCGGTCACGCAGGTGAAGGTCCCGAGCGGGATCGATACGTCGATATTCCTTAAGTTATTCTCCTTGGCGCCTATGACCTTGAGATACTGACCGTTTCCCTGTCTTCTTGTCTTGGGGACGGGGATGGATCTCTTGCCGCTGAGATACTGTCCGGTGACGGAGTTCTCGCACGCCATTATCTCCTCCGGCGTTCCGGCCGCAACTATCTCTCCCCCGTGTATCCCCGCTCCCGGTCCTACGTCGACGATATAGTCTGCGGAAAGCATAGTTTCCTCGTCATGCTCTACGACTATCAGGGTATTTCCGAGATCCCTTAGACGCTTAAGCGCTTCGATCAGCTTTGAATTGTCCCTTTGATGAAGCCCGATAGAAGGCTCGTCAAGAATATACAAAACTCCCATAAGCATGGATCCTATCTGCGTGGCGAGCCTTATTCTCTGGCTCTCGCCGCCCGATAACGTGGACGACGAGCGGGAAAGCGTAAGATAATCAAGTCCTACGTTCTTAAGAAAGCTCAGGCGCGAACGGATCTCCTTTAAAATCTGCGAACCGATAAGCTTCTCGCGCTCGCTCAGCTCGAGCTTCTCTACAAAATCAAGCGCTTCGGATATCGACATTTTTGTAAATTCCGCGATATTCTTCCCTCCTACCGTTACCGCAAGGGATTCCTTTTTAAGCCTGTCGCCGTGGCAGGTCTCGCACTTGACCTCAGACATATATTCCTCGATCTTGGCTTTGGTAACGTCGCTGTCCGAGGATTTATATCTTCTCTCAAGATTATTTATCACTCCCTCGAACGGAGTTATCCAGTACCCGCCGCCCCATTCCTCGGGACGCTTGAATTTAAGCTTGCGGGTTCCGGTTCCGTAGAGAAAGATATCTATCTCGTCGCGGTCCATATCCTTTACCGGTTTATCAAGAGAAATCCCGAACTCCTCTGAGATAGCGTTATAATACATCATCGTAAGAGATCCGGGCTCTATGGTGTTCCAGCCGTCCGCGCGAATCGCTCCCTGCCTTATCGTCAGCTCGTCGTTAGGTATAACCCGCCTTTCATCAACCTTCAGAAAGACCCCGAGACCTGTACAGTCGGGACATGCTCCGAAGGGATTATTAAAGGAAAACATCCTCGGCGCAAGCTCCTCTACCGAAACGCCGTGATCGGGGCAGGCATAATTCTGGCTGAACAAAAGCTCCTTGCCGTCTATTACGTCGACTCCGACAAGCCCGCCCGAAAGTCCCGTTACCGTCTCTACGCTGTCCGAAAGCCGGGAGCGGATCTCGGGCTTTACGACAAGTCTGTCTACGATTATCTCTATATTATGCTTCTGATTTTTATTCATCGCGATCTTTTCCGAGAGATCGTATATGATCCCGTCCACTCTGACTCTTACATAGCCGGATTTCCTTGCGTTTTCAAGCTCCTTCTGGTATTCTCCCTTTCTTCCCCTTACTATCGGAGCCAGGAGCTGGATCTTTGTCCCCTGCGGAAGCGAAAGGATCTGATCCACTATCTGATCTACCGACTGGCGCTCGATAGGTCTTCCGCATACCGGGCAGTGAGGTATGCCGATCCTTGCATACAGTAGTCTCAGGTAGTCGTATATCTCCGTCACCGTTCCCACAGTCGAGCGGGGGTTATTAGAAGTCGTCTTCTGATCTATCGAGATTGCGGGAGAAAGTCCGTCTATTGAATCCACGTCGGGCTTATCCATCTGTCCGAGGAACATTCTCGCATAGCTTGAAAGGCTTTCGATATATCTTCTCTGGCCGTCGGCGAAGATCGTATCAAAAGCAAGGCTCGATTTTCCGGATCCCGAGAGACCTGTAAAGACTATAAGCTTATCGCGCGGGATCGTAAGATCGATATTCTTCAGGTTATGCTCTCTTGCGCCTTTTATTACTATTTCATTGGATGGCATATTTGATTCCTTCTTTTCTGTTGGATCTTTATGTGCTTACTTAAATGATAGGACGCGCGCCGTCTTAGGTCAGCTGAGCTTTCGTATCTCGGCTATCTTGTCCCTGTAATACGCGGCCTGCTCGAAGTTAAGCTGCTTCGCCGCTTCCTTCATGAGCTTCGTCATCTTGTCTATCATCTCAAGCCGCTCCTTCTTTGTGTACTTCTTGAACTCCTTGCTTGAGGATTCCTTCGTCGTTATCTCTATTACGTCGCGTATTCCCTTTATTATCGTCTTCGGCACTATTCCGTGCTCCTCGTTGTAGCGGCTCTGTATATCCCTGCGGCGCTCGGTCTCGGTTATCGCTCTCTCCATCGAGCCCGTTACGCTGTCCGCATACATTATTACCTTTCCTCCGGCATTCCTTGCAGCACGCCCTACCGTCTGTATAAGCGAGCTCTCGGAACGGAGAAATCCTTCCTTGTCCGCGTCAAGTATCGCCACAAGCGATACCTCCGGAAGATCAAGACCTTCCCTCAGCAGGTTTATTCCTACCAGAACGTCAAATTCCCCGAGTCTGAGATCCCTTATTATCTCCATCCTCTCTATAGTATCTATAGAGTGATGCATATATCTTACCTTTATCCCCATGTTCTGAAGATACTGCGTGAGATCCTCAGCCATCTTCACCGTGAGCGTAGTTACAAGAACTCTCTCGGATTTTTCTATTCTCTGATTTATCTCAAGTATCAGATCCTCTATCTGCCCCTGAGTCGGCTTTACCTCTATAAGCGGGTCCAAAAGGCCCGTGGGACGGATTATCTGCTCGACTATGGCTTCCGAATGCTCGCGCTCGAACGGTCCCGGAGTAGCCGATACAAATACCGCCTGGTTTACTCTTGAATAAAACTCGTCGAATGTCAGGGGACGGTTGTCAAGCGCCGAGGGAAGCCTGAAGCCGTACTCCACCAGCGTTTCCTTTCTCGCCCTGTCGCCCGCGTACATACCTCTCACCTGCGGAAGGGCGACGTGGGATTCGTCTACTATCAGCAAAAAATCATCCGGGAAGAAGTCTAACAGCGTATACGGCACCGCTCCCGGCTCTCTCCCCGCAAGCACCCTCGAATAGTTCTCTATCCCCGAACAGAAACCTACCTCTTCAAGCATTTCCATGTCGTATTTTACTCTCTGCTCTATTCTCTGAGCTTCGATAAGCTTGTCCTGAGAGCGGAAATATTCGACTCGCTCCCTCATCTCCGTCTCTATGTTCTCAATAGCCGCGTGGAGCTTATCCTTTCCGGTTATATAGTGTGAAGCCGGGAAGATCGGAACGTGCGCTAAAGAGGATATCACCTCTCCGGTCACGGTGTTTATCTCGTTAATTCTGTCTATCTCGTCGCCGAAAAATTCCACCCTTATCGCCGTATCGTTTGAACCCGTGGGGAATATCTCTACCACGTCTCCCCTTACTCTGAAACGGTTTCTCTGAAAATCAACGTCGTTTCTTTCATACTGTATGGCTACAAGCTCGGATAAAAGCTCGTCTCTTGATTTAGTCATCCCCTGCCTGAGCGATACTATCTGTTCCTTATATTCCTCCGGGTCTCCGAGAGAATATATACAGCTCACCGAAGCCACTATAACTACGTCCCTGCGCTCGGAAAGCGCCGCCGTAGCGGAATGACGTAGCCTGTCTATCTCGTCGTTTACATCCGAATCCTTTTCGATATATACGTCGGTGGACGGAATATACGCTTCTGGCTGGTAATAGTCGTAATAAGATACAAAAAATTCCACAGCGCTGTCCGGGAAAAATTCGCGGAATTCGGAGCAGATCTGTGCCGCTAAGGTCTTATTAGGTTCAAGTATCAGCGTCGGGCGGTTCACCTGAGCTATTACGTTTGCGATAGTAAAGGTCTTTCCGGAACCTGTCACGCCCATCAGAGTCTGAGCGCGGCGGCCCTCTTTTATACCCTTTACGAGCTCTTTTATTGCTTCCGGCTGATCTCCCGTAGGCTTAAAGGGACTTTTAACTTCAAATTTATCCATCGTTTCATCCTCGGCAAAAGACTGAACATTTGTTTTTTATTTCTGCCCTATTTTATCACATACAGAAACAAATGTCAAGCGCAAGAAGCGTCCGAGATGTGGCCAAGGCGGCCACATCAAGAATACAGAAGTCAGATGTCAGATGTCAGAACTTCAAGGTGTCGCCTATGGCGACGATTTTAAAAATAATGAATAATGCGGGCGATTTAGACACTCCCAAGCGTCCGTGCGGACGCTTCAAGATAACAGAGGTCGGAAGTCAGATGTCAGAATTTCAGGGAGTCGCCTGCGGCGACATATTTTAATATAAGGAATGCCCAACTTCCTCCCGAAGATATTTTCTATATTCAAATCTGACTTCTGATTTCTGACTTCTGTTATCTAAAAGTAGCTCGGGAATGTTATTCCCGAGCCGCCTTCTGTGATTTTTAATTTTTTAATTCTTAATTCTTTATCCGAGTCTTGCCTTGAGGTTCGCAAGCTCCTCGGACATCTCCTTCGGGAGCTTTTCGCCAAACTTGGCGTAGAATTCTTCGATACCCTTTGCTTCCTCTTTCCAGAGATCCTTATCTACCGAGAGAAGATCCGCAACGGTCTCTGTGGTGATTCCGTCAAGTCCCTCGACGTTGATATCTTCCGGCTTCGGCTCGTAGCCGATAGGAGTCTCGACAGCGTCTACGGTTCCCTCGCAGCGGTCGATTATCCAGTCAAGAACTCTCATGTTGTCCCCGTAGCCCGGCCAGATGAAATCGCCGTTCTCGTCGGTCCTGAACCAGTTTACGTTGAAGATCTTGGGAGCCTTTTCGCCTAAGATCTTGCCCATCTCAAGCCAGTGCGCCCAGTAGTCGCCCATATGATAGCCGCAGAACGGAAGCATTGCCATCGGGTCGCGGCGCACTACGCCTACCGCTCCGGTAGCGGCTGCGGTGGTCTCGGAAGCCATTATGGAGCCTACGAAGGTTCCGTGCTGCCAGTTGAAGGACTGATATACCAGCGGTGCGGTCTTAGCACGGCGGCCGCCGAAGATGATGGCGCTGATCGGCACGCCCTTCGGGTTGTTGAATTCGGGAGAGATGCAGGGGCAGTTTTCGGCGGGCGCGGTAAATCTTGAGTTCGGATGAGCGAGCTTATTGCCGGCTGCGACATACTCGGGGCCGTTCACCTTTTCGCCCTTCCACTCGGTCGCGTTTACGGGAGGATTATTGTCGAGCTTCTCCCACCACACCGTCATATCGTCGTTATTTATTGCGACGTTTGTGAAGATGGTATTCTTTCTTGTGGAAGCAAGAGCGTTATAGTTGGAATGCGCGTTGGTGCCGGGAGCTACGCCGAAGAAGCCGTTTTCGGGGTTTATAGCGTAAAGTCTTCCGTCCTCGCCGGGCTTAAGCCATGCGATATCGTCTCCGACCGTCCAGACCTTATAGCCGCGCTTAGTATATCCCTCCGGAGGGATAAGCATCGCAAGATTAGTCTTTCCGCAAGCGGACGGGAATGCCGCCGTCACATACTTGATCTCGCCGTTAGGCTTCTCGATACCTAAGATAAGCATATGCTCGGCCATCCAGCCTTCGTTCTTGCCCTGGTAGGAAGCGATTCTGAGCGCGAAGCACTTCTTTCCTAAAAGAACGTTTCCTCCGTACGCAGAGTTTATGGACCAGATCGTATTGTCCTCCGGGAACTGCACTATATATCTCTTTTCGGGATCAACGTCGGCCTTGGAGTGGAGTCCTCTTACGAAGTCGTCTGACGTATCCCCTAAATTCTTGAATGCGTCTGCGCCCATGCGGACCATTATCGCCATATTAAGCACTACGTAGATGGAGTCGGTCACTTCGACGCCTACCTTTGCAAGAGGAGAACCTATGGGTCCCATGGAGTAAGGAATGACGTACATGGTTCTGCCCTTCATAACGCCGTCGTACATCGGAGTGAGCTTAGCGTACATCTCCTTCGGATCGCACCAGTTGTTTGTCGGACCTGCGTCCTCCTTCTTTCTTGAGCAGATAAAGGTCCTGTCCTCAACGCGGGCTACGTCGTTAGGCTTCGTGCGGTGATAAAGGCATCCCGGGAGCTTCTCCTCGTTGAGCTTGATCATCTCGCCGGTAGATACCGCCTCGGCTCTCAGCATATCCAGCTGCTCCTTGGAGCCGTCGATCCACATTACCTTATCGGGCTTGCAGAGGGCTATCATCTCGTCAACCCATTTGTTTACATTTGGGTTTTTGGTCAATGTTGCCATAAAAATACTCTCCTTCTTATATAATATTAACATTAAACTTACCATGGAAAATGCTGAAAAATCCTTCTTTCGGAAAATCCAACTTTTCCTCATATACTATTTTATCTTCTCCGTGTCAAGATGTCAAGAGAAATGCAAAATATTTCACCTAATTTTCAGCGTTAGCTGCGGAAATACTAAAAGTGTTGCGATATACTGTGTATATTGACAATTTTAAATCTGGAAAAGAGGTAAAATTATGAAATATCTTATAAAAGATACCACCCGCGAGGAGCGCGAGGAAATTGTAAGGCGCGGGCTCGGCTGCGACGCGAACGAGTGCGAGAACTGCTCGGCCTGCGGACTCTACGGCGCGGGGGATATGCTTGAGCTCTACAGGCCGTATATCGACGGCGAGAGGGAGCTCAGCGAGATAAATTCTTGGTTTAACGGCGGGATTGTGCATTGAGAGGACAGAAGTCAGAGGTCAGAGGTCAGATTTTGGGTGACTATAGGTCTTTGGTTTGAAATGCGGGCGTGATATGGGCATAAGGGCGCGGGGGCGGCTGCGAGCGGAATTCGGATTAAGACTTTCATTTTGCGGCTCCCGGACGGGCTGTCCGGCAGTCCGGGGGCGCGCCCTGCTTTTGGGGGGATGAAAATGGCGATAGAGAAACCTGCTCTCCCCCTTCATTTTTTCAAAAACATATTGCAAATTTTATGCGTTTGTGATATACTCAAATAAAATCTTCTTTGAAAGGAACATTACAGATGAAAAAAATTGCGCTTTTGCTTGCCGCAGCTCTGCTTCTGTCGGGGTGCGGCCAGAAGAATTCGTCGTCGGAGACCGATCAGCTTAATAAACAGAACGGCGCGGCGGTCCAAGATGAGGACGCGGAGCCGGAAAAGGACAAGAGGAGCGATATCATGGAAAAAGTTGAGACCGAGGAGTTCTGCCCCGACAAGGCTGCAGAATCAAGAGACGGCGTTACATATCCCAAGTGTACCCACGAGACTTATCACTCCGAAACTACCGGTCTTGATCGCGGAGTGAATATCATGCTCCCTGCGAATTACGACGAGTCCCAAAAATATCCCGTTCTTTACTTCCTGCACGGTATTTTCGGGGATGAAAACTCTATGCTCGATCCGAATAACAAAATAGCGGAGATCTCTACTAACCTTGCAGCCGACGGCGAAGCCCGGGAAATGATTATCGTTTTCCCGAATATGTACGCCTCGAGCGACCCGAATCAGAAGCCTGGCTTCGATCCTGTAAGCGTTTTACCGTACGACAACTTTATAAACGATCTTGTAAACGATCTTATGCCTTATATCGAGGATAATTATCCCGTGCTCACGGGGCGCGAAAATACTGCGGTCTGCGGTTTCTCGATGGGCGGGCGCGAGTCGCTCTTCATCGGTCTTGAAAGACCGGATCTCTTCGGCTACTGCGGAGCGTTCTCACCCGCTCCCGGACTTGTTCCCGGTAAGGACTGGGCGATGGAACACCCGGGACAGCTTTCGGAGGATGAGCTGACCTTCGAGGGCAAGGATTACAGTCCCTACTATCTCTTTGTAAGCTGCGGAACTAACGACGGCACCGTCGGTACCTTCCCGAAGTCGTATCACGAGATTTTTGACAAAAACGAGGTCAAGCATATCTGGGTAGAGGTCCCGGGCGCGGATCATGACGCTACGGCTATCAAGAGCGGATTCTATAACTTTATCAGATATATTTTCTGAGATTTAAACGGTTTTTGGTAATTAAAAAGCGCTGCAAAATTTTCGGGATAAGAGTCCTCGGAATAATTTTGCAGCGCGGTTTTTTATGATTTTAAATTTAATTTCTCACTCTGTAATTCAAAGCTCTTAGGGAGTTCAGAATACAGAGCACGGTCACTCCTACGTCTGCGAACACCGCGGCCCACATTCCCGCAAGACCCGCTATCTCGAGCGCTATTACCGCAAGCTTCGCGATAAATGCAAGAGCCACGCACTGATACACTATTTTCATCGTTCGGCGGGAGATCTTTATCGCCGAGGGGATCCTGGAGATCTTATCGTCAAGTATAACTATATCCGCAGTCTCTATAGCCGCGTCCGAGCCGAGACCTCCCATCGCTATGCCTACGTCCGACGCAGCAAGAACCGGAGCGTCGTTTAAGCCGTCCCCGACGAAGGCTGTGAGTCCCGTTGAAGACTTTATGCTTTCAAGCTCTTTACATTTCTGCTCGGGGCTCAGCTCTGCTCTTACGTTGGAAATTCCCACAAGTTCGGCCGTTTCCTCAGCGGCTGTTTTTTTATCCCCGGACAGCATTACGACTCGGTCTAATCCTATCCTTTTAAGCTCCGCTACGGCTTCCCTGCTGTCCGGCTTTAGCTCGTCCTTCAGCACTATTTCTCCCGCCGTCTCGCCGTTTATTATTACCGCTACGGATATCCCGGCTCCCGTTCCCTCCGCTTTTCCTACGAATACCTTATCGCCGTTTATATTCGCGGTCACTCCCCTTCCGGCTTCCTCCGTTATATCGCTTACGGATGAAGTATCGGTTATATTTCCTGCCTTTACTATCGCCTTCGCTATGGGATGAGTCGAACGGCTTTCAGCTAACGCCGCAAGCTTTAATATTTCATCCCCGCCGCTGCAGGATACTACCGAGAGATTTCCTTGAGTCACGGTTCCGGTCTTATCAAGAGCGACTGCCGAAAGCTTTGCAGCCGATTCTATCGACGAAGCGCCTTTTACAAGTATGCCGTTTCTTGAAGCGCAGCCGATTCCGGCGAAGAAAGAGAGCGGGACCGAGATCACAAACGCGCAGGGACAGGATACCACCAAGAGCGTAAGGCCGCGGTAGAACCATTTCGTAAACGTGTCGGAATATCCCGTAAATATCGGTATCACAAACGCGATCGCAAGAGCGAGGATAACCACCGCTACGGTGTATTTTTTTGCGAAGCGGGTTATGAAGCGCTCGGCAGTCGCTTTTTTCTCCTGGGCGTTTTCTACCATCTCAAGTATTCTTGCGGAGCTTGATTCAGAATAGGGCTTTGTGATTTTTACTTCTATCGCGCCGGTGGTATTTATCCCGCCGCCGTAAACGTTATCTCCTTCGGAACGTCTTTCGGGAAGGGATTCGCCTGTCAGCGCGGAATTATCTATCAGAGTCTCTCCGCTTATAATTATTCCGTCTAACGCTATTCTTTCGCCGGGCGAAAACATTGCTATATCCCCCGCCGCCGCTTCTTCGAGCGGGACTTTTACCGGGACTCCGTCTTTTTTTAGAGTAACTTGGTCCGGTCTCAGCTTCAAAAGCGCGGTCACGGATTTTCTTGAGCGCTCGCAGGCTATATCCTCCAAAAGCTCTCCCACAGTATAAAACAGCATGACCGCGACGGCTTCGGTACCTTCGCCTATCGCCCACGCGCCTACAGTCGCTATCGACATTAAAAATTCCTCGTCTATTGAATGCTCTTTGAAAAGCTCTGTCGCGGCGCTTATTATTATCTCCGCGCCGACGATAAGATACGCGGCGGCAAGAAGCGCGTAACGAGGAACGCCGTGCAAAAACAGGGCGGCGATAAAGAGCGCTCCGGAAAGGATTATTTTTATAACGTCCTTTTTTATATCGTCTTTGTCGCTCTCCTCCGAGAGCTTTTCTTCGCAGCGGCAGCTCCCGCATTCTTCATGCGCGCAGTCCTCGCGGCGATCGTGACCGTGATGAGAACGCTGCTCCTTATCGGCTTTTGCGGGTTCGATCAAAACGTTCGTTTCCATAATTCTTCTCCTTATATAAATTTATTCGGATATATGCTCAAGACCTGTCGCCAGCATCGTCGATACATGGCTGTCGGCGATAGAATAGTAGAGCGATTTCCCATCTCGGCGGTATTTTACAAGACCCGCCTGCTTAAGAGTCCTGAGCTGATGAGAGACTGCCGACTGAGTAACTCCGACCAGCTCCTGGATATCGCATACGCACATCTCCCCTCCTAAAAGCGAGAAAAGGATCCTCACCCTCGTCATATCCGATAGAGCCTTGAAAAGCTCGCTCACGTAATACGCTTCCTCTTCGGTTATCATCTTATCGGCAAACCGCTTCACAAGCTCGATATTCTTCCCGCCGCATTCTATATGGCGCGGGCAGTCCGAGCAGCCGTTTTCAGATTCGCAGAAATTTTTGTCATGTTCTTCCATGGTATCGCTCCTTTCAACATATGAATAAGTGTTCATTTGTTTATTTATATTATACTCGGGATTGTGGGAATTGTCAAGGGGGTGGGAGAAAAAATTTTTTTGGGCGGCGGGACGAGCTGCTTCTGCCATCTTCTGACAGCCGACTTCCCATCCAAAATTATTTTCCGTCATGCACTTGACATATCGGGGATTAGTGATATAATATAGGGGTAAAAAATAATAATCATGATGCTCCTTCGGTGCAACGGCGTACTGAATTACTGCTTCGGAATATTTCGGCTTTGCCTTAATGCGGGATCCCCCGCGCGCGTTCCGATCAGGCTTTCGCTCAAGGCTCCTTACGGGGCGTCTCCTTTATGTACAGGCGGTGATATTTTGTCAAAAAAACAACGAAACATCAGTCTTATCGTCTTCGGCGTTCTTGCGCTTATCATCCTTGTCGGGATAATCCTTATCCCCGGACAGGAAAAAGAGCCGATTCAGCAAGCGATGAAGGACGGAGTCCTGCACGACCGCAACCGCGTCGGCCTTTTCGGCCTGAACGTGAACCCGGGGCTTATATCCGCTTTTACCGTGACCGGGATAATTACCGTTTTCGCAGTCATAGTCAGGATATTCGTTATCCCGAAATTCACCGAGGTCCCCGGTAAATTCCAGCTCGTCCTGGAGACTGCGGTAAAATATTTCTCCGGTCTTGCGAAAAATAACAGTCCCCACCGAAACGGCTTTTTAGGCGCGTATGTTTTCGCGGCGGGAGTATATGTAGCCGTGAGCACGGTGTTCGAGCTGCTGGGACTCCAGGCGGTGACGACCGAGGGCGCTTCGGTAACTCTCCCCGCTCCCCTTGCGGACATTAACGGCGCTATCGCTATGGGATTTATGTCCTACGGAGTTATTCTTGTGAGCGGCATAATCTACGGAAAGGCTCACGGCGCTATAAACGCTCTCAAGGACTTCTCTCTCCCGATATCTATGAGCTTCCGTCTCTTCGGAGCGCTCTTAAGCGGCGCGCTGGTAACGGATCTTGTATATCACTACACGGCGCTGAGCTTTGTACTTCCGGCCGTGGTCGCGGTACTCTTCACTCTTCTCCACGCGATAATACAGACCTACGTCTTAACTATGCTCGTATCGGTATTCTACGGAGAGAGCACCGAGGAGCGTCATAAGGAAAAGAAGCCGAAAAAGAAAAAATCTAAAGCAAAATCAGAAGCAAACGCTTGAAAGGATATGATGATATGAAAATACTTAAAACGGTTTTGGCGGCGCTTGTTGCCGCAGTGATGGTAATGTCGATGAGCGCGGCGGTATTCGCCGCCGGGGAGAATTCCTCTCAGGAGAACGGCGCTGTAGCCGAGGTAGAATCCGAAAACACGGTCCGCGACTATAAGGCCATAGCCGCCGCCGCGATAATAGGTCTTGCCGCCGCAGCCGGCGCTATCGCGATGGCGCTCACGATAATGAAATCTATAGACGGGATTGCAAGGCAGCCCGAAGCTTCCTCAAACATCCGCTCCGTGATGATGCTCGGACTCGTCTTTATCGAGACCGCTATTATCTACGCCCTTATCGTGGCGATCCTGGTCGTATTCGTACTTTAATGAAAGGGGTGCGCGAAATTGCCGCTCAATATTGATTTTCAGCAGATTCTTTTACACATGCTGAATTTTACGATACTCTTCGCGGTGCTTTATTTCCTGCTCTATAAGCCGGTAAAGAAGTTCATGGACGACCGCGAAGCGGAATATAAAAAAGATTCCGAGGAAGCGAAGGGAAAGCTTAAAATGGCCGAGGACGCGCTTAACGGACTCGACGCTAAGCTCTCCGAAAAGGAAAAGGAAGCAGAGAAAAAACGCGCCGAGCTTCTTTCGGACGCTCAGGAGCAGTATAACAAAAAAATCGCGGACGCTGAGTCGGACGCTAAGAGGATCTTAGACGACGCGAGAGAACAGGCCGACGCTATCAGGAAAAAGGCCGTCGCACAGTCGAGCGACGATATCTCTAAGCTTGCGATAGCTTCTGTCAAAAAGACCGTCTTAAGCGCGGACGAAGCCTTCGACGCTTTCCTGGAGGCCGTTGAAAAGGACGCGGGAGATGAATACTAAGAATAAGCTTAAGACCGCTAAGCTTTTTTCCAAGGAAAAGCCGAACGCGGAACAAACCGAGAGGTTTGAAAGATTTATTAAATCCCACTACGGCGAGGACTGCGCTCTTGAATGGGTAGAGGACGAAAGCCTTAGCGACGGATTCAGGCTGGAAGCCGGAGAGGATATTTACGACTGGAGCCGCGAGGGAAGACTCCGTCAGCTCAGCGACGTTTTATCCTCCATCGAAGCCGACGACTCCAAAAAAGTTATCCCTATGCTGAAAGAAGCCGTGGGGAACTGGACTCCGAAAGCGGTGGCAGAGGAGATCGGTACGGTTCTCACCGTCGGCGACGGAGTTGCGACGGTAAGAGGGCTTTCAAAATGCGAATACGGCGAGATACTCTTATTTGAAGGCGGCGTAAGAGGGATGGTACAGTCGGTCACGTTAAGTCATATCGGCTGCATGCTCTTTGACGACGACGGCGCAGTGACCGCTGGCAGCAAGGTTCATCGCACTAAAATGGCGGCGGGAGTTCCCGTCGGCGAAGGCTTCATAGGAAGAGTCACAGACGCGCTCGGAGTGCCGATAGACGGAAAGGGCGAGATAATCGCCGCCGAACACAGACCGATTGAAAGTCCGGCTCCTCCTATAGCCGCGCGCCAGCCCGTAAACAAGCCCCTTAAAACAGGGCTTTTGGCGATAGACGCGATGTTCCCGATAGGAAGAGGTCAGCGCGAGCTTATAATCGGCGACCGCCAGACGGGTAAAACCGCGATCGCTATCGATACCATTCTAAACCAGAAAAACGAAGACGTTATCTGCGTCTACGTCGCGATAGGACAGAAGGCAAGCTCGGTTCGCAGGCTGGTAAAGGTCTTGGAGGACGCGGGTGCGATGGAATACACCGCCGTTATCCTTGCCGCCGCGAGCGACTCCGCGCCTATGC
Source organism: uncultured Clostridia bacterium (assembly GCA_947588805.1). Lineage (GTDB taxonomy): Bacteria > Bacillota > Clostridia > Oscillospirales > Ruminococcaceae > Faeciplasma. The sequence continues at coordinate 19,236 of CANPYR010000009.1, forward strand.
AGTATATCGCTCCGTATGTCGGCTGCACCATGGCTGAGTACTTCATGAAGCAGGGGCGGGACGTTCTTATCATCTACGACGACCTCTCTAAGCACGCCGTCGCATACCGCTCCCTGAGCCTTGTCTTAGGAAGAAGCCCCGGCCGCGAAGCTTATCCGGGAGACGTATTCTATCTTCATTCAAGACTTTTGGAGCGTTCCGCTCACCTGTCGGCCGCTAAGGGCGGCGGCAGCATGACCGCTCTTCCGATAGTCGAAACTCTTGCGGGAAACGTATCCGCTTACATCCCGACAAACATTATCTCGATAACCGACGGTCAGATCTTTCTTGATTCTTCCCTCTTCCGCTCAGGGCAGCGGCCTGCGGTAAACGTCGGTCTTTCGGTTTCAAGAGTCGGCGGCGACGCTATGACTCCCTGTCTCAAGGGAGCCGCCGGAAGCCTGCGTCTCGAGCTTGCGCAGTACCGCGAGATGAAGGTATTTACGCAGTTCTCTAACTATCTTGACGACGATATACAAAAAAATCTCCGCTTCGGAGAAGTTCTTATGAGCATCTTAAAGCAGGAGCAGTACAGGCCGTATTATGAGTGGGAGCAGACGGTAATTCTTGTCGCAGCTATCTCCCACTGTCTCGACGGCGTGCCGCAGGAGAGATTCGAGGAGAGCTTAAGAAAGCTCTGCGACGGCTTTTCAAGGGCATACCCCGATTCGGTCGAAAGAATTAAGACCGGCGAAAAGCTCTCGGACGCGGATCGGTCCTGCATAACGGAATACGCAAAGGCGGCGGGATATGCTGAGTGAATTTGAGCTTAGAGAGCGCATTAACTCCATAAGCGAAACCCAGAAAATTACAGGAGCGATGTATCTTATCGCTTCGAGCGAGCTTAGAAGAGCTAAGGCCGCATACGACCAGACGGAGCCGTACTTTAGTCTTCTCAGGAAGGACATAAAGCGGATATTTCGCTGTCTTGGGGACGTAAAGTCAAGATATATGTATCCCGCCGACGGAAGCCATCTATCGGACGGGCGGTACGGTATTTTGGTAATAACCGCAGACAAGGGTCTTGCGGGCGCTTATAATATGAACGCGATAAAGGCCGCGGAAAAGGCGGTCGCCGAGCACCCGGATTTTAAGCTTTACGTTGTAGGGAGCTACGGGAGAAAATATTTCACCGCGAAAAACATCCCGTTTGTCAAGGACTTTGAATTTTCGGCGCAGAGCCCTACGCTTCACCGCGCGAGAAAAATAGCTTCGATACTTCTTTCGGAGTTTTCAAGCGGCGAAATAGATAAGATCTTCGTTATATATTCTCACTACAAAAACGACGCGGTCATAGACGTTGTGAACGACAGGATACTCCCCTTCCACCGCGGTCAGTTCTCGGACGGCGAGCCCGAAGGACAGGAGAGCTTTAAGTTCTTCCCGTCCGAGAAAGAGGTCCTTGAAGCCGTCGCGCCAAGCTATGTATGCGGATTTTTGTATTCGGCGCTTACCGACAGCTTTTTGAGCGAGCAGCGTTCAAGAATGGCGGCTATGGAGACTGCGGACAGGAGCGCGAGAGATATGCTCGCGGAGCTCGATTTTGAGGTGAATAAGCTCAGGCAGAGCGAGATCACCCGCGAAATAACCGAAATTTCCGCTGCGGCAAGGTATCAGAAGGAAAAGAAACGGGAGCTTGAGCGGCAGAAAGGATGATATTGATAATATGACTGTCGGAAAAATTACCGCCATAAACGGCTCGGTGGTTGACGTTGAATTCAAAAACGGGCTTCCTGCTCTCAGGGAGGCTCTTACGGTGATAGTCGGGAAGCGCCCGAGGGTTATGGAGGTCGCTCAGCACACCTCCGATACCACCGTTCGGTGTATCATGCTCGCGCAGAGCGAGGGTCTTTCACTCGGCGCCGAGGTTTATGCGAGCGGAAGCGGGATAACCGTTCCGGTAGGAAAGGATGTTTTGGGAAGAGTTTTTAACGTCCTCGGCCAGACCATCGACGGCGGCGAACCGATACCGAGAGAGGTCCCGAGGGCTTCTATTCACAGAAAGCCCCCGGAGTATTCCGAGCTTGCGACAGAGATTGAGCTTTTGGAGACCGGAATTAAAGTCATAGATCTTCTGGAGCCTTATCCGAGAGGAGGAAAGATCGGTCTCTTCGGCGGCGCAGGAGTCGGTAAAACCGTTCTTATTCAGGAGCTTATCCACAATATCGCTATGGCGCAGGGCGGGTATTCCGTCTTCGCGGGAGTCGGAGAACGCTCGCGCGAGGGCTCGGATCTCTGGAACGAGATGAAGGAATCGGGAGTCCTGGCAAGAACTGCGCTTGTGTACGGACAGATGAACGAAGCTCCCGGGGTAAGGATGCGAGTGGCGCTCTCGGGGCTTACTATGGCCGAACACTTCCGCGACAACGAGCACAGAGACGTTCTATTCTTTATAGACAATATTTACAGATTCGTTCAGGCGGGCTCTGAAGTCTCGGCGCTGCTTGGAAGAATGCCTTCCGCGGTCGGATACCAGCCCATGCTTGCGGAGGAAATGGGCGCGCTCCAGGAAAGGATCGCTTCCACCAAATCGGGGTCAATAACCTCCATACAGGCCGACTACGTTCCCGCCGACGACCTGACCGATCCCGCTCCCGCAACCACTTTCACTCATCTTGACGCTACTACCGTATTATCAAGAAAGGTCGCCGAACAGGGAATTTATCCCGCAGTCGATCCTCTTGAATCGAGCTCGCGCGTTTTAGACGTTAAAACCGTCGGAAAAGAACACTACGAGATCGCAAGGGGCGTGCAGGAGATCCTTCAAAAATACAGGGAGCTTCAGGATATAATCGCGATCTTGGGGATCGACGAGCTTTCGGATGAAAACAGAGCCGCCGTCCTAAGGGCAAGAAAGGTCCAGAGATTTTTGTCGCAGCCTATGTTCGTGGCCGAAAAATTCACCGGAACGCCGGGGAAATATGTTCCTTTAAGCGAAACGCTCAGGGGATTTAAGGCTATAATAAGCGGCGAGACCGACGATATCCCGGAAGCCGCGTTCTTTAACGTCGGAACTCTTGACGACGTATATGAAAAGGCGGCGAAGCTTAAATGAACACCTTCTCACTTAAGATCTTAGCCGCGGATAAGATATTTTATCAGGGACTCTGCTCTTCGCTCATAATCCCTACCGGCGACGGAAAGTACGGGATCATGGCGAACCATGAAAACACCGTTATCGGGATTTCGATAGGCGACGCTTCGTTTACTGATGAAAACGGAAAAAGGCAGGGCGCTATCCTTTCCTCGGGGATATGCATGATCGAGGACAACACCGTCACTCTTCTTATAGAGACCGCGGAGCGCCCCGAGGAGATAGACAGGCTTCATGCCGAGCAGGACGCGCAAGACGCAAAAAGAGCTCTTGAACATCGCGGAAACGTGATGGACGCAAGGAGGGCTCAGGCAAAGATGGCAAGGGCGATTTCAAGACTGAAGGCCGCGGAAAACTCCGAAATAAATTAAAAATAATTTCTCATATCCGCACTATATAACATTCCCCCGGCCGGAAACCGAGGGAATGTTATTTTGTTATGTTCATTTTTTGTTGATGACGTTGAACCAGACCGCGAGCGCTAAAAGCGCTATGAATACCGCTCCGACTATTACGTATAGATACCATTTCTCGCTTCTTTTATTTCTCTGCGCTACCAGGTCGCGGAAATATGTCGCTTTTAAAGGCTTTTGAAGCGCAAAGTAGAGCGGCGCCGATACCGCTACGGATATCACTGCGTTTACAGAAGACGTCAGAAGATTCATCGCCGAAGCGCTTAAAGCCGTCCCGACCTCGTAGCCTAAGAGCCGCTGGCTCAGATAGGTCTTTCCGACGTAGAGAACTATGTACGCAAGCTGGCCTATTATCGCGCAGAGAAGGATGTGCGCCGTCTCGTTTTTCAGGCGCTTCTCGCTCTTTGCAAGATATCCCGCTAAAAATCCCATCGCAAACTTATTTAAAAACGTCACGGGGCTGGAGATTATATAGACCGGGTCCAGCAGATCGTAAAGGCCGGAGCCTATTCCCGCCGCAAGCCCTCCGGGGATACCGCCGAACAGAAGCCCCGCTAACAGACAGGGAACGTTTCCGAAATGGATCCTCGTTATTAAAACTCCGTTCGGGATCTTTATCTGTAAATAGTTTCCTACGAAGCAGAGCGCCGCCATAAGGCCGACCGCCACTATCGTTGCAAGTTTTTTATTCTTCATATTATCACCTTCAAAAATTTTTTGCCTTAGTAGAGTTTCGCGGAACTTAACTGTCTTGAATTATACTCCCCGAAAATGAAAAAAGCAAATTTTAAAATTTTAGATGTAAATATTTTACTCTTGTGAAGATGATATATATTTTTGACGTTAATATCTTTGAAAATTATTTATTTATCACAAAGATTTTTCTCCGGTTTAAAAGCATTAAAAAGCGGCGGCGTTATACTGCACAAAAGCAGATATAAAGCCGCCTTGAAAAATGTTCAAAAAGTAGATAATGCAAAATCCCGTTCTTTATTCCGGCATATCCCAGTTATGATATACTTCCTGAACGTCGTCGTTGTCGTCAAGAGTATCAAGAAGCAGGTTCATCAGCCTTATCTGCTCGGGATCCTCGAGCGCGGTGTAGGTCGAAGGCACCATCGCGTCCTCAGCGGAATTGAGCTCGTAGCCCATGTCCTTGAGAGTCTCCGCGACTTTATATACGTCGTTCGGTTCGGTGGTTATTTCTACGGCATCGTCCTCGATGTTGAAGTCCGAAGCTCCCGCTTCAAAGCAGTCTTCCATCAGCTTATCCTCGTCTACGCCGTCGTTATCCATGGTAATAACGCCCTTGCGCGTAAACATAAAGGATACGCAGCCCGTGGTTCCCATATTCCCGCCGAACTTGTCAAAATAGTGACGAACGTCGCCTGCGGTGCGGTTTTTGTTGTCGGTAAGGCATTCGACTATCACCGCCACTCCCCCGGGACCGTAGCCCTCGTAGACCATGGTCTCGTAGCTGTTTTTGTCGCCGTCTCCGGCAGCCTTCTTGATAACGCGGTCGATATTGTCGTTCGGGACGTTATTCGCCTTAGCCTTAGCTATAAGATCGCGAAGCTTAGAGTTAGAAGCCGGATCCGGCCCGCCCTCCTTCACGCATACCGTTATCTCGCGGCCGATTCTTGTAAAGATCTTCGCCTTAGCGCCGTCGGCGGCTTCCTTCTTACGTTTGATATTGTTCCATTTAGAATGTCCTGACATAGTCATGCTCCTTTTTATTAAACGCCGGAATATCCCGGCAAAAATATGTCGGGATAATTATAACATATTATTTCCGAAAATGCAAGACCCCCGGTTAGAAGTCAGATAATCAGAAATCAGATAATCAGAATTTTTTAGCCCTTGTTTTCGAGAGCCGTTATCTTATCGACTCGGCGCTGATGGCGGCCGCCCTCGAAGGGGGTATCGAGAAACAGATCCACTATCTCGCACGCGAGGCCGGGACCTACTACTCTGCCGCCCATGCAAATTACGTTCGCGTCGTTATGAAGTCTTGTGTACTTCGCGGAAAAAGTATCGGAGCAGCAGCAAGCGCGGACTCCTTTTATCTTATTTGCGGAGATGGATATCCCTACGCCGGTACCGCAAAGAAGTATAGCTTTATCAAGCTTTCCCGCGACAAGATCCCGGCAGACCTTTTCGGCCATATCCGGATAGTCTATCTTTTCGCCGTGAGCTATTCCGTAGTCGCAGAATTCTATCTCCCGCTCTTTTAAATGCTCGCATATCGCAAGCTTAAGATCTATCGCCGCGTGATCGTTTCCTATTCCTATCATTTTGAAATTTCTCCCTTCGCTTATTTTTAAGGCGCCACCGCACAATTATTTTGGTGCAGATACGCAGTCAGATTTTTTGTCAGATGAAACAAAAACCGGAGCTAATACTTTGTGTATTAGCGAGGATTTTTGTGAAATATGACGAAAAATATGCAATAAAAGCTGGTTTTATTCCCAATCGGACTTCGTGGACATAAACGACCGCCCACTCGTCCTCTTGGATAAAACCCCGCGTTTATTCGCAGATGCGCCAAAAAGGCGTTAGCCGCTAATTGCGCGGTGGTGCCTTAATATTTACTTTTTACCGTATTTTGTATGTAAAGGCGATATCTCGCCGTTACCCGCCATTTTTGTTACCGTTTTAAATATTACGTCGAGCCGCCCGACCGTTTTTCCGATATCCGAGCACATCTCCGAGAAGATATCCTCCCCTTCTTTTATCGCGCTCAGATACTGCTCCCTCGTTATATCCTTCTTTTCATACGCTTCGTCAAGCTCGTCCCGATCAAGCACCGCAGCGTCGCCCTCCGGCGTGAACACAACGTCAAGATACTTATCCACATACGCCGCCACGCCGTCGGGATCGTATTCGAGCCTTTCCATCACGTCCACATAGCATACCGAAAGCCTTCCGTTTGGCCTATACATCGCGGTTATAAGCCGCTTCTTACCGTCCGGAACAAGCTGCAGCCATTTCATCCCTTTACCCGTAGTGGGGATCTTCCCGGCCTTTTCGGTGTTCCAGAAGTATTCCTTGCCGGACCTTATATCTATAAGGCTCGCAAGGCCGTGAAAGCCGTCGGTATCGAGTCTCAGCTGGTAATACGGAAATCCCTGAAATCCCCAGCCGACGTCGCGGTCAAGACGTTTTCGCTTCATTTTTATCACTCTTTTTTAATTATTTATTTCTTTTTATCGCTTCTCAGCTTCTCGGCCATGGTGTTCTGAAGATATCTCGCCCCAAGGCTGTCGGCGGTCCCCGCTTCGGATATATTCGCAAGCGCCGCCCGGCATACCCCGGCTGCCGATAATACGCGGGAATTTATCAGCGTCGTCTCTATATTCCCGCAGTCCGAAAAGTATTCCTCTTTAAGCCTTTTTGCGCAGTCCCCGCTCAGTATCACCCTGCCGCTGAGACTTTTGACATATTCGCAAAGCTCCTCTTCCTCTCCGACCGCGTCCGCCCGGACATTCACAGCGCTCTCGCCTATGCTTTTATATCCCCCGAAATATATGACGCCGGGCCTTGCGTTTATCACGGGGATAATATATCCGTCCCCGGAAACGTTACACGCCATCGCTTCAAGCGTCGAAACGCCTATGCAGGGCTTTCCGAGGGCGCAGAGTCCCTTTATCGCCGCTATCCCTATCCTCAGACCGGTATAGCTCCCGGGACCCGCCGCGCAAGCGTATATATCAACCTCCCCGAGAGAGATTTTGCAGTCCTCGAGCGTACTCGTAACCGTGGGAAGGATCACCTCGGAGTGGGTGCGATCTGTTAAAAAAGTTCTTTCAGCTATAAGCGTGCCTTCCCTGAAAACCGCGCAGGAAGCCGATCTTCCGGAAGTATCTATCCCAAGAAGAGTTAGCTTTTCAGAATTCAAAACGTTCATCTCCGTCTATGATTATTTCCCGTTCGTCCTCCGAAACGGTTTTTATCTCTATGTATACGGTATTTTCCGGAAGAGCTTCGGATATGTTCTCGCTCCACTCGATCACAAGAACCGAGCCGTCCGAAAAATAGTCGTAAAATCCCGTGCTCTCAAGATCCGGGACGCTCCCGACTCGGTACATATCGAAGTGAATGAGACTGAGCTTTTCACCGCGGTATTCGTTTACAAGCGCGAAGGTGGGAGAGCTGACGTTATCCGAAAGCCCCATTCCAAGGGCGATTCCTCTCGTCATGGTCGTCTTTCCGGCTCCGAGACCGCCTATGTACGCCAAGATCTCGCCGCCGCGAAGAACCTTACCTATCCTTTTTCCGAGCTTGACCGTTTCATCGCTGCTTCGCGTAAAATAGGAGCGCTTCATCAGTATCCCCTCGTACCGCCTATAGATTCGTCGTTCATTATCCATTCCATAACTTCAATTATCCTGTATTCGGTATCGTTGTCGCGGATAATCACCCTCTCGATGCCGCTGTTTATAACTACCCTCTTGCAGAGCGAACAGCAGGCGGCGTTTTTGACGTATTCCCCCGTCGAGACCTCGCGCCCGACAAGATAAAGCGTAGCGCCGATCATTTCCTCTCTTGAAGCGTTTATGACAGCGTTCATCTCGGCGTGGACAGAGCGGCAGAGCTCATACCTCTCCCCTCTCGGGACCTGAAGCTGCTCCCTGATACAGTTTCCGAGGTCGCAGCAGTTCTGTCTTCCGCGCGGCGCTCCGACATAGCCTGTGGAAATGATCTGGTCGTGGTTCACGATGACCGCGCCGAATCTCCTTCTTATGCAGGTCGAGCGCGCGGATACAGTATCGGCGATATCAAGATAGTAGTTTATTTTGTCACGTCTTTCCATTTTTTTGCTCCTTCCGCATATATTTCCCGGTCTTATCTCGCATGCCGGTTTTATTTAAAAATTATATAATATTATAATAGCACATAATATATTATTTTGCAAGAGAAAAAATAAAAATACGCGCCGCGCCGTAATCACACGCGCAAACTATTGCAAAGCTTTAAAATCATCGCCAACGGCGAACCCCTTGAAATTCTGACCTCTGATTTCTGACCTCTGACTTCTAAACGCCCTTGACAGAAGTATTATTTTGGTGTATTATTTTTATAGGAAGGAGGGCGGGAGCATGCCGAGATTCTTTACAGCTTCGCCGCCGGAGAATAATATCTTTTCTCTCTCCGGAGACGACTATTTTCATATATCAAGAAGCCTGAGAATGAGAACCGGGGAGGAGATCTCGGTCTGCTACGGCGGGAAAAATTATCTCTGCCGGCTTTCGGATATAACATCCGACTGCGCGTACGCTCGGATTGTCTCAGAGTTATGCTCAGGCGAGCCGAGTATCGACGTGACGCTTTTCCAGGCGCTTCCGAAATCCGATAAGCTTGAACAGATCATTCAGAAATCCGTCGAGCTCGGAGTTAAAAATATAGTCCCCGTCATGACTAAGCGCTGCGTGGCAAGGCCCGAAAGGTCTCAGTTTGAATCAAGGCTGAAAAGATATCAAAAAATTTCGGAAGCCGCCGCGAAGCAGTCCGGGCGCGGTATTATTCCCGAAGTATCGGGGATAATAAGCTTTGAAGAATGCATAAGCAGACTAAAGGATTTTGATCTCTCGCTGATCCTTTATGAAAAGGAAGGCGGTAAAAGACTTTCCCGGACCGATTTTTCCGGAGCGTCGTCAATAGCTCTTATCGTAGGCTCCGAGGGAGGTTTTGAAAGGGATGAAGCGGAAGCCGCAAATAACGCCGGAGCCGAAAGAATTTGGCTCGGGGAAAGGATACTTCGCTGCGAAACGGCCCCTTTGGCGGCTCTCGCGGTTATCATGTCAATAACCGGGAACCTGTGAAGCGCCGCTATGAAGTCATTAAAAACGCGTCGGCGGCATATTATAGTATGCGCGCTTTGAAACGTCATACCGTAAAAGCTTTATTTTCCGGGCGTGGGAAAATAATCCATGAAATGCCCAAGACGCTAACTTAAATTTTTGTCTAAAAATATATAAATTTACTCTTGATTTTATCGCGGATATGTGATATACTAAAAAAAATAATGCGAAAGGATCTGACATTATGGGTAATTTTCTTAAAGTAGTATTAGGAATCGGCGCTGCCGCTGCAGCCGCCGCTGTTGCGGTCGCTCTCGCTACCAAAGCGGACAAGGAGGATGAATGTCTCTGCGAGGATTGCTCCGACGGCGCGGACGTTCTCGACGGTCCTGAGGAAGCCGTCTCCGACGTTTCGGAAGAGACCGCCGAAGCTGTTGAAGAGGTTGAGGATGAAGTAAAGGATGCAGCCGAGGATTTAGAGGACGATCTTGACGATCTTCTTGACGATATCGACGACGGAGACTCTAAGGGCTTAAACGGCAAAATGTTAAAGGAATCGGTCGATAACATCATTAACGGAGTTATCGGCGGCGTTGTCGTAGCTTCGGACAAAATTTCCGAGCTTACCGGAAGATTTGCAGACTTCATGGCCGATAAGCTTGCGGAAAGAAACGCGGACAGCTTCGACGAGGATATTGATTTCGGAGATTTTATGGACCCGGACGACGGGGATTCCGGCGAAGGCTCGGCAGCCGAGGATATCGCCGAGGGTCTTGGTGAAGCTGCAGAAAATCTTGCGGATAAGGCCGAGGACGTTGTTTCGGATATCAAGGACGCCGCAAAGGACGCGGCCGAGGATTTAGGCGAAGCGGTAGAGGATATCAAGGACGACCTGAGCTGAGCTAAATCCGGCAAGTATATAAGCTTTACAGCTAAAATTTCAGGACGGTACGGGTTTTCCCGAGCCGTCCTTTTTCTTGTGTGAAAATATGCTTTTATGCGGTTTTTTAGGCAAAAGCGAGCGGTTATTATATTATTTCTATTTATCAAGCGGTGCGGGAAAAGATATCGGGTAGGACTTAAAATGAGGTTCTCGGCGACAAGTACAAATGCTTTACAGCCAAAATTCCAGGACGGCAGGGATTTTCCGCGCCGTCCTTTTATTTTGAATAAATGTCAAATTCAGTGCCGCTCGTCAAAATCTATGTATCTCTCGCAGAACCTTGCGGCAAACGCCACCGGCTCGTTTCCGGCATAGAGATGCGAAACATCCCCGAAAGACTGACAGCGGAAAATCGCTATCCCCTCCTCGCGCTCCTCGGTGTATAAAGTCGTCACGGAGGTCGGAGCGGCGCAGAAATTCTGCGCTAAAATCACCGGAGAAAGACCTAAGATATGCCCTAAAAGCTGGCACTCGATTCCGAAGTGGCAGAAAAGCGCCACCGTATCGCGGTTAGGTTTGAGCGCTTCATAATATCTTCCGCAGCGCCTGTAGCCGTGCCTTTCAAGAAGCAGGTCAAGATTATCGGTAACGTTTTTATAGAGCTCGGGATAATTCCCCTCGCGCATAAAATCAAGTTCTTTAAACATTTCGGGATCGTAAAGGCCGTCGACTTTAGTATAGAAGCTCGGCATAAAATCCCAGCATATCTCCGGCTGATCTCTCCCCGGAACCTTTACCTTGCAGTAGTAAAACTCCTTGAGCCATTCGCAGATCTCCGCGTCCCTGCCTGTTTTCTCAAGAGTCGCCCGCGCGGTATCCTTAGCCCGTCCGAGAGGTGAACAGTAAAACGCCTTTACATCAAGCTTCGCTATCCTCTCGGACAAAAGCTCCGCTTCCCGCCACCCCTTCTCGGTAAGGCTGTCGATCGAATAGTCCGGGTCGCCGTGTCTGATTATTAGCAGTCGCATTCTTATGCTCCTTTGCGGATAGATTTGTGATGATTATAGCATGTTAATTGTGAATTGTCAATGGCGGCGCCCTATGTCTGCGGAAAGTGATATTCAGAAGCAGAAAACCGTTATTTCATCCCGTCCCGACCTTCGACCCCCGCCAAATAAAATTAGGGAGCAGAAGCCCGAATTCGGCTATTCCCTGCCCCCTCGCATTCCTGCCGACCGCCTTACGTGAGCTTTTGAAAGTGATTTTTTCTGCAAAATCAATATCTTTTTCCGCAAATCGGTTAAAAAATATTGACTTTATATCAAAAATGTGAGAGAATATATTTGGAGATGTGCAAAACGCACATTTATAAATGAAACGGAGGAATTTCTTATGAAAAAATTATTGGCAATAGCTGTAGCCGCTATCATGATCATGTCGCTCAGCGTATCCGTGTTTGCGAGTACCGAGCACGAAGCAAAGCTCATGTTCACCGCTAACGGCTGGTATCCGAACCTTATGGCTAACGACGATCCCGCTCAGGACAACCGTCCTACCATCACCATCGACGGCGACGGAACCTATTCCATCGAAACCAAGGACGCTGCCGGGACTGCAGGAGTTCTTATCTTCTGCATTGACTTCATCGGTATGCACGCCGAGCACCCCGACGCTGCCGTAACTCTTGACTCCATCGAGGTTGACGGCGCTCCCTATGAGTTCGACGCTTCCAAGATCCTCTACGGCGATATCGAAGAGAACGGCAACTACAGAATCGAAGTAAGAAACGAATACGGCGCTACCAAGGACGACGAGCCCTTCAATTCCGCTATATTCATGGTAAAGGATACCTTAAAAGTCACCTTCACCGTCTCCGGTTTAGGCTCCGCTGAGACCGAAGCCGCCGCCGAGACCGAGACCGCTGCCGAAACCGAAGCCGCTCCCGAGGCGGAAGCAGAAGCCGAGGCCGCTCCCGAAGCAGCGACAGAAGCTGCAGCTCCCGCCGAGACCGAATCCGCTCCCGCCGCTGCTGCTACTTCTTCCGCTCCTAACACGGGTCTTGCTCTTTGCATGATCCCCGCTGTTATCGCTCTGGGCGCTGTCGCGGTATCCAAGAAGCACTGATCTGATCTTTCGGCAAGTTAAAATCTTAAACTCCTAAACGCAATTCCCCTGCTCCTCTTTTGAGGGACAGGGGAATTAGTTTTTAGTTTTTAGTTATTAGTAATTAGTTCGCTCACTGCGCTTCCGGCTTTAAAAGTCCGTCGAGAGTCATAAAATACCCGGGCAGTATTTCATCTAAAAACGCGTCGGCTTCCTTTAACTCCATCCTTTTAATGCTTTCAAGCGTAGAAGCTTCGGCTTCTTCAAAATCGGTATTGCCGCTTCTGCGCTCTTCTATGCACTTAATAAGCGCCGAGAGCTTATCCGCAGCCTTTACTATCTTCTTTATTTCCCCGTCCTCGCTCCCGTCAAGATATTTCCTATACCCCTCTCTCAGGTCCTCCGGAATGCTTGAAAGAAGGCTGTTTACGGCAGCCTGCTCTACATTCTTATACGCTTCGCTTATCTGAGAGTCGTAATATTTTACCGGAGTCGGCATATCCCCGGTCACTATCTCCGGAACGTCGTGATATATAGCTGTCATTACCGCCTTTTCGGTGTTTATATCCCCTCCGAAGCGGCGGTTTCTCAGTTCGCAGAGAAGGTGGGTTATCATCGCCACCTCCAATGAGTGCTCGGCGATATTTTCCTCCCGCGAATTTCTCATCAGCCCCCAGCGGTTTATATATTTCATTCTTGAAGTGAGAGCGAAAAATCCCGAGTTCATTTTATATCTCCACCTCTTTTACCTCCGGAGAATACTCCCCGTTTTCAAGCGCAAAATCAAGGACCTTCGCATAAAAATCCGCGGGGTTTTTTGCTATCTGATCCCTTAAAAGCTCGGCCTGCTCGCGGTCCGGAGCGTAAAGCTTAAGATCCATCAGCATAAGCGGGCCGTCGGTGCAGTGTACTCCGACAGTGAATCCCCTCTCCTGCTTGGCGATATTTGTGAGCACGTCCTTCTGATTTTTGAGCTTTGCAAAAAATTTAAGTCCCGAGCCGAGTATCTTATCCCGGAAGCTCTTCGGCACCATGCTCTTAAAATCGTCCGCGCCGAGTTTTGCTATCTCGGAAAGAACGTAGTAGTCCTCGCCGTCTACGTTCTCTAAAGTCACCGTCTTAGCGTCAAGAAGCTGGTTCATAGCGTCCGTAAAGACAAAATAATTCACTATCCCGTCGTCGGTCGCTATCTCGGTGAGCTGCAAAGGCGTTATCGGACGGTTTATCTGCCGAAGAAAATAGCAGATAAGTATCTTTACCGCATAAGTATCGGTAAGACTGAGCATATTCGGTGTTATATATTTATCATAGTTCGCCATCTTTTACCTCAATCAAGCTTTTTTATCCTTGCAAAATTCGCCATGATCTTCTTAGTTCCCTTGGCTGCGAATTCTATCTCCAAAAGCGTATCGTTAGACATCCTCGTCGCTTTCTTTACTATCCCTTCGCCGAAGATATTATGGCTCACCCTGTCCCCGACATTGAATATAACGCTCTGAGTCCTGGCCGGGCTCTTAGGAAGCGCGCTCTGTCCGAATCCCGACATTGTAGCCTGAGAAGCCGCAGTCGAACGCCTTTCCGTCGGTCTTTCGGTTTCCAAGGTACGCTCCGAACGCTCCTGACAGTATTCCTTCGGCATCTCTCCAACAAATCTTGACGGCTTATTATACTGAGTCTGTCCGAAGAGCATTCTCTGGCGCGCGCAGCATATATAAAGCTTCTTTCTTGCCCTTGTTATCGCGACGTAGCAAAGCCTTCTCTCCTCCTCGGTATCCTCTTCGGTATCGGTAGAGCGGGAGCTCGGGAAGATATTTTCCTCCATCCCGACTACGAACACGTTATTGAATTCGAGTCCCTTCGCGGCGTGAACTGTCATAAGCGTCACCGAATCCGCGTCGGAATCAAGGCTGTCTATATCGGTATAGAGCGCGATCTCCTCAAGAAATCCCGAAAGCGACGGCTCCTCGGCGTTCTCGGCATAGTTTACCATCGTCGATTTGAGCTCGTTTATGTTTTCAAGCCTTCCCGCGCCCTCTTCGCCCTGCGACTGCAGCGCCTGAAGATACCCGGAGCGGGACATAAGCTCGTCAAGAAGCGTATCGAGAGATTCTTTCTCGGATATCTCCTTGAGATCGTCTATCATCTTAGCGAATTCGGTGAATTTATTCGCCGCGCGAGATAAAAGCGGATACTCCGAAGCGTTTCTCATTATATTCACAGGCGTTTCTCCAAGACCCGCCGAGACCGCTTCAAGCTGATTTACGCTCTGCTCCCCTATCCCCCTCTTCGGCTCGTTTATAATCCTTCTCAGTCTTAGCATATCGCTCTCGTTATTTATTACCGAAAGATATGCTATCATGTCCTTGATCTCTTTTCGGTCATAGAACTTAAGCCCGCCTATGACTCTGTAGCTAATCCCCGAAGCTACGAGCGCGCGCTCTATGGCGTTTGACTGCGCGTTCATACGGTATAAAACAGCGTTGTCGCTCCATCTTCCTCCGTTATGGACGCTTTCATATATAGTCTGGGCTACAAATCTCGCTTCGCCCTGCTCGTTCCCGGCTTTATATATCACTACCTTGTCCCCGACGTCCCCCGAGGTCCAGAGCGATTTTCCCTTTCTTGAGCGGTTGTTCTTTATGACCTCGTTCGCGCAGTTGAGTATCGCCTGAGTAGAGCGGTAGTTCTGCTCGAGCCTGATAACTCTTGCGTTTTCAAACTGGTGCTCAAAGCTCAGGATGTTTTCGATAGTCGCCCCGCGGAATTTATAGATCGACTGGTCGTCGTCTCCTACTACGCAGAGATTCTTCCTCTTAGCCGAGAGAAGCGATACGAGCCTGTACTGGACCATATTCGTATCCTGATACTCGTCCACAAGAATATATTTATATAAATTCTGGTAGTGCTCCAAAACGTCGGGGTATTCCTCAAAAAGCTGCACGGTGAGAAGGATTATATCGTCGAAGTCCACAGCGTTCGCCCCGCGGAGCCGCTTCTGGTATGCGATATACACCTCCGCTATCTTCTTTTTACGGTAGTCGTTCATGTTCCGGGCGGCGTATTCGTCCGAAGATATCCGGGACTCCTTGGCGTGAGATATCTCGTTAAGTATCATTTTCGGGGCAAACAGCTTGTCGGAAATATTAAGCTCCTCAAGACAGCTCTTTATCACCCTCACCGAATCGTCGGTATCATAAATAGTGAAATTGGAAGCGTATCCCAAATTCCCTATCTCCCGCCTTAAGATCCTTACGCATGCCGAATGGAATGTCGCCGCGGTGATCCCGTCGGCTCTCTGTCCCAGCATAAGCTGCAGTCTCGTCTTAAGCTCCCCGGCGGCCTTATTCGTGAAAGTTATCGCTAAAATATTCCAGGGGTTCACGCAGTCCACCGCTACGATATTTTTAAGTCTCTCGCCGTCGCTTTCAATCCCTGCGGCGTAGTCCGAAAGAAATTTCTCGTCCGACGGAGTTACTCCCGCAAAGCGAGTGGTATCCATATAGGCGTTCCCGAAAAAGATCATATTCGCCACGCGGTTCACAAGCACCGTGGTCTTTCCGCTCCCCGCTCCCGCAAGAATAAGCAGAGGACCGTTTACCGTGAATACCGCCTCCTGCTGCGCGGGATTAAGGCCGGAAAAGTATTTTTTCATCGCCGCCCGCTTCGCGCTCAGAAATTCATTATCTGTCATTTATTTCCTCCGATATGTCAAAAAATATTATTTTTTTGCGTTCACGATACATTATACCACATAACGAGTCCAAAAGAAAGACCTCCGAAAAAATTTTTATATTTTGTCCCCCGAAGGGTTGACAATTACGAGATTTTTGTATAAAATATAGTATAAGCCTTTTTGGGCTTCAAAATTTAAGCTATAAGGATGTGAACAAATGGACGCCGGCAGTACCCCGCGAGGTAGAATACCGATAATTTTTTACGGGCCTGAGCTGCGGCGTCGGGTCCTCTGACGGTATATACCTCCTCTGACAGTCGTTGACCGAATCGGTGAGAGCCGTTTCGCGGTTTTGGGCTGTCAAATATTTTGTAAGGAGGAGAACAGGTTGGAACAGACCACGCTTTATGAGGTCATTATAAACCTCTTTCGGCAGAGAAAATTCGCCGAGCTTAAAACCATTATGGGACAGATGAACCCTGCGGACGTCGCGAATATCATCGAATCTGCAGACGGCAGAGACGTTATCGCGCTTTTCAGGCTTCTTCCGAAGGAGCTTGCAACCGAAGCGTTTGCGTATATCGCCCCCGAACAGCAGGAACAGCTTATTTTAGCATTTACAGACCGAGAGCTTAAAGAAGTCGTAGACGAACTGTTTTTGGACGATACGGTGGATCTGATTGAAGAAATGCCCGCCACCATCGTAAACAGGATCTTAAAAAACACCGATCCTAAGACAAGAGCGCAGATAAACGAGCTTTTGGCATACCCGGACGACTCCGCGGGAAGCATTATGACTCCGGAGTACGTATACTTCAGAAAAGATATGACGGTGGAGCAGTGCTTCCAGAAAATTAGACAGGTAGGCGTTGCAAAGGAAACGATCTATACCTGCTACGTGACCGAAGAGCGAAAGCTTGTCGGAGTCGTATCGCTTTTGGATCTCCTCACAGCTTCGTATGAAACGGTGGTCGGGGATATAATGGACCCGAACGTGATAAGCGTGGGCACCAAGGAGGACAAGGAAGCGGTCGCGGCCGCGCTTGCAAAATACGACCTGCTTGCTATTCCGGTCGTAGACGGTGAAAACAGGATCGTAGGAATAGTTACGGTAGACGACGCTATCGACGTTTTACAGGACGAGAACACAGAGGATATCGAAAAGATGGCCGCTATCGTCCCTACAGACAAGCCTTACTTCAAGACCGGGGTTTTGGAAACCTTTCTGAAAAGAATCCCCTGGCTGCTGCTTCTTATGATCTCCGCTACCTTTACGGGGATGATAATCACAGGCTTTGAGGACAAGCTCGCCGCAAGCGTAGTTCTTACCGCGTTTATACCTATGCTTATGGATACGGGCGGCAACGCCGGAGGACAGGCGAGCGTTACGATAATCCGCGGAATGTCGCTCGGAGATATTGAGCTTAAGGACGTTTTAAAGGTGATCTGGAAGGAAATAAGGGTCGCGGTGATCTGCGGCGGCACCCTCGCGGTAGTAAACTTCGGCAAAATGCTTCTTATCGACAGGCTTCTTCTCGGAAACCTTGCGATAACCGTTCCTGTCGCGCTGGTAGTATGTCTTACTATGGTCGTGGCGGTATTCATCGCAAAGATAATAGGCTGCTCTCTTCCTATCGCCGCTAAAGCCGTGGGATTCGACCCTGCCGTGATGGCGAGCCCGTTTATTACCACCATCGTTGACGCGGTATCGCTTCTTGCTTACTTCATGATAGCGCAGACTATACTTCATATATGAAATAAATAAAATATAAGCTCCGGAAGCGGAATATGCTCTCCGGAGCTTTTTTCATGAGCTTAAGAAATAATCGCTATATACTAATTACTAATCTCTAACTACTAACTACTAATTGTTATCCGCTAACAGATGTACCGAACAGCAGAACATACCGTTTTCCTCATAAAAGTCGCTGAATCCCCCGTGCTTTTCGGCTATCTCCTTTATTATCCCCACACCGCAGCCGTGCTCGGAGGGGGATTCTTTTGTCGATTTAAGACCGGGATTCTTATCTAAAACAGACTCGGGAACGGTGTTTCTGACGGTGTAAATATACCCCTCCCCTTCCCTCTTTATCGAAAACTCTATCCTTCTTGACGGAGACGGATCGTTTTTACAGGCTGTCACCGCGTTGTCGAGCATGTTCGATAAAAGTCTGCATAGATCCGAACCGTCGGTTCCGGATACGTTTTTATCAACAAAGCATTCGCATTCTATTCCGTGGGATTTGGCCTGCGAAAGCTTAGCGTTCGCTACAGCGTTCACTATCGCGTTGTCGGTGTTTATGAATATCTCCTTCTCCGCAAGCTCTCCGAGCGTTTTCTCTATCTCTTTTTTCGCCCTCTCCGTCTCCCCTTCATCAAGAAGCGCTAAAAGTACGTAAAGACTGTTCTTGCAGTCGTGACGGAGCTTTCTTACCGCGTCGTATTCGTTTTTCAGGTTCTCTATATACTGCCGATTGTATTCCTCGGTCTTTCTTAAAAGATTAAGCTCGTTTACGGATCTGTTCTTTTTTATGATATCGGATATGAGGATGAATACGAAAATATCAAAAAGAACAAACTCCAAAAGAATCTCGCCTGCAAATATCCCCATCCTTACCCGGTTTATTTTGTCAAACGAGAAGTATATAAATACCGACAGCGCGGAGATTATGCTCATGGTAAGAGCCGCGGATAGAAGCGTCCACCTAAGTAAGGTTCTTTTGCCGGAAAATTCCGTCTTCTTAAAGACCCAGAGTATTATATACATGATGAAATATATCAGAAACGGCGAGATACATACTACCGTCCAGATCTGATATATCCCCCTCACTCCGAAGTCACGCTCATACATTCTGCCCTTGAGCTCCACGGACATAAGGTTTGAAAAAAGAGTCACGGAGATCATCACGGCGTTAGCGGCTAAGGAGACCGCAAGCTTAGAGATCGCTTTGCCGCCGCAGAATATACACGCGTAGGCCGAAAGAATGACCATCAGCGGTATTGAAGCCGCTAAAAGCTTTATATTCTCAAATCTCCCGCCTAAAATGTATTCAACGATCAGGACTGCGGAATACATGAGCGAGAAAATTACCGTCCCGGCTCTTTGACGCTTAGCTCCGCTCCTTTCGCCCAAGAATTTTTTAAGAAATATCACCGCCGCAAAGCCTTTATATACCGACAGAAGCGCCTCGGTGAATATAAGTATCAGGGCGGCTCTGTGGACGTAATTAAACACGCGGTAGCGTATGGCGTTTTGCAGAATTTCAAGCGGCGTCATGATTATGATTTCCTCCGAAGATAAAAACTGTATTTTTCCGTTATTTCCCTGAGATAAAGCTTCCCTATCGGAATCGCAGTCCCTCCCGTTAGTCCTATCTCTCGTTTTCCGGTATTTATATACAAAACGTGGTAAAGATTTACTATAAATCCCTTATGGACCCTCGCAAATCCTCGGCTCTCATACTTCTCAAGGCATCCCGTTACCGTTTCCCGGGAAATTATCCTCCTAAGACCGTTTTCGTTTCCGAGTACGGTATAGATAAGATAGTGCCCGCTTGCTTCCATGCAGATAATATCCTTTATACGTACCGCTATCTCTCCTAAGCTTCGATCCGTCACCTTCGCAGTCTCGGAAAGCCTTAGTCTGAATATCAGCTTCCCGGCTATCCTTCTTACGCTTTCCTCCAAAGAAACAGCGGAATTCTTTCTTATGAAGTTAAAGGGCTGGAAGTCAAAGCTGTCGAATACAAGCTCTGAGTGGGACGTGACAAAGACTATCGGGCAGTCGTAAAGGCCCGTCCTTATCTCTCTTGCGATATCAAAGCCGTTGGTCCCGGGCATGTCTATATCCAAAAAAAGCGCGTCAAACGGAGTCTCGCGGTTCTTTCTTATTATCTCTTCGCCCGAGGTGTATTCTTCTACCCTGACGTCGCTCCCGAGCTCTATAAGCGAAGCCTTTACCGCTTCAGCTATTCTTTCCGCGTATTCCGGGCTGTCGTCGCATACTCCTATTATCGCCACCGTATCACCTTCTTATTTTTAAAGTATATCATATTCAATCTTTATTTTCAACCGCCTTTTGTGCCGCGTAAGAGCCGTTTATGCCGAAGAGCTTGAAAATTTGCTCGCGTTGCTGTAAGCTTAGGATAATGGAGGCGATCTTATGATTATGAAACTTAAAAAAATATTCGCCGCAGTCTTAGCGGCGCTGATTTTATGCTCCTGCGGAACCGGAGTCAAAAGCCCGGGAAATTATGAAAGCGGGAGCGCAAAAAATCCCGATGATCGCGGCGGCGAGATAAAAAGCTCGATCTTCGGAAGAAACGTTCGCTTCGACGGGTATACCCCGCTTGAAAATCTGTCTCTTCCCGTAAGTGAAAAGGATATTTCCGAGACGGAGCAGATCGGGAGTGTTATTTATATTCTTGCTCCCGGCGCGGTCTATTATCTAAACGCCGAAACGGCTGAGTCGGGAAAGCTGTTCGATACCGAAGCGACGGTGCTTTCATCCGACGGCGATAACATTTATACATACGATCCCGAGACCGGCTCGGTTTTAGTTTACTCCGGCTCGGGGGAAATATTAAGCGAGAGCGATATTAAGATCAAAACCGAGGATATAACTCCGCGCGAGATGTATATCACGAAGAATTATTTCGACTTTGTATGCGTTGACGGCTCGGGCGGGATAAAGACTTTGAAGCACCTCGTTTACAGGCGTGATACGCTTGAATTTTGCAGGGAAATAAGCGAGGGGAATTCATACTCCGCGGCTTCGGCTTATAGGGCGTTCGGGAGGTATAAGGACGACCTTATTCTTAAGCTCGAATCAAAAAGCTCGGATGAGAGATTTGCGGATATTATCGGGCTCGATCTCGAAAACGGCAAGGAAAAAAAGCTCGCTTCGGCTGAGATAGGCGCTCGAAGCAGTCTTGGATATGAGCTCGATCTTTCCTATTCCGAAAAAACCGATACCGTTCTTATCTTCGCCGCGCCGTCCTCGAAAATAACCCCGCTTGAAGATTTTACGCCGTTTTTGGCGGAGTATTCCCTGAGCGATCCGGATAATCTTCTTTTAAAACGCTATTATCTTGAAAATTCTTCCTGCGACAGAGTCTTTCTTTCTTCGTATGAAAACGCGGCGAGCATTATCTGCGCGCCGGGAGGGTATTTTTCATACGACTTTCTATCCCCTCCCGAAAGCATAGTTCTCGCCTGTTCGACGGCGGGGAGCTACTCGGATATAATTAAAAAATTTGAGAGCGAGACCGGCATAACGGTCAAAACCGTCAGCTACGGATTTGACTGGGACAGGCTCGACATAAAGCTTATGGCGGGAGATACGGATTTTGATATTTACGAGCCGGCGGCTATGCACCAGACCAAGTATTTTATCGCCGGGATGTTTGAGGATCTTTCGGGATACGAAGGACTTAAAAGCAGGCTTGACGGGAATGCTTCGGCGGGATTCTCTTCTGGTCTTGACGGGAAATATATCGGCGTTCCGACTTATGTATCGGATTTTACAAGCCCGGAAAGCTTTGAAGCTCTTCCCGAGGGAAGCCCGGTCGAATATTCAAGAACCGTTTCGGAGTATTTATATCTTACGAAAAACGTCGATCTTGTGAATAAAAAATTCGACGATCCGGCCGGAGACGCGCTCTATAAGCTTCTAAGATTTTTATACGACAACCCGCAGGGAAACCGTGATAAAATGCCCTTCGGGGACGGGCTTCGACTTATAAGCAGCGGTTTTTTGGTGATGAACCCGAGTGGGAGTAATAAAGAAAATTCCGCAAAGTTTTTAGAATATGTTTTCGATTTTTCGAGCGAAAGCTCTAAGTACGAAAGCTTTGAATCGCTTGACGGGGCGTATATATACTGGCGGTGCTTTTCGCCGGACTATACGGGGCCGATCCTTGAAGCCTGCTCGGAGGTGATGAGAAGCGACGGAAAGAGCAAAACGGTACGGGATATAGCGAAAAAAGCGGCTTCTGAAGTCAGGATGAGGATATACGGGTGAGAATAGAGGACAGAGGGCAGAAGTCAGAGGTCAGACTATCGATTCTCCGACAGTTTGGCTTGACAAAATTTATAGGATATGATATACTTATACTGCGGCAGTGGAAGACACCAATGACAAAAACGTAAGCCGATGATTACAGGCGATAGCCAAAAAAATCACTTACAACTTAACAGAGGAGAGAGAACTCATGACAAAAAATCTTTCTGACCCACGCCCTAACGGGGAGCAGTCTCCCATGAAAAATAATTTGACCGTGACCGTTTTGGATGTAAACGGAAGGGCAGTGGGTAAAACATACCCAAAACGAGCCAAAGGGCTTGTCAAAAAAGGTCGGGCGGAAGCCCTGACCGAGAACGTTATCCGTCTCAGGGATATCCGTCCGCATGATATTACGGAGGAAAATTCTATGGATAACAATTTGAATAAAGGCATTTCCGAAAACACCTTAAGCAATAACATTAACGCCGACAATACGGCTGTCAATTCGTCCGCGGAACCCGTTCATATCCCCTTCGATCCCCGCGAGTGGTACCCTAATCCCAAGACTCTTTACACTAACAGCTGCGAAAGACTTATGTATAACTCTTTTGACGGCGCTCGGGATGAGATCTTCTCCCTCGGCAGCTTTAACGGCAACCGCCGCTCGGAAATTATCTCTCGCCTTATTCCGGTCGAGCCGGGCGGGGATTATTCCTTTACTTTCTGGCTCAACGGCGGCGAGAACGACCGCGGCGACGATATCTGCCGCTTGCTGGCGATCTATACCGATTTCGACGGCGCAGATAACTCCGGCCGCTCGGACGGCGAAATCCCCGAGGACGATATGCAAAGAAAGTATACATACGTACTGAACCGCGGCCAGACTCCTTTTCTTAAAGAGTTAGACGGCTGGTATCTCTTTGAAATATCGCTTCCGAAGCCGGATAAAAAATATCTTGAGCTTCGCTTCTGCGCGGAGAACGCGCCTATGGCCCTGCGCCATGCGGATAGAGCGGAAGCGTATAAGGATCTCGAAAATAAGCCGGATCCGTATGCCGAGTACCGCCCGCAGAGACATAACATCTTCTTCAGGGACGGCTGGCCGGAGGACAAACCCGGCGTTCACGGGAACAATTACTCTACCGGAGCGATAAAGCGAACGCTTGAAGAGGAAAAGGCTAAGGCCGAAGCTCGCGAGCGGGATAAGGCCGAATGGAAAAGGCTCATTGAGGAAAAGATAGAAAATATCAAAAAGAACGGCTATAACTCCGGAACGCTTGTTATAAACGGCGTTACCGTCTCGAATATCGAGGATCTTGATTCAGTCGATACCGACGCTATGGCCGAAAAATTTGTCAGGCAGTTTAACGACCGCCTTGGGTGCGGCAGCTCGCCGACATATTCCTTTGAAAGCGCGCCGAAGCTCTCTAAAAGGATGAAGCGGACCGCCGAAACTATAAAGTCTCTCAAGGACTTTGACGGAACCGTAGTCGTAAACGGCGTTGAGCTAAATATTTCCGACCTCATAGAGCTTGCCGATCAGGCGGATAAGGCTCTATCGGACGGCGAGAACCGCGGCTTCAATCCCGACGCCGTTTCACGTCTTGACCGCATGATCGAGCAGATAACTCCGTTTGCAGAGCATAATTATCATCCCGTTCTCAGCGCTCTGAAAACCCGACTCGAACAGTGCCGGGACGCGTTTGCGCAGGGAAACGACAGCGTAGGCTTCGTTATGCTCAAAAGAGCCTGCATATACGCAAGACCCGCAAGAAAAAACCCAAGCTTTTTAAACGGCGTGAGAATAAACGATATTATCTGCGATATGGAGCTTCTCCGCGACGAGCTTAAATCTAAGCTTGAACTATCTTCAAAAAGAGCTCACGGCTCAGATTATCGGGATCCGGAAGACGGGATCGACTACGACGAGCTTGCCGAGACGGTTGCTGAGAACATCGATATAGACGATGTCGCCGAAAATATTGACCTTGAAGAGCTTGCGGATAACTTGGACATGGAGGAGCTTGCGGAATGCGTGGGTGAGAACATAGCCGAGAATATCGATCTTGACGATCTTGCAGAGAGCTTAGACATGGACGAGCTTGCGGAAAAGGTCGCGGAGGAGATCGATTACGACGAGCTTGCCGAGACGGTTGCGGAAAACATCGATATAGACGACGTCGCCGAAAATATTGACCTTGAAGAGCTTGCGGATAACTTGGACATGGACGAGCTTGCGGAATGCGTGGGTGAGAACATAGCCGAGAATATCGATCTTGACAATCTTGCGGAGAGCTTGGACATGGACGAGCTTGCGGAAAAGGTCGCGGAGGAGATCGATTACGACGAGCTTGCGGAAGCGATAGTCGAAAAGATCGAGCTCGACGAGATCGCGGAAGCGATTGCTAAAAAGCTGAGGGGAAAATGACGGGGAAGCGATCGGGAGCCGGATGGGAGTCGGCGGGATTTGATTTAGATTTGGTTGAAATTTGATTTAGATTTAATTGAATTTTGATTAAGTTGAGATCGGATCTGATTATGGAATCGGATTTGCTTTGTGAATTTGATACCCGGCCTTGATATAGTTTGGCCCCCGCGGGGTTACTGCGGGGGCTTTAGTATAGCTGTCCTTAATTTCTATCTTCTATCTTCTAACCCTCTATCCTCTATCCGCGTACTGCCTTAAAATCTTATCCGCTTGCTTTACGGCTTCGTTCACTACCCACTCCGGGGATATTACCTTCGCCTGATCCCCGAACTGGAAAAGCCATCCCCAAAAAGTCGGACTTATCTGCACGTCTACTCTCACCGTGAACCTGTCCTCGGCCACTCTGTTCGGGTGAACGCTCTCCCCGAACCGGTCTATAATCACGTTTATAAGCCTGTCAGACATCTCCAAAACCACCGATTCCTCGACGCCGCCGTACATATTATACATCCCGCGCAGACTCTTAGCAAACGCTTCCTCATCTATCGAGAGCGCCTTTCTTTTCTCTTCGATCTCCTCAACGTCCGCCATCCTGTCCACTCTGTAACGGCAGATCTTCTCATGCTTACGGCAGTAGCAGACAAGATAGTAACACTCGTTCTCCCATATCAGATAGTAGGGCGAAACCTGGTAGAGCTGCCCGCCGTGACGGAAGCGCTGTTTTTTGGAGATATCGTACTCGACGTACCTGAAAGTGATCTGGCGGTCGCGATATATCGCCTGGTGAATGCAGTCGGTGGTGTAGTAGATCTTTTCGTTGTAGGTCTTGGTCCTGTTTCCGACATAAACCGTTCGTCTCAGGTGCTGAGCGCAATACTTGCTCGTGAGTTGCTGGAGCTTTCTTATAAGCTCGTTGGATTTTTTCTGAGTGAGAAATTTGGATGAAGCGACAGCGTCCGCAAGAACATAAAGCTCTTCCTCCTGGAAGAGCCGCGAGCCGACGTAATAAACGTTATTTCTTCCCTCGCGGTCGGTGCAGATATCGAGCCCGCAGTCCACGAGAGTGGCGATATCGTCGTAGATGGTCTTTCTGTCGGCCGAGATCCCGTAAAGCGAGAGCTGATTTATAAGCTCGGGACCCGTAAGGCGGTGATTTTCATCGGTTTGCTCGTAAAGAATTTTTTCGAGATAAAACAACTTCTGTTTCTGTCTTGATACCCGGTTCACGACGTAATATCCTCCTTTTTATCGGTAAATTCTATGCGGTCAAGCTGAGCCTTAAGGCTCGAACGGAACTCGGCTCGGTATTCGTCTCTGAGGGCGGCCTGTTCCGCGATCTCAGAAAGAGTAAGTCCGACGGTTTTTGATTTTTTAGCAAGAAAGTTAATGCGCGCGATTTTTTCAGGTCTCATCTTAATCCCTCCGAAAAATTTGTTTCAACTTAATTATATCATATCTGAAATGAAAAAGCAAGACGGCGATTAGTAGTTAGTGATTAGCAGTTAGTAGTTAGTAAAGGGTTCGCCTTCGGCGAGATATTTTTTGAATACTTGCGGGATTATGGGGGATAGGTATAACCGATAATGCGGCATATAGAAGGAAACGGCGCGACCGAAATCATGCCGTTTCCGAAAAATTTGTTTTTAAATCCTTATAACGCCCTACCCCCGTTTAACAAACTTAAAGACGTGTGTATGTGTTTTAATCAATTTTACCTACGAATCGGTAAAATATTTCAATTTCTTGCGTTCTTGTGCCGTCGGAATCTTTGACGGCTTCGTGTACGACTATTTTCTCGATGAGAGTGTTAAGCATCTCAGCGGTTAGTTCCGTGGGCTCGGAGTATTGCTTGATTAGTGCTATCCACTTCTCAGCATCGGCAGTAGTCTGTTTTTCAGATGCAAGCTCCGTTTTGAGTTTATCAATCTTTTCAGATAACTCTTGCTGCTCTGACTGATACTTCTGTGATAGCATCTTGAAGTTGTACTCAGTAATACGCTCAGACGTCCAATCCTCATAGAGCTTAACAAACAGTCTGTCTACTTCTGTCTTGCGCTTTTCAGCCTTAGCAAGCTCGGCAGACTGCTTCTTATGGACTTTCGCGGATTCTTTGTCACTTGTCTTAAGCAGCCTATTCAGAAGCTCTTGCTCATCAGTATGTGCCTGATAAATCCAGTCCTGTAGCCTTGCAAGAACGTAGGCGTAGAGCGTATCGTAACGAACATAATGCGCTGTGCATTGCCCGCCTGCCTTTCCAAGTTGTCGGAACTTTGAGCAGTTAAAGTACATCGTTGAGCCGTTCCTGTTTTTCTTACCGCAGTAACTCATTGACCAACCACAATCTGAACATTTAAGTATCCCCCCCTCTCACGATACAACGTACATTTTTTTCGCAAAAATCAGGGTACTATCTAAAAAAGTTTGCCTAAAACTTAAAATTTCTCCGTTTGGCACAAATTGCAAGGAATTTATGACAACTTTGTTGTGCATCTTTTAGTACCCGCTTTCGCCTCTATAACACTTGAATTTGAGAAAAAGCAACCAGTGCAGATAGAATTTGAGCATAAAAATACCAACGTATCAATTTGGCACGTTGGTAACATTTTTATTTAAAGCAGGGCTTGGGGAAGGCTACTCCCCAACAAGATTCCGCATGGGGAAAAATGAGCAATTTGCGAAATTTGGCCCCGCGGTAGAATCTTGCTCTATGAAACCGACGCTTTCCCCGTACACGTTTGCCTTTGCTTCCTGAAACACTTAAAAATGCAAAATTGCCAAACTCCCGGCAAGTTTTCTTTTGCCTCTAACAAGGACACGGCGGGCGTTTTGCCAAACATAGTGAGATTTTCCTTTTGCATAAGGGACACTGGCGGCGCGATTTATGCAACCGCTCAAACAAAAAGCAGCAAATCTTTTGGAAAGACTTACTGCTTTAAAATATGGGATATTTTTTTCTTATCATAAGCGGCAGTACAAGAGCATTTGGAGATTATGCGAAAGCGGACTATTTTTTCTTGTTGTTCTTCCATGTTTTGTATATGAAATTAGCAACAGGAAGCAATACACATATAGCTACAAACCAGCCCGGAAAATGTGGCATAAACTCATTCCTCCTTATCTCATGCAAGATTGAATACAGCCGCTATAAAGCAGATAGCAGCAACTAAGAGTGACACAACAATTCTCAAAACAGAAAAGCTATACAGCTTTTCCGGCTTTTGCGTATCATAGCGCACGGTAACGGTTGTTCCGATCTGTGACGCCATTGATACTTGTATGCGGTTTTGAGATTGATAGGCTTTTCCGTTCACTTTATATGAAACGGTCGCCCATTTTGAATTACGGAATTTTGAGTTTGCCGGATTTGGCGTCTTGATAGAGGTTATTGTACCGACTGTCTGCGCCGTCCTGTTCCGCTTCAAAAGGAATTGAATACAGTTTATCAGCCCAAAACACAATGCTATTCCAGCGATAATATAGAGAAAAATTGTATCTCTACCCATAGTCCCACCTTTCTTTTATGCTAAGTCTGCTTTCGTGTAAATCTTGACAGACAAAGACGCGGATATTGCTAAAAACATAAATCCAATCAGAACGATACCGCCACAAATAAGATACGGTGAAAGCGTAGAAAGGAAGCCCAAATTTAGACCGTCCATTCTCATAAGCAACGGCAGAATAATAGGAGAAGCCATAATGACTACCACAAAAGCAAACTTCGTTTTCTCATACCCCAGCTTGTATTGTACGGGCAGATATACGCCAATAAAAAGAGCAGTTACAAGAAACATGAGTGCAAACATTGTTATGTCTGCCGTTCCCAATCCGGGGATAACCAAAGTTTCAATCTCATAAGCGATACAGCAGATCACATAGATCGCCATGCAGAAAATGTATTTTGACAAGACCATTGCTTTCCGTGTAAATGGTGTGGCACATAATAATGTCGCGGCTTTGGGAGATTGATACTCTTTCAGAGATACATATTGCAACAGCATAAAAACAGCAAAAATTACGGAGAGAACAAACCCTAAAACTCCTGTAAACTCCGGCGTCCGCCACCGCATGAACGGCGGAATAAGAAAAATAAACAAAAGCATAATCAGCACATATTTTTTGACAATCAGAAAATCCTTTTTCAGCAGGGCAAGCAGCATCATTTTTCACCTCCGATATTTCCAAGCATAATATCCTCAATCGTCGGACGCTCAACCATAACGTCGGGAATATAAGACCGTACTTCGGATATTTGCTTTGTAATCCCTGTAAATCCAAAATCAGTTTCCGATATAGATAAAAAGAGCTTGCGTACATCAGTTGATAAAGACCGACTATCGCCTTTGACAATCCGATATGTGTCAAGCAAAGTGTCCTTTTCCTCTTGAAAGACGATACGCCCGTTATCAATCATAATGAGCATATCGGCAATTTTATCAAGGTCAGAAGTGATATGCGTCGAAAAGAAAACCCCTTTGCCGCCATTCTTCATGTATTCGATTAGAGTTTTCAAAAGCTGGCTTCTGATCAACGGGTCAAGTCCGCTGGTCGGCTCGTCCATAATCAAGAGTTCTGCGTTATGAGAAAGAGCCAATGCAAGCGCATACTTCATTTTCATACCTTTAGAAAGGGTATTGATCTTTTGTCTTGGGTCAAGCGAAAACATATCCATGTACCGCTTAAAATCCTGTTCAGACCATGATGTGTACGCAGAGGAAATGACACTTTTCATTTCAGCTAACGAAAGTTCGTCGTAAAAGCACCCGTCGTCTAAAACGATACCAATGCGGTCTTTGATTTGCCTTTCGTTCTTATCCATGTCAAGACCGAAAAACTGAATGTTGCCGGACATCTTGCTCGTCAGACCTAAAAGCGTCCGCAGCGTTGTTGTTTTACCGGCTCCATTGACGCCAATAAAACCTGTGATACACCCCTCCGGCAAAGAGAATGTCACATCTTTCAAAGAGAAATTGCCATACGACTTATTTAAGCCGTTGACCGTCAAAATATCGTTCATCTCAATCCTCCTCGTAAAGAATATCCATCATGGAGTTAAGTTCTTCTTTACTGATTTTTAGTGATTTTGCTGTCTGTATCATATCCAGCATTTTTTGTTCTACAAGACGTCGTTTGGAGTCCCGGAGTAATTCAAGATTGCTTGTAGATACAAACGTCCCTATTCCTACTTGACTTACAATAAATCCCTCTTGCTCTAATTCCTCATATACCCGTCGAATTGTCAGGACGCTAACTTTCAAATCATTGGCAAAGGCTCGGATAGAGGGAAGCGCGTCCCCTTCAACCAATTCTTCTTTGAGAATGGCGTCTTTGATTTGGTCTTTGATTTGCTGGTATAAGGGTGTATCTGAATTGTTTGAAATCAGTATTTTCAATAAACCTCTTTCTCCTTCCCTTTGGCGTGATGTTTTTACATACACATTATAACCAATAAGCACATTCTTGTCAATAGGCTTTTGAAATTTTATTTTCCTTTATAAGAGCTTGGAATAGCGTGGGCGGCTTCTATATTAGTCTTGTTTGTAGCGCCTCTTTACCGTAGAGGAGCATTAGATTGAGTGAGATGAGAAAACATAAGAAGTCAAAAATTTACCGTTCTCACTGTGCCGAACAGGTCGGGCAGTCATTCGGGCAAGCCCACCTTGCTGCGACAAAAAAGTTTTCGATTCCCTGCCTGCGGTTCTTAATTTATTACTCAAACATAAAAATCGACCCTTGCCCCATTTTAGTGTGCAAGAGCCGAGACGGTTTGTATGGTTGTTTTTTGATTGTAAGCGTGGGAAATGGGTTAGGATCTTTAAGTGTGGGGAACACCGCTTCCTCATCTCCCCCTCCTACCGCCTCTCCTCAATCCTTACCAGGCCCGCGATCACCTCTACGTCTTCCTTTTCGATCATCCCGCTGTCAAACTCAAACGCCGCATAGACGTTCAGATCGGCGTTATAGGAAAGTATCCCGTAATTTTCCCTGCCGTCGCGCATGACAGCTACGGTCGCGATCTCAAAGGTCGCGTTTGAAATCAGGCGCTTGTACGTTCCCTCAACGTCGAACCGCTCTGAGATGGGGGCGTAAATATCCCTTTCGCTGCGCGTGGTTTCCGGGCTGTATTCGTCAAACGAAACAGCGCCGATTGCCGCTCCGTCCGCGTTGTAAATATTCCACTTCCCGTTCGGCATGAAATCAAGATACGGATTTTCTCCGTCGCTCCTTGAAACGCTCATTCCGTCAAGAAGCCGGAAGTAAATGTCAAACTCCCTGCCGTCGCCAGAAGCGTAGTCCCCGGAAGATACCGAAACCGTTTGGTTCAGAGTCACGATCTGCGCAATAGTAACCGTTCTGAGGATATTTTCGCACCGCTCCTCAAAGCCGCTGTCATCGGGGTCGGTTTTGATGAAGTTTACATACATGCACCACTCGCCGTCTCTGACAATATATGTCGAATTCTCGTAGTCTCCCGACATGAAGCTGACAATGCTTCTACTTTTGAACAGATACGGCTCCTCGGGCGACCATTCATGTTCGCCCTCCTCCAAGACCCTCACGTTTTCCGCTTCGCCATCGACAGGCGTATAATCTTTCGGAAGCTCCGTGCCCACCGGGAACTGGCGGAAGAAGTCGGGGTTATAGTCATCGGCTGGGAATGGATTTCCGATGATTTCGAGCGCCTTACCGTTTTCGTCGTCAGCAACTGAAAAGCCGTTGAAATTCCAGTTTTCGGGCAGAGCGAATCTTACGCTCAGATAGTTGTCGGTCTCATAATCGGTAAGCTGCCAGCTCGGCGCACCCTCCGGTTTTTCGAGGTGCGCGGCGAGCATCGATGTCTGATGTTCGGTATATCCGTCCGGAACGGTAAAACCGGTATTCTCCGGCTCGGGCTGCGGCTGCGGCTCGGGATTTTCGGGATTCGGCACTTCGTTTTCATCGCCGACGTTCGCGGGACCGTCGGTAACAGGCGGGTTCATATCTTCCTCGTTGGGAGTAACATCGGAAACGCTATCGGGGATCTTCGAGAACCCTATAACCGCCCCGACAATAACTACCAGCACCGCCACGGCGATCAGAAGCACCGCTCCGCTCTTTTTGTTGAATTTAGTCATTATATTTAAAAACCTCTTCTTTAATATTTTTTTGCCGCCGGCAAATCCGGTCGACAGCCCGCTCGGTGCGGGACTTTTTTCGGCTATAGTCGAATAAATAGCCTCGGTATACGCCTTTTTTACATCAAATCCGGCGTTCGCGACCACGCCGTCGTCAACGGAAAGCTCCATATCCACATCAGCCCTCCGTCTCATCAGCCATACAAGCGGGTTGAACCAGTGCAGCGAAACCGCCGCCGCCATCAGAAGCTTCACCCAAATGTCGCGGCGCTTAAAGTGTATAAGCTCGTGTTTGATAATAAAGCTCATCTGCTCCTGCGTATAATCCGCGCGCGGCAGAACCATTATCGGCCTGAGATATCCCATTATCATCGGCGTGGGCGCGTCGGGCGAGTATATAAGCTCAAGCCGCCCATGCGGAGCCACCTCCCGCCGAAGCGATATAAAGGTATCATACGCCGAGCCCTCGGTGAGTTTACAGCCGTGTTTTCGCATCTTCCTCTTATAAAGCAGAAAAGTTGAAAGCTGTCCTGCAAACAGTATTACCGCTCCCGCCGCCCAGACCGCAGACATGACCGAAAGCGGCGATGCGGATTTATTTATCCCGCCGTCGGATTCCGTCTCGCTCGGTCGGCTTATCGGTTCCACAAGCCGCTGAGGTATTACTATCTCAAATCTCGGATAGGTCCTTCCCGGGCGGTAATCTTCGGTCCCGGTTCCGGTCTCGGATGAATAGATCGCTCCCTGCTCCTCGGCCGCCTTATCGCTCCCCGACGGGAACCATCCTATCGGGATAAGAAGTCTCAGAGCTATCACCGTCCATATCCAAAACCGCCACTTTGCGGCATAGCGCTGATCCACGAGCGAAGAAAACGCTAAAAATATCCCGATAAGTATCCCCGCCGAAAGCGACGCTCCGAGGATCCCGACAAAAATCTCACTCACGGTTCTCACGCTCCAGTTCGTCGATATAATCCCTCAGCTCCCGAAGGTCGTCGTCTTTAAGAAGGTCGTTCTTGTAAAGAGTCGCGACGAGACTGCGCGCTGAATTGTTGTAGAGCCTTTTCAGGAAGTTTTCGCTCGCTCCGGCCTTGTAATCGTTTTCGCTCACCGTCGCCGAATAGCTGTTCATCCCCTCGCTCCGCGTGCACTTGACATACCCCTTGTCCTCAAGGCGGTAGAGCGACGACATCAGAGACGAAAGCGGCCAGTCCCTGCGGCCTTTGAGCTTGTCGCGTATCGCCACCGAACTAAGCGCCTTATCCTCTGACCAGATCGCCTGCATGATCTCAAGCTCGGCTTCGCCCAGTTTTTTCAGATTGTTTTTCAAAATATCACCTCTTATTATGCTGCTGCGTAATGTATTATACTACCGCATAATCAAAATGTCAAGAGGGTGGGGGAAATTTTTATATATTTTTCAAGTTTGGAATTTAGAAGACATTTTTATATGTACAGTGTGTTTTGCAAACGTCACGCTATACGCGCGCACGGCGTTTATGTGAAAAAAATCTCCTTTTGCTTTAATAACGACGCGGGTACCGAACCGCACCGAAAAAGCAAAAGGAGCTCGTTTAGAAAACAGAAATCAGAGGTCGGAAGTCAGAGGGATGGCGGCTTTAAGTCTCTGCGGTAAAGCGTGGGCGCGATAAAGGCGCGGGTGCGGCTTTCGCTCCCAACGCCCTTTGAGGCAGCTTTTCCCTTCCGGCTCCCACCCGGGCGAAGCCCGGCGCGCTTCGCGCGCGACTTGCCGTCCTTCGTCCGGCGAGTCCGTCCGGCCTGCGGCCGTCCGCGGGCTTCGCCCTGACTAATCCGCTGTCCCGCTCTCCCCTCCCCTCAAAATTATATCCCGATCTAATCTTTACCCCCTCTCATCCATCGCCTTGTCTATCCTTAAAAAATCTTCCATTTTAAGCTGCTCCGGCCTTAAATTAAGAGCTATCCCGGCTGAGACAAGTATCTCCTCAGCGGCCGATTTTTCTATCCCGCAACCGCCCGAAAGCGCGTTCAGTACCGTTTTCCTTCTTTGCGTGAACATCCCTTTTACCGTCCTGAAAAATCGCTTTTCATCTCTTACCTCCGGAACGTCCTCCCGCACGCTTAATCTTATTACCGAGCTGTCTACCTGCGGAGAAGGCATGAAGCTCCCGCGGGAAACGTTAAAAAGCTTCTCGGAACGGCTGTAAAAATCTACCGCTACCGTCGCCGCTCCCGCGTTTCTTGTCCCGAGCGGCGCGCAGAGCCTGTCGGCGGCTTCTCGCTGGACCATCGTCGTGACCGATTTGACCGGAAGCCTGTCCCCTAAAAGCTTCATCACTACCGGACTCGTTATATAATACGGCAGGTTTGCGCATATCACCGTCTCCATCCCGTCAAATTCCTCCGAAATGAGCTTTTTCAGATCCGTCTCCATCACGTCCGCGTTTATGACTTTGAGATTTTTATATTCCGATAACGTCTCTGAAAGTATCGGTATAAGCCTTTTGTCAAGCTCGATCGCAACCACCTTATCAGCTCTCATGCAAAGCTCGCTCGTGAGAACCCCTATCCCCGGTCCGATCTCTATAACTCCCCTTCCCTGCTTCGCACCGCCCATCTCGGCGATTTTAGGGCATACCGAGGGATTTATCAGAAAATTCTGCCCGAGCTTTTTCGAGAACGTAAAGCCGTGCTTTGAAAGGATCGATTTTATCACTCCGGGATCGCTTAAATTCTGCACTCTTTTCACTCCATGTCCTTAAGAATTTCGGGGAACTTTGCTTTTAAGAAGAATCTGTAGTCCGCAGCCGCGGTCTTAAATTCCTCTCTTATCGTGTTTTTTATCCATTCATGTCCCTTTGGAGTCACGTCCTTGTATCTCAAAATCCTCACAAGCCCCGCTTTTTCGGCTTCAAGTATCGCTTCATACGCGTCCGGGACAAATTCGCAGCTTATAACCTCCACGGGCTTATCCGACGTTACCGCGTCCGGGATCTTTACTTCAAAGCCGCAGTCTTTAACGTCGCTTGCGGAATAGATATATCCCGAAACGCCCTTGAAGGTTTCCTCCGTGGCTCCGGGGTAGTACTCCTCGATCCTCTGAATCCCTCCCGGATCGAAGCCGTACGCCGCCCACTTCGTCCAGACTCCGGGGTTTTCAAAGCCGTTTTCAAGACAGAATTTTTGGATGGCGTTTGAGAGATACACCAGGACGTTTTCACGCTTTTTGGAAAAATAGACAAGCGGTCTGTGATGGTTAGAGATCCTCGGCTCTAAGATCTTTATTCCCTCTGTCCGGGACGCGTGGTAGAACATTTATTCGTCGGCTCCTTTCCGATTTTATTATTTTAATTTAATAACTTTATTATTTTTATATACTCTCCCGACTGTCGGAATAATTCCCGGTCGTGGATCGGATAATTCTTTTATGTTTCGGGATTATGGGATAATATCCGCAGTCGTATGCAAATTCCCGCGCTTCTTTCTCTCTTATGAGCGCCATATCCGGCGAGACGGTATCTGTAACTCCCACCCCTCTTCGACCCTGCGGTCTACGGTCTCGGAATTTATCTCGCTGTAGTTCATAAAATCCTCCGCTTAAAAAATTCAGCGCTCAGGCATGACCCGGGCGCTGAGTTAAATTTTTCGGAATTACTTGATCATCGAAGCGACTTCGTCCGCGAAGTTGTCCTCTTTCTTCTGGATTCCTTCGCCGCGCTCGTAACGCACGTAATCTACGACCTTGATCCTGCCGCCGAGCTCCTTGGCGCACTTATCGACATACTTGCCGACTGTGAGGTCTCCGTCCTTGATGAATTCCTGATCGACAAGGCAGTTCTCGGAATAGTACTTTCCGACCTTGCCTTCGACTATCTTCGCAAGAACCTGCTCCGGCTTGCCCTTCATCTTCGGGTCCTCGGCCATCTGCGCGAGCATAATCTTCTTCTCGTTCTCTAAGACCTCGGCGGGAACGTGGTCTCTGTCAAGATAGGAAGCGTTCATCGAAGCTACCTGCATGGCGACGTCCTTTCCGCATTCGTTCGCCTTATCGCCGAGATCGGTATCAAGCTTTACCAGAACTCCGATCCTGCCGCCGCCGTGGACGTAGCTCACGATATCGCCCTCCATGCGGACAAATCTTCTTATCTGGATGTTCTCACGGATCTTGAGGAAGAGCTCCTGAAGCTCCTGCTCTACCGTCATCCCGGAAGCGGTCTTTGCAGCTTTAAGAGCGTCCACGTCCGCGGGATCGGTATCCGCTACAGCCTTGCATACGGTGTTTACAAAGTTTTTGAAGTCCTCGGTATTCGCAACGAAGTCGGTCTCGGAATTAACCTCTACCATCGCCGCCACGCCGTTCTCCACGCATACGGCTACAAGGCCCTCCGCAGCTACTCTTCCGGCTTTCTTAGCCTGAGTTGCGAGTCCCTTTTCACGAAGTATCACTATCGCTTTCTCGAAGTCTCCGTCGGCTTCTACAAGCGCTTTTTTGCAGTCCATCATTCCGACGCCGGTTCTCTCGCGAAGCGTCGCAACGTCTTTAGCGGTAATTGCCATATTATATCTCTCCTTATATCTTCCGAACCGCCCCCGCGGCTTATATACCTTGGGAACGCCTTGGGGATGATCCGGCTGTCTTTAAATCTTAATTATTTAATAATTATTCGGCGTCCTCGGTCTCCGCGCCTTCCTCAACGGTTTCGCCCTCGGCTGCGGTAGCTCCGGCTCTGCCTTCGATAATAGCGTCGGCGATAGCTCCGGAAATGAGCTTGATGGCGCGGATAGCGTCGTCGTTTCCGGGGATCACATAATCAACCTCGTCGGGATCGCAGTTTGTATCCACAATCGCTACGACGGGAATACCGAGTTTTCTGGCTTCGCTTACGGCGATCTTCTCACGCTTCGGATCGACGATAAAGAGCGCGGAAGGGATCTTGGTCATATTCTTGATACCGCCCAGATACTTTTCAAGCTTCTCGATCTCAAGCTGGAGCTTAACGACTTCCTTCTTGGGAAGAAGATCGAAGGTCCCGTCGGTCTCCATCTTATGGAGCTGCTCGAGTCTGCGGATTCTTGTCTGGATGGTCTTGAAGTTTGTCATCATGCCGCCGAGCCAACGTGCGTTCACATAGTGAGCGTTAGCTCTTAACGCTTCCTCGCGGATGGAATCGCTCGCCTGTTTCTTTGTCCCGACGAATACGATCTCCCCGCCCTCTGCGGAAAGCTCGCGCACGAACATATAAGCTTCCTCAAGCTTGCGCACGGTCTTCTGCAGGTCGATGATGTAAATTCCGTTTCTTTCGGTGAAGATGTAGGGAGCCATCTTCGGGTTCCATCTTCTTGAAGGGTGGCCGAAATGTACGCCGGCTTCAAGAAGCTGCTTCATTGATACTACTGCCATGGTAGTAACCTCCTTGTTTGGTTTAAGAATTTTTTTGTACCTCCCCGGAGCATTTTTTGATCTGCCGCACCCCGAGGATTTTCGGGGAACCACTACAGTATGCTCCGAGTGTGAATTACCGAATGATTATAACACATTCCGAGAAAAAATGCAAGGGGTTTTTTAAAAAAACTTTCAGCGAATAGAAATTAGAGATTAGAGGGTTAGAGGATAGAGGTCGGAGACTGGACTTTAGCGTTTTAAATCAATAGAAAGTGCTGAAAATCCAGAAAGTGCAGGGTAGGTGGGATTTATTTGGCCGGGAGGTTTGTGGATTATCCGGATTTTCCACACAATTAGCCTTATCGTGCTTAAAATCCATAAAATCCATGAGAGTTCGAGATAAAAATTCTATGATTTAATTTTGCGCTGTGGTGTATTAAAGTGCATTTTGCCTTTATAGTTTCATGAACTTTCAGCACATTCAGCACTTTCTGTTGGTCTAAAGTGTTAAAGCCGCGGCTTCGATCTCTATCTTCTAACCGTCTAACATTCTATCCTCTATCATGAACTTTCTGCACTTTCCGCACTTTCTGTTGGGCTAAAGCGTTAAAGCTCCGTCCCCGACCTCTATCTTCTAACGCTCTAACATTCTAACTTCTATCGTGCACTTTCCGCCCTTTCTGTTAGATTAAAGCGTTAAAGCCGCGGCTTCGATCTCTATCTTCTAACCGTCTAACATTCTATCCTCTATCATGAACTTTCTGCACTTTCCGCACTTTCTGTTGGGCTAAAGCGTTAAAGCTCCGTCCCCGACCTCTATCTTCTAACGCTCTAACATTCTAACTTCTATCGTGCACTTTCCGCACTTTCTACCGGTTTAGAGCATTAAAGCCACGCCCACGACCTCTATCTTCTAACGCTCTAACCCTCTATCCTCTAAAACGCCAAAGCCAACGGTTTTTTAGGCCGTCGGCTTCTTGGCGCGTGTGATTTTGAGATTTTGAGATTTTGAGATTGTAAGATTTCTTACTTCTTATTAGCGTCGGTCTCCTCCTTGGCGAGTACCACGTTTTCTATCGAACGGTTATAGATACGCTCGTTTTGAGGGTTCGTGACGTTGTCGGTTATCGGGCATTCGGTGTAAAGCGGGATCACCCTCCCGCGGGGTTTATAGATCTTAAGCTCTTCGTTTTTCTTCATAAAAATACCTCCGAAAAAAGTTGATAATATTTTGTACAAATTTTTTTCGGATATCCGTTGACAATTGAAAATAATTGTGGTAATATATTAAAAGACTTCCGGAGAAAGAGGAGTTATCAAAGAAAAAAGCGCCGCTGTGGTGAAATTGGCAGACACATGGGACTTAAAATCCCCCGCCCTTAAAAGCGTGCCGGTTCGAGTCCGGCCAGCGGCACCAAACCAGTATAATCCGAACCTGTTCCCAATCGGCGACACGTTCGGATTATTGGTTTTCTTTGACAGATATGAAATAACTCACTTCAGAAACGGCAAGAAAATTTTGCCCACCTCAAAGCCTCGGGGTTCGCGAAAGAAAAAACTGACATAGTAAAAAACAGGCGCACCGCTCGGTACGCCTGTATTTTTTATTCAATTTTTCTGCATCTTGTTTTCTTCCTGCTGCCGCTTCCACTCGGCGAACTCGCGCTGACCCTCCTCGCTTTCGTAAAACGCGATGATGTCGGGTAACAGACAGCGAGCGATCGCCTCAATTTTATGCTGCGGTATGGCAGTGTTGTTGACCAATTTTTTTCGTCTGCTCAAAAGTACCTCCAAGACTTTACAAGATGCAATTTTCCTCGGCTTCCGATTTCACTTAGTTTATCACCTCCTCGATAAATTTCTGATTACCTCGTCCTCTTTTGCCAGATGATTTCATATCCGAGTGCGTCTGCAAGCTCGACGGCTTCTTTATACCGTAGAGATTCGCGGTTCAGCTTGCCCGAAAAATTTGAAACGCTGTCGCTCCAACCGTAGTCAGTTGCCAGCTTGTCCACGGCTTCCTGCATAGTGAACCCTGCACGGACGATGTTTGCTTTGATTTCGTTTCTGATACTCATAAATTCCTCCTAAAAATTATTTTTGCT
>CANPYR010000010.1 GCA_947588805.1 uncultured Clostridia bacterium
CTTTTGTTAATCTCATTCTTTTATTATACCATATTTATTTGAAGAATGCAATAGTTTTATGTGAACAGACTCTAGTTGTTAGTAGTTAGTAATTCCCACGCAGCATTCAGAATATCGCCGCCCGGAAGTACCTCGAATACTAACTACTAACTACTATTCTCTAACAACTATCAGGTCGAAAATGCTGAAAATGTCGATAATTCATGCAGAGTGAATTTGAGTTGAACATTTTGTAAATATTCCCAAAAAGCTGATTGTACATACGCTTTAAAGGCAAAATTATACTTTAGTGATTTAAAGTATCAGCAATTTTTATATATATTATATATAGCGCGAGCGTATAACAAGCATGATTTCGTGATATTACACATTTTTCACCCAAAAAAACAAAATCATACTTTCATGAACTTTCAGCATTTTCCGCACAGTTAAGGTGGTTACATATCTTGAACCCATGCCTTAAACCCCGGCGCGGAGAGGGCTAATTTCTAATTTCCAATTTCTAATTTCTAACCCTCTAATCATCTAAAAGCTGCTCGCGTCCGGCCGGATGGCCGGACGGACTCGCCGGACAAAGGACGGCGAGTCGTGCGCAACAGCGCACCGGGCAGCGCCCCGGGCGGGAGTCTAAAAGGGAACGGCATGCAGAAATGCCGTTGGGAGCGAAACCCGCCCCCGCCCCCTTATCTCGCCCGGGTTCAGCGCAGAAAATTCCGATCGGCGACTCTGATCTCTGACTTCTGACTTCTGTCATCTAATCGCTCCTGTCCGAAAATTTGGACTCCTGCTTTTTTCCCTCTTGACTTTTCCGAAAAAATCCGTATCATAGTTATTAAGGAATTGGAACATATGTTCTGTGCGGGGATTACATTTTTTATGGGGAGTTGTTGAAAATGAGATACGTTATTAAAATGAACGCTGAAATTAAAAGGTTTTCCGATCGGAACGATCCCAAAAAAAATCGGAATATTAAGCTTGAAAGCAACGACGGGCTTTCTGATTACAGAAACATGCTCAGAAACTATATCGCCGACGCTCGGGCGCTCGCAGATCTTAAAAATCGGCTCAGGGAAAGGCTTTCGGCCGAAACCGACGTAGATAAGAGAAAGGACCTTGAGCTGAGGATCTATACCGCCGATACCGAGAGGTACGAGATTCTTGCGGATATGAGGGGGATCATGAGCTACATCTCCGAAAGGGAGGGGAGAATTTGACAGAGTCTTACAGCGAATGCGGCGCTAAGCGCGGGGAACCGATAAGCTTTAAGGAGTATGAACGGCGCGCGCTCAGAAGGGTTATCGATTCGGAGCTCACCGAACGCCAGAGAGAATTGGTCTCGGATTATTACTTTGGCGGGATGAATATGAGAAAAATCGCCGACAAGTACGGAATCACCACTTCAAGCGTTTCGCGCACGCTCCTTCGGGCAAGAAAGAGAATCTATAGGGCTATGCGATTCGTGCCGAATAGAAAACAGACTTCAGATATCAGAAATCAGATTTGATTGGCGTAAGTATCTGCGATTAAAATTATGGGAGCGGTGGCGGCGTTATGCTGCTGTCGCTCCTTTTTTCTGTTTATTCAGTATTTTTCTTGTACTTCAAATCAGTTTTTCAAATACCCTTGCATTTTATAAAAAAATGTGGTATGATATCTTTACAGAATATTTTCCGAAGGGAGACGGTATCATGAAGCTTATATTTGCAATCATCAACGACGAGGACGTAAGGGCTGTATCCGAAGCTCTTATCGAAAACGAGCTGACTTCTACGCGCCTTAGCTCCACCGGCAGCTTCTTAAAGGCCGGTAATACCACTCTGCTTATCTGTCTTGAAGATGAAAAGGTGGATACCGCTATCGAGCTTATCAAATCTCACTGCAAACGCAGAAAACAGCTTCTTCCATCTTCTCACATCGGCGGGGCGTTCTCGACCTATCCCGTTGAGATCACCCTCGGCGGCGCTACGGTATTCGTCACCGACGTCGAAAGATTTGAAAAATTCTGATGAAGCTCTACGGCAAGGATTCCGCAATCTCGCTCACCGAGTCTATGATAAGGCGCGGAAGGCTTCCTCACGCTTTTCTTGTAGTCGGTGAAAAGGGGCTCGGCAAGAAAACTTTATGCCGATATATCGCCATGCAGGCTCTCTGTGAAGAAAAATCCGGAAAGCCCTGCGGAGTATGCCCGTCCTGCAAAAAGCTGATTAAAAACATCCATCCGGATCTCATTGAGATAACCCCGGGCGGCAAAAGCGGCAATTACCTCTCGGACGAGCTGAGAGCGATAGTTTCAGACAGCACGGTAGCGCCTAACGAGGGGGATAAAAAGATTTATTTCCTTCCTGGCATAGACAAGGCGCTCCCCGAAGCTCAGAATATGCTCCTTAAGGTCGTAGAGGAGCCGCCGGAGCACGTTATGTTTCTTATGACCGCGGAGTCGCGGGATAAGATCCTTCCGACTATTCTTTCAAGAGTCATCTCCCTCGGGATCTCGGAGCCGTCCGAGGACGAATGTCTTTCCGCGCTGCTTGAAGCCGGAAGAAGCGAAGAGGAATCTCGGCGGGCGATATCGGTTTTCGGCGGGAATATCGGGTTCTGTCTTGAATATCTTGAAAACGGGGAAAGCCTTCCTTTTCTTGACATTTTAAAAAAATTGGTAGACGCGGTATGCGACAGGGACGAATTCCGGGTGGCGGCTGCGTTCGCGATGATCGATCCAAAGCAGCAGCGCGCTCAGGCTCTTGAAATTCTTTCGGGGCTAAAGGGAGTTATTCGGGACGTGGTAGCGATAAAAAACGGCGCTTCGGCCTGCTCTTTATACCGAAGCGGCGCTAAGAAGCTTGCGGAAAGAATGCGGCAGTCGTCAGCGGAGAGAATATACGGGGATATATCGACAGCGGAGCGGAGAATAGCCGGAAACGCTTCGGTACAGCTGATTTTAAGCGATCTGAGCGGGGCTTTGACCGAATAGAATACAGAAGTCAGAATTCAGAAGTCAGAAAAAGGGCGCGGAATTGTGAGCCGGGGGGGGAATTTTGCTCTCCCCTGCCCTGCCGAGTTCTTATAGAATTAAATCTTGAGCCGTAAATTAAATAATTAAAATATACAGCATTTTTCTTGGAGGATTATTATGCCGGAAATTATAGGCGTGCGCTTTAAAAGCGTCGGAAAGATCTATTATTTCTCTCCCGGCGAGCTTGAAATAGAGCCCGGGAAGAGCGTTATCGTAGAAACGGCCAGGGGCGTTGAGTGCGGTGAAGCCGTATTCGGAAACAAAAACGTTGACGAATCGGAGATAGTCGCTCCGCTCAAAGAGATCATCAGGATCGCTACACCGGATGATTTCGAGCAGATAAAACGCAACAAGGTCAAAGAAAAGGAAGCTTTTAACATCTGCGAGGAAAAGATAGCGAAGCTCGGGCTTAATATGTGCCTTGTCGAGGTGGAATGCACCTTCGACAACTCAAAGCTTCTCTTCTACTTCACCTCCGAAAACAGAGTCGATTTCCGCGAGCTTGTGAAAGAGCTTGCGGCGATATTCCATACCAGAATCGAGCTCAGGCAGATAGGCGTAAGAGACGAAGCGAAAATGCTCGGCGGGCTCGGGATCTGCGGAAGACCGTTTTGCTGCTCGTCGTTTTTGGGGGACTTCCAGCCCGTCTCTATTAAAATGGCTAAGGAGCAGTCGCTGTCTCTTAATCCCTCGAAGATCTCAGGGACCTGCGGAAGGCTTATGTGCTGCTTAAAGTACGAGCAGGACGGATACGAGGAGCTATTAAAGATCACGCCTAAGGTCGGAGCGATAGTCGATACTCCGTCCGGAAGAGGGACCGTCACCGACGCTAATCTTATCTCGGGAAAGCTTCACGTCAAGCTTGAACAGACCGGCGGCGACGCTTCGTTCACAAGAGATCAGGTCAAGGTGATCAAGGACTCGGTGATGAGACTTTCACGCGAGGAGATAAACGCTCTTAAAGAGCTGGAATAAGCGGTAATAATAAATTATAAATAAAACTAAGTTCTGAAAGGATTGAAGGCAGATGGCCGAAATGGTCAAGCTTATAAGACGGCAGTATTATACCGGAGAAAGACCGCTTTTTATGAGCGAGAATCTTAAGATCTTCGATACGATCTTCACCGACGGGGAATCCCCTCTCAAGGAATCCAAAAACATCGAGCTTACCGGCTCCATGTTCAAGTGGAAGTACCCGCTTTGGTACTGCGAAAATATTTCCTGCAAAAGCTGCGTGTTCTTTGACATGGCGCGCGCGGGGATCTGGTATACAAATAATATCTCGCTTTCCGATTGCGCATACGACGCGCCGAAGGGTTTTCGCAGGTGCGACGGAGTGAAGATAGAAAAAGTATCCTTCCCGAACGCTTCCGAAACGCTATGGAGCTGCAAAAACGTGACTCTTAACGACGTTCAGGCGAAGGGCGACTATTTTGCGATGAACAGCGAAAACATGGTTATTGACGGGCTTACGCTCTACGGGAACTATTCTTTCGACGGCTGTAAGAACGTAACGGTGAGAAATTCCAGGCTTCTTTCCAAGGACGCTTTCTGGAACAGCGATAACGTCACGGTAGAAAACTGCTTTATCTCGGGAGAGTATCTCGGCTGGAACGCTAAGAGCCTTACACTTATCAACTGCACCGTAGAGAGCCTGCAGGGAATGTGCTACATAGAGAGTCTTAAGATGATAAACTGCAAGCTTATAAATACCACTCTCGCGTTTGAATACTCAAACGTTGAAGCGGATATAGACGGCTCCATCGACAGCGTTATCAACCCGAGCAGCGGAAGGATCACTTGCGAATCGATAGGCGAACTTATTTTGGAAAAAGATAAGATAGATCCCTCAAAGACCAAGATCATCTGCAAAAAAGATACCGCCGAAGGCTGTCGGTGCAAGTGCGTTTAGAAGACAGAAAACAGAAATCAGAAATCAGATTAAGGAATTAAGATATGGATTACGGGTATGAATTCGACAGGGTTATTGACAGACGGAACACGGGATCTTTAAAGTGGGACGTTAAGGATGGAGAGCTTCCGATGTGGGTAGCGGATATGGATTTTCAGGCCGCGCCATGCATACGCGAAGCTATCAGCAAAAGGCTCTCGC
The DNA here is from genome assembly GCA_947588805.1 of uncultured Clostridia bacterium. Taxonomy (GTDB): domain Bacteria; phylum Bacillota; class Clostridia; order Oscillospirales; family Ruminococcaceae; genus Faeciplasma. Next base: position 5,127 of record CANPYR010000010.1, read on the forward strand.
ACGGAATTTTCGGCTACAGCATAATCCCGGACGGCTGGGCGGGAAGCTATATAAACTGGTGGAAAACGCGTCACGGCGCGGAATTTTCCCCCGAGGAGCTTATTTTCTGCACGGGCGTTGTCCCTGCGATCTCTTCCTGCGTAAGAAAGCTTTCATCCCCTGCGGAAAAGGTCGTTATCCAGACTCCTGTCTATAACATCTTCTTCAATTCGATTTTAAATAACGGCAGATTCGTCTCGGAGAGCCCGCTAAGATATGAAAACGGAGAGTACGGAGTTGATTTTTCGGATCTCGAAAAAAAACTTTCGGATCCTCAGGCGAGCCTTATGATACTCTGCAACCCGCATAATCCCGTGGGGAAGATCTGGGACAAAAAAACGCTTTCAACCATCGGCGAGCTTTGTTACAAATACGGCGTGACGGTTATCTCGGACGAGATCCACTGCGACATTACAAAGCCCGGTACCGAATACGTTCCGTTCGCTTCGGCTTCAAAGATATGCGACAGGATCTCGGTCACGCTGATAGCGCCGACGAAGTGCTTTAATATCGCGGGGCTCCAGACCTCCGCGGTCAGGGTTTCGGATCCGGTTCTACGTCATAAAATCCGGCGCGCATTAAATACCGACGAGGTCGCAGAGCCGAACGCTTTTGCGATAGACGCGGCGATAGCTGCGTTCAACGGCGGCGGGGAATGGCTCGACGGGATGCGAAAATACGTCTTTGAAAACAAGAAAATAATTGAGGAATATGCGGATTCGGATATCCCGGGGATAAAAGCGGTGCGCTCGGAAGCTACTTATCTGAGCTGGCTCGATTGCAGAGCGCTCGGCATGGGCTCCGAGGAGCTTGCGGGGAAGATAAGGGAGAAGACCGGGCTTTATATTACTGCCGGAAACGAGTACGGAAGCAGCGGCGAAGGCTTTCTCAGGATGAACGCCGCCTGCCCGAGGTCGGTTTTATACGACGGGCTTGAAAGGCTCAAGCGGGCGGTAGAGATGATTTGAAGTTGTTAATTTATAGATTAAGCGCGCATGACTGACCTGCGCGCTTTTATTAGTATTATTTTAGTAAAATTTTAGGGGCGCGCTTTTTTGGGCACGCCCCTGAAGGTTAATTTGACTTAAATTTTATTCAAGCCCTGCTATGAATCTCAGAATAAGAACCGCGTCAAGGCTGCTAACAGAGCCGTTTTGGTTATAATCGGCGGCTTTGAGATTTATGCCCTCGTCCTTGAAGCCGGCAAGGTATCTCAGCACATAGACCGCGTCAACGCTTGTAATGTCTCCGCTTCCGTTCACGTCGCCGGGGAGGTATTCCTGCTCCGCGCCGCAGACGGTGCAGCGGCCGTCCTTATAGCTGTGCGGGAGCTTTTCGGTCGTTACATCCTTGGTATCGGTGTAGGTCTTGCCGTCAAGCTCAACCGTGGCGGTATATCTGATCTTACCCTCTTCCGTGCATGTCGCGGCTTTGATCTCCTCGGACGTTACAGTCGCTTTCGCTTCGAGAATGTGGGTGGGATCGTTCGCGCAGACGGATTTTGCGGTGGCTGTGGAGTAGTCCTCGCTCCATGTAAACACCGGCGCAGCGTAGCTGTGATTCTTTTTCGGAATCGTTACATCCTTTACTTCCGTATACTCTTTGCCCTCGATCTCAACCTTCGCGGTGTATCTGATCGTTCCGTCTTCGGTGCAGGTTGCGGATTTGATTTCGGATTTTGTCACCGTCGCGCTCTTTTCGATTACATGGGTGGAATCATTAGCGCAAACGGACTTCGCTGTTGCGGTAGAGTAGTCCTCGCTCCATGTAAACACCGGCGCAGAATAGCTGTGATTCTTCTTCGGAATTGAATTTTCTTTTGTATCGGTGTAAGTCTCCCCGTTCAGTTCAGCTGTAGCGGTATATCTAATAGTCCCCTCTTCCGTGCAGGTCGCGGCTTTGATTTCCTCGGACGTTACTGTCGCTTTCGCTTCAAGAACGTGGGTGGGATCGTTCGCGCAGACGGATTTTGCGGTGGCGGCGGAATAGTCCTCGGACCAGGTGAATTCGGGAGCGCCGTAGCTGTGCTTTTTCTTAGGAATCAGCACTTCCTTTTCGGACTTGTATTCCTTTCCTTCAAGAGTCGCGGTCGCGGTATAAACCATCGTTCCGGGCTCGGTGCAGGTCGCTTCAAGCTTAACCGAAGACGTTATCTTCGCTTCAAGATCAATCGTGTGCTCGGGATCGTTTTGGCACTTCGCAGTAACTTCAACGCTGCTTCCCGAGGCGTTCCATTTAAACTCCGGCTCTCCCCATTTATGCCCGGTCTTGGGAACAGAAACCGTCTTTTTATCGCTGTAGCTCTTTTCTTCAAACGTCGCCGTCGCGGTCAGGATCGCTTCTCCGTCCTTCTCGCATTCCGGCTTTTTCGTCTCGCTCGAAGTTATCTTCGCGCTCACTTTCTTTATGTGCTGCGCGTTATTGTTGCAGGTGAATACCGCCGTCGCGGTCTTTGAATCCTCGCTCCATTCAAACTTCGGCTCGGACCAGCTATGCCCCGTCGCGGGTATCACGTCCGTTATCTCGGAATCCACATATTCTACGCCGTCTACCGTTACGCTCGCCTGTCTTGTCTTAGAGCCGTCGGTCTCGCAGGTGGGCTGATTCTCTACGTCCTCCCTGACCGTCGCGTCGTAAACTTTGGTGTGCTTGGGATCACGCTCGCAGGTGAATTCCGCTTTCGCGGTCTTTCCGTCCTCGGACCATGTGAACACGGGATGGTGCGACCAGATATGCCCCGCGCCCTCGGAAGCGGCTCTTGTATCCTTCTTGCCGCAGCCGTTTTCGCATGTCGCGGTCTCGGTTCCGTTTGAATCGCAGGTCGCGTTTCCGTCATGCACATAAGAAGCGAAGTTATGGCCTAAAGCCGTGCCCTGAGCTTCTCTTGAATCCTTGGTCCCGCAGCCGTTATCACAGTCTGCCGTCTCCACTCCGTTTTGCTCGCAGGTCGCGCCGCCTTGATATACATAATTCTTAAATACGTGCTCAAGAGCCGAACCCTCGTCCGTTCTCGTCTCCTCGGCGATCCCGCAGCGGTCGCATACCGAGGTCTCGGTGCCGTCGATCCCGCACTTGGCGTCGCCGTTATAAGTCCAGACCGTGAAGCTGTGCCCTAAAGCCGTGCCTTCCTTAGTCCTTGTATCGGCAGCGATCCCGCACTTGTCGCATACTGCGGTCTCGGTGCCGTCCTTATCGCAGGTCGCGTCGTTGTTGTAATTATAAACAGAGAAGAAATGCTCGTGGAGCTTGCTGTCGGGTATGGTTTCGGTCTCGGTCTCGCCGCATACCGTGCATTCCCTCTGTTTTGTGCCGTCCTTTTCAAACGTCGCGTCGTTGTTTTCAACCCACTCGCTCCATTGGTGGCCCTGAGGGATATGAGTCGTGCATTCCAAAGTTACGGGATCCTTATATCCGCAAACGGTGCAGGATCTCGACTGAGTTCCGCGAGATGTGCAGGTCGCGTTTTCGTCGCACTTATAATCGCCGTAGGTATGTCCTTTAGCGGGTATAGTTTCCGCTTCGCCCTTTTCGCCGCAAACCGAGCAGATCTGATCCCTGATACCGGAGTCGGTGCAGGTGGCCTCGGTCACGGTCTCATACTCGGTTCCGAACAGATGTCCGGTCTGGGGAATGGCCTCTTCTTTGTCGTGAGCTCCGCACTTGGAGCAGTGGATGGATTTAGAACCGTCGGAGGTGCATGTGGCGGGTTTGTCGATAGTGTAATCGGACTCCCAGCTGTGGCCTTCCATACTGATGGTGATGTTTTCTCTGAATCTGCAGTTTTTGCACTCTTTGTATGAATATCCGTCGGAGTCGCAGTCGGGGGATGTTTCTACTATCACTTCGCCGAATTCATGATCCTTGACGGGAATGGTAACGTCCTCCTCCTTCAAAGCTCCGCACTTGCATTCATGCACAAGAACGTAGCTTCCTGGGGTGGTGCAGGTAGCGTCTACCTGGTTTGTTGTGTATACTTTATAATTCCAGTCATGCGGCTCTGTAATAGTCTGCTTGCAGTAGTAATCGTAGCAGTCAAGCTCGTGAACGTCGGGATCTCCTACGTCTATGGGATTTGTATAATTATGTCCTTCGCTTCCCTTGCGAAGAAGCTTTCCGCAGGAGCAGTAAATATCGACCGTGCAGTCGGTTCTGTCCTTGGTCCAGAGGGAATCGTGCGCGCTGAGACTTCCGATACCGGTGCCGCTCGCGTTGAGGATCCTGAAACAATCCTGACAGTATATCGCATGATAGCCGGGAGTAGCGTTATCAAGATCGGTATCCGGGATAGCCTTTGATAAAGTACTTGCGGCAGTCAGCGCCTTGGGACCGTCCGTAGGACGGTGCGCCATATGGTTTCTGCACCCTCCGAGATTACAGATAGTACATTTGAAAGTATTTCCGCACCCCACAGAGGACATTCCCTCGTGTTCGCCGTTCTCGGTATATGAGCAGCCTTCAGCCGTACAGGAGCGAACGTGAGTTAAATATCCGCTCCCCTGCTTCCATTCGCCGAATGTATGCTCGGCTTCTGCTTTGATAATCTCTTCGCCGCATACCGAACAATTGCGCGGAGTGGTGCAGTTGTAGTCGTCCGGCTCAAGAACGTGGTCTTTCTTCGGGATGGTCTGTGTGGACGACTCGTCTACATAGCCGCATGTCTTGCAGACTTTCTGCTTTTTGCCTTCGGTCGAACAGGTGGGCTCTAACGTGGTCTGAAGCTCGTAGCTGTGGCCTGTGGGCTTGATCTCGTAATTATCGATCTCTTTTTCACATCTTGAGCATTTGGCATGGCATATTTTAGATTCTGTGCAGTTAGGAGTGTTATCCCCGTCCACAACGTATTTATGGCCTAAGGGCTGGCCTATGCAGTATACGTCGACGTAAGTACCGCAGGTTGAACATTTTCTTCCGTACTTTTCGCCCTCGGTGCAGGTCGCGTCGGAAATTTTCTCGGTTTTTCCGAGAGTGTGGCCTTTAGGTTCTTCGGTCTTGTTAGCTTTGATTGCTCCGCATTTACTGCACTTTTGGTATGTAAATCCGGCTTTTTCGCAGGTTGCTTCTTGTGCGGGAGGAGCTCCGTCATTAACCCACGTATGCGCACTGTCGTCAAATTCTACCTCAGCGCCTACGGAATAGCTTAAAACTTTTCCGCAACGCCGACAAATGGTCTGATCGCCGGTAAATTCCTGCCCAAGCTTCTCTGCCTCGCAAGGATTAAAAACAGCGATTACATCGCCGGGGAGATGGCTAAGCTCGTTAGAAGTCTTTATAACTTTTTTCAGATAAGCTTCATTACAGAACTTGCAGTTCTGAGTGCTTACCTGCTGCTCCCCTGTCGTGCAGGTCGCAGGGATGATAATGGTGCTGCGGCTGCCGAGAAAGTGCGCGACGACAAATGTGTGTACCGTCTCGCCGTCGTTTTGATCGGTAGCGGTGATTTTAAATTCGCAAAAATCTACCTTATCATTTTTACCGTCGCCATCATTATCAACTTCTTTTGTTTCTATGCTGGTAACAACTTGATATGATTCTCCGCTTACATCGGAATCAATACCTTTAAAGGTTTCAAACACCTTTTCAGTAACGAATTTACCGTCCTTTTTCGTATACCTTGTATAACCGTGCTCGACTTTTACGTGCTTTAAGCCGACGTCAGACGTAATGGTGAACGTGGGCGCGTGGCAGTAAGAATAATTGAGATTAAACTGCTCGTCCGTAGTGATCTTCGGTCCCGAAGACGAAGATTTTTCAGCCGCGGTTACCGTTACGGCAAGCAGCGCGCCTAAAATAATTATTCCCGCGAACAACAGCGCTATCCTTCTGATTTTTCCTTTCATAACTTCCTCCTATTAAAGCGATAATTCACTAACTTGAATATGTGGAGCGTTAAATATCAGTATGTGTATTATACCATACGGTTTTGGAAATTGCAATAGAAAAATGAGAAAATTTATGGGGAAAATAGGGCGTATAATTGATAAAAATGGTAGATTAGAAAATTGATAGGAAAGATATGTGGAAGATTTTGATATTCGGGCGGGACATTTACAATATATGTGAAAAGCTTAAAGAAAATCTTGGAAAAGCCGAAGCTCGGACTCAGCATTTATCCGGCGGTGAGTTCGCCTTAGACACTGGGATGTTTGGGCGTGAACGCCCGAGGAAATCTGCGGGAGAAATATCCCCCTCTTTATCGATTCTTACAAATCCCACTTACGAATTTTGTTATATTTGCTACAAAAAAATTTTTCTCCTAAAGAATTTTTATTATCTTTGTTGACAAATGAGAAAGAACATGGTAAAATATACTTTGGATTGTAGTTTCATGCTCATTTTTGTTTCAAACTACTCTATCTATTGATTTTTAATCCGCATTTTTCGAATCATTAAGGACGGTGACGGCTATGCTTCTATCTTCGATTTTAAAGGTTATTTCCCCGGCTTTCCTCGGAGAAGCCCCCGAGTATATTCATACCCGCGGGGAACATATCCTTTTGGGTCTCGGCATAGTCGCTCTGACTCTTGTCTGCTCAATTCTTATTGGTCTACTCTTCTGCGTTTGGCTCCACAGAAACCGCAAAATCTTTACCGTCGATCACTCCAGCGAAATCGACGAGGGCACCGGGATGTGGAACCGGTATTACCTTTCAAGAATATATATGACTCAGATTCCGCGCAAAAAACGCCATGAATACGCGCTGGTCTGTATCTTTGCAAACTCCGAAAAGGTCGAGAGAATCTACGGCCACGGGGTGATGATCGACTATATTATGTACGGCGCGGAATACTGCCGTAAGCTCATAGGCTCCCACGACTTCCTTACAAGGATCCCCGGAGTTGGTATCGTCATGCTTATGCACGTACACGACGAGTATCTTGAACACGAGCTCCCGGGACTTTTGCAGAAGATAATGAAGTTTAACGAGATCCATAATTTCCTTGACTTCTGCCGCGCTTCCGCGGGAATTTACCGTCTTCGCGACGAGGACGACGATATCAACGAGTGCGTCTTCAACGCCTGGCAGACCGCCGAACAGGCTTATAACGCTAACGAGGATCTCAGATTCTGCTCGGAAGAGATGCTCGCGGCGTTTGATGAAGAGAGAAAGATGCGGCGCGAAATAACCAAGGCTTTCGAGGCTCATGAATTCCAGACATATATTCAGTTTTACGTCGATACCGCTACATGCAGAATCGTCGGCGGCGAAGCGCTTACAAGGTGGATACATCCCGAAAAGGGTATGATACCGCCTATGAGGTTCATCCCGTTTATGGAGCGCGAGGGAATAATCCCGAAGCTCGACTATTATATTCTTGAAGAGGTCTGCGAGTTTCTTGAGGATATGTATTCGCGCGGGATCGAGAATTTCTATATCTCCTGCAACTTCTCAAGAAAAACCTTCTCTTCCTTCGATTTTGTAGACAACTGTCTCGAAATATTTAAAAAGTATACCTTCCCGATCCATATGATAGCTTTTGAGATGACCGAGAGCGTGAGCGTTAAGAACGTCGTTCAGGCGAATAACAACGCCATGCGGCTTAAAGAGCTCGGAGTCAAGATTCTGCTCGACGACTTCGGGGAGGGCTTTGCAAGCTTCTACGACCTTACCGAATACCCCGTAGACGGCCTTAAGATCGATAAGGCTCTGGTGGATAACATCCACACCGTCAAGGGAAATACCATTCTCCGCGGCATGACAAGGATGGGTCACGAGCTTAATATGACCGTCATCGTCGAGGGAGTTGAAAGCGACGATCAGGTCAAGGAGCTCCAGAATATAAAATGCGACGTTATCCAGGGGTTCAGATTCCACCGCCCGATACCCGTAAAAGAAGCTAAGGAAACCCTTATCAAGCTCTCCGAGACGGCCTGATTATATAAGACAGAGATCAGAAGTCAGAATTCAGAATATTTCGGCTTCCGCGCTTTTGCAGAGTCAATTATTAAATTATCAATAATCAATATAATGAGGATAGAAAGAAATGGCTTTACGCGACAGATTATTACGCAAAACCAATAAAGGATGTATGCTCATAGTTGACGACGACGAGATCAACAGAGCTATTATCGCAAACGTATTTGAAAGCGAATACACGATAGACGAAGCCGAGGACGGCAGGATAGGCCTCCAGAAGATCCTCTCCCATCCAGAAAAATATACCGCGGTGCTTTTGGACGTTATGATGCCGAATATGGACGGGATCGAGGTTTTGCAGAACCTTCGTTCAAGCGATTTGCTTGAGAAGATCCCGGTGTTTCTTATCACCGCCGAAGCGAGCAGCAAAACTCTTAACGACGCTTACGATTTAGGAGTTATGGACGTAATACTTAAGCCTGTCACCCCTTATATTGTGAACCGCCGAATCAATTCGGTCGTAGAGCTTTTCAAGGCAAGAAAGGCTCTTGCGGACAGAGTCGTGGCGCAGGATATGGAGCTCGTTGAGAAGGCTCAGAAAATTATTGAGCTTAACCACGGCCTTATCGAAGCCCTCTCGACGGCGATCGAATTCCGAAACGGAGAGTCGGGAGAGCACGTAAGAAGGATCCATGACATCACCAAGTACGTTTTTGAAAAAACAGAGCTCGGGAACGGACTTTCAGCGGAAGAGATTCAGAATATAGCTCTTGCTTCAATCATGCACGACGTAGGGAAAATAGCGATCCCGGATAACATCCTCGGCAAGCCCGGAAGGCTTACTCCGGAGGAATATGAGATAATGAAAACCCACACCGTCCAGGGCGGCCTGCTTCTTGACAAGATCCCTCAGCTCAAGGACAGCGGCGTGTACGAATACGCCTACGATATCGCAAGACATCACCATGAAAGATGGGACGGAAGAGGTTATCCGGATAAGCTCAAGGGCGACGAGATCTCGCTCTGGGCTCAGGTAGTTTCCATCGCCGACGTATATGACGCTCTTAGCTGCAAGCGCTGCTATAAGGACGCTTTCCCGAGAGAAAAGGTTATTTCGATGATCAAGGGCGGCGAATGCGGAACCTTCAGCCCGAAGCTTTTGGAATGCTTCTTCGCGGTTGAGGATGATCTCTCGGAATACTACGCCGCGCCGAAGGAATAATTGCAAGTAAAACCATAAGAAAATATAAAATTAACACGAAACGCTTTATAATCCGGAGGGCCTGAAATGACTGCTGAAAAAAAGAAAAAACTTGAAGAGGCCGGGATAGATCTCGGCGAAGCGCTTAACCGTTTCATGGGGAACGAAAATCTTCTTGAAAGATTTTTGGGGAAATTCTTGCAGGACGAGAATTTCAAGAAGCTGACCGAAGCTTTTGAAAACGGCGATAAGGAAGCCGCGCTCGCCGCTTCGCACACCCTGAAGGGAGTCTGCGGAAACCTTTCTATGACTGCTTTGTTCGATCTTCTGACAGAGCAGGTAAAAAAGCTTCGCGAGGACGATTACAACGGCGCTAAGGAAATGATGAAGGATATAACTGAACACTACGACAGGACGCTCGACGCCATAAAGGGCTGAGATGAAGCAATCATTCCTGTAACAGGAGGTCAACATACAAATGCACAAGCTGATACAACACTATAAGGAGCTGCGAGAATCCGAAAAGAAATTCATTTCGGACGGAAAACGCACTATAGCGAAATCAAATCTTAAAACGCTTAGCGAAATGTCGGTAGCGGGCATAATACTTATGGTCATAGACCTGATAGCCGGCTTCGCGCTTATCCCGGGCTTTGTCCCGTCGGCCGCGCATATCGCGCTTTTGCCGATCCTGATCGTTTTTGCGGTCGCTTCGATTTTATACAGAAACGCCGGCAAAAACAGTCCGAGAGTTGTTACGGCTATGTGTTTGGCGTTTGAGATCATCTGCTACGCGATAACGATCCAGATAGATATTTTCGCGCATCAGATGCTTGCGGCGTGCTTCATGCCGATGATAATCATCGTCTTCTCGGCGACTATCTTCTTCCCCTCAAGGATGCAGAACATCATTAACGAGATCTTCACGATAACCTTCGTACTCTGCACGCTGTTCTATAAAGTCGACTACGAGTGGGCATGGAGATACGATGTATTCTTCGCGATTGCGGGCTTCGGATTTGCTACCGCCCTCGGTTATCATTTCCGTCTTGCCCAGATCAAAAACTTCACCTCAAAGATGAGGTATAAATCTCTTTCGATGAGGGATCCGCTTCTTGAAAACATCTACAACAAGCGCGGATACGAGGACGCCATCGACAACTATCTCGTATCCAAGAACCCGAATGTAAACTGTGCGTTTATAGTTCTTGACCTCAACAACTTCAAGCACATCAACGACAACTACGGCCACGACATGGGCGACCAGATCTTGCGGTGCATGTCCTCCACGCTTCTTTCGCTCTTCCGCGATTCGGACATAATCGGAAGATTCGGCGGCGACGAGTTTATAGTGCTTGCTGACGGGCTTTGCGACGAGGAGTCGATTGAAAAGAAGTGTATGTATATAGCGGAGCTTATCGGCCGCAGGGCTCAGGAAACCGGCGCTATAAAAGTATTTTCGAGTCTCGGAGCTGTGATTTGCGAGGGGCAGAACGTTGATTTTGAGCGGCTGTTCGAGCTTGCGGACGAGGCGATGTATGAAGCGAAGGAGCAGGGAAGAGACGCTGACAGGTTTGTGATGAGAAGGTACACCGATTCCGCGGACAGGAGCTTTAAGAAGAAGGAGAAGAATGCCGACGAGGATTTCTGAGACAGGGCTTTTGAATGTAATATTTGGGGAGGACCTCTTTAGGGAGGTGCTCCCTTTTTTGATGATTGGGAAGCGGCGGCGGGATGAGCGGGAGTGGGCGGTAATGATTCAGCAGATATGCAGCGAATCCCGCCGCCGCATGCGCGCCCTTTTTTTATAGCGAAATGAAACCTTATGAGCAGCGAGCAACAGCTAAATCATTACGGCTGTCCTCCCAAGTCAAATTAAAGACAGAAGCAGCAAGTATTATCTAAGCCTATTCCCGCCGTATCAAATCCGCAAGCCCCCTCCCCTTTCCGAACTCTGACGGGCCGATTTCCGATTTCTTAAACGCTCCCGCAAAAAAATTCAGATTTATTTTTAAAAATCCTCTTGTAAGTCGCGAAGCTTTGTGATATACTTAGTCTGAACCAATTTTTAATAAAGGAAGAGGAAGTATTATGAGTATGTTCAAAAAAGATATAGGCATTGACCTCGGGACTGCTAACACTCTCGTCTATGCTAAGGGCAAGGGTATAATCCTACGCGAGCCTTCGGTTGTCGCTGTGGATACTAAATCCGAGACGGTCAGATATGTCGGCACCGAAGCCAAAAATATCATCGGCCGCACCCCGGGCTCCATCCGCGCCGTGCGCCCCCTCAAGGACGGAGTTATCGCAGACTTCGATATGACCACCGCCATGCTCCAGGAATTCATAAGAAAGGCTCTCGGAAATCCTCTCGCAAGAGCAAGAGTCATTATCTGCATCCCCTCCGGAGTTACAGCCGTCGAAAGGCGCGCCGTCAAGGAAGCCGCCGAGGGCGCGGGAGCTAAAAAAGTCGCTATTATCGAGGAACCGATGGCGGCCGCTATCGGCGCGGGTCTTCCGGTCGAATCCCCTATGGGTTCTATGATCGTTGATATCGGCGGCGGCACAAGCGAAGTAGCAGTTATTTCCCTCTGCGGAATCGTTACCAGCCGTTCCGTAAGAGTCGCGGGAGATGAATTCGACAACGCTATTATTAACTTCATTAAGAGAAAATACAATCTTCTGATAGGCGAGCGCACTGCCGAGACTATAAAGATCACGATAGGCTCCGCATACCCGGGCGAGGACGATACCGAGCTTGAGATCAAGGGCCGAAACCTCCTCACGGGACTTCCGGAAAACATAACCGTTACGTCCGAGGAGATAAGAGACGCTCTTTCCGAATCGCTTTCGCATATCATCGAAGCGATAAAGATCACATTGGAGCGCACTCCCCCGGAGCTTTCCGCAGATATTATCGACGCGGGTATCACTCTTGCGGGCGGCGGGGCGCTTTTAAGAGGTCTCGACCGGCTTATCAACGAGGAGACCGGAATCCCGGTCCACATCGCCGAGCGCCCGCTCGACTGCGTGGTTGACGGTACCGGCAAGCTTCTTGACAATATCGACGAGCTTTCTGAAGTCCTCAACGCCGAGAGCGGAAATATTTGATTTCAAGCCGATCTTCGGGATGAGTTAGGAGTCCGGCGCGCAGATTTTTGAATTCTTGGAATTTTAATATTGCGATTAGGCTTTTCGGACGGAGTGCCTGAATTCGCCGCGGGATTTAAAAAATCTGCGCGAGTGATAGTTTGGTTACAGATAATATCGCAAAGGGGCGATAGCTTGAAGGAATTCTTCAGCTCCAAAAAATTTTTAGTTATAGCCTGCATTGCCGCGTTTTTGATCGGCGTGATGATCTACGCGGCGGTAAGCTCTTCCAATGTCATTTCTTCAGCCATAGGGAGGGCTTTTTCGCCTTTGCAGAGATTTTCTAACAAAATCTCGGACGCCGTCGCGGAAACTATCGACATGCTTATAAACGCTAAGGACTACTATACCGAAAATCAGGAGCTTAAAGAAGAGCTTGCGGAGCTTTACGCTCAGATATCGGACTACACCCTCGTATCGCAGGAAAACGAACATCTTCGTGAGATGATAGACTTAGCCCCCTCGGGAAACAACATCGAGCTCTCGGAGCCCTGCAACGTTATCGGCCGCACCGCAAACGACGTTTACGGCTCCTTCTTTATCGACAAGGGCGAAAAGGACGGTATTGAATACTACGACCCCGTCGTCACCTCTAACGGGATGGTCGGATATGTCACCGAGGTCCAGTACACCTATTCAAAGGTCACTACCCTTCTCTCAAACGAGCTCTCTCTCGGCGTTTACTGCGTAAGAACGGGCGAAACCGGAGTTATCGAGGGAAGCTATGAGCTTGCTCTTGATTCTAAGGTCAAGATGGTATACATCCCGCTTGAATGCGAGCTTAAAAAGGGAGATATCGTTATAACCTCCGGCTACAGCGGAACCGTTCCTAAAGGAATAGTCGTAGGGCTTGTAGACGAAACCTTTATCGCTCAGAACGGGCTTTCACGCTCGGGGTATATCACCCCGGCGATAGACGCTTCGGAGCTTAAGACTGTTTTTGTCATAACCGATTTTGACGGAAAGGGGTCGGCTTATGAGGAGGAGTGACGGTTCTAAGAATTCCGCGTCCGGGATAAAGGCTGCGGTAAAGTGGCTGTTTTTCATCCTTTTAATGATCTTCGGCTTCACCTTTTCCACGGCGGGAAGCGGCAAGCCTGCGGGACTGATACTGTTTCCCCTGTCTATTGCGATATCGGTATATGAATCCGAAATACCGTCGGCGATATTCGGGACCTGCGCGGGGCTTTTGCTTGACGTTTCGCTCGGGAAGCTCCCGGGATTTACCGCGCTTTGGCTCTGTTTATGCTGTTCGGGACTTTCGGCGCTTTTCTCGCAGCTTCTGAGAAAGAACTTCGTGAACTATTTTCTCACGTTCATCCCCGCGGGCGGAATATATCTTTGGATAGACTATTATTTTTATTATAAGATCTGGGCGTACGAGGGGTACGGGCTGGTTCTCAGAAAAATTCTTATACCGTCTGCGGTTAAGACTCTTATCTGGGCGCTGCCGATCTATATTATCGTATATCTTGCGGAGCGGCTCAGCGGAATTTTCAAGAAACTGTCGCTTGAAGAGCAGGATAAGAATATCGAGAGAGTGTAATTTGTGAAATTGTAATTAGAGACCGCGCGGCAAAACAACCTCCGGAAGCAGATTTCTCACCCAATAGCTAAACGTCTGGCTTCCGACCTCTGTCCTCTAATAGCTGGTGTATTATATATGAAAAAATTCTTTGAAACTCTGCGGCTCGGAGCCGTCTTCGCAGTTTTGATTCTGGCGATGGTATTCGCCGGGTCTACGCTTATGAAAATCCAGGTCGTAGACGGGGCTAAATATCTTGAAATGTCTAAGTCCTCAAAGACCGCTACTCAGACTATTTCCGCAGCTCGCGGTCAGATCGTGGACTCGGTGCGAAGACCGCTCGTCGAAAACAGGGTATCATATAACGTCGTCATAAATCGCTCTTTCTTCCCCGACAGCGTTGAGGAGCAGAACGAAGTGATCCTTAAGATCGCTAAAATCCTTAAGAACGACGGCATAGAATGGATAGACGAGATCCCGATCACTCTTGAAAGACCGTATCAGTATACCCTCGACGAATCGGACGGAAGGGTAACTCAGATCCATAATAAGCTGAGACTTAATTCCTACGCCACGGCCGAAAACTGCATCGACGCGCTTATAAAGGAATATAAGATAGACAGATCCTATTCGAGCGAGGAAAAGAGAATAATCGCGGGAGTCAGGTATCAGATGATACTGAGCGATTTCTCTTCAAGCAACGATTACGTCTTTGTAAAGGACGTTCCTATTTCCACGGCTTCAAAAATCAGGGAGCTTAATTATCAGCTCTCCGGCGCGGGGATAGTCGAGGACGCAGTCAGGGTGTATTCGTCCGGAAGTATCTTCCCTCACGGGATAGGATACGTGGGACCTATATACGCGGAGGAATACCCGGCTTTAAAGGAAGCGGGGTATCTTATAAACGATACCGTAGGCAAGGCCGGTATTGAACGGGCCATGGAGACATATCTTGCCGGAAAACGCGGCGAAAAAACGATTACCGTTTCGTCGGACGGCGAAATCACCGAGACTGTAACTAAAGAAGCCGTCCCCGGAAGAACGGTCATGCTTACCGTGGACAGCGAATTCCAGGAAAAGCTCCAGAATATCCTCGGGGATTTTATCACATCCCTCGCAAACGGAACTCTTACAAAACAGGACTATGACTTTACCGACTGCTCGTCTGGGGCTATAGTGGTTATGGATGTAAAAACCGGAGCCGTCAAGGGAATAGCTACCTGGCCGAATTACAATATCAACGATCTCATAACCGACTATTCCTCGGTTTTAAATGCCGAGGGCCAGCCTATGTATAACCGCGCGCTCGACGGTCTCTACCGCCCAGGCTCGGTCATGAAGACCGTAACTGCGACCGCCGCGCTTTCGGAGGGAATTATAAACCGTGATTCCCGCCTTACCTGTCACAGAAATATGCAGTATCTCGATATCGAGGTTCACTGCACGGGAAATCACGGCAGCATAAACGTCGTAACAGCTCTCCAAAAGAGCTGCAACATATTCTTCTATCAGGTCGTGCAGCAGCTGGGGCTCGACTCGCTCATCAAATACGAATCGCTCTACGGACTCGGGCAGCCGCTCGGGCTTGAGATACCGACTTCGGAAGGGTATCTCGCTTCGCCGGACGTATTTGCGAAGTTCGGGCTCGACTGGACCGTAGGTCAGGTCCTTCAGGCAGCTATCGGGCAGTCCGAAGTAGGAGTCACGCCGCTTCAGATGTGCGTTTTAGCTTCCACTATTGCAAACAAGGGCGTTCGCTACCGTCCGTATCTTGTGGACTCGACATGGGACTACAACATGACCGAGCAGCTCTCCAAAACCGAGCCCGAGGTCGCGGCGAGGATTTCATGCTCCGAGGACGACTATAACACTATCATAGAGGGAATGAAGCTTGCGGCCGAAAATACCACCGCCGCGCAGTACTATGAAACTAACGCGCAGGCCGCGTATCTTTCGCAGTTTTCTCTTGAAGCGCTCCCCTACCCTGCCGCCATTAAAACCGGAACCCCGCAGGCTTCAAACAAAGCTACGCAGAATTCCACGGTCGTAGGATTCTATCCCGCTGACGATCCCGAGATCGCTTTTTCCGCTGTTATCGAAAACGGCGAATATTCAAAATATCTTGTGAGAAAGATAATAGAAGCGTATTACGGCTACGAGCCGGGAGTTGAAGAGGTCTCTAAGGGCGTTTACAGAAGCGTTGTAAAGGTCCCGGGCGAGATTGCGGGCGAGGTAAGATGAGCGTATTTGAAAGAATTTATGAGGTCGTGAGGAAAATCCCGCGCGGGAAGGTCGCAAGCTACGGACAAGTAGCGGCGCTGGCCGGGAATCCGAGATGGGCGCGCGTTGTGGGTTACGCCCTCCATGTCAATCCCGATCCGGACGGGATACCCTGTTACAGGGTGGTGACAAAGGACGGCGGGCTGTCGGAATCCTTCGCGTTCGGCGGGATAAACGTACAGCGCGAGCTTCTTTTGCGCGACGGGGTTGAGTTTGACGGAGACGGACGGGTGATTATGGAAAAGTACCGTTGGAGGGCTGAGGAATAACGGGCGTGGGGGAAATTATAAGAACGTTGCGCTAAAAATTTTATGGGAACTAAAGGAAGCGCTTATATGCATAAAAAATTACCGTCAGTGCACCGGTTTCACGGTGAAGGGCTGACGGTTTTTTTGTTGTTGGTTTGCGTATTTAATTTTGGTTGACAGCTCCGAGGGGATTCGGGGTAAGAACTGTTTAAAGGCCGATTCGCTGCTTCTGAGGGTTATTTTGGTTCGGATACCGGGGCGGGTTTGTTTTAACAGCATTGGCTGTCAAAAGGGGAGACGGCCGGCGGCGTCTCCCCACGAAAAAACAGTCTGCCGGACTGTTTTTTCTCCCCGTCCTGCGCTTGCTCACGCTGGGGGTGTTTCGCGCCTGCGGGCACGACTCGGTGGTCGTTGCGATTAAAACCCTTTTCAAGGCTCCTGTGGAGCCTTAAAAAGCAAGTTTTAACGCTGCGATTTCAGCCTCCTGGACTCCTGCGGCCTTTTGAGGAAAGGCCGGCGAAACCTTTTTGATATTCCCCTCTTAAACGGCTTCCTTCATCTTACGCACAAATTCCCCGACATTCTTAAGCATATCCTCCCCGCCTGCGTCTATAACCTTTATAAGCGCGGATCCGACTATCGCTCCGTCTGAAAGCTCTGCCATCTCATGCGCCTGCTCAGGCGTGGATATCCCGAAACCGACTGCGCAGGGCGTATCGGTATTCTCTCTTATTATCTTAACTATGCTCGAAATATCCGTGGTGATCTCATCCCTGACTCCCGTGACTCCGAGACTCGAGATTATGTATATGAACCCCTCGGAATGCTTCGCTATCATCGCTATCCTGTTAGCCGAGGTCGGCGCGACGAACGGTATCATATCAAGCCCGTATTTATGGCATATATCCAAAAACTCCCCGCGCTCTTCATAGGGGATATCAGGAAGGATTAGCCCGTCTATGCCGATATCGCGGCAGGTAGAGATGAACTTCTCCGAGCCGAAGGAAAATACCACGTTCGCGTATGTCATAAATACCATCGGGACGGTTACGCCCTCGTTTCTTAGCTCTCTTATTACCTCAAAGACCTTGACTGTGGTTATTCCTCCCTCGAGGGCTTTTAAATTCGCGTGCTGGATGACCGGGCCTTCGGCGGTCGGGTCGGAGAAGGGTATTCCGATCTCGATCAAGTCTGCTCCGCTTTCGGCTACGGTGCGGATCACTTCTTTGGAAGTTTTGATATCCGGATAACCGCAGGTTATGAAAGGTATGAACGCCTTGCCGTTTGCAAAGGCTTTTTTAATATTACTCATATATATCCTCCCCTCTGTAGCGCGCGATGGCGGCAACATCCTTGTCTCCTCTTCCCGAGAGATTTACTACTATTATCCTGTCCTTATCCATCGTCGGTGCTATCTTCATAGCGTGCGCGACAGCGTGGGCGCTCTCTATCGCGGGGATAACTCCCTCGGTCCTTGACAGATATTCAAACGCTTCAACCGCTTCGTCGTCGGTTATCGCCACATACTGCGCTCTTCCGATATCGTGGAGGTTTGCGTGCTCGGGACCCACTCCGGGATAGTCAAGACCTGCGGAAATTGAATATACCGGCGCTATTTGGCCGAATTCGTCCTGGCAGAAGTAGGATTTCATGCCGTGGAAGATTCCGAGCTTGCCTGTGGCGACGGTCGCCGCGGTCTCAAAGGTATCTATTCCCCTACCCGCCGCTTCGCAGCCTATGAGCTGTACAGACGGATCGTTTATGAAGTTATAGAACGCTCCGATAGCGTTTGAGCCGCCGCCTACGCATGCCATTACCACGTCGGGAAGTCTTCCTTCCTTCTTAAGGCACTGCTCCTTGATCTCCTTAGAGATAACCGACTGGAAGTCTCTTACGATCGTCGGGAACGGGTGCGGACCCATGCAGGAGCCGAGACAGTAGTGAGTATCGGAGATCCTTCTCGTCCACTCCTTCATCGCTTCGTTTACAGCGTCCTTGAGGGTAGCGGTTCCCGACTTGACCGGTACCACCTCCGAGCCTAAAAGCTTCATCCTGTATACGTTAAGAGCCTGTCTTTTAGTATCCTCTTCGCCCATGAATACCACGCATTCCATACCGAATAACGCGGCGGCGGTGGCGGTCGCAACTCCGTGCTGACCTGCTCCGGTCTCGGCGATAAGGCGAGTCTTGCCCATCTTCTTCGCTAAAAGAGCCTGCCCTAAAACGTTGTTTATCTTATGCGCTCCGGTGTGGTTGAGATCCTCTCTCTTGAGATAGATCTTCGCCCCTCCCAAATCCCTCGACATCTTTTCCGCATAGTAAAGCGGCGAAGGACGGTTTGCGTAGTTATTAAGAAGATCTTGAAGCTCCGCCTGAAAATCGGGATCGTTCTTATAGTGGTTGTATGCCTGCTCCAGTTCGTTTACGGCGTTCATCAGTGTTTCCGGAATATACTGCCCGCCGTGTATACCGAAGCGGCCGCGAGTTTCTGCCATAGTATTTCTCCTTTTTATAATTTATTTCCCCGGTCTCTTACCGCTTTAACGAAAGCCGCGGCCTTTTCCGGGTCCTTTTTTCTGTCTGTTTCTATGCCCGAGCTTACGTCTACGGCATAGGGGTCTAAAGTATTTATCGCTTCTGCGACGTTTTCAGGGGATAATCCGCCCGCAAGAAAGTACGGCCTTTTGATATCCTTTAAAAGCTCCCAGTCAAATCTTATGCCGGAGCCTGTGCCGGAATCCAAAAGAGGAAAGTCCGCAGGCGTATCCAGCGCTTTTTTCAGATCGTCGCGCGTGCTTATCCTGAAGGCTTTTATGACTTTGACTCCGCTCTTTCTCACGCTTTCTATATAGCCCGCGTCCTCGTTTCCGTGGAGCTGGCAAAAATCAAGAACGCCGCGAGATATATATTCCGAAACGGTTTCTATGGAATCGTCTACGAATACCCCTACCGCGTTTATTTTAGGATCGAGCAGCGGCCTTATTTCATCAAAATCCGACGCGTAACGCCAGAATCTTTTGCAGAGAATAAATCCCGCGAAGTCCGGCATAAGTCCGTTCACTGTCTCTATGTCGCCGGCGGTCCTCAGTCCGCAGAGCTTTATTTTAGTCATATCCTTTAAGCTCCTTAAGCTTCTCGGCTTTATTTTCGGCGCGCATTAGAGTCTCCCCTATTAAAACAGCGTCGGCGCCGATCTCTCTAAGCTTTTTGACGTCCTCGGAGGTCTTCACGCCGCTTTCCGAGACGAACGCGCAGCTTTCCGGGACTATATCCCTAAGCCTTGCGCTCACCGACTGATCGACCGAGAAATCGCGGAGGTTTCGGTTATTTACCCCTATCACCCTCGCGCCGCAGCTTATCGCCGTACGCGCTTCCTCCTCGCTGTGAGTCTCAACGAGCGCGGAAAGACCGAGACTGTCGCAGATTTTTATATACTCTTTTATCTGCTCTTCGCTCAGGATAGAGCATATCAAAAGCACGGCTTTTGCTCCTAATACTCGCGCTTCGTATATCATATATCCGTCAACGGTGAAATCCTTTCTCAGGCAGGGGATTTTTACCGCTTCGGATATCTCTTGCAGATATCCGTCGCTGCCTAAAAACCTTGTAGGCTCCGTGAGAACCGATATGCAGTCCGCGCCCGCGGCTTCGTATTCCTTAGCTATTTTAAGATACGGAAAGTCCGGGGCTATGAGTCCCTTTGACGGAGAAGCCTTCTTGCATTCGCAGATGAACGCGAGATCCTCCTTCTTAAGAGCTTTCTCAAACTCGAAATCAAGCTTTCGCATTCCAAGAGCAAGGCTCTTTATTTCTTCAAGCGAAATCTTCTTTTTATTTTGCTCGGTTCGCTCGCGGGCCGATCCCGCAAGTATTTCAAGTATATCCATATCAGTTTTTGGAAGCCGCCGCGAACTGCTCGAGCTTCTTGACCGCAGCGCCGCTGTCTATAAGCTTTTTCGCAAGCTCTATTCCTTCGGCCATGCTCTCGGCCTTGCCGCCGAGATAAATCCCGGCTCCGGCGTTCATCAGAACAGCGTCGCGCTTAGGCCCCTGAAGCGTGCCTTCAAGTATAGCGTAGGTGATGTTTGCGTTCTCAGCGGGAGTGCCGCCGACAAGGTCGGATTTTTGGCAGGTCTTGAAGCCGAAGTCCTCAGGCTTTATTTCGTATGTCTTATACATATCGCCCTTGAATTCGCATACTGTCGTCGGGGAGCTTAAAGATATCTCGTCAAGCTTATCCTGGCCGTATACTACCATTCCGCGCTCTACGCCAAGGCTTATAAGGACCTTCGCAAGGGGTTCGCAGAGAGAGCCGTCATAGACTCCGAGGAGCTGGATCTTCGGGCTCGCGGGGTTTGTCAGCGGGCCTAAGATGTTGAATACCGTCCTGAAGCCGAGCTCGCGGCGAATCGCGCCTACGTATTTCATTGAGGGGTGATATTTCTGGGCGAAGAGGAAGCAGATGCCGACCTCGTCAAGAAGCTTTACGCACTTGTCGGGATCGAGGTCTATATTTACTCCGAGCGCTTCAAGACAGTCAGCAGCGCCGCATTTTGAGCTTGCAGCGCGGTTTCCGTGCTTTGTTACCGGGATACCTGCGGCGGCGATTATGATCGCGGCCGTCGTGGAAATATTTATAGAGCCCGCGTTGTCTCCTCCGGTTCCGACTATCTCGAAGGTCTTCATCGGCGGGTTTACTTTGAGCGCTTTGTCGCGCATGGCGGCGGCGCAGCCCGAGATCTCTTCAATGGTTTCGGATTTCGTGCTTTTCGTCGAAAGAGCAGCCAAAAACGCCGCGTTCTGAGTCGGGGTGGTCTCGCCGGACATTATCTCGGTCATTACGCCGTACGCTTCGTCGTAGCTGAGGTCTTCCTTGTTTACGATTTTTGCAATTGCTTCTTTAATCATTTTGTTTCCTCCTGACTTGATTATAAAAGTTAAATTTTAAGCTGTAGTAAATTATTCCGACGGGCGAATCCAAATCCCGCCTAAGCGATTGTCCGAATCATCCGAAAAACGGTCTCAAAGTCCGAAAATGAAGTTTTTAAGCATTTGTCTGCCGTCGGGAGTCATTATGCTCTCGGGATGGAACTGCACGCCGTAGATCGGGTAATCGCGGTGCTGTACCGCCATGATCTCGCTCTCGTCGGTCATCGCTATCACTTTAAGACAGTTCGGCACGGTCTTAGGATCGGCTGCAAGCGAGTGATATCTCGCCACAGTCACCCTACCGGGAAGACCTTTAAAGAGCGGACTTGAAAGATTCAGAGAGACCTCGGACTGCTTTCCGTGCATAAGTCTTGAAGCGTATGTTACCGTCGCGCCGTATGCCTGGCAGATAGCCTGATGTCCAAGGCATACCCCGAGAGTCGGGATCTTTTTCGATACCGTCCCGGCGACCTCCTGAGTAATCCCCGCGTCCTCCGGCCTTCCGGGACCGGGAGAAAGTATTATCCTGGTCGGCGCGAGCTTACTTATCTCGCTCACCGTCATCTCGTCGTTTCTTATTACCTTTATGTCCGGCTCTATTTCGCCTACGAGCTGGTATAAATTATAGGAAAAGCTGTCGTAGTTATCTATCAATAGTATCATAACATTTCCTCCTCCGCTTGACGAAGAGAATCAAGAACAGCCGCCGCTTTGTTAAGGCACTCCTGATATTCCTTCTCGGGAACCGAGTCGGCTACTATCCCCGCTCCCGAACGCACAAACACCTTTCCGTTCTTTTTGTATGCAAGTCTTATCGCTATGCAGGTATCAAGATTTCCCGTAAAATCTATATATCCTATCGCGCCGCCGTATATTCCTCTCTTGTTATTTTCAAGCTCTCCTATGAGCCGGCAGGCCCTTATCTTCGGAGCGCCGGAAAGCGTTCCCGCGGGAAGTACCGCGCCTACGGCGTCAAGAGCGTCGTATTTTTCGCTTTCTATCATACCTCTGACCGTGGAGCCGATATGCATGACGTGGGAATATCTTTCTATCGAATGATATTTTTCAACCTCTACTGTCCCGAAGCGCGATATTTTCCCGAGATCGTTTCTTCCGAGATCTACAAGCATGTTATGCTCCGCAAGCTCTTTTTCGTCCTTTAGAAGCTCCGCTTCAAGCGCCGCGTCCTCAGCTTCGGTCTTTCCTCTCGGCCTTGTTCCGGCGAGCGGGAAGGTGTGCAGAACGCCGTTTTCAAGCTTTACAAGAGTCTCCGGCGAAGCTCCCGCAACCTCCACGTCGGTCCCGCAGAGATAGAACATGTACGGGGACGGATTTATCGTTCTTAGGAGCCTGTAGGTGTTTAATAGGCTCCCCTCAAACGGCGCGCAGAGACGGTTTGAAAGTACTATCTGGAAAATATCCCCTTCGCGGATATAGTGCTTCGCCTTTTCCACCATCTCGCAGAACTCTTTTTTATCAAACAGCGGCTCGACCTTTCCCATAAGTCTCCCGCCCTTTTCGTATGCTATCTCGCCGCGCTTGGACATAAGCATATCCGCAAGGCTCTTAAGCTCCTTCTTCGCGTTTTCGTAATCCTCCCCGACGTTTTCAAGCCGCATATTCGTTATCAGAATAATTTTCTGCTTGAAATTATCAAAGGCGATGACGCGATCGAAAAGCATAAGATCGAGATCCCTGAAGTCCTCCTCGTCGGTCACGTCTACATGAGCCGCCGGCTCTACGTCGCCGAAGTAGTCGTATGCGAAATATCCGACAAGTCCCCCTGTGAACGGAGGAAGCCCCGGAATCTTCGGGCTTTTGTAGCGGTTTAATATCTCTCTTATGCATTCCGCGGGGTTGTCGGTATTTACCTTCATATCTCCTGCCGCGAATTCTTTATGGGAGTATGTGAGCTCTAACTTCGGCTCGAAGCCTAAAAACGTATAGCGCCCCCACTTCTCGCGGCTCTCTATAGATTCAAGAAGATAACAGTGCGAGGAGACCGTCTTAAGTATCCTCAGCACCTCGATCGGCGTAAAGCAGTCGGAAAAAAGCTCGCATGCCACCGGACACACTCTGTATTCGCCGCTTGCGGCAAGCTCTTTTACCGTCTCGACGCTTGGAAAAAATTTCATGTTGCTGCTCCTTTCAGATTTGTTTTTTGTCGCCGGGGGAGTAAGTTTTTTACAATAAAAAAGCCCCGGCAGAAAATCTGCCAAGGACGAATACTCAGTATCCGCGTTGCCACCTTGATTCGCCCGCGATAAACGGACGCGCTCTGTAAGGTACTTCATACCTCCGGCTTCTGACGTGAGCCAATACGTTATGCTATACTAAAACAGCGTTCCGGGTGGGATTAAATACGTCTCCTCGTCCCCTGCTTCTTGCCGCGATTTTTGCTCTTCTAAGTCCTGCGCTCGGCGTTCCTACAAAGCTTCCCGCAGTTCTCACGCATTCCTAAGCCCGGCTCCGGCATTCCCGCCTTCGCCCCAATCCCGGATTTCCCGGTATCTCGGCGCTTCGCGACCTGTAACGCTGCCCTTTCGGCATACCCTCAGCGGCCCATTTGACGGTAAGTATCCGCCCGGATCACAGCGCCCCGGACTCTCTTTTGACCTCTCTCCGTCTTTACTCCCGCTTCATCGGTTTCTTTTTATTACTATACTCCAAATGCGAAGATTTGTCAAGCGTTTTTTTAAAAAAATTTGCGCCCCGAGCTTTTTTCGGAGCGCAAGCGTATTATTATGGATATTACTGGTTTTCTTCGATATATTTGACTATGTCCGAAACCGTGTGTATCGTTTCGACGGCTTCATCGGGGATCTCAACGTCGAATTCGTCTTCAAAGGACATTACAAGGTCAACTACGTCCAAAGAATCAGCTCCGAGATCGTCGGTGATAGACGCGTCGTAGGTCACGCTCTCGGGGTCGATATCAAGCTGCTCGGCTATAATCGCCTTTACTTTCTCATAGATCAATTTCAAAACCTCCTGTCTTTATTCGGAGCTTTCGCCGCTTTAGCGCCCGGTAATATCCTTGCCCGCGCTTTTTCGGCTTCGCTCGCAAAACTGAGAACCTGCCGCCGGAAATATTGACCGACAACAAATCGCTACATATAGTGTAGTACGATATTGCCGATTTGTCAAGAGCTTTTTTTCAACTTGTCAAAGATATTATTTCATCAAGCGTCAATCCGCGGTGAAAACTCAGATTTATCGCGGCTGAAATGAGCTGCGCGGAGCAGGATATAAGTCGGTCTATGGATCTCGGAGTTACCATCAGCTTTTCGCCTTTCGGGCTCTCCCCCGAATCCGCTACAGTCGGAATGCCGATAGCTATGCAGGGAACGCCGAGCGTATTTTGGGACAGCTCTTTTCTTGAATTCATCACGCCGCTGCCGGGGGATATCCCGGAATCGGTCAGCTGAACCGTTTTACCGAGCCTTGACGGCTCCGAACAGGCAAGAGCGTCTACCGTTATCACCAGGGACGGTCTTACAGATTCGCAGACGGACCTTATTATCTCCGAAGCTTCTATTCCTGTCTGGCCCATAACGCCGGGAGCTATCGCGCTTACGTCCCCGAGTCCTTCGGTATCAAACCCCGGAGCGTTTTCACGTATGTGGCCTGTGGCGAGGATGTGCTTGCAGACAGACGGTCCGAGACTGTCGGGGGTTATATTTTCATTCCCGAGACCTGCGATAAGGACTTTTTCCGCTTTTCCGGATATCTTTCTTATTTCCTCGGAAAGACTGTATACGCATTCGTCAAAATTTTCCGGTCTCAGATCGAGCCGTGAGACCGATTCGAGGGTGATATATCTCCCCTCCGGCTTCTCTATGAGCCGCGAAGCTTCGCGCGAGCTTACGCTTATATCTGTTATGTGAAAGCCCTCCGAGTCCCTTTCCGATATCTCTATCCCGTCCGGAAGAGGCTCGCTCTTATCTACGCTCTGCGCGCTCTCAACTGCAAGATCCGTTCTTTTTTTAACGATGTTCATAAAAAAATCTCCTCAAATAAAAAAATAATATAAAAAAAGTGAGAAAATTTTCAAAAAGGGCTTGCATTTTTCTTAAAAAGGTGATATAGTATATCCGATACTTGTTGAATAACGCTCTTTTTGCATTTCCCTCTCAGTCATGCAATTAGCTTATCCTAATAAGTGGATTTCATACCCCCGAAAAAGGGAAATTTAAGGAGGTGTCTTAGTGGCAAACATTAAGTCAGCAAAGAAAAGAGTAGAGGTTATAAAGACAAAGACTCTCAGAAACAAGATGGTCAAGTCCAACCTTAAAACGACTATCAAGAAGGTAGACGCCGCCGACGGAGCCGATAAGGAAGCCGCCGTCAGAGCCGCCATCAAGAAGGTCGATCAGGCCTGCGCAAAGGGCATTCTTCATAAGAACGCCGCCGCAAGAAAAAAGTCTCAGCTTGCTAAGAAGCTGAACGGCTGATTAGAAACGCTTCTCCGTCGGGAATCAGCTTCCCGGCGGGGTATTTTTCGGATGTGATTTCGCCGCTCCCCAACTCAAGATTCACGCTCCCGGCGCGGCTTTGAAAGGATAAATTTTCATGAATAAATTTTTGGCAGCTTTTATCATTTTCTCTTTAGCGCTTTCTTTATGCGCCTGCGGGACCGGTTCTGACTCCGAGAACGAAACCCGGCCGGCAGTCAGCGGCGATATCGGCATTGAAACGCTTCCCGCTGCGGATACTACTACGGAGTCGGATATTTCGACCGAGGAGCTGACGTGGGTGAATCCCCCGGAAAAGACCGACGCGCCGTCCGAGACGACCAAGAGCACGGAGCCGGAAGCTACCGAGCCGCCCGCGACCACTACCGCCGCTCAGGCCGAAACCAAAGGCTCTGCCACGACTGCGAAGCCTGCGGACAAGACCGAAAAAGCGACCACTACCAAGGCCGAAACCAAGGCTCCCGAGACCACTACCGTCGCCACTCCCGCGCCTGAGACGACTCCAGAGCCGGACGAAGACGGCGACGAGGAATTTGTGACCGAGGAGCTTGACGACATGAGACCTATCGAGAATCTTGACGAGTGGCTGGCTTCGATGGGGTTTGACGTAGGCGAAGAAAGCGTCACGGCTAACTGATAAATTAAATCACAAATATTTTTCCCGCAGGACTCTTTGGGAGTCTTGCGGGATTTTTCTGACTAAATTTTTATCCTGACAGCTTTTTTTCCGCTTACCGCGTACATCGTTACGGCCGCGCTTTGTGACAGGATTTTAAGAAGCCTAACTGCCGACGATATAACGCCCGGATCCGTTCTTTCGGTGCAGATACCTATTATAAGCTTGTTTGCAGGGGTATCAGCGAAAAAATCAAGAAGCTTTTGAGCTAATTTTTCAGACGGCGTTGCTTTTACATCCTCCGTAAAGCCGTACGACTTTACAATGATATTATTCTCATCCACGGCCGCTGCTATTACCGACGGAGCGGAGAAATTTTCCGACATAGCGGAGATGAAAACCTCCGCTTCGGGCTTTGAACCTATGGGCCCGTCGGAGCGGACATTCCCGCCGTATTTTCTATAGAGCGTTCCGAGAAGGCTCAGAAAGACTGCGCGATCGGGTTCTATCCCCTCTTTGATAAGGGCTTTGGGATCGTCGGATAAAATCTTCTCAACCGTCCCGAATTTTCTTATCAGCCGACCGGAATCCTCGCCGGGAAGATACATGGCCACAAGCTCGGTGAGCTCCCTGTCGCTTACGTCAAGGAACTCGTCGTCGTACCGTCTTAAAAGATAGTCAAGTGTTTCGGGAATGGTCATGGTTTTCCTTTCCGAGGGGGTGATGAATAAGAACCGCTTCCGTTCTCTTATTTCAGAATTATGAATTCTGTCCGTCTATTCGGCCGGGATCTGGCTCGTGACGACCTCGATCGCACGCTTTAAGCTGTTATCGGTATTCTCATCCAAAAGCGCTAACTGCTCGTCGGTATCTCCGTCCGGCTGAGTCGTCTCATAGTCCGGCTTGACTCCTACTCCCTCTATATCTATCGTCTTAGTTTTGAGAGTAGATATCGGAAGCACTATCGCCGTGCCGTCGTATAAGGGATAATTCTCAAAGAAGTCCCCTTCTCCTGCCGTCGTCGTTCCTACTATCGGGCATTTCATGTAGTCCTTAAGCGAAGCCGCGAAGAGCTCCGCAGGACCTTTCGTTCTTTCGTTCACCACCGTGCAGACCGGAAACGTCGGGACTCTTGAACCGTTCGCGCTTGCGTATGTAGACTGCACGCCGTCTTTTCCGATATTTATAGCTACCGATACGTCTATAGGAAGCATAGCGGAAAGAATATTTATCGCGCTGTCGTACACCTCTCCGGAATTGTTTCTCAGATCTATTATCAGCCCGCCTACGTTCTGGGACTGTAGCGACGAATATGCGGCCATGAATTGCTGGTAAGTCTTTTCGTTGAAGGTCGAGATCTTGATATATCCTATGTTGTTATATACTCTCGTCCTGACCGTTCCGACGGTCATCTGCACCGTCGTCAGAACCGCTTCTCGGTCTACTCCTCCGGAGCGAACGGTGATATTCAGCTGCGTTCCCGCGGCGCTTCTTAAAAGATCGCAGGAATTCTGATACCCGATATCAAGACAGCTCTGACCGTTTATTTCAACGATGCTCTCCCCTGCAGTTATC
Source organism: uncultured Clostridia bacterium (assembly GCA_947588805.1). Lineage (GTDB taxonomy): Bacteria > Bacillota > Clostridia > Oscillospirales > Ruminococcaceae > Faeciplasma. Next base: position 33,021 of record CANPYR010000010.1, read on the forward strand.
CCCGCCATCGACGCGGGGCTGTTTTCGAGAACCTCGGTTACGGTCGGATATCCCCCGTCCTCGACGGTGTATACCCCTATACCGAGGTGCGTCCCGCTCTGACGCTCCTTGAAAATTTCATATTCCTGCGCGTTGAGATAGTCCGCTTCCGCGTCCTCGATTATCGAGATATAGCCCTCCGCAAGGGCTTCTATAAGCTTATCCTCGTCTATCGTACCGTCGTAGTACGCGCGCACGTATGTATCTATCTGCTCAAGCTTCTGATACATCTCCGCGCGCTGCTGTACGTCCGCGACAAGGCTGTTATAGATATTCATCGAGTAGCTCGTTGCAATTATAAATGTGATAGCGGCGGCTATCGCCATTAAAGCGATAGCCAGTCCGAGTGATATTTTTCGATTCATAGATTTTCCTTAATACTTTTTAAGATCAAATTTCTGGGGATCGAGTCTCTCGCCGTCAACTCTGACCTCAAAGTGAAGGTGGAATCCCGTTGACCAGCCCGTGGAGCCGACCTGACCGATTACGTCTCCGGTTTTTACGGTATCTCCCTCGTGGACGGTTATCTTTGTCGCATGTCCGTAAAGAGTCTGATACCCGCCGCCGTGATCGATTATGCAGTAGTTACCGAATCCTCCTCCGCAGCCGCAGGAGCCGCTCTTTCCGTAGTTATGCGAGCAGCCGTTATAAACCGTGATAACTATTCCCGAGTTCGCCGCGGTGATATCGTCTCCCTTTGAAGCGCCGATATCTATACCTCTGTGGTAGTTTTCGGGTCTCGAACCGTATCCGGAGGTTATCTTATAATTTCCGGGGCAGGGCCAGAGGAATGTTCCGGGCTCTAAGTCTCCCATGTATTCCTTTCTTGCTTTCTGACGTATGATCTCCTCTAACTGATCGTTATATCTTTCCTGCTCCTTCTTAAGCTCGTCCGCGTCCTCTTCAAGGCTGTCCTTTTGGTTCTCAAGCTCTCTCTGAGCCTTTTTGGATTGCTGATAGAGTCCCTCAAGCTCCTCAAGCTTTGAATCCCATTCTGACTTGGTTTTCTCGGTCTTTTCCTTTTCCTGATTTGTAAGCTCCTTGGTCTCCTCATACGCCGCCTGCTGATTCTGAAGCTCGAGCTCCGCAAGCTCAAGCTCCGCTACCTTATCGTGCAGGGACTGGATCAGGTCGTCGTTATAATTCGCGACCCGCTTTACAAACTCCATCCTCATAAGCATATCGAAAAAGTCCTGCGAGCCTAAGACAATAGACGCCACCGAATCGTTTCCGTTAAGATAAATGGATCTCAACGACTGCCCGTACTTATAGGATATATCGTCGACCTCGTCTTTTTTATCCGAGATCTTCCTCTCCTGGATCGCTATCTGCGCTTCAAGAACCGCTATCTCGTCCTCCAAGGCTTCTATCTGGTCCTCGTATTCTCCGATAAGCTTGCTGAGGTCCGCAAGGTAATCCTCGACCTCTTCTATCTGCTCGTCGATATGCTCCTGGTATTCCTTCTCCTTAGAGATATCGTTTTTGGTATCCTTGATCTTCTTCTCTATTTCCTTCTGTCTATCCTTGCTTGCCGCTATCTTCGCTTCAAGATCGTCCTGCTCGTCCGCATGGACCGTGGAGCCGGGGAAGCAAAGCGCGGAAAACGCTACGGCAAGCGCGGTAAGTATAACTGTGATTTTTTTGAGTATGAAAGATTTTTTCATTTCGGGATCCTTTTATCGCGGCGCTCGGAAACGTTATACGCTCCCGGTCTTCGCCTTTTCGGTGTTTCAGAGGTTTAGATGTTCAAACGTTAAGATGCTTTCTTGTCGATACTACCGTCCCTATCGCGCTGAGAATCACTCCGCAGACAGCATACGCTATCGCAGTCGGGACCGCGATCGTATCGAACGGTATGAGCGCGGTAAGACCGAAGATGTGAAGCATACTTACGTCGGCCGAAAATACCGAGTATACCTCCCTGTACGCAAACCAGGTTATACCGTAAGCTATACCTGCGGAAATTATCCCTATCACAAGACCTTCGACAAAGAACGGGATCTCTATGAACGACTTAGAAGCGCCGACGTAGCGCATTATATTTATCTCGCGCCTTCTTGCATATACCGACGCGCGCGTTGAATTCGAGATTATTACAAAGCATACCACTATAAGCGACAGCGTTACCGCCGAAAACAGCAGCGTAGATACGTTTCTTATGCCTACAAGAATAGAAGCGAAATCGTCGGGCGACTGCACCGTATCCACGCTCTCAAGCTTATCTATCTCGGCTACGGTATCCGAAAGCTTATCTATGTCGCTGACTCTTATTCTGTAGCAGTCGGGAAGCGGATTTGTCGTTATATACTTTAAATTCTCAACCTCCTCCTCGCTCATCTTCTCTATCATTCCCTTCCATGCGTCGTCCTTGGAATAGAAATTGACCTCGAAGATATTCGGGTTGGATTTAAGCTGCTCCCCCAAAAGCGTTACGTTGTTCTCCGGAGTCCCGTCCTCTATTACTACTATTACCTCGTTTCTTGATTCGATGGAGCCTATCATGCTGTTTATATTCATAGATAAAAGCACCGATATCCCTACCATCATAAGCGATATGGTTATAACGCAGAGCGAAGCGAAGGAGTTGATCCTGTTGAACCATATCCCCGCGAAGCCCTGCTTCACAAGATATTTGAAGCTGCTAATTCTCACTTTCGTTTTCGCCTCCTATGAATTCATCGAAGGCGATGGTGCCGCTGTTGATATTTATTATCCTGCCGCCGAAATATTTTACAAGGCTGTGCTCGTGCGTTACCATCAGCACCGTCGTACCGCAGGCGTTTATCGCTTTTAACAGATCCACTATCTCAAAACTCCTCGCAGGGTCTACGTTCCCTGTAGGCTCGTCTGCGATTATAAGCTGCGGGTCGTTTACGAGCGCGCGCGCAAGCGCTACTCTCTGCTGCTCGCCGCCCGAAAGATCGTTCGGGTAGGACTTAGCCTTTGACGTAAGTCCGACGAGCTGTATAACGTAAGGTACTCTTGTTCTTATATATTTTGTCGGGGCGTCTATCGCTCTTAACGCAAACGCCACGTTATCGTAAACCGTCATATTCGGGATCAGCCGAAAATCCTGAAAAACGACGCCTATAGTACGTCTTAACTTCGGAATCTTTCTCTTTTTCATGGTCGAAAGATTGAAGCCGTTGACGATAACCTCGCCCTCCGTAGCTCTCAATTCTCGGAGAATGAGCTTTATAAGCGTCGATTTGCCCGCTCCGTTCGCTCCGACGATGAATACAAATTCGCTGTCGTCGATCTTCAGGTTAAGGCGATTGATTGCGTGCTGTCCCGTCGGGTATGTATAGGATACGTTGCGGAATTCTACCACTCTTAAGCTGCTCCTTTCGGGTAAACGGGAATGCCTATCATTTATCGGGATCTAACTGTTTTTACTGTTTTAATACTTCGTCGGCTCGGACGCGAGATACTTCTTTACCATAAGCGCGATCTTGAATATTATCGCGTGGTCGAATTCTCTCAGATCAAGACCGGTGAGCTTTTTGATCTTTTCAAGTCTGTAAACAAGCGTGTTTCTATGTACGAACAGCTTGCGGGAGGTCTCCGAGACGTTTAAGTTATTCTCAAAGAATTTCTGGATGGTGAAAAGAGTCTCCTGGTCGAGGGATTCGATAGAGCCCTTCTTGAATACCTCCTTAAGAAACGTCTCGCAGAGAGTCGTCGGGAGATGGTATATAAGCCTTGCGATGCCGAGATTTTCATAGCTTATTATCGTCTTGTCGGTATCGAATACCTTTCCTACTTCAAGCGCTATCTGCGCCTCCTTGAAGGAGACCGCGAGCGCTCTTACGTTATCAACTACGGTCCCGATCCCGACGTTTACGCGGGTATAGAATTCGCTCGAAAGAGTATCGGCTATCGAAAACGCGAGCTTCTCAAGATCCTGAAGCTCTATATTCGGCCTTACCTCTTTGATTAAAACTATATCCGACTCTGAGGTCGTGAACACAAAATCCTTATTCTTATCCGGGAAGAGATTCTGGATAACGTCGAACGCCGATACGTCGTTTGAGGATACTATCCTGATAAGCAGGACCACTCTGTGGGCTTCGTTGTTGAAGTGAAGCTCTCGCGCTTTGATCATTATATCCCCCGGCAAAATATTGTCGAGTACCACGTTTTTGACGAAGTTGGTGCGGTCGTATTTTTCGTCATAGAACTGCTGGAGGTTGGCAAGAGATACGCAGAGCATTGACGCGGTCTTATACGCGTTTTCGTCGACGCCTTCTACGAATACCGCATACTCGTTGCGGTTCTTTGAGCCGAACGGCTTATAGGTATATCCGTCGCGGACAAAATAATCGTATGTCTCGTTCAGGTCCAGCGATACGAATTCGTTAGAGCTTCCGACCTTGCTGACGTCGCTGCACGCTACAACTACGGCGCTCTCGTCTACAACGCCTATCTCGCAGCCTACCGTCTCGCTCATCTGGTGTACAATACCTTGGAAAAATCTGTTAGGCATAATTCTTTCTCCCCATAATAAATTTTTCATCCGCTCCGCGTCTTCATATGCGCGAAGCTGTCCTTTCAAATGACAAAAACGCCGCAATATAACGATGATATTTGTTCTTTTGAATTATATCATTATTTTTTGACGGATGTGTTAATAAAGTGTGAATTCTACAAAAAAATTAACATTTTTTTATACAAGATTACCAACATGGAAATTTTAGCGGATGAAAGAGCGCCGTTTTGGGATAAAAAGCACAAACAAAACCGTGATTTTCGGTATCGGCTTTCGGATTCCGGGGCGGCCGCAGCCTCGAATGACGGGAAAAAAGATAAAAAAACAGCCGCCACGGTTTTCTCGCGGCGGCTTCATCAGTCGTTGATAACCTTATCTTGCTTCTTCAGAGAACTCGCTGTCTACTAAGGATACAAGACTGTTTACAGCCTGCTCCTCGTCAGCTCCGTCCGCTATGATGCGGATGCCTACGCCGCCGATGATTCCGAGAGAAAGAACGCCCAGAAGACTCTTTCCGTTTACCCTGCGCTCCTCCTTCTCTACCCAGATGGACGACTTGAATTCATTGGCCTTCTGGATGAAGAACGTCGCCGGACGGGCATGAAGACCGATTTGGTTTTTGACTACTACATCTTTTACGAACATAACAACATACTCTCCGTTTCAGATTCAAAAATTTTGTATAAACTTTTGATTGCCTACGCTTAGTATATAAAGATTTTCGCCCTAAGTCAACGGACAAATCCAACCTTTTTCACTTTTTCACCTAAATTTCTGCTAATTGATTAGTGAGCGACAAATTTGAAGCTTCAGTTTTGTGCAAGCTGCACATTATTTTTTAGCGTTTAATTACATATTGCCCAAAGCCTTTTTCACGATAATTCAAGAAAAATTGACAAATCGTCATATTTCGCTTTTATCTCACTTAAAATCGCCCTGTCGTTATCGTCAAGCGGAGCCGTCTCCAAAAGCTCCGGACGTTTAAGATAAGTCTCCTCTAACATCTTCTCGCGGCGCCATTTGAGTATGTTCGCATGATGCCCGGAAACAAGTATATCCGGTACCGCCATACCCTCCCAGATCTGGGGTTTTGTGTACTGGGGATACTCCAAAAGCCCGCTGTAGTGGCTCTCGTCCATAAAGCAGTCGGCCTGCGAAAGAGTTCCGTCCAAAAGCCTTACCACGCCGTCCGCAAGTATCATCGCCGGCAGCTCGCCGCCTGTAAGAACATAGTCCCCGATTGATATTTCCTCAGCTTCCATCTTATCGAGCACTCTCTGATCAACTCCCTCGTAGTGACCGCAGAGTATGAACAGATCCTCATTTTTTTCGGCAAGCTCTTTGAGCTTAGACTGAGTAAGTGTTTTCCCTCGCGGGGACATATATATAACATGCGGGGATCTGCCTTCGGTAACGGCTTTAAAGCACTGCCAGATAGGCTCGGCCATCAGAAGCATGCCCTGACGCTCGGAATATGGCGTATCGTCCACGCGATGATGTTTATCGAACGCGTAGTCGCGGATCTGATGACAGAAAAGCTCGAAAACGCCTTTATTTCTTGCTCGGCCGACTATGCTCTGACCAAGATATGTTTCACAGATCTCCGGAAAAAGCGTTGCAATATCAATCCGCATCAAAAAGACCCTCCATTTTATACACAGTCATTTTCCCCGCTTCGATATCCGTCTCAAGCACCACCGACGGCACCGCGGGGATATAGAATTTTTTGCCGTCCCGGGTTATTTCGTACACGTCGTTAGCGCCCGTCTCTAAAACGTCGGTTATCTTTCCGAGAGCTTCGCCGTCCTCCGAAACGCATTCAATACCGATAAGATCTGCGATGAAATAAGTCCCCTTCGGGAGCTTTATATCATTTCTGTCGGCGTAGAGGACTTTATTTCTAATGCGTTGAGCGGCTTCGGGGGTATCGGTCCCTTTAAGCTTCAAAATTGCCATGGAGTCGCTTTTGGGCCTTGATTTTTCGATTTCGTATATGATCGATCCGTCCTTATTATAGAGCTTTTTAAGCTTGCAGAGGACTGCGAGGGAGTCGCACCAGGCCTGGGCGTTTACCTCGCCGCGGATACCGTGGACGGAGACGATTTTGGCTATTTCGAGATAGTTATTTATCATTTTTGACCTCGGGATTAGGAAGATATGAAGAATGGTTAGGGAGAGAGGGAATTAAAAAGGTTTCGCCGGCCTTTCCTCAAAAGGCCGCAGGATTCCAAAGGGCTGGCCCTTTGGTCGCGCCCGCAGGCGCGAAATCTCCATAAGCGTTAGCGTATGCACAAGAATAAGCGTAAGCGTATACACAAGAATAAGCGTTAGCATATACACAAGAATAAGCGAAGCGTATATGCCACAGAGGGGCCCGGGGAGACGCCGCAGGCTGTCTCCCCTTTTGACAGCTAATGCTGTCAAAACCTGATCGCTTGGGCGTACGCTAAAAATGAAAATCAGAAGCAGAAGCCAGGGCGGCGGCGAGATTCGCGGGAGAGGGTGGGTGGGAGGGAGCAGTCGGTAGTGCTTCCGCAGAAAAGTAGCGAATCTCGCCGCCGCTGACATGCGCCCTTATATACGTTAGCGTAGTGGCAGAAAGCCCCGAAATCAGCTGCCGAGCCTTCATTTCAGAATGAAATGAAGCTCACGGGAAAGCGGCGGCGAGAGAGCGGAAGAGGGCGGGTGGGAGGGAGCAGTCGGTAGTGATTCCGCAGAAAAGTAGCGAATCTCGCCGCCGCGACGAAATCCTTCTTCTGCCGCCAAATAAAAGCTACGCGTGCAAATGCCCTCCCGCAGCCCCGACTGCGAAAAAATGCGGCTCAAAAAAAACTTTGAACCGCGGCTTTTTGCTGAATTAGTCGATCTCAACCATAATCTCCTGACCGGCCTTGGCGGCGGCGGAGCGCATGAGAGTGCGGATAGCCTTGGCAATTCTGCCCTGCTTGCCGATCACTCGTCCCATATCGTCGGGAGCAACATGAAGGTGATATACAACTACGCCGTCTTCGTTGGGTTCGTCAACGGCAACCTCGACGGCAGTCTTATCATCTACAAGTCCCGCCGCGATGTTTCTTAAAAGCTCTGTCATTTTTTGTTTACCTGTCCCCGTTTAAAGCGGGGAACGTCCTTTCGTTGAATTGTGATTGAATTAAAGTATACCGTTCTTCTTGAATAAAGCCTTAACGGTATCAGTCGGCTGCGCGCCGTTATCTATCCACTTCTTCGCTGTCTCGGCGTCGGCCTTGAAGGAAGCGGGCTCGGTAGTGGGATCGTAATATCCGATCTCTTCTATGAACCGTCCGTCACGCGGATAACGTGAATCGGCAACTACTATGCGGTAGAAGGGATCCTTCTTGGCGCCGATTCTTCTCAGTCTGATCTTGACTGCCATTTTATATTCACCTCCACTTATAATCTCGAAACGCCGTTTTTTCCGGAATATCCTGCTTCGCCTTTTGGCGCGCGGCTTTCCGGGAGCCGACGGTTGCTGTAATGTATCTCCATAAGCTTCGGACAAATATATCTGCCCTTACGCTTAATCCGGACTTATTTTTATCATGCAAAACGCTATAAATTCTCGCTCCGCATCCCTTCGTCTCTCACCCCAAGCTCCCTCTTCTCTCTCCCCACGTCGCGCCCGTTCTTGCACCCCACGCTTGCAGCCCCTGCTCGCACCCCTGCTGACGCCCGCTCGCAGCGCTTACTTCATGTTCTGGAGCTCTTTCATCAGATCCTTCGGCATACCGGGGATGAACTTTCTCCGTTTTCCTTTGCCGTTTTTCCCGGAGCCGGTTATTCCCATCTGCTTCATCATCTTCTGCATCTGCTCGAACTGCCGCAAAAGCCTGTTCACATCCTCGACTCTCGTACCGCTTCCCGCCGCTATCCTTCTCTTTCGCGAGGGATTTATAAGCGACGGCTTGGCGCGCTCCGCGGGAGTCATAGAAAGTATCATCGCTTCCGTCCTCGGAAGCTGCTTCTCGTCGATCTTTGACTCGTCGATCTTTCCCGCGCCCGGCATCATCTCAAGAATCGATCTTAGCGATCCCATCTTCTTTATCTGCTTCATCTGGTCAAGAAGATCGTTTAGATCAAAACCGCCTTTTTCAAGCTTTGAAGCCATTTTCTCGGCTTCCTTATCGTCTATCGCGCTCTGCGCCTTTTCTATAAGCGACAAAACGTCGCCCATTCCTAAAATTCTTGAAGCCATGCGCTCGGGGTGGAAAGGCTCGAAGTCCTCTATCTTCTCGCCTACGCCCACAAACTTTATCGGCTTTCCCGTCGCCGCAAGTACCGAAAGCGCCGCGCCGCCCCTGGTATCGGAGTCAAGCTTTGTAAGTATGACGCTGTCGATCCCGATCTCGTCGTCAAACGTCTTCGCAACGTTCACGGCTTCCTGTCCCGTCATGGCGTCTACGACAAGAATTATCTCCGACGGCTCGGAAAGCTCCTTTATGTCCTTGAGCTCGTTCATAAGCTCTTCGTCTATCTGCAAACGTCCCGCGGTATCAAGTATTACTATGTCGTTTCCGTGGTCCTTGGCATGCTTAATGGCTTCTCGCGCTATGGTGCGCGGATCTATCTGTCCCATCTCAAATACCGGGACTCCCGCTCTCTCGCCTACGATCTTAAGCTGCTCAATAGCCGCCGGACGGTATACGTCGCACCCGACCAGGATCGGCCGCCTGTCAATCTTCCTGAAATAGTTCGCAAGCTTTGCGGCATGGGTAGTCTTACCGCTTCCCTGAAGCCCGCACATCATTATTATGCAGGGCGGCTTAGCCGGGAAGTTTATCTTTGTATTGCTCTCGCCCATAAGCGCTACGAGCTCTTCGTTCACTATCTTTATGACCTGCTGAGCCGGCGTGAGACTCTCCAAAACCTCCGAGCCTATGCAGCGCTCGGTGAGCTTCGCCACAAAATCCTTAACGACCTTGTAGCTTACGTCCGCTTCGAGCAGGGCGAGCCTTACCTCTCGCATGCATGCCCTTACGTCGGCTTCGGAAAGCTTTCCGCGGTTCTTTAATTTTTTGAATACTCCCGAAAGCTTTTCGGATAAACCTTCAAAGGCCAATTGTATACACGCTCCCTATCAAAATACCAAAATACAGTATCGGCACGGTACCGTCCCGACGGTATTATTTACTCTCCGTCCCGCTTTCATTCTACGCCTTTAGCGATCTCGGATTTTATTTTCTCAAGCTTTTCTATTACGTTTTTCGTCGTCGTATACGAGCGGCAGTCAGAAATTATTGAGTTGCAGCCCTCGGTAACGTCGGCAAGAAGCCGCTTATACTTTTCGAGCGTCTCTATAACTCCGATTTTGCTCTCAAGCTCGCTCAGGGTTTCCTCCCCGCGCTTGATAGAATCCCTCACGCCCTGGCGGGAGATTCCTGCCGTCTCGGCGATCTCGGAAAGCGAGAGATCCTCGTTATAGTAAAGCTCGAGCATATCCCTCTGCTTGTCTGTAAGGACGCCGCCGTATATATCCAAAAGCGCGGCATATCTTAAATCCTTGGCCACAATATCACCCTTCCGGAACGCGCGAAGATACTAAATGTTGCGATGATTGTAAAGCTTATCGGCTTTACATTGCTTATTATTATATACTATTTTTCCTCGGTTGTCAAGGGGGTGCGAGAAATTTTTTGAAATTTGTTGAGGAAGCGAAGCGAGGGTGGAAAGCGTGATGGCTTTACAGTGGCCCCCGCGTCCCGTCGAATCCGACAGAACGCGAGGACCTGTGCGATTATACCGTTTTCTCCCCTACCCTTTAATACCCCCGCGCATAATATATCCCCACCGTTCCCGAAGGGAGACCGGATATGCCGGAGAGGTCCGCGTAAAGACGGAAATACATATTCCCGTCGCTTAAATATACTATCTCCGTGCAGGATTCAAGCAGCCTGTCCGGGTAGGGCTCCGAAACCGGGGCGTTCGTTATATACTCCCCGCTTTCGTACAGCTTCCTCGCGCCGTCCCAGCCGAACGCAGTTTTTTCCTCCGATACGCTGTAAAATTCCGTCGGATCCCTGAAAACTATTCGGCTGATTTTTCCCTCGGAAGAAAGATCGAACACCGCGGTCTTTCCGTAGAAAAATCTGTAATACGTCTCGGTCGCGCCGAATGCCGGGTAGACAGTTATCAGCGTTCCGTCGCCGCGCGGCTTATATCCGAACGCGCTCATAAAGCTGTCAAAGCCTTCGCCGAAAAGCTTCTTATAATATCCGATAATCGCTTTTCCTGCTCTTGCGGCCCTGTCGGTCGGTGAAATATCCAAAGAATAGATCCCGCTCAGAGCGCCGTTTGCGGCCTTTTCGGGGTCTTGAACCTCTTCGCCCGAGCTCGCATTCCCATCCGAAACCGGCATATCAAACGGCTCGTAAAATTCCACTCTGTATTCATACCCAAACTCGGTTATACTTGCGGAAAGCTTAGCTTCATCAGTTTCAGATTCGATCCCGCCGTCGGTTTTTATTATCTTTTCGGGATACAGCTTGCCGAGCCCAAGGCCGTCTGCGATTTTTATAAGCTCTTTTTCAAGCGCGTCAGTATCCGCAGATTCCGGCGCGGTCCTTTTGAACGAAGGGACCTTGACGCCGAGGGAGAGATTATAGCTCGGCATGCCGAAGCCCTGCGCTATAAGCTCCGCTTCCTCAAGACTGCATACGCCGTCAAGACCTGCTATCGGGTTTTCTTCGGGACGCTTTTGCTCGCTTTCTTCATAGCTTACCGCGCTTCCGTCATAGCTTATTTCGGGATCGATATATTCCGCTCCGACTGCGGGGACATAGTACGCCCCGAATTCTTTGAGACCGTTTATATTCTGCTTGGGAAGCTCGACATAGAATTTATAAAACGGCATAAACGTCTCGACGCTTTCCGATACGAAATATTCAAGATCAAAACGCGCGATTTTATCAGCGCCCGGGAATGCGTAGGGAGCCGATGAAAGATATCTTCCCGCTTCAAGCTCTTTTTCGGCTTCTTCGGGAGTTATAAGCTCAAAATCGCCGAGAGAACCGTCCGTATCGGTATTATATATCCTGATAAGATACAGCCTGTCGCTGTCGTCGGTATAAAATTCCGCTCTTCTGAACGCGTAATTTAAAATCCTGTCGGAATCGCTTCCGGAACCCTCGTAGAGCACCGCCCTGTATCCGAGCGTTTTACCGTCTGCGCTCATATCCCCGCCCTCGATTTCGGCGACCGGGTTTTCCATCCCCAAAATATCCGAATACTCGTTTTTAAGATACTCGGCAAGCTTTCGAGCGGATTCGGGAGCGGAGGTCCCGAGACCGTCGGGAAGGGCGATATGCTCCTTGAACTCTATCGTCGCGGTGAGATATATATCCGTTTTTATATTCATCCTTTCGCCGGATATCCCGAGCGATCTTACGGTGAAATATCCCTCCGGGACCTCTTCGCCGTTCTCACTGAATTTCTCTGTCGCGCGTTTTATATCTTCCTCGTCGGGATATTTCTCTATCTTCGGCTCGCTCCCCTCTGCGTACTCCCCCGCCCTCTTTGCCGTCTTAAGAAGAATATCAAGCATTTTGTCATAGTCCTGATCATACGGGATATATCCGTTTTCAAGAGTTATCGGGTTTTCATATACCGGAAGAGCTTCGATCTTCATATCCTCCGTCCAGGGATTTGCGGTCAGAATAGACGAAATATCCGGCGCGATATATCCTTCGTATCCCATCGCGGTTTCGCCAAGCTCGGGATGAAGAAGTCTTATCTCTGACGCGCTCGGTGATATATATCCGGCTTCCGAGAAGCTGTCGCGTAAAAATGCCGAAAGACTCTTTAACGTCGATTTCTGAGTATATATGACCGGATTGTTCTCGGTGACGGTAACTACCTCCCTTTCGCTTTCAGACATCTTCATATCAAGGTTTATATAGTCCCCGGAGAGCTTTACTCTTTCGCCTAATATCCGATACGCAAATATTTCGCCGTTTATCTCGTAAAGCTCAAACTCCAAAAGCGGCTCCGGAACGCTCGGCTTGCCCTCCGTTATCCCGTCTTTTATGCATATAAGATAGCTTTCGCCCGCTCTGAATCCGGGGCAGCCCTTTATCTGCCTTTCTGAAGTCCCGGCGTGGATGATAGTGAAGCTTATATCCGTCGATTCGTCCTTAAGCACGTCGTAGTACGCCTTAACGCGGTAAAGAGTTGAATCCGGACTTATATCGTAGCCGCATACCGCGTTCGCTTCGTATTTGTCATACGTCTTTTCGACCGTGACAAGATATATCTCGGTTTTCTCCGACAGTTTATCCTCCAAAAGCTCCGTCCAGCTCGATACCCCTCCCGTCGCGGGGACCGGCTCGCTTATATTTACGTCCTTATATATCGGATCCTCTTTTCTGCTGAGCTCATATATCCCGCCGCCGAGCCTTGTTTCCGACGTTTCGGATATGATCCCGCGCCTTCTCCAGTCCGAAAGCATAAAATCTGCAAGGCTTTTAAGAGTTGATTTCTGAGTATATATCTCGGGATTATTCTCCTCGGTAGTTATACTTGACTCCTCGCCGTCGGAAAATTCAAGGTCTATATTCCTGCATTCGGGATAGCCGTAGTCTATGATATCATTTTCAGTCGGGAAAAGCTTTATATCCCTGCTCCCGATATGGTAGGAAAGCTTGATCCCGTTTACCTCCGCAAGCGCAAACCTTAATTCTCGGATCGCTTCCGCGTATTCGCCGCTTTCAAATACCACGGGAGAGAAAAGCCTTTTTCCGGATTCGTACTCCGGCTCTCCCTCGGCAGGGAAGTTATGCCCGCCGTACTGAAGGATATAAAACGTATAATCTACCCTTCTGTCTCCTATATAATCATACAGCGCGCGGGCAAGATATAATACCGCCTTTTCTTCCGCTATCTCTTCGCAGTCGGGAGCGATCTTAAGGGCTTCATCCTTATCAAGCGCCGAAACGATCTCATATTCAAGAAGCCTTATGTTTTCGGTTCCGCTTTTTTCAATCCCGCTCATCAGCTCGTTATAGCTTCCGGCTCCGGCCGAAACGGGGTTGATCTTTATATCGGGGTTCTCGGGATAGATAGGCTCTGAAACCGGCTCGTAAACATAGTCGAGCCCGTCGATCGCAGTCTCAAAGGCTTTATCGCTGTAGCCGGGATTTGAAAGCGCCGTGATATTTCCTTTAGCGTACTGATCAAGTTTATATTCGAGAGCGCTTCTTGCGGAGTCGGTAAGGCCGATTCCGTCGTAGTACGGCTTTATACTTTTTATATCCTCTTTCGTTATCCCCGCGGCTTCATAGTCCTGCGCGGAGTGAAGATATATCCACCAAAGAGAATAAAGATTTTTGCCTTTTCTGATCGCAGTACCGCTTGCAAAACGCTCCGCTATCTCCTCGGGGGTTCCGCTGTATAAAAGCTCGATCTCTTCATCCGTAAAGCCTTCGCCCGTCGCCTTATCGGCAAGCTCGGAATATTTTTCTATCTCGCTTCTTTCGATCCCGAAATATTTTATATAGCTGTAAAGATTTGCAAACTCGTCTATCGCGGTATACTCCCCTCCGCTCGACGAATACTTTTCAAGCCACTCAGTAACCTCATCTAAGTCTTTTATAAGCGACATATCGATATAGCCGAGTCTTTGATCGGTCGCAGCGTAAAACTCCGCGTTTTCATCCCCTCCGGAGCCTGCGCCGTTTTCAAAAGCCGGCGGCATGATATTCTCCGACAGCGCATAAACTCCCGGAAGCATGGGATTTATAAGCTTCATGCCGGAAAAATATTCTTTTAGAGCCTGCGAAAGCTGGTACGGCTTATACGCTGCGCGATATCTTGCGGGGTTTGAAGTCGCTGTGGTCTCGCGCGTAAAGTCTTTTGACAAAAGATAATTTTCAAGCCCGGATTCGGCTGTCTGAGACTCGTCCCCCCTTGCGAGAGCGTACTCAAGGCCGCCGGATTCCACTATGTCGTAGCTGAAGCTTTCGGGGCGGTATATCCTTGTTATATCCCCGCTGCCTTTTTCGGTTATCAGCTCTACAGTATCCCCTTCGGAATAGGGCGGTCTTCCGGATATCTGCTCCGAAACGGTACCGGAAAGACAGAATATTATATCCCGCTCGGCGCTCTTATCCGAAAAGCAGTCGTATATTATCCTGCCGCGGTAAAACGTCGCGGAGGAGTCCCCTCTTTTAACGCTGTAGCCGTCAAGCTCTTTAGCTTCCTCTTCGGGTATTATCCCGGAAATCACAATCCTGTAAAGCGAATCTATAGCCCCTTCATACGTCCCGGAAAGCTCTTTTAACCCAACGGGAGAATATTCGGGAGTCGCTTCCTCAAATATTTCGTCGTAGATACCGAGGTTATGATACTCTTCAATGCCGTCGGTAAAGCCTTCGGAGTGATTCATCCCTTCCGGGATATCATTTTCCTCCGTGACCGTTATGTTCTCGGGAGTCGAATATGGAAGCGGCTCTTCCCGGTTCGGGGATACTTCAATATGCGTTCTGCGAGAGAAGAATACCCCGGTTCCGATTACTAACGCCGCGCACGCCGCAGCAGCTATATATTTTACCCGCCGATTATTTCTCTTCGTAACGCTCTCGCGCGCTCTGTCGGCTTCTTCAATTATCCCGTCGCTCAGATGATTCAAGGACTCGGAAAAATCAATCTTATTCATATTTCGTATCCCTCCTTTTCAAGAAATTCTTTTAGCCCGCAGCGCGTGCGGTAAAGCATACTCTTTATTTTTGATTCGCTCGCGTTTTGTCTTGCCGCTATCTCCCGGACGGTATCGTTGAAATAATATCTCTGCACAAAGGCTGTTCGGGCGTTTTCGTTTAGCGACTTAAGATATTTTTCTATCTCCTCGCCCAAAAGCTTCGAGTCGAAATCATCCGGCGTATCGCCCTCCGAAAGTATGTCTGAAAGCTCGTCAAGGGATACAGTATATTCCGAAGCTATTCGCTTTTTTCTGTGCGCGCGGCGGTATGTATCGATAGAAAGCTGACGGGTTATCTTCCCGAGATAGGTCTTCAAAAGCCCCGGGCGCTGGGGCGGGATGGAATTCCATGCCCTTAAAAGCGTTTCGTTGACCGCTTCCTTAGCGTCCTCTATATCCGCAAGGATATTATAAGCGATCTTCTGCAAATACGCCGAATATTTGGCTTCGGTCTCCCTTAGCGCCGTTTCATCTCTTTGCCAGAAAAGATCGACGATTATTTCGTCCTGCATTTTTCATCCTCCTTTTTCGGTCTTACTATATATAACGCTTTTTTAGGCATGGGGGTTTCGCGGAATTCTAAAAAAATAAAATTATTTAAAAATAAAAAAACAGACCCGCTTACAGATAAACGGGTCTTGGCTGCGGCACTAGGATTCGAACCTAGGGAATGCTGGAGTCAGAGTCCAGTGCCTTACCACTTGGCGATGCCGCAATATTGGCTGGGATAGGTGGATTCGAACCACCGGAATGACGGAGTCAAAGTCCGCTGCCTTACCGCTTGGCTATATCCCAATGGTGTTGCCGATTGGGGTCCGGAAAAATTACTGCGTCGGCTCAGGACAGCTTCATTATTATATCACACAAGTTTAAAAAATGCAAGTGTTTTTTTAAATTTTTTTCAAAAATTTTTTCATGCGGGAAAAAAGCCGGATATACCGGCCTTTTCCCGTATTTTTTAATCACTGATTCTTTACGTGAACGTCTAACTGAGGATAAGGGATCTCCACTCCCGCGCCGGCTACGTACTTTACCGAGCGCTCCATGAGCTCCCACCTTGCGGGCCAGTAGTCCGAGCCGTTTACGTTTACCCTGAGCGTTACCGTAATGGACGATTCGCCGTGAGCGGAGATAAAAGCTATAGGAGCGGGATCCGTAAGTACATACGAGCTCTCCTCGGCGCACTTTAAAAGCGCTTTCTTCGCGGCTTCGCAGTCCGCGTCGTATCTTATCGCAACGTCGATATCTATTCCCCTTGTCGGCATGGCCGAAAGATTCGATACGGTGGAGGACGAAAGAACGGAGTTGGGGATATTTATAAGCTTTGAATCAACCGTCACAAGCTTGGTGTAAAAGATCCCGATCTCCTGAACCACTCCCTCTCCGACCGGCGTGACTATGTAGTCGCCGTAGTGGAAGGGCTTGAAGAGCATTATCATTACCCCGCCGGCGATATTTGAAAGCCCGCCCTGAAGGGCAAGACCTACGGCTAAGCCGCAGGAACCGATCGCCGCGATTATCGTAGCGGACGGAACTCCGAGGATCTGAACTACGATTATGATAACAAGAGCGTTTAGCACAAGCTTGAGTCCCGAAAGAATAAGAGAGCTTACCCCGGGATCGACCTTTGAAAACGCCTTGCCTTTGCCGAGCTTCGAGACAAGCACCTTGACGATCTTAAGCCCGATAAGAAGGCATATAAGCGCTAAGACGATCTTTACCCCGAAGTCGACGAGATATACGTTCACAAAATTTATTAAAACGTCCATCATAATAAATTATCTCCTTTGCAGTTTTTTTCATTATACCATATATGCAAAATAATTGCAAGAGAATTTACAAATTTTTTAGGCTTCGCAGCGCAATTATTTTGGCGCCGAGCGCCATAAAGGTCGGTTTAATTCGCGTATGCTCAAAAGCTGATCGGTCGGGAACGCTTTTTTATTCGATCCTGAAAACGTTCACGTCTACTCCTCCTGCTACCGGAACCACTATCGCGCGAAGCTCCCAGTCCTGCCAATCGGCAAGAGCCTTGCTGTCTGTGATTACGGTCGGAGTGCAGAGATCGAGCGCGGGACCGTTATTCTCAACGAACACCGAGCAGGAATTCCCGTCTACGTCCTTACCTTTTAAGAGATATCTTGCCGAGAACATAGCTCCTCCGCCGGCGGGATATTTCTGCGTATCGCAGCCCTGTCCTACGATCTCTCCGGTGAACCAGTGCCCCTCCGCGGAGCCGGTGAAGGGTATCATATTTATCGACATCTTATCGGAGCCTACCCCGTACGCCTGCATGGTCTTAACGTTCACGGTCATAAGATATTCAAGTATCACAAGCTCTTCGTTATCGCCAAGAGTCAGTCCCTCTCCTATCTCCTTAGCCTTCTCAAGAGTCTTGACAGGCGTTCCTATGCTCAGGCCGTCGTTTGAATCCGAGCCTGTGAACGGGGAATAAAATACGTTCTTGGGCGTTTTAGAGCTTTCGGTCTTAGGCATTTCTTTATCCTCCGCTTCCGGGCTGACGGCTCCGTTATTTGCGTGAGCCGAGACGTCCCCGGGTTCTTTCTCCGAGTCCTTTGAAATAAGCTTGCTGCAAACGATTCCGAGCGCAAACGAAATCGCCGCTGCTATGATCACAATAATAAGTACAGATTTTTTCATAAAAAATCCCTCCGCTTTAATAATATTACTATTACTTATTACTATATCACATCGCGGACGGGATTTAAATGACTTTTTTAAACTTGTTTATTGAGCGATTCTAATATTTTCGGAAGCCCGTCAAGGCTTGTAACTGCAAAGTCCTGACCGAAGCTGCGAATATTTCCGTCCCGGCAAATCAAAACAGATCTGCATCCGAATCGGCGCGCAGTTTCAGGGTCCTTCTTTTCATCCCCGATAAAAATTATCTCGTCGGGCTTAAATCCGGTTTTTTCGGATATTATCTCAAGACCTCGAGGATTAGGCTTTCTGAATCCGCAGCTTATCGAGCTTACATAAATATCAAAATAAGGAAGAAGCTCCGGGAAGTAGCTTTTATGCATTTCATCCGGCATCCCGGAAACTACGTTCGTATAAGTTGCGATCACATAGCCGCTGTCTTTTAAAAATTTCAGAGTCGGGATAGAGTCTTCATAGATCTTCGAGCGAAGATGAAACGCCCCGAAGAACGCGGAGATTATTTTATCAAGCGAGATATCGGCATTCCAGCCTGCGGTGACTTTTGAGAAGATCTCCTCCGGGGTATAATCCTTTTCGCGGTAATTGACTCCGGGATTCAGGCTCTTCATTATTTCAGCGGATTCTTTGATCTTCGGCTCTGAAACGGGAACGCGAAGAGTCTTGACCGCTTCTCTCATCGCGGAGTCGTAGTATTCGTACCAAACGTAAGGCATATCTACATATTCCATCAGCGTACCGCCGATATCAAAAGCTGCGCAGCGAATCATTTTGCACCTCCGGGTATTTTTTTAAGGGGATGATTTATTATATCAGTCTGCGGCCGGAATGTCAAGCAGCAGCTCAGATATCAGAAGTCAGAAATCAGAATTCCAAGGCTTCTTCCAAAATATAGTCAGAGACAAAAAGCCCCGCAATCCCCTCTGACCTCTGACGTCTGACACTCTGTCCTCTAATAGCATCTTCACGCTCCGCGGCATATTTTAAAGCATGGATACAAAATATTTCGTCTGGAGTGAAATAAATGAAAAACACATTACTTATAATGGGCGGGGACAAGAGGATGGAATACTGCGCAAAGGGGCTTTCAAAGGACTTTTCCGTATATACCTACGGCTTTTCCGGAAGCCGTCCCATCTGGGAGCTTAAGCAGGCCGATATACTCGTACTCCCCTATCTCTCGCTTTCGGGAGAATATCTTAACGCGCCGGAGCTGTCGCAGAAAATTCCCGCAGTCTCGGCTCTTGATATGTTAAAATACGGCGGCACGCTTTTCGGCGGCGGGCTTAACGAAGAATTTCTGAGCTACTGCGCAGAGCGCGACGCTAAGGTGTTCGACTTTTTTGCGGACGAGGATCTTACGCTCAAAAACGCAAGACTCACCGCGGAGGGCGCGCTGGAGCTGATCCTTAAAAATACCGACTCGGCGCTTTACTGTCAGAAGATACTTATCTTAGGCTTCGGCAGGGTCGCCTGCGCCTGCGCGGACGTTTTGGGAGCGCTGGGAGCGCGGATAACTGTCGCGGCAAGGTCCGAAAACGCGCGCGCTAAGGCTTTGGGACTCGGATATTCGGCGTTTGAGATTTCGGATATCCCGGGGCTTTCGGAATTTGACGCGGTGATAAACACCGTGCCTGCGAGGATCTTCGGGAGGGATAAACTTGAAAGGCTCAAAAATTGCGTATATATACTTGATCTTGCTTCAAAGCCTTACGGGATTGACGAAAAGGCCGCGGGAGAGCTTTCGCTAAGATATGAAATCGCCCCGGGGCTTCCGGGGAAAACAGCGCCGAAAACGGCGGGATATCTTATAGCGGATTCTGTCAGAGAAGCGCTGAACGGGGGCGATAAACTTGGATAAGCTTAAGATCGGCTATGCGTTGACAGGATCCTTCTGCACGTTCAAAGACAGCTTCGAGACTGCAAGAAGGCTTGTCGAGACGGGTCATATTCTCACGCCGATAATGTCGTTTAACGCTTTTAATATTTCATCGCGCTTCGGGACTGCCGAAGAAAACCGGAGAATTATCGAAGAGATCTGCAAAAACGGAATTATTTCCGACATTGAAGCCGCCGAGCCGATAGGTCCGAAAAAAATGTTCGACGTTATAATCGTCGCGCCATGCACCTCTAACACGCTTGCAAAGCTTGCTCTCGGGGTAAACGATACTCCGGTGACGATGGCGGTAAAGAGCCATCTGAGAAACGGCGGTCCGGTCCTTATCGCGGTATCTACAAACGACGCGCTTTCGGCTTCGGCGAAAAACATAGGGGCGCTTGAGAATACCAAAAATTACTATTTTATACCCTATCGGCAGGACGATCCGAAGAAAAAGCCTATGTCGATGGTCGCGGACTTTTCGCTTACCGAAGCCGCTCTTGAGGCGGCGATGGAGCACAGGCAGCTTACCCCGGTCGTTACTGCGCCGAAAGCTTTTAGAGGATAGAAAGTCAGATGATTAGAGGATAGAATGCCGGAGAGCTGAAATTATGACCTCAGTCTTATCTATCCTCTGTCTGCTTACTCGCCGCTTCGTTTAATCTTTCTAACTCTCTGAAAATATCTCCTTTGCGAGTCTCGCTCGCGCGGAGCCACATGTTCATCATGTACGCCGAAAATTCGCCTGTGATCGCGTCCACGAAAAATTCCTCGTCAAGCTCCGGCTCTAAGGAAGAATATCCCTCTTTTTTAAATACCCAGTAGGGACAGAGTTCAAATTCGCAGCAGTTAAGAAGCTTCTGCTCATCGTAGTGATAATCGCCGTCCGAACTCGCGTAGGGATAACCCTTGCAGCGGATCTCGTAAGTCAGCTCTGCTGCGTATCCCCTGCCGAAATCCTCCGGAAGAGCTTCCGAAAGTATCTCGGCGGCTTTTGACAGAGTTATAAGCTCGGTATCGGATTCGGGTTCCTGCTCCGAAAAGGAAATGTCTCTTGTAAAATTTGTAAAGGTTTCTTTTTCCGGGCACCAGGAGCTTAGGCCGCAGCCGAAGATGAAAGGCTCTCCTGCGGCGAGCGCTGCGCGGTCGTATATCAGATATTTATTCATATCGATATATCTTCCTTTTTCATCCGTCTTTTCAAGCTCGAAATAATATCCGTACGTCCCGTCCTCAAGATCGACTACCGTGAGCCTTTTAACACGGTAGCGGCAGGGTTCGGGATCTGACGGCGCGGCGTAGTCGTTCCAGAAATCTTCAACAAATTCTATCGCTTCAAGGGCGTTCCACTCCTCTCCGTCGGACGTCGCATAGCTAAGATCCGCGGCGGGTCTCACTATATCTAAATCATAGATTTCCTTTATCTCATACTCTCCCGGGGAATAGGCGTGCGGGTTTGACAAATATCCCGTTGCGGAGCCGCGAAGATGGCCTGTAGAGTGCATTATCGCGAGCATATTGCTATCGCTTTCGTCCGGGACAAAGATCTTACAATAGGTCCGCGCGACGTTATCTTCATCATCTGGTGCGCCGAGATATTTTTCGGTATAAAGATTCCCGTCGCTTGTATCAAACCTGTCTCCGAAAAGAGCCGCTGCGAAGGCTTCAAGGTCATAGTCCGGGGAGATTCCGAGCTTTATCGGGATAATCGGCATAGAATCCGCGTTCGGGACTCTTGCTCGGAGGATCTTCACGTTTGGAAGTATGATCTCGGGAGCAGCTTCAAGCTCAGCACGTATTTCCGAAAGATCGGCGCTGTCGGATGAGTCAAGCTCGGGAAGAGGTTCCGGCGGCGGGGCGGTCCATGCTTCGGGGGAAGCGTCGGATGTGTAAGGGACTGCGGGGAAGGTGGTTTTGGGAATCCGGGCGGCTTGCGGCGCGCAGGAGGTTAAGAAGATGGCGGTTAAAAGGAGTGGGATTATTCGGGGGTGTTTCATATTTATCAGGACCTTTCTTTTGGAGGATCGGTGGGGGAGCGGCGGGATGAGCGGGAGTGGGCGGGATAACATTGCCGGTTTTGTTCCCGTTCGACCGCCCTCAGCAAACAGTATAGCTTCGGGCGTCTCACGGACAAAACTCGGCAAGTTTGGCGGGCGCAGTTTGTAGAGATTCATCAGAGAAGTAGCGAATCCCGCCGCCGCGTGCGCGCCCATCTTAATAGCGAAGTGAAAGATAGAAGCAGTAGCCGTAGGTTTAGTCGGCGCTGCTTTTCCATCATGCAAAGCGAAAAATAGAAATATAACGCTTTGACCTCGCCCTGGTATTCTGCGCTAAATGAAAACCAGCGGCGGAATCCATCCAACATATGCTCTTTATCCCCTGCCGCTCTCCCCTTCTAATCGCGCCCGAACATTACGTCCGGGCGCAAAAGCTATGAGCGTTTTGAGGAAGGCTTCTTACTTCTTAAAAATCAAACTCCAGTTCTCTCAGCGTGATCTTATCTATAGTCTCAATGTCTATAGGCTCGTTGAAGCCGTAATACCTATATTCGCGGTTGTTTTCAAAATCGACCCAGCCGCCCTCGGAAGCAAAGATCCCGTATACCGTGCTGTAGTCCATTCCGTCGCCTATCACCGTTCCGTCCTTGAGATAGAATTGCATATAGTTGAGCCCGATTTCTTTTGAAGCTCTCGTCGTCTTAGGATCGCCGTACTTTTCATCCCACTGCTGATGATCGCAGGAGAGAAGTATTCCGAGCGGTGTGATCTCAGCTTTGAACTCTATTCCGTTCATAAACGACGTGTTAAGAGCCTGAGTCGGCGGGATTACAGATACCTCGGATTTATTCAGAGTCATATCTATCTCGCACTCTTTAAGCACCGTGAAGGACGCGTGGTTTTCATCCCAGTATCCTAAATTCCTAAGCGTGAAGCTCATTACCTCCGGGATTTCCGGCGCTCCTCCTTCATATATCATCACGGTCAGAATGTTTTCGTCCAGCGAAACGTCTCTGATCCCCGCGGTGGTGCCGCTGAGATTTGAACGGCTCTTTCTGTGATCAAAAGTAAGACTCGCTCCCTCCGGAAGAGCCGCCAGAACCTCGTCCTCTACTGCGTATTCGACCATAGCGTAAACGAAATGATCGGAACAGGTCGCGGCGGCGAACGACGCGGTACCGGTAAGGGGATGCGTTCCGCTTTCAAGGTCCGTCGCGTAGTCGAGCGGGTTTAATATCGCGGGAAGGCGGTCGTATTCGCTGAACATTCCCCTCTCGTTAGAGAAGAAGCCCGCGATCTTATCCATAGCCCCGAGTCCTGCCGCTGCTGCGACGGAGGTGCTAAGAATTACCGCAGCGCAGGCGGCGACTGCTATTATCCTTCCGGGATTATGAACTTTTTTCTCTTTTCTTTCTCTATCGGCTTCGGCAAGATATCTGTCGTCTATATCCTCCATAGCTTCAAAAACGCGGTATTTATTCATAATTCTACACTCCTTTTGCAATAATTTGTAATAATCAGTAAAACAGGTTGCGTCTCATAAGATAATCCTTAAGCTCGCTTCTTAACCTGCAAAGAACGGTTTTTACATTGGTCTCGGAAAAGCCTGTGTATTTTGCTATATCGGAAATTTTATCCGCATAGAAATATCTCATCACAAAAATTTTCCTATGTTCCCTTTTAACCGTGCCGAGCCATTTATTCAGCGCGTCTGCAAGGATCTTAAGATCAAGCTCTTCTTCGGGATTTCCGAAATCCGAGACCGCTTCAAAAAACTCGTCCGCGGAAATATCGAGCTCGGGATTACCCCTCTTGCCGCCGCTTTTTTTGCGAAGAATATCTATCGCGCTGCGGCGGGTAAGCTTCGCAAGATAGCTTTTAAGATCCGACGGCGAATTCGGCGGTATCGCGTTCCAGACGCTCAGCAAAACGTCGTCGAGCGCTTCTTCCGAGTCAAGAGTATCTCCGACTATATTATAGGCGATTTTAAGAAGATATCTTCCGTACTTTTCTTTAAGCGCGCCTATCGCCTTCTCGTCGCGCTTAAATAAAAGTTCAATTATCTTTCCGTCCTGCATTCTACACCACCTTTATTAAAACAGCGCTCAGGCTGTATTTTAGGACGTCCACTTAATAACACGCAGAAAATCTGAAAAGGTTACAATGAAATTTGCGGGGGCGGCGGCGGGATTTGCGGGGATGGGAGGGTGGGCGGGCGCAGTCGGTAATAATTCAGCAGTAAAGTAGCAAATCCCGCCGCCGCGATTCGTTGTTGGTATTCACGCGGTAATAGTTGGGAGTATGGAGCTGTAGGCTTTGACAGCTCAGGTTTTCTCCTGCATGAAATGAAAATCAGCGGAAGAAAGCTGATGCTTTATCTGTCATGCAGTATGAAAAAGAAGTGAAAAGCATGGGCTCAGCGGTTCAGACGTTCGGGAACAAAACCGGCAATGTTTTCCCGCCCTTCCCCGCTCATCTCGCCGCCGCGGATGGCTTTCTGCTTCTGAATATCATTTCGCTCTATCGACCGAGCTGAGTAAAATCCTTTTTTTGACGTCGTAGGGACGACGTCAAAAAAAGGGTGGGGAGACGCCCGGAGAGTGTCTCCCCACGCAAAAACAGTCCGCAGGACTGTTGTTTTTGCTCCCCTTCCTGCACTCGCTTCGCTGTGGGGGTGTTTCGCGGCCTGCGGGCGCGACCAAAGGTCGTTGCGATTAAAATTCTTTGAAAGGCTCCTGTGGAGCCTTGAAAAGCAAGTTTTAACGCTACGATTCCAAGGGTCGTTGCGATTAAAACTC
>CANPYR010000011.1 GCA_947588805.1 uncultured Clostridia bacterium
TCTTTTGTTAATCTCATTCTTTTATTATACCATATTTATTTGAAGAATGCAATAGTTTTATGTGAACAGACTCTAAAAAGTACAAATCCGGTGCCTTCCCAATACTGAGCTTTTAATCTGTCACGTCTTCTGATGAAGAATACACACCAGACTCTTTGGAACGAATCTGCCCGAAACTGTTCCTCACAATTCCCACAAAAGCTTGAAATCATAACATAGATGTGGTCTGCCCCTTCGTCCTTAGAAGAGCAGGGGTCAATTATCAGTACGTAAAAAGCAGAAATATTTGTATTAGCGTCTGCAAAATGAACGTCATTCGCACCCAATCCGACAAAATCATTTTGCCAGAGTTAATTTACACATTTCAAAAACTGCTCTCGGACATAGGCTTGATGGCGGCTTTTTATTTATCCTTGTTTCCCAACTTGTAGAGAAATCCATTCTTGCACTCCGCGCTGCAAAAAAGATTATCAGGGCTTTGCTTCAAAAACTTTATTACAGTGCCTGCAGTGCCGCGGCAGTTTTCCGACAATATCCTCCGTTTTTATTTTCCAACCCGCGGTTGGATTTCTAAATGCCGTCTCTATTGACTCAAACCGGCATTTTAGCTATAATTCAATCACAGCAAAAAATCTGAATCGCGATTGAGTTTTGCCTGAAAACCGAAAGGAGATTAACTATGGACTATTCTCAGATAATCGGCAAAAATATAGCGGAATTCCGCAAAAACAATGCCCTGACACAAGAACAGCTTGGCGAGATTGTAGGCGTTACGGGCCAGGCGGTCTCAAAGTGGGAAAACGGCGGCATGCCGGACGCGTATCTTCTGCCCGAAATAGCCGCGGCGCTCGGCGTGAGTATTGACAGGCTGTTTGAGCCGGAACATAAAAAGCATATCCCCACCCCGGACGAGCTTTTGGAGCTTCTCGGCAGCTACAGCTTCGACCGCTTGCAGGCAAATGACGGCGAGGCGGTATTCAAACTGATTTTTGAAATGATTTTCAGGCTGAATCACAGCGCTTTTAAGTGCGATGACTTCAGAAGCGTTTGGGATGTAATCGGCGAGCAGGAGTGCGCTTTCCAGACTTCGCAGCTTGTCCTTGAGGAGGGTACGACCTATATCTCGCTTGTTAAGGACATGCCCTATATCTGCGTAACAAAGGACGAGCCGGGATTCATTGATAAACTTCTTGACGAAAAGAATTATTGCGAGCTGTTCGGGCTTCTTTCCGATCCGGACGGGCTAAAAGCCGCGATCTTTACGCAGTCCGAATATTCAAAAGGCGGAACGAAATATACCGCCGACAGACTTGCAGAGAAGATGAAAATTCATCCCGAAAAATTAAGGGAGTTGCTGCCGCTGCTTGTCAGGTTCCGTTTTCTTGCCGAGGAGCAGTTAGTTGTTGACGAAAGCGAGTTCAAAACCTATTTTATCCTGCAAAGCAACGAATTCCGGCCGTTTTTGATGGCGGCGTGGCTGCTCGTCAATTCACAGCAGTGCTATTATACCTATTGCCAGACACGCGAAACGAGGTTTTTGGAGAATAAAAAAGAGTAGGCATCTTATCATATTCTTTTCATAAGGGTTTTATCTGAAAAAGCTCCCAACAAGGGGGCTTTTTGCATAGATAGTACGCCGCAGTGCGTATAGCTTTTTCGGTTGAGCGAAGGGAGGATTATAAGAGCAGTCCTGCGCCGCTTTGCAGGAGACAGCAATTCGATCATCAATCAGAAAATGTCTTGATGGCTGTGAAGAAACTCGCAAACTGTCCTTGACCTACAAGTTTATAAATTTACAATGTCCCGCTTGATTGCTTCTTGCGAAAAGAGTATAATATTCTCGTCGAAAGACGATATTTATTGACAAATACGGATAGTCATGCTATAATTTATTTTGCAAACTCAACAATTCAATTATGGAGGACGTAACTATGGTGATCGCATTAAGAACGAGTAACATTTAACTGCATGAAACTTTTGATTGATAGTTTCATGCGCAAACAAACTGCTAAAACTATTTAATCAAGGAGAAAATCTATGAAGTTTCAAAATAATGTTATCAGAGAATATTTAAAAAACGTATATTTTGTTGCGGGAACGGCTTGCGGGGGAAAGACGACGGTTTCAAGAGCGCTGGGGAAGAAATATCATGTCCCAGTTTACGCCGCCGACGAGATGTTTTCTTTTCATCAACAAATCTCTGACGCAAAGTTTCAGCCGTCTATGAACAAGACGTTTAAGGACGCTGATGAATTTTTCGGCAGATCCGTAGAAGAATACAGAGACTGGCTGATAAGCAATACGAGGGAAGACCTTGAATTTTTAATAATGGACTTGATCGGATCATCGCAAAACTGTCCGGTCATTTGCGACTGCCATCTAACGCTTTCGGAGACGGATATGCTTACTTCTTCGGACAGAATAGTATTTCTGATCAAAGAGCCGAAAGATCCGGTCGATGAGTATTGCAGCAGGCCCGACCATCAGGATTTTAATGCTTTCATCCACAGCGCGACCGATTTTGAAACGGCAAAAGCTAAATGTAATGAAGCTTTAAAAAGTTTAAATGATAAGCATTATCAGGAGATCAAGGCAAGCGGGTATTTTTGGCTGGAGCGAGATGAAAACAGGAGCGTTGAGGAGACGGTCGAGCTTGTCGCGGGGCATTTTGGGGTGAAGTGATTTTTGGTAATATAATTAAAAGGATTTACAGCTTACGGCAGTCGTGCTGATGCTGAAGCCTAATACTTAATATTACTGAACAGGCGGTACCGTTGAGCAGATAGTCGTTGGATTATCTGCTCTTTTTATTTATCAATAAATGGGAAAAGAGTCTTTAAAAATGCAAAATCCGCGCAGCCGCGGACAGTCTACCGTTGCAGGTGCTTCATATCATAGCGGTTATAAACAGTTTTTCGAGTATGGCCGGAAAATATAAAGACTGCTCGCGAAAACGGTGAGGCATTATCATGAGAAAGAAAATGAGTCCCCGCAGGGAAAACCAAACTCTATTGAGTAGGAAGAAGTGTGTTAGTAAAGAGTTAAAGCTAACAATTTTCAATCCCCGGTCGGTATCATCTGACACGACCGGGGATTTTACTTTGTATAATAAATCTTGAAAAGTGAAAGAAAAATTTTTAGGGTATTTCGTTCCCGCACTCTAAAAAGTCCTATCAAGCAATTCCACTCCGTAGGTCTTTACATCGCCGTTCACAGCGTCATATATCCACTCGCCTACGCTCCTGTCGTTTCCGAGCCTGTCAAACACATTCGCGGAAATGATCGTATGCTGGGTATTATGAGTGTTTTCGTCCTCCCCATAGCACCAGATATAAATACCAACGTCTGGGATATTTGTCTGCAAGCCGTTTACCATTTCTTTCAGATCGCGCTGAAAGTTATCGCCAAGCTCTTTGGTTTTATCCATTTTACCGCTGTTGATATAAGACTGGTACTGCATTAACGTATCGTCGCGGTATGAGCAGTCAAAGAGTATTTTCACGCTGTCGCCGCGCTTTTTATGAAGCGCAGTCAGACTGTCAAGGACAAGATTGTTTGTCGTCAGTCTGTCCGAAATCTCAACCGGAGATTTCCATAGGTTCACAGCAGTATCCTGCCAACCGTCGTAGAGCAGGAGCGAGCTGTCAACGCAGACGGTCACATTTTCAGCGCTCGGAAAGCGGTCAATTACATCGTCAGCCAGCAGGGAAGTTGCAAATCCGCCCGCCGAAAAACCTGTCACGAGCAGCGTATCCGGCTCTTCCAGATACTGCTTGACCTGTTCAACATAAGCGGAGTAATTGGTATATCCCGTGTGATACACGGTCTTTTTGCCCTCATAAATCCCCGTGCCTGCGTGAAAATCGCCTGTCGCGTAGGGTATCACGATAAAACTCCAGTCCTTGAAAGGATTATCCTCCGCATTGCTGCCTATACCTCCCTGCGCGACGAAGTCCTGCGCCGTCATATTAGTTGCAAAAAACTCCGTACCTCCCTCGGAGGTCTCGGGCGTTATGCTCACACCGCCGCCGAAGAAATAAACGACCACCTTGTTTTCCAATCCTTTGCGGAAGATTCCGTGCCATTTGCTGCCGTCCGACGACTTTGCGATCTCCACAGGAACATCATACCACTTGCCGATCTCAGGCTCGCCCTCGAGCTTCGGGAATGTTTTAAAAAATGTCAGCTTCAGAAAAATGAATATTGCCAACACAATAGCCAAAATAATAATTCCTATGATGATAAGCGCCTTTTTCAGTCTGCCTTTCGGCTTTATGTTTTCCATTACAATTCCTCCTATTATGAATTTGACAAATTTAAATCTTTATGATACTATAATATCATCAAGTAACTGCAAAGTCAATAAAATCGGGAAAATGATACTATTTTGAAAAATAGTATCATCGAGCGGAAAGGGAGATAGATTATGTCGGAATATGTGACCTTTGCCTATGGCGAAGCGCTGTTCAAACTGATGAAAAATAAAAGTATCGAGAAAATTACCGTAGACGAGCTGTGTGAAGCAGGCGGGATCGGCAGAGCAACCTATTTTCGCAACTTCAGATCAAAGGACGAGATCATCACCGCCTACATCATAATGAAGTGGCGCAAATACGAACGGAAGCTTAGGCTCAAGGAGTTTAAGCTCAATGACAGCTACCGAGTGAAAAGCTATTTTGATTTCTGCTATTCGATGCGAAAAAATAACGATCTCATCATCGGGCAGGGGCGTCACGGAGCGATCCTGTCCGCCTATGAGACAATAATGACCGACAGCGACATCGGGCAGTCTGCGGATACCTACGAAAGCTATTATCTTGCCTACGGCCTTTTCGGTATCTTTATGAAATGGGCAAGGGGCGGGTATGCAGAGTCGGCGCAGGAGATGGCGGATATCGTGGTGGGAAGGATATTTGCGAGCAGCCCTAAATAAATGCAGCCCCGGGAAATCTCGGGGCGTATGGTTATGGTTGCATGTTGTTTGCGACGTATTTAATTGAGAATATTGACAGGCTTAAGTCGGAGCTTGCGACCGAAAAGCAGACTACTGCCGATGCTGAAAAGTGGGTTGCTTTAATCAAGCAGTATGCTGAGCCAACTGAGCTGAATGCTGAAATGCTTAACACGCTGATTGAAAAGATAGTCGTGCATAAATTCTGACGGCACAGAACCCAAGAAATTGAAATATTTTACCGATTCGTAGGGAAATTGATTAAAACCCATGCGCACGTCTTTAAGTTTGTTAAACGGAGAAAGGATAGCGGCGGCGGGAGGAGCGGGAGAGGATCAGGAGGGTAGCCGCAGTCGGTAGCGATTCCGCAGATATGCAGCTCACCCCGCCGCTTAAGCTTCTACTCCCGATTTTTACTTTCAGCCCACGCCCAAAATAATCCCCTTTTGACACCCTAAGCCGTCAAAAGGGGATACCGCCTGCGGCGGCGAACTGTTTTTGCTTTCCGCTCTCACATAACTGCGCCGCCCTAAACCGCTTTAGGCTTGACTGTCTCCAAAATCCTCACTATCGCCGTGCTTAAGCACAGATTTACTAAAGCCTCAACTATCGAATTCAGGCCCGTCATTCCGAAAATCAAATATAGCGCTATATTCTCAAACCCCGAGCCCTGCGCCCACTCGCTTATCGTGCCGTAGAAAAATACCACGCAGCCTAAAAGGAATATAGCCTTGTTCACAAGCTGGCACGCAAGCGCAGATAATACTATCGCAAGCCATGCGTTCTTCTTTGCGAGCGGCTTGTATACGAGCGCCGCTACCAGTCCCGCAAGCGTTCCTTTTACTATTACCGTGATTATCGTGCCCGGGATATTTATCGCTAAAAACGCTCCGGCGTCGGTGAAAAGTACTACTACGCTGAATACAAAACCGAGCCATGTTCCGGCCTTCCAGCCGTAAAGGGCGGCCCCGACTACTATCGGGACAAATGCAAGCGCTACGCTGAAAGGACCGAACTTTATCCAGGTCGCCGCAGCCTGCAAAACGATTACTATCGCTGTGAGAATGCCCATAAACGTAAGCATCCTCGTTTTCTCTCTTGTGCGTGTCATAATGAATTCCTCCTGAACCCGGGTATTATTTCCCCGGGGTTTTTTATATTAAGCCTAAGCTTAATTTACCGATTTAAATTTTTGATTTTTCTGGATATCTTTCTGCATTCCGCAAAAATACTAAATATAATATAAAACTCAATTTAAATATCCGTTCTTTTGATATATCGCCCTAAGACCTGTCAGCAGCAGCTCGCGGTCAAGAATTATATTTTCCGTCTCGCAGTGCGGGACGATTACTCCCGCAAGTCCTCCGGTCGCTATAACGGAAGCATCGCCGCCAAGCTCGGATTTAAATCTTCTTATCATCCCGTCCATCATAGAAGCGCTCCCCAAAAGGATCCCGGACTTCATACAAAGCGCGGTATCAAGGCTTATCGGCTCAAGCTTCTCCGCGCCGTCGAGGTCGATATCCTGCAAAAGCGCCGCGGTAGAGCTTAAAGCGTTGAGCGAAATTTTAACGCCCGGGATGATAGCGCCGCCAAGGAATACGCCGTCTTTATCTATCGCGGTGACCGTGGTAGCGGTGCCGAAGTCGAAGATTATAATAGGCGCGGGATACTTTTCGAGCGCTCCGACTGCGCCGCAGATCAGATCTGCTCCGATATAAGCTTCGGGGATCCCGCCCTTTATTTTTAGACCTGAGCTGATATTTTTCCCGACGACTGCGGGAGTAATGCCGAAGAGAAGATTTATTGCCGCTGAGAGAGTAGGAACGAGCGCGGGGACGACAGTTGAAATAATTGCGCCTGTGATTTTTTCGGGATCCGTTTTATAGAGCCGAAGTATCTCGGAGATAAGCGCCGCATACTGATCGGAGGTCTTATCGTGAACGGTAGCCACTCTGGCGGTGAAGATAGGGGTAGGGGAAGAGGAGAAAACGCCGAAAACTATGTTG
Source organism: uncultured Clostridia bacterium (assembly GCA_947588805.1). GTDB lineage: Bacteria > Bacillota > Clostridia > Oscillospirales > Ruminococcaceae > Faeciplasma. Next base: position 6,961 of record CANPYR010000011.1, read on the forward strand.
GTGTTACCTGCGTCTACTGTGAAGAGCATAGGAAAGTACCTCCTGATGAAAAAAATAAGCAAAAAGCTATCTGAGAGAGGAAACCAAAAAGGTTTCGCCGGCCTTTCCTCAAAAGGCCGCAGGCGTCCGGGGGCAGAAGCCCTGAGCGGCGGCAAGATTCGCGGGGAAGGGCGGGAAAACATTGCCGGTTTTGTTCCCGTTCGACCGCCCTCAGCAAGCAGTATAGCTTCGGTTGTCTCACGGACAAAACCCGGCAAGTTTGGAGGGCGCAGTCGGTAGTGAATCCGCAGTAAAGTAGCGAATCTCGCCGCCGCTGACACTTGCCCTTATACACGTTAGCGTAAAGGCAGAAACCCCCGAGCTCATCAATCAGAGCTCATTTCAGAATGAAATGAAGCTCCAAAGACCGCGGCGGCGAGGAGCGATAGAGGGCGGGAGGGTGGGGCTCAGTCGGTAGTAACTACATCAAAGCCGGCGATTCTCGCCGCCGCTCAGCCCTATCCTATCCTCTCTCCACTCTGAATATGCATCAAAATGAATATTTCTGACATTTTCCGGCAGAAGTCTCCGTCTACCCGTAAAAAGTCTCGGAAATCCCGCGCTATACCTTTCGTTTCCTGCTTAAGAGATTATAATACATCGCTTTAAAAGTTTCAAGATGCTGAAGACAATTTCGTATAGCTACACAATTTTTCAACAACAACCCCTCTTGCTTGTGTGATTTTTATAGCCCTTTATACATTTTTATGTATAAATATACATCATTTATACATGGCTGCTTTCGCATATCCCCACGAGTCCGGAATTTAGGACAGGTTCGGCTTGACAAAAATATAAATCGGAGTATCATAGAATATAGAAGCGCCCCGCCGGGAGAGCTTTTAATTTTATGAAAGGTTTGAAATGAAAAATCAATTTTGCTGCTTTTTGGGAGCGGTGGGAGGGATCGTCGCGTCGCTTTTCGGCGGCTGGGACAGCTCCGTCGTCACGCTCCTGATATTTATGGCCGCTGATTATGTCACCGGCCTTGCCGTCGCAGGAATTTTCCACCGTTCGCCTAAATCGTCTTCGGGCGCTCTGGAAAGCCGCGCCGGTTGGAAGGGACTCTGCAGAAAGGGAGTCACGCTTCTTATCATCCTTGTCTCCGCTCGGCTCGATCATGTTTTAGGCACGTCGTTTATCCGCGACGGAACCGTTATCGCGTTTATCGCAAACGAAACCGTCTCTATTATCGAAAACGCCGGGCTTATGGGGATACCTGTACCGAAAGCCGTCACAAGGGCTATAGAAGTTCTGAGAAAAGAGGAGGATGAAGATGGAAATAAAAGGGATTGACGTTTCATCACATCAGGCTCGCAGCTCCGGAAAGAAAAAGGGCGTTACAAAGATCAACTATTTTAATCTTAAAAGTAATGGCTACAGCTTTGTGATGCTCCGCGCAGGGTACGGAAGATTCCTCGCACAGAAGGACATATCCTTTGAAAGCAACTATTCGGCCGCGAAAGCCGCCGGGATAAGCGTGGGAGCATATCACTATTCCTACGCTCAGAGCGTGAACGAATCCAAGCAGGAAGCCGCGTGTTTTTTGAAGTGGATAGAGGGAAAGAAGCTCGACTATCCCGCGGCGTTTGACATCGAGGACAAAAGCCTTAAAACGCTCTCGACGGAAAAACGCACCGATATCGCGCTCGCATGGCTTGAGACGGTAGAAAATGCGGGGTATTATTCAATGCTTTACTGCAACGCGGATTGGGCGAAAAACTGTCTCGACATGGAACGCCTTAAGCATTTCGACGTTTGGCTGGCATGCTACACCTCCGAGCAGAGGAGAAAGAAGCTCTATTCCCGCCCGATTTTAGGTATCTGGCAGTATACTTCGTCGCTAATTATACCCGGAGTATATTTAGGAAGACTTGACGGGGATACAGCTTATAAGGATTACGGCGGGATAATCAAAGCGAATGGGTTAAACGGGACGGGAAAGTGATGGGTCGAGGGGAGCTGCGGGAACGGAGTTTATATGGGGTTACAGCCGGCGGGCGATCTGCCGGCTGGTTTTTTTATTATGGGGCGTTGCGTTTGGGGAGAGTATAAAATCTGAACGTTTTGATGAGAGGGTGCAAGTCAATGATTTAAAGGTTGAGGGTGCGCATATACGGGGGCTTTTTAACGTATTATTATATTTCAATTTTTTGAAGCGGCGGCGGGATGAGCGGGAGAGGGCGGGAGGGTGGGCGCAGTCGGTAGTGATTTAGCAGTAAAGTAGCGAATCCCGCCGCCGCTCTTCACTAAATAATTCGCCTCAGGCGACTCCCCTGAATTTCTGACCTCTGACTTCTGACCTCTGTTTTCTTAACGGTCCTTCATCCCGTTGGCTCCCGCTATATTCCATTTGACAAAGTCGTCAAAAGGTGCTATAATTTCTTATATATCGACTGAAAGGAAGGCTTTTTCGGTGTCGCTCTTACTTGCTCTTGCGTTTCTGTTCTTCATAGGCTCCTCCTACGGTTGGGTGCTTGAGCTTTTCTACCGCCGCTTCTTCTCCGCGGCGAACCCCGAACGAAAGTGGATAAACCCCGGCTTCTGCGTGGGACCCTATCTTCCGCTCTACGGCTCGGGGCTTTGCATCCTCTTCCTTACGGCGCTTTTTGAAGATAAAATCATGTTTATCGACCCGGTTCCGCGTAAGCTTATTCTTTTTGTTTTCATGGCGGCGATGATGACCGTCATAGAATATATCGCTGGGATCGTAAGCTTAAAATGCTTTAACCTGAGACTCTGGGACTACAGAAACGAGTGGGGAAACATAAACGGCATAATCTGCCCGAAATTTTCTCTTATCTGGGCGCTGATGGGCGCTGCGTACTATTTTCTTATCCACCCTAAAATTCTGAACGCGCTTTGGTGGCTGTCTCAGAATCTCGCCTTCAGCTTCTTCATCGGACTTTTCTTCGGCGTTTTCATAATCGACGTTGCGTACTCATCTAATCTTGTGGTAAAGATCAAAAAGTACGCGGAGGAAAATAACGTAATAGTAAGATACGAACACCTTAAATCTCATATAAGAAGCGTGCAGGAAAGCGCGAACGCAAAGGTGCATTTCTTCCTGCCGCTAAGCTCCGAGCGAAGCCTTTCGGAGCATATCAGGGACATCATCGGAGAGCTTGAAACAGTAAAAGAAAAACGTAAAAACGTAAAAAAGGAAGGTTGATAGGATGTTATATAAAGCCGGTATCGACGTAGGCTCGACTACCGTCAAGCTTACCGTCCTTGACGAGAATAATATTCTTATATTCGGCCGCTATATGAGACATTGCGCGCATATACAGGAAACCCTTGCGGAGCTTCTGGGAGAAGCCGAGAAGGAGATCGGAAATATCGAAGCTTCGGTCGGCATAACCGGCTCCGGCTCGATAAATCTCGGAAAAGCGCTCGGGATAAAGTTTGTACAGGAGGTCTCGGCGGTCGCTTCCGCTCTTGAGCTTATAGCTCCGCAGACCGACGTAGCCATCGAGCTCGGCGGCGAGGACGCGAAGATCATATACTTCCGCGGGGGTCTTGACGAGAGAATGAACGGAGTCTGCGCAGGCGGGACCGGTTCGTTTATAGATCAGATGGCGGCGCTTTTGCAGACCGACGCAGAAGGCTTAAACAACGAAGCGAAGAATTATAAGGAAATATACCCGATAGCCGCGCGGTGCGGAGTATTCGCAAAAACCGATATCCAGCCGCTTATAAACGAGGGCGCGACAAAGGCCGATCTTGCCGCTTCCATTTTCCAGGCGGTTGTGAACCAGACCATCTCCGGCCTTGCCTGCGGAAAACCTATACGCGGCTGCGTAGCGTTTTTGGGCGGGCCGCTTCACTTTCTTACCGAGCTTAAAAAAGCTTTCATAAGGACCCTTAAGCTCACCCCCGAAAACGTAGTCGATCCCGAGAACAGCCATCTCTTCGCGGCGATGGGCGCGGCTCTTGAATCTATGGACGAAAAGGCCGTAATGCTTGAGGATCTGCGTGAAAAGCTTTCAAACGGCGTTGAGATGAAATTTGAGATCAAAAGGCTCGATCCGCTCTTCACGGGAGAAAGGGACTATAACGCCTTTTTAGCGCGCCACGGCTGCGCGGTGGTCGAAAAGGGAGATCTGTCGGAGTATAAGGGAAAGTGCTTCCTTGGGATCGACGCGGGTTCTACCACAACGAAGCTCGCGCTTATTTCCGAGGACGGAAGGCTCTTATATTCATACTATACCAACAACAAAGGAAATCCCGTCGCGGCGGCTCAGGGCGCGATGGCAGAGCTTAAAACCAAGCTTCCCGAGGGCGCGGAAATTGCCTTCGGCTGCTCTACGGGATACGGAGAAGCGCTTTTAAAATCCGCTTTCTGTCTTGACGAGTCCGAGGTAGAAACGGTCGCGCATACGACTGCGGCGGCGTTTTTCGACCCCGAGGTCGACTGTGTTTTGGATATAGGCGGGCAGGATATGAAGTGCATAAAGCTGAAAAACGGCTCTGTCGACAACGTTCTATTAAACGAAGCGTGCTCCTCGGGCTGCGGAAGCTTCATCGAAAGCTTCGCTAATTCTCTCGGGTATACCGCCGAGGATTTTGCCAAAGAAGCTTTATTTGCAAAAAATCCCGTGGACCTCGGAACAAGGTGCACGGTGTTCATGAATTCAAACGTAAAGCAGGCTCAGAAAGAGGGCGCGCCGGTTTCGGATATATCGGCGGGGCTTGCGTATTCGGTCATCAAAAACGCTTTATATAAAGTTATAAAGCTTGCGGACCCAAAAGAGCTCGGCGAGCATATAGTCGTTCAGGGCGGCACGTTTTACAACAAAGCGGTCCTTCGGGCGTTTGAGAGGATCGCTGGCGTGAACGCTACCTGCCCCGATATCGCTGGGATAATGGGGGCGTTCGGCGCGGCTTTGATCGCTAAAAACAGGTATAAGGGACAGAAGTCCTCTATGCTTCCGATAGACGATATTATTTCCATGACCGTCAAGACCACGACGGCAAGGTGCGGAAAATGCACCAATAACTGTATGCTCACCGTCTCTCACTTCCCCGGCGGCAGAAAGCATATTACCGGAAACAGGTGCGAAAGAGGACTCGGCTCGGAGCAAAAGGGAGTCAAGGGAGCAAATCTTATTGAATTTAAGAGAAAACGCATTTTCGACTACGTTCCTTTAACGGAGGAAAACGCGCCGAGGGGCGTTATCGGCATTCCGAGAGTGCTTAATATGTATGAAAACTATCCGTTCTGGGCAACTTACTTCAAAGAGCTCGGATTCAGAGTAGTTTTGTCGCCGCTTTCGGACAGAAAGCTTTACGAGCTCGGGATGGAATCTATTCCCTCCGAGTCGGAATGCTATCCCGCGAAGCTCTCTCACGGGCATGTGCAGTGGCTTATAGATCACGGGGTGAAAACTATCTTCCATCCCTGCGTATTCTACGAGCACCAGGAGACGAGACAGGCGCAGAATCACTATAACTGCCCTATCGTCGCCGCATACCCGGAAAATCTTAAAAACAACATAGAGGAGATCGCTGACGGCGAGGTTAAATATGTCAGGCCGTTCATCGCTTTCACCGACGAAAAAACCGCCGCGGATAGGCTCGTCAGGATGTTTACAAAGCAGTTCGGAATTCCCGAGGAGGAAATCCGCGCGGCCGTTCACAAGGCTTGGGAGGAGCAGCTGAAGGCTAAGGCGGATATAAGAGCCGAGGGCGCGAGAGTTCTTAAAGAGATGGAGCAAAGAGGAGGAAGAGGGATAGTCTTAGCCGGCAGGCCGTATCACATCGATCCCGAGATAAACCACGGCGTTCCGGAGCTGATAGCTTCCTACGGTCTCGACGTTTTCTCCGAGGACAGCCTTCCTATAGATTTTGACCCCGAACGTCCTGTGAGAGTGGTAGATCAGTGGGTATACCATTCAAGACTTTACTCCGCTGCGGAGTTCGTAAGGCTCCGCGACGATCTGGAGCTTATACAGCTCAATTCGTTCGGCTGCGGGCTTGACGCAGTCACCACGGATCAGGTTTCCGAGATCTTAGAGGGCTCGAACAAGCTTTACACGGTCTTAAAAATAGATGAAGTAAACAACCTGGGCGCGGTGAGAATAAGGATCCGAAGCCTTATCGCGGCGATGAATCAGAGAAAGGATATGAAGATATTCGCCGAGCCTAAGCCGATTACATATCACAGCACAGTCTTTACAAAAGAGATGTTTAAAGAGGGCTACACCATTTTAGCCCCGCAGATGTCGCCGATACACTTTGAGGTCTTGGAGCCGGTCTTTAAGCACTACGGCTTTAACATCGAGGTTCTTTCAAACGACAACCGAAACGCCATCGATACCGGGCTTAAGTTTGTGAATAACGACGCGTGTTTCCCGTCTATAACCGTAGTCGGCCAGGTCATGGATGCGGTATTATCCGGAAAATACGACGTAAATCGCTTAGCGGTTATTATGACTCAGACCGGAGGCTGCTGCAGGGCTTCAAACTACGTAGGATTCATAAGAAGAGCTCTCGACAAGGCCGGGCTGTCGCAGATCCCGGTCATATCTCTTAACGCCAACGGGATGGAAAAATCCGAGGGCTTTAAGATCACGCTCCCGCTTCTTTTGGCGGCGGGAAAGGGCGTTGTATACGGAGACCTTTTCATGCGCTGTCTGTACCGCGTAAGGCCCTACGAAAAGGTAAAAGGATCTGCGGATAAGCTTCATAAAAAGTGGCTTAAAATCTGCACCGAACAGCTTATAACCAAAAATTACAAGATGAGCTACCGCGAGATCTGCGAGGGAATAGTCAAAGATTTCGACTCTCTACCGCTTGTAGAAGGGCTTATAAAGCCGCGAGTCGGGATTGTCGGGGAGATCCTTGTAAAATATATGCCGCTTGCCAACAATCATCTTGTGGAGCTTTTGGAGTCCGAGGGCGCGGAAGCGGTAGTGCCGGATCTTATGGACTTTATGAATTATTCTGTATATAACGCCGAATATAAGCACGAATTTTTAGGCGCTTCGCTGAAATCCGCGATAGTTTCGCGAGTCAGCGTCGCGGCGATTGCATGGCTGAGAAAGCCGGCTGTCAGCGCGCTTCAGAATAGCAAAAGATTTGAAGCGCCTATGCCGATCAAGGACGTAGCGAAGCTTGCAAAGCAGTTTCTGAGCCTTGGGAACCAGTACGGCGAAGGCTGGTTCCTGACGGGAGAGATGGCGGAGCTTTTAGAGAGCGGCGTGCCGAATATAGTCTGCATACAGCCGTTTGCGTGCCTGCCGAATCACGTCGTCGGAAAAGGGATGATAAAGCATCTCAAGAAGGTTTATCCGCAGGCGAATATCGCAGCTGTTGATTACGATCCGGGCGCTTCGGAGGTAAACCAGCTGAACAGGATAAAGCTTATGCTCAGCGCGGCGCGAAGGAGCGAGAGATTGACTGAGGAGAAGGCAGGGATTACGGCTGACTAAAGCCTTGATGAGGGATGATGTGGGCGGTCGAGTGGGAACAAAAAACGGCAATGTTTTCCCGCCCTCTCCCGCGAATCTCGCCGCCGTACGAAGGCTTTCTGCTTCTGACTTTTAATTTTTTACAAGCATAATGCTTAGTAACTGAAACTATAGTTTTCTGACTCTGATTTTCATTTTGTTCTATCGCCGGGCTGGTCTGGTTTTGACAGCATTGGCTGTCAAAAGGGGAGACGGCCTGCGGCGTCTCCCCGGGCCCCTCTTTGGCGATACGCTTCGCTTATTGTGCATATGCTTTGCTTATTCTTGTGTATATGCTTTGCTTATGAGTGTTTCGCGCCTGCGGGCGCGACCAAAGGTCGTTGCGATTATAACTCTTTTCAAGGCTCCTGTGGAGCCTTGAAAAGCAAGTTTTAACGCTACGATTTCTGTCCCCCCTGGACACCTGCGGCCTTTTGAGGAAAGGCCGGCGAAACCTTTTTAATTCCACTCTTTTTAAAAGCGACTGCTGTTTTTCATTTTCCGGCTCTTTAAAACCTTTGATCCACATTATCCATAATATACCTAATCACAATGGAGGAATTCCAATGTCTACACTTGGCGAACGCCTGAAAAAGGCCCGAAAACGCAAGGGTTTATCCCAAATCGACGTCTTTGACGCTGTCGGTATCTCCAACAAATCCCTCTCGCGCTACGAAAATAACAGCTCTACACCCTCCCCCGACGTGCTTATGAAGCTCACGCGGCTCTACGACGTTTCCGGCGAGTACATCCTCGGCGTTTCGGCTGTGATGGGGCATTCCGCTGACGGCGCGGGGAGCAGCGATAATCTTATCGATATGACCGATCAGCGCGCAAGCGCGGAAAAGCTTATCAGCTTCATCTCCGAGAGCCCGACTATGTTCCATGCCGCCGAAAATATCTCCCAAAAGCTCATAAACGACGGCTTTGAAGCCCTCAACGAGTGGGAGACTTGGGATCTGAAGCCGGGCGGGAAATATTTCACCGTACGAAACAATTCCTCCGTGATCGCATTTAAAATCGGCGGCGGCGAAATCTCGGGCTTCAATATTTTCAGTTCCCACTCCGACAGTCCGATGTTCAAGCTCAAGCCGAACGCGGAGATGGAAACGCTCGGCCACTACATCCGACTGAACACCGAGGTCTACGGCGGCGCGATTCTCTCATCCTGGCTCGACAGGCCGCTTTCAATTGCGGGGCGCGTTGCGCTCAATTCCGGGGACGGCGTTCGCTCAGCGCTCGTGAATCTCTCCGACATTTCTTTAGTCATCCCGAACGTCGCGATCCATTTTAACCGAAACGTGAACGAAGGCTATAATTTTAACCCGCAGGTCGATACTATCCCGATTTTGGGCTCGCTCGACATGAAGGGTAGGCTCTCGAAAATTACTGCGGATGCGCTCGGCGCTAAGGAAAAGGATATTTTAAGCGCGGAGCTTTTCATCTATAACAAAACCCTCGGAACCGTCTGGGGGAACGACGGAGAATTCGTCTCCTCGCCGCGGCTTGATGATCTGCAATGCGCGTACGCGGGTCTCAACGGGTTTTTATCCGCGCAGAACGATAAACGCGTTAATATTCTTTGCGTATTCGACAACGAGGAGGTCGGGAGCGCTACTAAGCAGGGCGCTGACTCTGATTTCCTGATTTTGACTGCCGAGAGGATCGCTCGGGCGCTTTCTTTGGATCTCCCTCGGCTTCTCTCGCAGTCTTTTGCAATCAGCGCTGATAATGCGCACGCCGTTCATCCCAACCACCCGGAATTTTCAGACGCTACTAACCAGCCATATCTCAACGGCGGGATCGTTATTAAGCAGACCGCGCGGCAGTCGTATGCCACCGACGCGGTTTCGGACGCGATTTTACGCAAGATTTGCATGTCCTGCGGCGCGCCGGTTCAGGAGTATTCAAATCGCTCTAACATCCGCGGCGGCGGGACTCTCGGCAATATCTCCGCTACGAGGGTTTCTGTCCCGACTGTTGATATCGGTCTTGCTCAGCTCGCTATGCATTCGTCATACGAGACTGCTGGATCGATGGATACGCTTTATCTTGAACGCGCGGCGGGCGAATTCTTTAGGTCCGAAATATTGAGAGGTTCGGGCGGCGCGTTTAAAATTATTTAATTTATTTTTGCATAAAAAACTCCCCCTGTCTGCATCAGGGGGAGAATTTTTGTTTTCAATCCTTCTTTTTATCGGAGGAATTAGTGCTTCTTAGAAACTACTGCAGCGGCAGCAGCGATGAGCATAGGAACAACCGCGAGAGCTACGCCGGTAGTCGGGTTCTGCTCGGCAGGAGCAGCGGTCTCCGGAGCGGGAGCGGTTTCCTCGGGCTCGACAGAAACCACAGGAGTATCAGTGACTTCTTCGGTCTCGTCGTCGTTGGAGCCGGGCTCGGTAGGAGTCTCGACATCGGTCTTGTCCTCAGGCTCTTCTTCGCCAGCGATTACGAGGTAAACTCTGGAAGCCTTGGTAGGCATCTTGCCGTTCTGAGCATTGTCGCCCCAAGTGTAAGCGCCTGCATAGTGCGGGTTCTCAATAGTAGTAGTGGCAGTTCCGGTAATGTTAGCTACATTCTCAGTACCGTCAACTTCTTCAGCATATACAGGGTGTTTTACACCATTGCTGTCATACCACCAGAGAAGATTTCCGTCAGCGTCCGTGGCCTGCTCACCGGGAACCTTAACAGCCTTAGTGGCCTTTACAAGCATAAACGGACCGTCAGCAAACTTGTCGCTTTCAACGTAGTTACCGTTTTCGTCAACCTTTACACAGCCTTCGAGCTCGGGTCTGTTAAGAGCCGCAGCTTCTTCAGCGCTGTAGGTTACATAGAGTTTCTGCTTGTTGACAGCGTCAGAACCGTAGGCTACGCCGGTAGAATACATCTTAACAGCCTCAACAGAGTAATCCTTGGACTCAGTGCCGAAGTTAGGCATAGAAGTTACGCCGCCGTCAGCATATCTGATCTGCTCGCCGTCGAACATAATAGGAGCATTAGTTTCCCAAGTGTTCCAAGAGAGTCTGCCAAGAGAACCAACAGCGCCGGAAACCATGGAGTTAGTTCTGATATAGCTGGACATGATGGACGGGTTGTAAAGGGTGATGTTCTCGAAGATTACGAATTCATCAACAACAGTGCCGTATCTGGAATCGTAGAGAACGTTAGCAGGAACGGTGAATTCGATAGTGGAAGACTTGCCGTCGAGCTTGTATTCGCCAACGTAGGAACGGTTGTTGGAGAAGAGCCACCAGTTGGATCCACGATCAGAGAGAGCGTTGGAAGCCCAAAGGGTGTAAGTGGCCTGGCCGTTGAGGGGCCATACGGTCTCAACTACGAGCTTAGCGTCCTTGGTGTTAGCCTTGATAGCGTTTACATTAGCAAGGGTGTGATCGAAGGAGAGAGGAGTGCCAACCTGACCGTCATAACCCTGGAAGTAACCGTAGAGGTTGCCGCCGTTGTACCAGTCAAGTAACTTACCGGCATTCCAAGTAGTGACCCAATCCTTGGTCCAGTCAGCAGTTACGAAGGTGAAGCTGCCGTCGGAAATGCCCATGTCGGGAGTACCAACCTGCGGGTTCCAGTCTCTGATGAAGGAGATGGAGCCGTCTACCTTGGAGTCGTCAGCCTTGTTGTAGAACTGTACCCAGTAGCTGGTGTTGTTAAGACCCCAGTCGCCGGTGGAGAGCTTCCAAGAAGACCACTGGTCGCCGGCAATGGTAACGGTAGCAACGAGTCTGAGACTGGTGTAGTCATTGTAGCTGGTGGACTGAGGGATAGTGGTGTCATAACCGTTGGTGTAGTCATATCCGGTGTAGCCGAAGTTGACCTTGTGCTCAGAGTAAGCGTTGGTATGATCGCCGTATCTGTCAGTAACCTTAGCAGAGGAGAGTTTCCACTCCTTGCCGTTTACGATAAGGCTCCAGCTGATATCGGATCTCGCGTCAGTGATCCATCCGGTAGGAAGGTGGAAGATCATGTAATGATCGGAATCCATGTAGCCGAAGAGGGCGTAAACAGGAATATCAAATGAAACAGTGAAAGTCGCAAGGGACTCAGTGGTATCGCCTTGAGTACCGGGCTGCTGGTTAATATAACCGTCATTGTTGCGATTGAGCTTGTAGATCTCAATCTCGGTATCCTCGGCGAAAACAGAGATAGCCATTGCAGAGAGGGCTATCATGACTGCCAGAACGACAGCCAAAATTTTCTTTGCCATAGTGTTTTTCCTCCTTAAAAAATTTGGATATGGTTTTCATCCCTATACGGGTATAGGAATTTTGGTTTGTCTCGGGAATCCAAGACATCAACGATTATAACATATTCTTTCGGAATTGTCAACCCTTTTCCAATTTTATTTTGAAAAAAAGATATTCCGCGGTTAAATCGCTTTCTTTGCTTCCCGCTGCCTATATAGTGTCGGCGGCGGCTCGAAATGTTGCAAAAAATTTTAAAAAATTTTCGGTTTGTTGAAAATAACTAAGCGGCAGCCGTGCGGCTGCCGCCTTTTGTGTTTATTTTGCATAATCTACGGCGCGGGACTCGCGGATAAGGTTGACCTTTATCTGTCCGGGATAGTCCATCTCGTCCTCGATTTTTTGGGATATCTCGCGCGCGACGATTACCATCTGCTCATCCGAAACCTTTTCGGGTATGACAAGTATCCTTACCTCGCGGCCGGCCTGGATGGCGAAGGATTTCTCTACGCCCTCAAAGCTTGAGCAGATCTCTTCAAGCTTCTCAAGCCGCTTGATGTAGTTCTCGAAGTTCTCCGAACGCGCGGCGGGACGTGCTGCGGAGATAGCGTCCGCGGCCTGTACCAGCGCGGCTATCACGCTGTGGCATTCCACGTCGCCGTGATGGGCTTCGATGGCGTGGATGATGTCCGGCGATTCCTTGTACTTCTTGCATACGTCTACGCCGATCTGAACGTGCGAGCCTTCGATCTCATGCGAAAGCGCTTTGCCGATATCGTGTAAAAGCCCTGCTCTTCTTGCGAGCGTGGGATCCACTCCGAGCTCCGAAGCCATCATCCCGGCAAGATGCGCGACTTCTATCGAGTGGTTCAGAACGTTCTGACGGTAGCTCGTGCGGTAGTGAAGTCTTCCGATAAGCTTCACAAGCTCGTGGTTCAGGCCGTGGATATTCGCTTCAAGCACGGCTCTCTCGCCCTCGGACTTGATCACCTGCTCGACCTCGCGCCTTGCCTTATCTACCATCTCTTCTATTCTGGTGGGATGTATCCTTCCGTCCTGTATAAGTCTCTCAAGCGCTATTCTTGCAACTTCGCGCCTTACCGGGTCGAAGCAGGAGAGCGTTATCGTCTCCGGAGTATCGTCTATAATAAGATCCACTCCGGTGAGCTGTTCGAGAGTTCTTATATTTCTTCCCTCGCGGCCGATTATCCTTCCCTTCATCTCGTCGTTCGGAAGCGGCACTACGCTTACCGCGCTCTCCGAGACCTGATCCGCGGCGCAGCGGGCGATAGCAAGGGATATATACTGTCTCGCCTTGGCTTCGCACTCCTCCTTTATCTGCGCTTCGTAGTTCATGATCTTGACCGCCTTTTCATGTACGAGCTCGTCTTCAAGCTGCTTTAAAAGGTAGTCCTTAGCCTGTTCCTGAGTAAACTGAGAGATCCTCTCGAGCATCTCAAGCTGGCCGCGGCGAATCTCCTCCGCTTCGGCAAGCTTCTGGTCGGCCTGATTGAGCTTCTGCTGAACAAGGTCGTTCTTTCGGTCAAGATTATCTATCTTCTTGTCGAGAGTTTCCTCCTTCTGCTGAACTCTTCTCTCCTGTCTTGAGATCTCGGTGCGGCGTTCCTTGATTTCTCTGTCGGCTTCCTGCCTTGCCTTATAGATCTCGTCCTTGGTTTCGATCAGCTTTTCCTTTTTAAGGGAATCCGCGTCTTTTTTCGCTTCCGCGACTATCCTCTCGGCTTCCTGCTCGGCCGAGCCTATCTCCGCTTCAGCTTTGTTCTTTCTGTCGTCATACCCTCGCCGGTATGATAAAAATACTGCGGCGACGGCGGCGGCTATAAGAACTACCGATACTACGATCAAAATCCATAACGGTATCATCTGCATTTCTCCTTTCGTAAAATTTATAAAAATGTAAGCCACGGCGCCCGCCGGTCTATGCAAAAATAAAAAAACGTATGCATAATCGGCCCGGCAGCGTCAGGAATAAAGTGATATAAGCATCGTTTATATAATGTATATAATATAAAGGTCGCTATCAGGAAAAATATATATAATAAACATTACGATCAGCCGCCCGGAATTTTACGGGCAAGCATACTGATGCAATATACAGATTATATTGTATACTTTTTTTGCGGATATGTCAAGAACTAATTTGAAATTTAATGCAGGAGTTTTAAATTTTTTCATCATATCCGGAAATTTCAGGAATAAATTCCTCTCAAAGTCCCCCATCCTCAGCTCATTTTTTATATTCTGACATCAGAATGTCAAAATCTCAGCTTCGGTGAAGATTTAAAGTCCGCTTATGGGAGACTAAAATTTGCATACAAAACCCCCGCCGCCCGAAAGTCGGGTAACGGGGGAATTTTTTAGGGTTTGGGGATATTATTCTCCCAGTCTCTTCTTTTCTTCCTCCAAAAGCTTTATCAGCTCGTCTATTCTTTCGCGTGAAAGATCGCTGAGCGGAGATTCGGCTTTTTCGGGCGCAGGCGCAGGCGCGGGCGCGGGTGCAGGAGCAGGAGCTGGCTTCTCGGGCTCGGCTTTTCTTATTTCTGTATTGGGCTCGATCTCTCTTGCAGTCTCGATATCAAACTCAAACCTCTGCGGCTCGGGCTTCTTTCTTTCTACCGGCTTCGCGCTGTCGCTCAGCTTCTCGGCTTCCGCTCTTAACGGCTCGATAGTCGCCGCGCCTTCTCTTAATATATCCGTCCTTCTTATCACAGGCTCCGGCTCTAAGTTCAGGGATTCGATCTTTATCTCCTCCTGATCTTCCTCTACGGTAGTCTCCATAAGAGTTGTGCTTAAGCTCTCGTTTGCCTTTCTTAGCTGCTTTTCGACAAACTTCTCTTCTTTCTTGGTATCCACCGGCGCTTTGATATCTTCCCTCTCGGGCGGGATATCCTCGTCCTCGGGATAAACTCTTCTCACCGTCGCTGGCGACTCGTCCTCCTGCTCGGAGCTGTGATGACGGTGACGCTCATGCTCTGACGATGACGATGAAGACGAAGAAGAATGCGACTTCTTCTTTGAGCTTGAATGCTTGTGGGAGCTTTCGCCCTCGCGCTCTCTGATCCTTCCTCCCGCAAGAAGCATTATCACTTCATATATAATAAGGAGCAGGCATGGGATTATCACTATAGTCATTATTCCCGCCTTGGACGACGCGAAGCGGATTATCCCGCCTACAAGCTTGTCCTGAGTGACCGCCACGCCGATTATATCCGACTCCTTTATCCCCCAGGTCTTATCGTCCGTCGCGTTGTCGTATTTTACAAGATAGCTTGTCTCTCCGGTCTCCGTGACCTGAGTTCCGACAAAGCCTATGACCCAGAGCTGGTTATCGATACGGCACAAAATCACGCTCTGCTTCGACGGATCGGGCATCCTCCCTTCCTCTACGAATACCGCCGAGCCTTTCGGGATCCTTGTTTCCATCCTGTCGTTGTCGACTACGTATACGCGATAGCCGAAGATCTTCGGCGCGGCGTTTGCGTCCTTGAACATTCCGAAAATAACGAAAGTGAAAATTATCAGCAGCGCCAGAATAAATATCACGATGAGACCTATGATCTGAAACGGCGTGCGTTTCGCTTTACTTTCCTGAAGCATGGTTATACAATCCTTTCCAAAAAGAGTGAATATTAGAAATTTAGTTAATCACAAGACCATACGCATTATATTATAACACATAACTTTGCAAAATGCAAATACTTTTGACGGAATTTATGAAAATTTTCCTACAAATTTTTCGCGAATATTTGTTGACAAAACACAATAAAGGGTGTATAATAGAATTCGTCGCCCGGATAAACGCCGGAATAGCTCAGTTGGTAGAGCAGCGCATTCGTAATGCGCAGGTCGCGTGTTCGAGTCACGTTTCCGGCTCCAGTATGATTTGCAGGCGTAGTTTAGTGGTAGAACTTCAGCTTCCCAAGCTGACCGTGCGGGTTCGATTCCCGTCGCTTGCTCCAGAAAAATCCCATCCTTTACGGGTGGGATTTTTTAAAAACCGTAGAAAAGAGGAGAAGCGGATATGGAAAAAATCGTTATCAAGAGAATGGAAAGCGAAGACGAGATCGCCGGAAAAGGATACGTGCACTACAAATCCTGGCATGAAACCTATGCGGGCTTGATCGACGAAAAATATCTTGAGCGGCATACTCTTGAAAAATGTATAGCGACTGCGCGAAAATGGCCGGACAACATTCTTGTGGCAAAGGACGGAGAGAAAGTGATCGGCTTTGCGGGATACGGCTCTTACCGCGACGGCACGCTTCCCGACTGCGGCGAAGTCTTTGCTATCTATGTTCTTTCGGAATATCACGGGCAAGGAGTCGGATATGAGCTTATGAGAGCGGCGGTAGATAAGCTGCCAGAATATAAGAAGATAGCCGTTTGGGTCCTTAAAGGAAACGAGAGAGCGATACGGTTTTATGAAAGGTTTGGATTCCGTTTCGACGGAGTAGAAGCCGAAATCATGCTCGGGACTCCGAATACGGAGCTAAGGATGATTTTTGAAAGAGAATGATGAAATTCACGGTTTTATATACTACTTTTAGAGGATAGAGAAAAGGACGCTCCGAGCCGGCTTGCCGATATGACTCCCTGCGTGATAAATCGGAGTTGATTGAGGTAACTATATGGAAAGAAGCATAAAATACAATCCCGATAATTTGTGTATTGCGATATTCACGCTTTGTGTGTCGGCAAGGTTTGCAGAATATTTTCTGATTGAAACAGATAAAACGGCTATTGGCGAAAATGTCCTTCATAAAGCAGTCGGAATTATGGGAGTCAAATGGGGAATTCTTTATCGAATAACAGAAAATATATGGGCAGGACTTGGAGAACACCTGTTTAATAATACCGTTGCTACAAACATGCTGCACGTCGTTTCACTAAACGGTACAGACGAATTACAAAGTGTCCGAGTTATGGCTGCACAAATTATTTCCTTTGCTTTTGTATTGGTAATTTATCATTATCACGGGAACAGACGGAAAAATATATAAATTTTAATATGCGCGCTTCTATACGCAAAAAGCAGACGGTTCTTCGTCTGCTTTTGCTGTTTTATACGCGTCTTCCTAAGAGCGCCCTTTTAATTTATTCGGAATTAAGGCAGTGAGAGAAGATATTACTTCTGTTCGCCTGACCCTCTGCTTCTATATTAGCCGTTGAAGCTTCCGGTGTATTCGTAGTCTGCTACCATCTGGTTTACTTCTTCGAGGTAGTAGGTAAGTCTCTCGCCGTTGCTCTCCTTGAGCTGCGCCCAGGTGTTGGAAGCGCCGGAGCGGTGGATACCCCAGTCGATGGAGTTGTAGGTATCCTGGAGACTCGTCGGCATGTCGCCGGTGTAGTACATTCTTATGTTCTCGGCGGCGAGTCTGCGGCATTCGTCCCACATCTCAAGCATCTCGTCGCTCCACTTGTAGATCTCCTTAAGCTGCTTGCGGTCGATGTTTACAACGGTCGGGTCGATGATCTTGAAGCGGTTGCACGCTGCAAGAAGATATACGCCCTCGGGGTTCTTAGCGCCGGTGATTATCATATAACCGGTAGGAGTGGAGTTGAGGTAGTAGATTCCGTCTCCGTCGGGGTCTCTCGGCAGAGGAGCGAACATGAGCTCTCCGGCTTCGATATCGCCCCAGACCTGGTTGATCTCGTCTACGGGGTGAGTGAATCCGGAATCGTCGCACGGCCAGAACAGGCATAAGCCGTCCTTGATGCCGGCGCCGTATTCGGCGTTATTTCTGTTTGCCCAGTAGTTGGTGCCCTCGCGATAGGTGCAGCCGTTCTTTACAAGATCGTAGATCATGTTCTCGGCGCGCTCGATAATGGGGTCGTCAAGGTTTGAATAGAAGCCGTTTTCATCCTTCTGGATGATGTAATGGCCGGTGGATTCCTCGCAGAGGGAGTTTACTACGTACCAGCCGTCGACCGCATATCTGTCGGAGTCGCCGTCGGTGAAGTCCATGCACATATCGTAGTATACGTCCCAGGTCCACTCGTCGTTCCAGTAGAGCTGCGCGGGATCGTCGAAGCCCCACTCGTTCATGACTCTGCGGTTATAAGGCATTACGGACTTGAAAGCAAGGTCGGTGATGATCGCGAAGTGATGTCCGCCGAGTGCGAAGTATTCCGCAGCGTCAGCCATGTCGGCCCAAAGCGGGTCGGTATAATCAATCCAAGCGTCTACGGGCTGATACATACCCTTGATGCAGCTGAGCGGGAAAACGGCGGTGTTAGACGTACCGGCAGGGCCGCAGTCGGGAGAGGTTCCCGCCATAAGGAGGTTTGCGAGGTCGTCGTTTCTGTTCTCGTATGTAGTTTCTACATATTCGATGGTGCTGTTGTACTTGTTCTTGAAGGTCCAGTATCCGGAGTTTACGATCTCATCCTCGTTATAGTTCTGGAGCGGATCATACCAGCAGAACCACTGTACCACTGAGTTTGCTCCGGCGGCCTCCTCAGCGGGAGGAAGCGCGATACCGGCTGCGCGAAGGATAGCTTCCGCGTCCTCGGTTGAAAGGGTGAGTTCGATCGGTTGGCGCTTCTTGCCGCCGCATCCCACAAGGGCAACTATCATCAGCAAGCAAAGCGCTAAAGCAATAATTCTTTTCATTTGTTCCTGCCTTTCTGTAAGGAAAAAGTGCTTAGTTTAGTCCCGATAATAATATCAGATAAATACGTCGATAATGGGACATAGAATATTATATCATGAAACGCCCTCCGGTTGCAAGTGTGAGAATGTACAGTTTTTATAGTTATCTTTTGGTCAAAATGCAGATAAATACAACTTTGCAGGAATTGTTAGCGAGTAGCGGATAGAGGTTAGATGGTTAGAGGTTAGAAATTAGAACGGTAGGAGGCGGCGGGATTTGCGGGAGAGGGAGGGTGGGTGGGCGCAGTCGGTAGAGATTCAGTAGATATGCAGCAAATCCCGCCGCCGCTTAACGCGAGCTTGCCTATACGCGAAATGAAAAACATGCGCAGAAAATTACGTCTTCAGCCGACTCCGCTTTCCTCACGCGCTAAATGAAATCCGGAAGCGGAAGCCTATAGCTTCATTTTCCCGCCCATTCTGTCAAATTTCTGTCCTCTGACTCTCTGTCTTCTGTCTTCTGACTCGCGGTCCTCTGATCGCTTAAGTGTATATTTTGCCTGAAACTGCTAATACTTAGAAATGAAACAGCAGAGTCTGTTAAAAATAAAATCCAGTATTTTCAGGAGGCACCAAATGAAAAAGGTAAAATTCAAGAATCCGGGGCGTGCGATGTATGCGCTTTTGTGCGCAGGGCTTCTGGCAGTCGGGATAGCTTCCGTCGCGGGATATAAGGCGGCGGTAAATTCCGTGACCGACGGGCTTATTACCCAAAGGGACGAAGCGGATATCCCAGACGTCGATTATTCGGCGGTGGACGCGGTGTTGAACGACGTCGAAAAGGCAAAGGAGGGATCCGCTTCAAACGTCCCCTCCGCTCCCGAAACGGAGGAAAACGTTTTACAGCCGCAGATTGACGTAAATTCGGAGCTGAACGGTCCTTTGAACGAGCCGGAAAAAGCTCCGGAAGAGGAAAGCCCTTCCGACGGGGCGTACGCCGACCTTGCGGAAGGACTTGAAGCGCTTTATTATGAGCAAGCGGTGATGATGCCCGTGAACGGCGAGATTCTCTGCGCATACTCCGAGGGAGAGCTTATCAAAACCTCCGGAGGAGTTTGGAGAACTCACGACGGGATCGATATCGGAGCCGCGGAGGGCACCAAGGTCAAGTCAATGACCTCGGGAGTCGTCACCGACGTTTACAACGACGCGCTCTGGGGTTGCTGCGTGACGGTGGACCACGGTAACGCTTTATGCGGATGCTACTACGGGCTTTCTCCGGATCTTGAGGTAAAGACAGGGGACAGGCTCAACTCAGGAGACGTTATCGGTACGGTCGGAAACACCGCCGATATTGAATCCGACTCGGGACCGCATCTGCACTTCGCGCTAAAATATGAAAACCGGTGGATAGATCCTATAAGCTATATTGAACCCATGAAATAACAGCGGGAAAAAGGGCGCGGGAGCGCGCAGCCCCTCGGAGGGCTTTGATAAACGCCGGGGTCCGGGCGCAGCCCGGCGCGCTCCGCGCGCAACCCGCCGCCCCGATGGGGCGGCGGGTTCGTCTGACCTGCGGTCAGCCGCGGCGCCGCGCCCTCGCATTTCCCAGCGCTCATAACCTCAGAACTCCTCCCACGCGCTCCCGAAGCCCTGAGAATACCTTTCAATTATCTCCGAGATCTCTTTAAATATAACCACGTCCGCGTTCTGCTCGTTTTCAAGATTTGAAAGTATCGCTAATACATACGGTCTCGGCGCGTCTATATACGCTATGTCGTGGAAGCTGAATCCCGCCCAGCCGTACTTTCTGTACATGGGATAGCTCGATACTATCATCGCCTGGCGGGTGTTCTGAAGATCTTCGCCGAATTTTTCCGAATATTCCCCATCGGAACGCAGATATCCCGCTAAAAGTTTTCCGTATACCCCCGCGGACTCGCAGCAGATCTTCTGCTTTGACTGCCTGATATCCGTCTCGTGGGTGCAGCCGTTCGCGCTCAAATAGTCCGAAAAATCCTTCCACGGCAAAAGATCTTTAAGCATCTCGTACGCTACGTTGTCGCTGAGAGTTATCGCGAGCGTCAAAAGCTCCGAGACCGTGAACTGCTGACCGAATTCGCCCTTAACTATCTCCCCGGTCCCCTCAAAATAGTGGCGCGGCTCATATGTCAGGACCGTTTCGGGATCTATCCCGCCAGATTCGATTCTTTGATATATCAGCTCGCAGAAGGGTATCTTTACCGTGCTCGCCACCGGATAGTGCGCGCCGGGATTCAGAGTATATTCATATCCGCTCTCTAAGTCGCAAAAATATACCGAGAGCGTTTTCTTTCTCGGAATTATTATGTTACCCTCTTGGTCCGCGACTTCGTACTCCGGCTCGCATGCGCATTCCTCGGTCCCGTCGCAGCCCTCGTTGAGCTGATATTTTTCGATAACCGCGTTTATCTCTTCATAAAATTCCTCCGGAAATTCAAATCCTTCCGCAGCTTCGGCGGTTTCCGGCGGCGCTGTTTCCGGAAGCGGGAGATATTCGTATTCCGTCTCGGATTCTGCGGGCTCCGAAGCCGAGGTCTCGGATCTTTCGGAAAACGTCTCGATATTTATCCCCTTAGAAGGCTCCGCAGTCGAGGATACGTAAGCGCCGCTTCTTCCGCAGGCGCAGAGGAGCAGCGCCCCTGCAATTACAGCGGAAAAAGCGGCGTATCCGATTTTTGTTTCCGGGGATTTTTTCAGACGCTCCCGTAGGGCTTTAAGTTCTTCGGCCGTTCTTTTTTTGTCCGAAGAGCGCATTATCCCGTATAAAGATCCGAAATAGCTCACTGCGCCCTTCCTTTTCATGTCCGACCTCTCATTTTCCCTGTCAAGGCGGCGGCTTTGCCGTCTTTAACCGTTTGCGTCTGTTATATTATTATAAAGTATAATTTATTTGATGCTCTCAAATGTCAGCTTATCGAAATCCTCCCAGTATTCAACGTCCGCGTTTGCAAGCATATCGTCTACGTCGCTGTTGAATACGTCCTGGATATAAAGCTCTCTCACTCCGTCCCAGTTGTCCTCGGTGTACTGATCCTGCTCGAGTCTTTGGATGATGTGATAGCCGTAATCGGTCTCTACGATATCGCTTATCTCCCCGACTTCAAGCTCAAACGCCGCCTTCTCGAACGGCTCTACCATCTCGCCGTAGGTGAAGAAATATCCCTCGGCGTTTCCTACCATGCCGGGATCGTCCGCTTCCTGTGCAAGAGTATATATATCCTCGCCGTTTTTGATCCGCTCCAAAAGCGTGTTTGCATATTCAAGAGCCGCGGCTTTAAGAGTCTCGTCGTCCGCATCGGCGTATTCTTCATCCTCGGCGAAGTGGTCGTTAGAGACCAAGACGTGATATACTCTTCTGTAGTTCTCGGCAAGACCCTCTTTTATCTCTTCGTCGGACGGGGCGAGCGGCGCTCCCTCGTTAAGGTACAGATCCGTATACGCTCTGTCGCAGTACACTCGCTGGATCATTATCCTTCTTAAAAGATCCTCGGTAAGCCCCGACTGTGTGAGCGCGGTCTCGTATTCCTCCTCGGATTCAAAGGAGTCGCGCTGGCTTTGCATATATTCGTCTACTTCCTTTTCATCGTCCTCGGTAAGGCTTACGCCGTTCTTCTCGGCAAGCATCTGTCCCCAGTGATTTTCAAGAAGCTGCCCCTCGGTAAGAGCAAGCAGATTGACAAATTCCTCCGGATGATCGTCCCAGTAGCTCATGCTCCCCGCGGAGTATCTTGCGTTGTCCACAAACAGATACATATATCTGTACTCGTCGAACGGGACCTCGATACCGTCTATCGTCATCATCACAAGGCCGTCGGTATCGACCTCCTCGCCGTCGATTATAAGCTTAGGTTCGCCTATCCCGGTGGTGATATCCTCTATCATCTGCTCGCCCTCGTCGGAAGGCTCCCCGCCGTTTTCGGCATTCTCGCCGCCGTTCTCGGTATCTCCGCACGCGGTAAACATACAGATCGCCATCGCGAGTGAAATTAAAAGCGCCAGAATTTTTTTAAGATCCATTTTCTATACTCCATTCGTTATTTTTTACGGTCTTCCCCGAGTCTTGACGGACATACGGCGTTTACCGCTTCAGATAAATTTTAACCCATTTATATGTCGGTTATGTGAAATCGCCCTGAAAAAGCGGATAATTTTAGCTGAACTTCAGGGCGACGCGAAGCCCGACGCGTCTGAAGGGATATTATACACTTTATTGCGTGAAATGTCAAGAGCGGCATGAGTAGAAGACAGATATGAGAGGTCAGAAATCAGATATGGGAGCTATAAGTCTCTGCGCCGAAACGTTGGGGAGATAAGGAAGCGTGGGCTTTTAGAGGATAGAGAGTCAGCGTGTTAGAAGAGGGAGTGTACAAACCGCACACATTATAAGGAAACAGTTTTCTACTAATTCCCGTCACTGCCTACTTTACGCTTTCACATTTTATTTTAACGTGTGCGGAATGGGCGCTCCGTCAAAGGTCGATTCGTACGTATAGATGTGCGCCTTTTAGTCCCTAAAAGGTATTTCACCGTATCTTAAAATGCTTCTTAATCCTGTCGGAACACATAACTTTGCCTTTAACAGCGATGCTTTCAACATTTTCAATAACGAGATCATCAAACTCGCTATCTATACCCAATAGTCCGTAGCCCTTGATTTTAATCTTGATCCGGTTTTCCTTTGCTTTCAGCAGTTCTTCTTTTTCAAGAGACATCACACCGATAAACCATCTGAAATCCAGATCATTTTGCTGCTTGCTCATCTCTTCGATGATCGACTTTCTCTCATTAAGCGCTTGCCTTACAGACTGATTGATAAAATCGCTTCGATTGGAATAATATCCCTTATCGACCAACAGGTCAATTTGGGAAAGAGTTGCGATGTTCATGTTTACTGACACCTTTTCGCTTGTTTCCATGAGAATACCTCCGATTTTAAAACATGCTCCAATTAGAGTATATTTAGAATACCATACATTTTTACTTTTGTCAAGAGGGCATGGAAAAAATCCACGCAAATCAATTTTCGCCCATCACTCTCAAAATAGACGAATTATAGATCAAACACTCTAACATGCTCCCCGAAATAGATTCTTTAGAATTCTCTCTTAATTTATAAAGCTTAATAAGGTTATCTGTTTTAATTATTTTCAGCATACACTGAATCCAGTAAGCACATGATTGATTATTTCATTTTTTATCCAGTTATAGACATTTGCCTTATTAAACCCCAAGGTGTGACCTGCCTGTCTTCCGCATGAGCCTGAGAAAAGCATTGCAATTGCGAGTTCTTTGGTTTCCTCCGGATATTCATGCTGCTTTGGCACGGGAGTTTAGTAACGCTTGCAATCGTTGAAATAGTATTTCTGCGACCCCGACTTGTTTTTGCCATGTTTGACCTGACGTTAGTGCTTTCCGCAGATTGGGCAATATATGTTTTCATCAATTTTTGCTACTCTCGACATTTTTATCACCTCGGGGATATTATAGCATATTGTGAGCGAGGTATATGCACCCCACGCAGGAGCAAATGCTACGCGAAAGAAGAAGCTCTTTAAATTGAAACTTAATCCATTTCCAGAATCGGTTTGACGTCTATTTTCCATGCAAGGGGCGAAGTGGTCTGTTCTGTTCGCTTGAGAATCATATAGATCTCTGCGAGATATTCCCGACAATATTCCGCGCTGTTCTCGTCTCCGGCGTTTTCATATGCGTTTATAGCAAGCTTGAGCATATCCCGATAGTCGCGATATTCGTCGATTCTGTATCTTGAGAGCAAAACTGCCCCTCGCATATATTCTATCATGCTCTCAACATCTCCACGCGCAAAGGCGGCCCTGCCCTTTATACTGTGAGCTATTGAAACGCTGTCGTTATATTTAAAAATTTCGTCCGCAAGTGCATCCATTTCCTCTATGCTTTCCCCATATGAAATCATCTCTACATATGCCGAAGTGTAAGCCGGATATATTTTCGCGGCAGCGCTGTAATCATTGAAATAATATAGCCCTGCGGCAATCCCGAAATAGCACTGCAAAGCTGTGGCGGCTATGCAACATAATGATATTGCGGACTTCGACCGAATTTCAAGAAACTTTTTCGGTTCATCGCTCATCGCGGCAATCAGAACAAAGCAGACGGATATATACTGCAAATCAAAATCAAGCAAGCAGTGTGAAAGTATCGCCGCTATCACTGCCTTTGACATAGGCGGGCATTTTATAAACGCCTTTACAGCTGCCCAAAGACAAATCGCAAACGGGAGCCAGCCTATATCAAGAAGTATCTGCAAAAAATCGTTATGTATATTTACAACCGTATAGACACCGGTTTTGAAGCTGCCCTGCAAAAAGTAATAGCCCATATACCCGAGCCCAAGCGGGTGCTTCAGAATGACCGGCAGGGCGTCCTTGTAATAGAGGATTCTTCCGATGAATGTGCTTGAATTAAGCGATGACGTCAAAAAACGCCCAATAGTATCAAGCCTATCGGTGACTACTGCAAAAATCGCTGCAAAAACGGTAAGGAACGCAAATATCCCGAGGATCAGAAGCTTTGTTTTTTTGTTTTTTATAAATATTATGAATAAAAGTACGCTAAGCGCAAGAAGTATAAAAACAGTTCGGCTGCCCGACATGAATATTCCGAATAAAAGAATCGCGCAGACAGGCATTTGGATCGCGGTCTTTTTATACCCTGAAACAGCTATTATTAAACCGACAAGAAGATATGCGGCAAATGTATTTGAATACTGGAAAAAGCCGGAAAGACGTCCGCTGACAAGAAAATATCCCGACAGACGGGAAATGCGGCTCAAAAGAAAAGCGCCGACAGTCATGAGCGCACCGACGGCAGGAATAGTAAGAAGCATTTTCTCCCTGCTTTTGATTTCCGTCTGCGCTATGGATATGCAAAACAGCGGCAGCGGCAGAAATTTTACGGCACCAAGAACAGTCATTCCCTTATCGACCGCCCAAAGTGGGCTTATCGCAAAGAATATCACTATAACCGAGCAAGCCGCCATAAGGGGCGTAAGAGGGATTTTTATTTTTCCTGCCGCTATTCTGCAATAGCAAAGAAAGCCGATCAGCATAATCGAAACTATGCATGAAAGCCATTCGTAGTATACGCCGATTATAAACGGCGACAAGCAGAATACTGCACAGAGTGGGACGGCAGGGCGGAATTTTTTTGAATCGGATTTCATCGTTTCTCCATATATACTTCTTGCAAAATGCAGCATTGTTCTTCAATCCCTCTGCAATCTTCCGCGGCTTTTTCAGATAACATCATTTCTATCGAAAAGGCAGGAAAACCCGGAGGGATTTTCTCCTTTATTTTTTTAACTTTAAATCTTTCATTCCAATAATAAGACACACGAGCAGAATTACTGCAGCTATGATGATCGCTGTAATTATGTATTTAAAAATTATTATACTGTTTTTGTTGTTTCTTGAACGTTTCAAACTTTTTCTCCTAAAGTTTTGGGGCAGGCCAAAAACCTGCCCCAAAGCGTCAACTTTTACCTTCTTTTTATAAATACGAGTATCCACGCAAGCGCTGTTACCGGAGCGAGGCCCAAGACAAGTCCTGTTCCGGGATTCATGGAATTTTCCTCTTCTGCAGGCTCTTTCGGTAAAGAATTCGTTTCCTGCGCCTGAGTCAACTCGTGACCGTTTACTCCTTCCGATTCTTCCTCATTGATTGCTCCTTCCTGAGGAACATCAACTTTAGTCTCGGCTCTGACTATCTTTATGCTGCTGCCATCATACTCAACCGTGATATGTATGGTTTGTCCTACCTCGGCCGTGATTATATCGCCGTTAAGTTCTGCTCCGAATCCGGAGACTAAAGTGAAAGTCTTTGAAGCTGTTTTTCCTGCAGCGTTATCCTTTATGTAAAGCGTATGCCTTCCAAATTCAACGTTGTCAAAGGAAACCTCTCCGTTATCATCAGTGGACGCTCGCTTCACGTCAGAGTGAAGCTCAATATCAAGCCCGGGTATGACGCTGCCTTCAGGAGATATAACCGTCAAAATCGTAGATACCGATTCAAAGAACTCGGTAGTCTGATTGGCTGTGAGCGGAGGATACTGAACAGGCGGGTAACTTTGACCTGAGCCACCCGGATTTTCAGGATTTTGCGGATTCTGCTCTTCTTGCTCTTCCTTGTATTCAAGATAATCTATGTATACGTTCTGAGCGGATTTTTTTAAAAGTCCTCCATAAGAAGTACGGAACTCCGCAGCGAGAGTGTGAGCTATATTATTATCCGATATTCCGATATGGCTGAAAGTCTCTGCAAGAACGGTTATTTTGGTTGAACCCTCGACTGCGGTATAGTCAGTGCCTTCGGTGAGTTTAACGCCATCGATATAGAAATTCTTGAATTCTCTGGTGTAAGAGCCTTCCGAGCGGAAGATGTTGCTGTCTATCTCAATTTTTTCTACAACAGGAGTTCCGTCGTCATTTAACTTGCTGTAATAAACGGTGACATATTTTGAAACTCTGTCCATGAGCAGATAGCCCTGCTGCGTTGCGTTTACGGCGTCAACGTTTTTATCCGTGTTATCGGCAATCTTAAGCTTGTATGTCTTATAATCCACAAATCCGGAAATATCGGTATTGTTCGGAGCGCTTCCCACATACCTTGCCTCGACAGTAAATTCACAGCCTTCCTCGTTTGCTTCCATAGGTATACCGTAAAGCTCACCATCGGGCAAGAGCTCTATGCCCTTAGGAAGCGTACCGTCTACGACGCTGAATTTCATCGCGCCGGTGTCATACATAGAATTGGTCATGATCATGCAGGAGTAAGGAACATATTTTACGCCTTCAAGAAGAGTGTCTGTAGTTATTTTCGGCTTACCGGCGATACCCGTAAGAACGATCTCAACCTTCTCATTGCCGTCGGCTGAAATTACGAGAGTTCCGGAGATCTCGCCGAAATAGCTTACCTCGCGTACCTTTTCATACAGCGCCTTTCCGTTTTCATTATAAAGGCCTCCATAGACGTCTTCATAAACCAGCGCTGGCAGAAGGCGTATTTTAGCAAGATTGTAAAGCTCTCCCACAAGCTGGTTGCCGTCGCTGTCAAACGATGGACTTGCGGTTGTGTCAAACGCGCCGAGCGTCTTTACGCTGCCCTTGGGTACCGACCAGTACGGGTCAAGAATTACACCCTTGGCGTTTTTGAGCTCAGCAGTTATTCCTGTAAGCGGCTGATCGCCGACGTTAGCTATCAGTATGTCATGCAAATATCCGAAGTCGTCGTTGTAGAATATTTCTCTTGATGGCTTTCCGTCTATATATCTCGACTTATCGTTTGTAGCATTGACAAACAGCTTGGATCCTCCACGGTACTGAGTCTGGAATGTTACCCAATAAGATTTGTCATCGCCGCTTTGGGATTTTGCTACGTACTGAACTGGTTCTCCGTCCTTGAAATACACCTTAGAAACACCGGAAGCCTGGATGTCGCTGCTGGTATTGTCAGCGGAAAAAGCGTTGTTGATGTGGATGTCTACTCCGGTTCCGGGATCAAATGTAGGCACTATCACATCCTCTTCAAGGGGCTGACCGTCGTCAAGAAGGAACAGCGTCTGATATCCGTATCGATAGTAGCTGTCGTCAGATGGCCTTACACGGTAGGAAGAAAGGTATTTGCTGCTTCCGCTGCCTTCATCCGTCTTTAGAGCACCGGTTATTTTGAAGTAGGTATCATCCGAAGGATTTGCAGGATTTGCGGGCAGCGTGTCAGACAAAGCAGCATAATATTTCACATTATATACAAACCCGTAGATATCCGAAACCGTTATTTGTATTACTTTTACTCTTACTTCGGTTCCGTCCTCAAGATATGCCTTTATCTCGTCAAATTGAGAAAAATCAACAGTGTCTGAAGCTTTATAGCTGAACAGCTTTTCCTTGATATCCTCCGCGCCTGCCTGAACAGCCGCTTCCTTTGAAGAATATTCTCCGAAGCAGGCGAAATCTATCTTTGAAAGATCCATGCTTCCATAACCGGAGAACGAAGAATCGATGTAGTCGTAGTAGTACGCGCACAGTTTTAAATTAAAATCGCTGAAATCGGAATACAGCCCGACGGGATATCTATCTATATAACGTTCCATGCTGGAAAGAATATTTCCAAACGTTAAATCGTCAGGACTTTTATAAAGATATTCAAGCGAGGTATAACCGCTTATGCTGCTGACGCTGACCCTGTTATCTGCAAGATTAACCTCGAACTGCGCCACAAGGAATTTTTTAGTCCCATCTGCTGCCTTGACTACGAAAGTAAGATCAAGGAATGCGGTTACAGTGCCTTCGTAATCCTCGTTAAAGCTGTAATGCCCCATTTCAATAGGCTCTTTTTTCTCACTGTCATAGAGAATTTTAGAGGCTATGTTTTCTTTAGTGCCTATATCCTCCTCTGAATGGACAAAGCCGGAATAGACCTCTACATCTGCGGCGCTGTACTTATCGCCGAGCTTTATAAGGGCCTTCGGGAATTCTCCCTTTTCAAAACATCCTTTGGACGTATAGCAATACGAGTCGTAGGTTTTTCCGGCAGCATTGCTGATAAAATATCCGTAAGGCTGAGAAGTATGAATCTCCTCGCCCTTTGAATTCAATACCACCAGCGAAAGGCTGTTGAAGAAATCGGCGTCGGGCAGAATGTATTCAATTGTTATATCATAACGTATGTTATTTGGATTGAACTGATCCCCTCTGTTGCCTATGCAGACAATAAAGTGAACTTCAGCAGTAATACTCTTCGTTAAGGAGTTGGTATAGATATAGCTTTCCGACGGAGTAAGTATATCATTTAACCGAACCCTCACGAAGTTGTCCTGCTCGGAAGCGTACATAATAGAGTAGTAGTCAAGAGGGTCTTCAGGCTCAGGAACAACTTCAGGCGGAGGGGCTTCTTCTGGAGGAGCACTGTTTTCAGAAAAAGTGGAAATTCCGCTGTATTGCGCAAGTATATCAGCCAATACTTCTTCGACGTAAAATGCGTATGGAGATACTTTTGCAAGCTTTTCCGGGAAATCTACTGTTCTGTCAAGCACGACTGTAGCCGTTACCGTCTCCAACGGCAAAAGGCTCATCGGGTTTATTTCGCCAAGGTCTGGCTCCTGCGCCGAATCGGTGTTCTCTTCGGGTATAATGCCTTCTGAGCCTTCCGGCAAAGATTCATCGGAAACTTCGTCCGCCAAGGATTCAGAATCATCCTCCGGAACCGGAGGAGCTTCTTCGGCAATGCTTTCCTCAGCGTCCGGAGCTTCGGCCGGCGTTTCTTCCTGATTCTCCGGAGTATCGGCGGGTGCGTCTGTTTCGCTCTCCTGAGCCGTGGGGATATCGGGAAGCTCTGGCACTTCGCTTACTTTCTCCACTTCGGAGACAATCTCTCCCGTCACTCCTTCCTCGGCTGCCCAAATCGCATGCGTCATAAGCGATAGAAGCATGGCGGCCGAAAGAAGGATTGCCAAAATTCTTCTGGTTTTCATTGTTCAAAAACCGTCCTTTCAATATAGTTGTGAATCTATAAACTAAGCTTTCGCCTAATTCCTGTAATTTGCTGCCTTATCCTTCAGCTCTTCAAGGCTGTAGATCGGCGACGTCTTTATATTCCCGCCCGGAAAATCAAAAATCAGCTTATCTCCGCTTATGTCGCAAAGTCTCGGTAAAACGGCTATTTCCTCGCATTCCCGATTCATAATCACCCCGTAGAAATTTCCGTCGGTCTGAACATACTGCGCTACAATATACCCGCCGGTTTCGGTAATATAGGTCAGGTAATCGTCGGCTCTCAGCTCGGCGATTTTCTTGCCGGTAGTTTTGTTTATGACCTCCGGCGCGCCGTGCAATGGAGCTCTGATAATATATTCTTCGGTCTCAAATTGCTCTTCAAGGCTCTCGTCGGGAGACGGAATCTCGGTCTCGGATATGATTTTTCCGTCCTTTGCGGAATAGCTCACGACCTTGCCGCTGTAATATGTCACCTCGAGATAATCACCCTCGTGGCGATACTGCTGATCATAAATCTTATCGCTGTCGGGAAGATCAATACTAACACGCACGCTGCCGTCGGGCTTAAGAATCGTGATATTCTTAACGCTGAAAAGTATTACCGAGCCGTCGGAGGAAAGCCGCGCTTCGCTGTGCGTTATTCTCGGATCGTAATCAAGAAGCTTCGCGTTTCCGTAATCTTTAAGTGTAAGTATCTCTATCACATTTGAATTTCGATCGGCTACAGCTATGTAATCCCCCGCCGCAAGAACAAAATCCGGAGCTATATCACGTGCTTCTGACTGTATGAGCCCCGCGCCGAGACTGAACACCGAAAAACCGTCGCTCGTTGCAGATATTACATATTTATCCGAAACGTCAAACGCGGTTATATCCTTGTTTTCGGTATATGCAGCCGGGGACTGTCCG
The DNA here is from genome assembly GCA_947588805.1 of uncultured Clostridia bacterium. GTDB lineage: Bacteria > Bacillota > Clostridia > Oscillospirales > Ruminococcaceae > Faeciplasma. The sequence goes on from CANPYR010000011.1 coordinate 37,742, forward strand.
AAGGTCTCCGTATCTATTTTTACTACCGTATCGTTTTGCGAAATATACGCTGCGCCGGCATGCTTTCTTACCGATATAAGCGAATTGCTTTTGATTCCTCCGACCTCTTTATCCGAAGAAATATCAACTATCCGAAACGCCGAGCCTTCGCTTCCGTATGCGGAATATGCAAAGCGATTCCCGAAAAATTCTCCGTCAAAAACGGTGTAGTCAGAGGTGTAAAGAACATATAGATCATTAAATTTGTTATAGATATCCAGCACCCACAGGGACCCGCCTGTCATGCTTATAGCGCATAAACTGCCGTCCGAGCTGAGTTCAAAAACATCTCGTTCGGCGTCGGCGAATCTGTCGTTTTCCGGAACGTTCAGATGTCTGTCCTGCAAATCTCTGAACGAGATCAGCTCTCCCGTGGCGGTATCATAAAAGTTGATTTTGCTGTCCGTTCTGTATACGGCCGCGGCTACGGTTTTATCCTCCGAAACAGCTATTGCAGTCGCGGGAGCGGCGGTCCAGAGGGTCTTATTTGCCGAGATGTCATAGGCAGTAAGACCCTCTGCCCCCGCATATATAATTTCACTCTCATTCAGAAATTCGACCTCGCAGAGCGCCGATTCAAGCGTAGGAAGTGAAGCGAGCTTCTCGCCCGACTGTATGTCATAAATCGCCAGCTCGTAGGCATATGTGACGATAAGCTTAGTCTCGTCGGGACTTTTTATCATCCGAAACGGCGCAGAAGGAAGTTCTATTGTCGCATACGGCTTGAAGCTGTCGGACAGGTCGTACACGCCAAGAGCGTTTGTCAGGGCAAGCTGAGCCTCCGGGATATAGGGAATATCAAATGCGCCGGGATCGTCGACAAGCGCGGAAAGAGCTTTATCAAGAGCCGTTTCAACATCGCCCGCCGAGAGCGCAGAAGCGGAATCCGCAGCCAAAACCTGTGCGGTTTGCAGGCGCTCCATTTGACGAAGCCCCGCAAAAACGGTCAACCCGCCCGCCAAAAGCATGACCGAAAGCACCGCAGAGCCGATTATAAGCCGACGTTTTTGCCGTAAGACACGCGGATCTTTGTTCCAGAGATCATAGAACGCCTGCAGCATTTCGTCGGCGGTCTGATACCTTAGATCCGGGTTAGGGTTCATCGCCTTAGTGATTATGTCGACAAGCGGTGCGGAAAATTCCGACTTTGAAAGCGGTTCGACCTCTTTAGCGTCCTTGGCGGGACGCCTGCCGGAGAGGAGATGATAAAGCGTAGCACCAAGACTGTAGATGTCGGAGCGTGCGTCGGGGACTACTATCTTTTTTACTGATGACGAACCGGACGTTCCTGTTTTAGCAGGCATGGTAAGCGTTCTGCCGTCATAGTACGCTGTTGCGGTGTTTTCAGCAGATACTGCGCTTGCTGTTTGTCCGCTGAATGAATTATCAAGCCCGTAGTGTTCCGGAGATGCATAGCCCGGGCTGCCGCCGACCACGTTTTCCTCGCCTATGGCAAGTGAAATATTGAAGTCTATAAGGCAAATATCCCCGTTTGGACGGAGCATGATATTTGCAGGCTTAATATCGCTGTGAACATATCCCCTCGGAGGTTCGCCGTGAGTCGGACTGTGAAGATAGCTAAGCGCTTTTAATATTTCAATCGCCCATTTTATGACCGACGGCTGATCGAATCTCATGCCCTGCTTAAGATATTTATCAAGGCTCTCGCCGTCAATATAATCCATGACGGTAAAGACCGTATCATTCTCGACAAAGAAGTCGTAGACCTGCGGTATGTATTCATGGTGAAGCTCTTTAAGAACATCTACCTCGCGGCGTAAAAGCTCGGGGCGAGTGGTTATTTTTCTTTTGTCAGCTTTAAGAACGACCTTTTTCCCGAGCCTTAAATGATTTGCAAGATATACCGTTCCCCCGCCGCCCGAGCCGAGCCGACCTATAAGTTCATAAGTTGAAGCTATTATTTCCGACATGATACACTCCTGCTATTTATTAGGCTTTTCGCCGTATTCCTTGGCAAGGCGGGATTTTATCCTTTTGGAAGTCAATACACTTATAAGTATGAAAAAGGCGGCTGCTGCGGCTGCTGCCAAGATTATCAATATTCCCAGTGCAAACAGGCTTTCTCCGTAAAACGTCATAACTTTCTTTCACCTTCGTTATCCGAATCGGTATCTTTATTTAAATCTGAGTTGGCTTTTCTCTTGTGACGTCTGCAAATCAAACAAATCACAAAAACAGTAATAATTATGCCCAAAATTACTGCGGAACAAATCGCTGTTATTTTAGCCGGCCGCATTATTTCGTCATTAAGTGCGTTCATCTCAGGCGTTAAGCAAAAATCTTTGACTTCCGGTATTTTTTCATTCTGCATATATAACTGCCGCCGAAATATTATCGGTTTCTCCCCTCTGCTTATTTATTTCAATAAGTCTTTCAATACTGTCTTTCATCGAAGCAGGGTCGATTGCGGCGCCGTTATAAAGCTCGACCTTCATTTCCTCGGCTGTAATTAAGTGGCGAAAGCCGTCAGAGCAGAGAAGATATATGGTTTTTGGCTCGGTATCTCCAAAAAACATATCCGGTTCTGTGATTTCCGAAATTCCGACGCATTTTGTTAAAACAGAACGCATTGGGGAGCTGAGCGCCTGCGTTTCCGTCATGTTTCCAAGCTCTATCTCGTTTTCTGCAACTGTATGGTCGGTAGTGATTCTTACTGTCCCGGAAGCGTCGATTTTATATGCCCTTGAATCGCCGAGATTCAAAATATAATATCTTGTTTCCGTCAATAGCATGACCGTCACGGTTGAGCCGATTTTAAACCCGTTGCTTTCTCCGAAAGCTCGTATTATGTCGTTTTGCAACGAAGTTATTTCCGTCCACTGTCTGCGAATATCGCCGTCGTATATTTCTTTTCCGTCAAGCTTAGGCAAACATTCGTCTGCCCAGTTTACAAATGCGGAAACTATCGAGCGGCTTGCAATTTCTCCGTGAGACAGCCCGCCCATGCCGTCGCACAAAACCGCAAGCGCAATGTTCCCGAGAGGCAAGCTGTAATTTCTGACAACAAGGCAGTCCTGATTTATCTGCCTCTTAGTTCCGACGTCGGTTGCTGATGCTGTATAAAATCTCATATATCAATAAAGAAGAAATTCAAATTCCTCATCGGAAAGGCGGAATTTCTGGCCGTGAGAAAGCTTTATCTCGGTGCTTGGGGGAATCTGCTGACCGTCAAGATATGTATGATTCTTTGAGTTGTCGTCTACAAGGAAGAATTCGCCGCCCCGAGAGACGATGTGACAGTGAGTGTGTCCGACATATCGGTTATCGGTTACAGCATAGTTGTTGAAGCCGCTGTCACGGCCTATTCTGAACACCGGGGAGTCAATGCGAATGCGTTCGTTGTTGCGCTTGCGGATAAGAGTAGGAGTAATCTTGGAATTGCTCCTGTCATTGAAAAGCGTAGTGACGCTGATCTCAGAGGTATCGTCGACATACACGGTATCTCCGAAATCATCAGGTCTGAATACAGGTTCCGGACCTCTCTGACCGGAATTGGAAGTGCTTGCCGGAGCTGCAGGCGTGCGGTTCGGTACTTTAGGATTGTTCCCATCGGGAATATTTATTTTTTCATTGGGAGTGTACGGATTACTCTCTTGACCGGGTATATCAAATCCTATAGGTTTTTTGACTTTTCCGGATACCTTGCCGTCTTTCGGCTTGCGAGAGGTATTGCCGGATCTCTGGGCCTTATATATCTTTAAATTTTCCTTGTTGTAATTCCTGAGAAGATATAAAAGCGACATCGGCTTTTCTTTTTTAGTCGGAACCGAGATGATTAAACCGTCGTCTTCACCTTCAGGCACGTGCGGTTTGACGTTATTTATGTATGGTTTGAGATTATCAGGGATACCGGGTTCGTCGACGCCGGAAGTCTGCACGGTAGTGCCGGAAGTCTTACGAGAATGAGTCTGCGTAGTCTGAGCCGCAGGTTCGACAGCCTGTTTCGGATTCAATTCGCTTAGAACATCGTAAAATCTCTTTACCGAAAAATTGGAGCTTCCGTTTAAGGAATTGATTATAGCAGCAAGATAGTCGTTATTATCATGAAGATCATATGTGGTCTTGAAAATCAGTTCCTTAAAATACCGACGGCGAAGATCGTATTTTTGATCCGATTCCGTTTCGACCGGCAGACAGATCATCGTGATCGCCTTGGTGTTCACATCAACATAGATATAATTGTCGTTGAGAACAAAGCAGTCCTTATTTAGCATGTATTCCTCGGAAGCAAGAAGCGCCTTTGAAATTCCGTACAGAATATCTATCATGCTTGATCGAGAAATAATTCCGTAGAGATAATTTGACAGGGGTAATCTCGCCGTCACGTTAAATTTCAATATTTGTCTCTCGTTCACTTCCGTGTAAATAATCGGAGCAATATTGTCGATGGCGTTATTTGTCAGCATTCCCAAGCTGACCGAATCGACCTTGTCGTCCTGCCCGAGCTCATATACAAGATATGTAAGCTCTCCTTGATTTTCATAGTAAAATTCTGACATCTGAGTTTCTCCCTTCAAAAATCAAGTCGTTCTGTTAAGGCGGTACAGCTTTAACAGCTGCCACAAATCGCCATTTTTTACAAAACAGCTTCCTTTTTCATTGAATTCCCCTGCACCGTCAAACTGTGCCGGAATGACCATGGTACCGGCGCTGTCGATATATCCCCATTTCCCGTTCTCGCAAACCGCCGCAAACCCGTTTGCAAATGGTCTTGCGGCTTCATAATCTTTATCCGATACACGCTTTCCGTCGGCGTCGATAAAGCACCACCTGCCGCCTATCTTCACAGCTGTCGGTTCTTCGCCGGTAAAGACAAAGGCGTCTTCGTAGGTCTCCGCTCCAACCTGCTTTCCGTCCGTGTCTATCATTATAAATCCGCTTCCATCGGACACAAAAGCCCTGTTATTTCTGAACGCTATGTCCTTTCCGTCCAAAATGACGTCGGCATAATCCGCACTTCCGACGGGATTTCCCTTGTCGTCGATTATCTTCCACCTTCCGGCGTTTTGAACTAACGCTCTCCCCGCATTAAATGAGGATGCTCTGTCATATTCTCCGAATGCAGGGTTCAGCTCGCTGTCTACATAGGTGTATTTTCCGTCAGATCTGACTGCATATGCAAGATTACCTGAAATAGGTCCGAACCGTTGATATGTATCGTCCGAGACAAGCATCTTATTTCCGGTCGAATCGATGAAATAAGCCTCTCCGGATTCATCGACCACCGGAGCATAGCCGCTTGAGGTGAACACTCCTGCGTCTGTGAAAACGCTGCCTGTCTTGGAGACTCCGTACCTGTTTACATAGGACCAACGGTCTTTTTTCTTGACGGCGCAAAAACTGCTGCTGTAAATTCCAACCTCGCTGTAGGTACTAAAATCAAGGTGATAATAATAGTAGATTTCAGACAGAACGCCGTCTGAATATTCCGATTTCAACTGCCGCTTTTCAAGCGTATCGATTATGTCATAGCAGGACTCGTAGTCCTCGTCCTCCATGTAAATCTCAAGAAGACAATCATACGGTTTTGACTCTAAGGGATACGCCTCTGCAAAGTCCTCGCACCTTGACAGTCTCTCCCTGCTCATGCCATGATCTTTGTAAAAATCAATTATCTCCATATACAGCTCGGGGCTGCTTTGAAGCTGTAACGCGTTGTCATAGTTGCTGATCGCAGTCGTGATGATTCCTTTGCCGGCACTTTCTCTGGCCACCTCGATATAGCCGTTGTACTCGTTGATAAACGCATTGTTGTTGTCTATCAGCGTCTTCCATGAAAGCGCCATCAGCAGAGTGACCGCAATAGGCGCAAGTATTTTTCTTCCCTTCATATTTTTCTCCTATCTACATTCCGGATAAACATATCGCAATGACCGTACCTGCAAGAATCGGCGGGCCAAAAGACATTACGTCCTTTTTGTCTTTTGACTTTGTCGCAAGCAGAGCGACTGCAATCACAAACGATACCGCCAAAGAAAAGCAAACCGAATTTATCGCTCCCCAAAGTCCCTGATAAAGACCGATAACCGTAAAGAGCTTTACATCTCCCATCCCGACGCTGTTTCTGAACACCACCAGCATTATCAGGAAAAATCCGCCGACGCTGAGCGCGCCAATGATATAATCCTTGAGGAGATAAACTATACGACACGAATTTGTTGCCGCTTCGACTCCGAAAATAACCAGCCTTAAAATCAAGAGTATCAGAATGAGCTTGTTGGGTATCTTCTGCATTTTTAAATCTATTGCCGCTATTGGAAAAAGCAGATGCACAAGACACATAAGCCTTGCGGAATCAACAATCCTGAGGCTGTGATATTTTGCAAGCATAAAGATCAAAATCACGCTTGTAAGCACAGCCAAGGTAAGATAAATTACCCTTCCCCTGCTCAGGTTCAGCGAGCCCCTTGCTTCACTCGGTTTTTTATTTTGAAGATAGCAGCAGCTGTATATATATCCGAAAGATATCAGTGCAGCGCTTTCAAAAGCTAAAATAAGATATATCAATTTTCAGTGTTCTCGCTTTCCGTTGTCTTTTTGATCTCTCTGACGCCGGCGCCGAAGCCCGGAGAGACCTCTATATCTATCCCGTGCGTCTTGGACGTCGAGATAATGCTCTCGATTTTTTCCTTAAGATCCTTGTCAGACGGAATCACCAGAATGATTTTATTTGTCGCTTTTTCGCAGCTATATTCTTCTTTGACCGTGCTTCCGTCAGACTTGAGCGTCTTGGTCTTTACGCTCTTCCGGGGATCGGTGGTGCTCTTCATCTTCCCGCACAGGCGCTCTATCGTAAGCCTTATCGCCGCTTCATCGACATCGTCAACGCTCTTTATCGGTTCGCCGTCCGCCGACCAAAGAGGATTGAAGGAGGATATCATGATGAAATTATTGCTTTCTGGGTTGTAAAGCTGTACATCGGTGAGACCTGAGGTCTTTTTATAGCCTTCATCGAGCATTTCGTCGATGACCATATGGCGAATGAGCGCAGACCTCTCCTCTACTGTCGCCTGAATCCAAAGAGACTGATTCTTCTCAGTATCATTCTCTTTACCGTCGCTTTTTATATATTTGTCGGACGAATCGAAACTGACCTGACCTGCGAGCCAACCGTGAGTGATTGCCGTCTGGTTGAAGTGATATGTGACATTTATCGGCAGCAGCGCGACAACTTTAACATCGTACTGAACATTTATCCTTATTACGTCCGAGCCAAAGGGAAAGAGCTCGGAATGATTAAAATCCAAACCGTTTAAATAAGATCCGGACGACGGCACAACGCCGCAGTGCCGAAGAAAAGCCTCAACGTCTCCGTCCTTTTCATCTACAAGATGCCTTTTGCACATGGTTTTAGCAAGCGGAGCGGCTATAAGCCTGGACTTAACAAGATCAAAGGTCTCGCTGGCGGCAAGCTTTGCTATACCGAACAGAAGATTTTTAGGGTCTCTTGCAATCTCGGAAATTTTGCTTTCAATTGAACTTCCCGCCTGAGTAATCTTCCCGACGCTTGTCTTTACACCGTCCCATGCATCGAGGATATCCGAAATGTTGTCCTCTGAACTGAGACCGGTATTTCCGAGCTTTTCAATCTCGTTGTAGACTGTGTTGATATCCGAAAGAATGCTTACGGCTCCAGAGGTCCCGTCAACTCTGGCATTGTACAGCTCGCTTTGCCGATCGTTCAAACCGGTCAGAGAATAGAGATAACTGTACTGGGAAATCTCCCTTGCAGTTGTGTTTATGGCATAGGATATCCTTGACTGCGCAATGCAGAGGTTGACTATTGAGAGGATCATTATTATTGAAAACACAAAAGCAGTAAGCGAAAGAGTTGCCTCAATAATGATGACTCCGCTCTCCTCCGCAAGTAAAGCGGTTTTATCTGTGTTTTCACTGCCAGACCGTTTTTTAAACATATCAGTATCCCTTAATTCCGTTGCTTTCAAGCGTATACCAGCCTCGGCTGTCCTTGGGATTGTTTTCGACGTCTGCAAATAGCGGCAGAGCCAGAAGCATCGGCTGAACCTGCACCGTCGCCGACATCTCGACGTAGGCAGAGGATTTTGAAAGCACATAGTTTGAATCTTTGCTTACCATCGACATATTTGCCTGTATGGCGTCGGCTGTTCTCAAAATGATGGCTTCCTCGTTGACATACAGACCTATCATCAGGAAGAGTCTCAGATAATCGCTATAATAAAACTGTATCAATGACGCCATTCCCGTATTGTCGTCTGCGTCCGAGCCGCTGCCGAAAGTTCCGTCAAGCCGGTTGGAAAGCGTTTCGCTGACCTTTTCCGCGCCCTGCTTCATAGAATCTTTCAGCTCGCTCATCATTTCGTCTTTATATCTCTTTATTTCATCGCTCGCATCTACGATAGTATTGCTGATTTTTTCTCTTATTTCTTCAAGAATTGAATTTATGCTGTCTCCCATTTGCTCAAAAGAATCGGTAACGGTGTCTTGGCAAGATTTGAAAGCACTAACAAATCTTTGCACAAACTGTGATTTTATTATATTCACAGCTTCCTTTTTGATCGTAAATGCTATGCTTCCTCCGGAGGCAGACTGTTCGTTTGCTATCCACTCATCCAGTCCGTTATTCACATAGTCTGCCATATCCTGTCCGGAGCGATTAAACTCCTCAAACGCATTTGAGGTAAGCGTAGTCAGTTTTTGAATAGCGATATTTGCATTTCGAGTGATCAAGTCGTCAAACGCACCGGTTGCATAATCCTTAACTTTATCCCCACCCTCATCTATCATCTCGCTTAGCTTATCGCTTGTCTGATCCAAGAGTTCTCCGGCAGCGTCTACAGCGACATCTTTGGCTTTATTTATAGCTCCCTTTGCGGAACAATTCCATGTGCTGCTATCTTTGAAAAGCGGAACCTTTTCTCCGTTTTTCAGCATAGCAATATCAAGTGAAGATTCTATGCAGGCAACTCCGATTATTATTGCGGCCTGAATCAAAGGAACAGGAATCACTCCAAGCGTTGCTGCCGAAATAGGCGTTGCAATAGCAAAAGCTCCGTCACGGATACTCGAATCCATAAAAGCATATATGAGATTAAAGGCGAGCCGAATGCCGTAGATCGAACCGTATGCCTTGAATGAGTTGGAAGCGTTTGTTCCTCCGTATATAATATATTCTACCTCTTTTTGATAAGCAAAATTATGTTCAGCGTCTATCGGCGTTAGCGTGAGCGAGGTAATTATCGCATCATCTCCGGCATCGGGATTCTTATTTTTAAATTCTTTTTCTATAGTATCATAGCTAAGCATACTTAATATATAGTCCGAAACATAGAGCTTATCCCGTAAATCCGTTCCCATTCGTGCAATTGCACCGCCAAGATCTCCAAGCATATCCGTAATAGAAGATGATGAGTTCTTTGCAGCGTTTTGACTTGTATCTATTTTAGAGCTTCCAACTCGGTCTCCGCTCAGGCCCGGCAGAGATGAAGGTCTGTTGCTGATTTTGCTCAATTCTTTTTCGCCTGTCTCCCCGTTTCCTGATTCTGACGGCTCTTCAGTATTGATCCCGGCTTCTTTTAACTGCTCGTCTGCTTTTGCTGTTTTATCATTTTTAATATTGTCATACTCATCTTCAGCATTTTTTGTATCCGGCATTTCTCCGCTTCCGGACGCTCCGAAATGACCGTAAAGATAGGAATAGAAATTCAGTTTTTCTCCTTTTGATAAATTAGGCTCCGTTCCCTGCTGATTTTCCCATGAAATGTCAAGCGGCGTTCCGACGGTATATTTTCCTTGGACCCACGCTTCGGCTTGAGCGTTTAGTTCACTTGTGTTTATCGGCACGTGTTTTAAGCTATTGTCACCAATGTTATTTTTGAGAATATATTTGAGCTTTTCGTAATTTTCAATTTCATAAGGGAAAACATCGTAGAATTTATGCGTGTCGATCTGATCTCTCAATTTTTCAAGATTTGTTTCTATATTATTAAGACGGTCTATCAGTTTCTGAACATCGTCAGCATTGAGATATGTTGAAAGACTCTCTATCTCTGCTTTGTCTTGAGAAGCCAATGGGGTATTACTTAATTCATCAAGATTAGCTGTATCTTTCCAACTTTGCTTTTTTTCTTCGAGCGTTCCCCCCGGTTTGACCGCATCATATATAACGTTAAGATACATCACAGCATTCTTAAGGTGCTCTATGCCTGATACGACATTTTTTCTGTATGAAGATGAGTCATTATAAATTCGCATAATTTCTTCGGCTGTAGCAGTAATATCAGTAGAACCGTTTTTAATAATTTCATTACTATATTTTTTTAATTCTCTGTTATAATCTTCTATCTTATTGTTGCCCATAACAAGTTGCATCGAAGCCTCATCAAGAACTTTATCTGCATACTCCTGTAAAGACCTTGGGCTTTTTTCGCCAAAAAGCTTTACTATATTAGATCCGGCTTGAGATATTAGCGCTCCTTCAGCAGGATACATATATGCTCCAATGAGTTTACCGTAATGTTCAAATACCTTCTTATATGCTTCAATAATATTGTTAAATAAATTGCGTCTGTTGATTTGGACAATAAGTTGTACTTTATACGACTGCGAATCGTATTCTATCATTTCTTCATATGCTGTTTTTAGAGCGTTGCAAGCTGTAAATAAATTTAAAATACATTTACTTATATCGGAAGTTGAAGCGAGTCTATTTTCTCCGTAAGGAGAATATTTAGTATAGTATTCCCTGGACATTCCGTCATTATTTTTATTAAGATATAAGATTTCCATTTCGCCGCCATCGCCCATTGCTACAAAATCGCCGGACAATGATACAGAATAAAACATTTGAACAAAATTTGTATAGTCTTGAGTATCATATAAGTCCTTGACAGTTTTTATGGTAATTTGGCGATAGTCACTTTCGTAGTTTGTATCATAGTCCTGCTTCATATTTATTAAATAACTGTCATCAGAAGCAAAACCGCATTTATTATATTCATATATCTCCTTCCAAGCAAGCTGAGCGGTTTTCATTACATCCTGCTGCCCTTCATAATAATCCTTGCGCTTGTCAACAAGTTCCGTCTGCTTACCGAGGGTTTTAAAACTTTTTAATGATGACAGAAAGCTGAGACCTGTATTTATCGGCGCACGATATTTCATAAATTCAACTATCTGCTTTTCTAAAACGGCAGCGTTTGCAAGACTTGCGTCAGTCCTTTTGGAAATATCAAAATCAGTAACCTGTATCCCTAAAAGGTCCGAGGTATCGGCTCCATCCGCAACCAATCCGAGCTGAGCCATCAGCTGATCGACATACCCCTCAGCCTCTTCGTCGCTGACTCCCGAGGAAGTTATGCATGTCGTATAATACTTTTCAAGCCGTTCATAAAGCTCCTCGGCGTCCTGAGCAGTCGCAAAAAGACCGTACATGTCCTTGAGCATCGTGTCATAATCCGTCAGCGCAGTATTAAGCGTTAAATCCGCTGCGGAATCAAGAACCGATCTTGAAAGCTTCACACGGCTTGCGTCCACAAACATCGAGGACACAAGAAGCATGGGGAGCAATATTATAACGAGAAAAACTGAGACTGCGCCTCGATTTCTGTACAGGAATTTCATTTTCAACCCTCACTTTTTGGCGAAGCTTGATATAAAGCTGTTTATTTTGCTGAACGCGTCGGATATTCCCTTTCCAATCTTCGTACTGCCCAAAAGGTCGATTACCATATCGGTGTTTCTTATGAATTCAGCCGAATCGTTCACCGGCACCTCAGCCCTCGAATTTATCGTAAGAATTATCGGTTCGGAGGAACCGAGAAATCTTATTGGGAAGGTGACGTCATATTTTAACTGCACCGAGAAGGTCGAATATACGACATAATTGTTATATTTTGCAATCCCGTTGTGCGGAGATTTGAGCTTAGGCTTCATACCCTTAAAAAAGGTTTGGGATTTTTTCTCAAACTCTTGTGAAATCTCGTCCTCGATCATCTTTTCGACGTCTCCCATTCCGCCAAAAATATAGCGATAAGGTTGAATATCCAGTTCTTTTAAAGACGGAAGCGAGTCATTTTCAATTATAGTTTCAAGAAGCGGATCGGCGCAGTAATTTGAACCCTTGATAGCAAGACTTACCACCGACGATTCTACTTGCGATTTCACATAAAAAGCGTTACCGAGAAATATCAGCAGAAAAAGCACAATAAACATGATCGGAAAGACAAACACGGCTTCGACAATTACAACCGCTCCGTCCTCGTCTTTTGCGAATTTCTTTCTGATCATCTTTCTTGTCCTCCTATGATTTTGGCAATATCACGGGGCAAAATGATGCCCCGCAATATGCCATGTGATACATAATTAGTCTGGAGAAATTGTGCCAGTAACAGCGGACTTTGATTGAGTTTCAATGTCGGTAAATAAATCCTTAATCAGCTGACCTAACCTATCTTTGAAAACAAGAGCCACTAATACCACAATGCCGATCATGACTACGATCGCAATAATATCTACCGCACCCTTTTCACTTTCAAAGAAGTTCTTGAGCTTAAACCAGACATAATTGCACCAGACATTTATCTGCTGTAATAACATGATTTTTCCTCCTTTCACCAAAAATTATATGTATTGATTCAAAATCAATTTTCCGTTAATCAAGGTCTCTAACAGGCAACGAACCCGGCCCGAACGGCAGAGTTACTTGATAGTAAAAATGCACGATCTTATCCCAAAAAATCACAGCCAACAGCGAAAGTATTATAACAACTGCCAAAACAGTAATAATTACCGTCTTTACCTTGCCGCTTTCATCTGTGAAAAAGGATTTGATTTTAGATAGAATATTCATTTTATCACCTATATTCAGAGGTTTGCAAATATCGGGACAAGTATCATGATAAGTACGCCTATAAACATTATGCAAAGCGGGAATAAAAGCTTGCTTGAAGCCTTTTCCCCCTCGCGTCTTACAAGCTGTTTTTTCATCTGCCAGACCTCTTTGCTCTGCTCTGTGAGCATGACGGAGAGATCTCCGCTGCCCTTTTCCATGCCCTGCATAACAGTCGAAGCAAACTTTTTCACCTCGGGGATCATACATCTCATGCCGAAATTATAGATAGCGTCAATCTCTGCGACGCCGTTGTTCATCTCCGAAACAGTGGTACGCATTTCGCTGTAAATTATCCCATCTCCGGCAAACGCGACTTCCTGCCAAGCTTCTTTTAAAATCATTCCGGCATTTGTAAGAAGAGCGAGCTTTGATACGACCTCAGAGAAATCATGAAGCAGCTGTTCGGATCGGGCAAGCAATTTCTTGGATGTGAGCGTGCCGAAATAATAGTACGCAACACCTGAGAACATGAGCATGATGACAAACGCTGCAATTTCCGCGGAGAGACCGTAAACCGCAAATGAAAGAACGAATACAGTTATCGCCATGGAAATTTGCTGGGAGTGTATCACTCTGAGATAATACTCGCAATATTTCTCGCCATAAAGTACCTCGAGCTGCTGTCTGAGCTTTCTATCGCCCTTGCTCTTATATTTGTAGTGTATCGCCTGAAGGATACCGTAGCCCATGCCGTAAAGGCTTTTGAACCTGAATTCCTTATCGTCAAGGGAGTCAAACATCGAGCCGTAACGCAGCCCATTGAGGTAGAGAAGCCACCAAATCATGAGCGAGACGGCGCCGATGATTATCATATATGAATCCAGCTGACTCAGTCCAAACATATAATTCTCCTAAATCTTTATGTCCATAATGGTTTTTCCTATGAAGTACGCTGCAACAAATACCACAATACTTACCGTCGTGGAGACAATGCCCGAGGAGGTGACGAAATTTGCGGCAAATTCGGGACTCATCATCTTTATCATGCCGACGAGAATTATCGGCATCGCGATCATAATGTTCTGCTCAGTCTTGTTTGATGTAATCAGTGTCTCTATATCTTCAGCAATCTCCATCTTGTCGCTCAGAATACTGTGAGTATTTCTGATTACATCCTTGATGTTTACGCCCTTTCTATAGCTTACAGAGAATACATCTGCAAAGCTTTTTATATCCTCATTTCCGCTTCGAGCGCCAAAATCTTGAAGCATTTCTTCTATCGGAACGTTATTATGCAAGCCGGCAATGATCACCCCGAGCTCATTTATAATAAAGGATTCCTCATCATATTGAACCTTTAAATCCTCATAGATTGAGAAAAAGGAATCATTGACGTTTTTACCTGCGCTCAACGAGGTCGTGAGCGATTCAAGCATATCTCTGAATTGCCTGTTCAACTCCTTTTTTCTCTTGTCAATGATCGAGGATGTTCTCATCGGGATAAACAGCTTTCCGGCAACAAGTCCGACGGCCGCCGGTATCGTGATATTCAGCACATATGTAAGCGTAGTAGGCATTCCGAACTCGTCCTTACCTATGCCTCCGTAAAATAGGTATCCTACGGCTGCGCCAACCGCAAAGGCGAGAATAAAATATGCCGCCTTTTCAAGAGGATTCATGTAATATACCTTATAATTAAGCGTTTGCATATTCGTCGCCGAAGTATAATATTGGGGTTCGGCTATTTTCTTATTTTTCTTCATTTTTATCTTCCTTAAATTTTGACACTTATTCCCGCCATCTGCAGCTTTATCGTGTTTATCATCTCGTTATTTGTTCTCCTGAGCGAACCGGACACCTTTTCGGTGGTGCTGCGCTCATCTTCCTCAAAAACATAGAGCGGATTCAGAACTATCTGCCCGTTTTCATATCCCGCAACCTCGGTGATCTCCATAGTCTTTCTTGAACGGTCGCGAAGTCTTGAAAGGTGGATTATAATATCCACTGCCGAAGCTATCTGCTGTCTGACCGCTTCGAGCGGCAAACCCTCGGTATTCTGTAAAACCATCGTTTCAAGCCTTGAAAGCATATCCTTTGTCGAGTTGGCATGACCGGTAGATAGCGAACCGTCGTGACCGGTATTCATTGCTTGGAGCATATCAAGAGCCTCGCCGCCTCTGACCTCGCCTACGATTATTCTCTCGGGACGCATACGAAGAGACGACTTGATGAGGTCTTTGATAGTGATCTGCCCCGCTCCCGAAGCGTTTGCGTTTCTGGTCTCCATGCTGACGAGATTCTCAATTCCGGTTATCTGCAATTCTGCCGAATCCTCGATCGTTATGACCCTCTCGTCTTTAGGAATAAAATTGGAAAGAGCATTTAAAAACGTAGTCTTTCCCGAGCCTGTTCCTCCGCTGATAAAGATGTTATACTTAGCTTTTACAAGAAGCTTTAAAACATCTGCTATCTCGGGGGTGATAGAGCCGTAGCGTATCAGTCTCTCCATTGTCATCGGCGTCTTGGAAAAACGTCTTATTGTGAGCGTCGGGCCGCAGAGAGCTATCGGCGGCAGCACCGCATTCACACGCGAGCCGTCGGGAAGTCTGGTATCGCAGATTGGATTTGCCTGATTGACCTCTCTTCCGGCAAGCCCGACAATTCTTTGGATTATGCTCTCAAGCTGCCTTTGACTTTCAAACTTCTTGTCGAGCTTGAACAGTTTTCCGTTCTGCTCTATAAAAATGTGGTCCGGACCGTTTATCATTACTTCGGTTATGGTCTCGTCCTTGATGATCGAATCCAAAAGACCGAATCCTCGAATTGAATTGTAAACCTGCTCGGAAATCGAAACCTGCTGGCTGATGGGACAGTACTGCCCTGCGATCCTTGAGGCTGTGATGTCCTCAATTTTTCGCATGAGTTCGTCGTCCTCAATCGTGCTCAGAGGAAGGTTGGCCGTGACATAGTCCTTTATTTCTGCAACTAATTTTTGTTCCTGTTCTGCTGTCATATTGTTCACCCGTTAAATCAGCTTAGAATAAAAATCAAGCTTTGATAGGCTCTCCACTACATTTTTCGACGTGAGATGCTCATATCTCGAAATGCCGGATATTCTTTGAAGATCAATGTTGTCCACGGTCTGACAGGTTTTTTTACTGAACTTGTTGTAGATTACGCCGATTCTGTTGAGAAGCGATATCTCCCGATTTTCCTCGATAGCCTCAACCGCTTTATATGCACTCACGAGCTTTGAATTTGACGTTTCCGAGCCGTCGCCCACCCAGATTATCCTTGAAGCCATATCGAGCAGTTCAAGATCTTCGGCTTCAAGACCGAAGTTGGCGTCAAGAATTACGGTCTCGTATTTCCCGCAGCTCATCAATTCCAAAAGCATTTTCGATAAAAGAGCCGGGTATCGCTCAAACATCTCGACGGTGTACAGCGCCTGCGCGGGTTTTGAGAAGAAATAAACCCCGCTTTTGTCCTGCTTTACACAGCTCTCAAGCATCATCTGGATATTTACACTTTTGCTTTGCAAAGCCTTGAAGACGTCGCCGAGGTCGTATCTTCCGTCTCCGGTGAAGAAAACGTCGAAGCCCAGTCTTTCAAGATTGAGATAGAGAACCTTTTTGCCGTTTGAAGCAAGATTTATTGCGGCAGAAGCAGCCAGCGACGAAGCTCCTGTGCCTCCGCTTACGGAAAGGAAGGCTATCATTCTGCAATTTCCCACGGAATATTTCTTCAGAACTTCTTCCATATGATCCGAACACAGCTTGAGGATTTGTTTGTAAATCTGCTCCACCGGCTGGAATTTGCATATCGCAGTTTTCCCTTTATGCGTTACTACCCCCTGATCGTCAACAAACCATGCAAATTCGCATTTTTGCGGGAGAATATCGTAATCTATGGCGAAGTCTTTATCTGCCAGCAATATGTCAATCTTCTTCTCCCGAACGGAATCGAGCGCTATATTAAGCTTTGTTGCGGAGTATATTTCCAGCGAATACTTTTCCGAAACGTTTGAATACTTGGCAATCAGATTGTCCGTGATCCTTTGGCGATAAGATTCGTCCTTGACAAGTATTTCGACCTTTATCTTCATATGCCATTCCTCCCGGCAAAACATGGTTTTGCAAATAAGTGTACATTTTTGCCAAGAAAATTTTGTTGAATTTTTTCGGCGTTTTATATCAAAAATATACCTATATGCACTTGATTTTTTTAAGTTTATGTAGTATAATAACTATAAATATTTTTTGGGAAAAGATTCACAAAAATGTACACATTGTTGTAAATACGGTCTGCTACAAAATAGCAGACCTCAGTCTGTCGAAAAAGCCAAGCGAATGCTTGGCTTTTTCAAATAAATATGGTATAATAAAGAGGGCGGTGATGAAATGCTGAAAACAGGAAAAGAGGAAAGGACACAAATCGAAATGGTCTGCTTAGAAGACCTTGTACCAAAAGATCATATACTGCGGAAGAAATTTTTTATTGGATACTCAGTGAAATAGAGAAAGCAGGATATCTTTCGCCGGAGTCGGTATTTGTAGACGGAACGCATATAAAAGCTAACGCTAATTTGAAAAAAGCGGTAAAGAAAGCTGTTCCGAAAGCCGCAAAGATATATGAAGAGCAGCTTATGCAAGAGATAAACGAGGACAGAGAAGCTCACGGCAAGAAGCCGTTCGATAACGATAACAAGACTCGGGAGGAAAGCATTGTAAGCGTATCCACAACAGACCCCGACAGCGGAGTTTTCCACAAGGGAGAACATAAAAAGTGCTTTGCGTATACGGCTCAAACGGCGTGCGATAAAAAGGGATATGTAATGGACGTGACGGTAGATCCCGGAAACACGCACGACAGCGCGGCATTTGACGAACTTTATGAAAGGCTGATAAAGAAACACTCCGAAATTGAAAACGTGGTAATGGACGCAGGTTACAAGACTCCATGGATAAGTAAAAAAGTAATTGATGACGGCAGAATACCTGTACTTCCTTACAAAAGACCAATGGGCAATAAAGATTATTTCAGACCGTATGAATATGTTTATGACGAGTATTATGATTGCGTGATATGCCCGGAAAACAAGATCTTAAGCTATTCAACAACAAACAGAGAAGGTTACAAAGAATTTAAGAGCAAAAGCTATCAATGTAAAAACTGCCCATCAAGAAGCAAATGCACCAAAAACGCGAAATTTGAGAAAACAGTTACAAAACACATCTGGAGCGATTATCTTGAAAAAGTAGAGGACATCAGGCATACGCCGGTATACAGGGAGCTTTACGAAAAGCGAAAAGAGACGATAGAGCGCGTATTTGCTGATGCAAAAGAAAAGCATTCAATGCGATATACATATATTCGAGGTCTTTCCCATGTGACGAATTGGGT
>CANPYR010000012.1 GCA_947588805.1 uncultured Clostridia bacterium
GCCAGGATCAAACTCTTAATTATAGTTGTATCCTATAGCACTTTCGTGCTGTAAAATCTCAGATAAATCTGACTTTTGCATTTTTAAGTCTTTGCTTGACTTTTAACGACGCGATTAAAACTCTTTGAGGACGAGCGGTCGAGCGTTTATGACCGCGAAGTCCGAAAAGCAAGTTTTAACGCTTCGTTTATTACTCAAAGTAATTTTTTAGGGTCTTGGTTCGTTTCATTGTTCAATTTTCAAGGTACTGTTTTTCGCTCCCTTTTTCAAGGGTGCCCGACTATTGTAACACATCTTTTCGTCTTTGTCAAGGGGTTTTTAAAAAATTTTTTTAATTTTTTTCGCCCCGGCTTGACTTAGTACTACTCATAGCCGTCCGTCCTCGCTAACGCCTGTAAAGCTTTTCGCTTTACTTCCTCGCGGGACAGCTTTTGTATTGTACCACCTTTTTCCCCTTTTGTCAAGCCTTTTTCGCAAATTTTTTGGATTTGGTACTTTGCACAAGTTTACATATGCTTTGTTTCGCTGATTTAGGGCGTTTTGACCGGCAAAAATTTTCCTATTCCATAGCGGCGCTCAGTTTTGCTATATTTCTGTCCTCGGAAAATGTCGCGGCGTTATATAAAAGCAAGATCCTGTCAAAGCTTTCGGGGTCGGCGTAGTCCCTTAAATCCATCATATAACGAAGATCTATCACCGTCACCTTTGAAAAGTGCTTGGTGAGAAAGGGTACGAAGCAGTTCGCGAAGCTGTCTTTGATCACAAGCACCGAACCGCCGCTCGCTTCCGATTCTATCTCTATCATCGGCACGTTTTCCCCTAAAAACGTCAGATATTTGTCTCGCTTTTCAAGATTCTCACGAAAATAAAGTCCGTCGTGAACGCTTTGCGTGCCGTCCGGCTCGCTTATTACTACTTCCGTCACCTTAGCGCCGCCGGAGGTATATATATCTATAGTATCCGGCTCCGCGGAATCGCTCAGCACTTTTGTATAGTACGACCCCAAAAAGCCGTGGCTCGCGTGCTCGATATCTATCCTGTCAAGACCTACGGGATCGTATCCGTAGCTCCTTATAAGCTCGGAGTACGCCAAATACGCCCCTCCCGTGGTCCAGTGGTGGTCGGTGCGGTAGTAGATGTAGTCCCCGCGGTTTTTCATCATGGTATCGAACAGGTCTACGTACTGAACCGACGGATCAAGCTTTGAATATACGTAGCTTATCATCCTTCGCTCCTCCGGCTCCGGAGAATAGTCGGGAAGAAGATCCGCATATATCTGCGAGGAAGTCGGAGCAAGCATAAGAGTCATCCTGCCGCCCGCGCTCTTTCCGAATTTGTTCAGCGCTTCGATATTTCTGTCTATATTCTCATAATCGTACGGCTCTACCGCCTGAAAAAGCCTTCCCTCGGATATATAAACCCCGTTTATCTTTTCATGCCCCAAAAGCCGTTCGAGTCCCGTTCTCAGGGATATCCAGCCGGTCCTTAACGCGAAGTGATCCTTTAAATATTCCGATATCCCGTCGGACAGCTCCCCCGAGACCGCTGATCTTATACTCAGCGACGGGGCTTTCGCGAGATATTTATTCTCAAGCTCCGAAAAATCCTTCTTAGGAAGTATTAGAGTCGCCGCTCCGAATGCAGCTATAGCCGCGAAAAACAAAACCGGAGTCAGGAGAGTTATTATCCTTTTTAAATTCATTCTTTTCCCCCGCTCTCTCAGAAATTGAAGTAAAGAAACGGATTGTAGCTTTCGTTTACTATATATGCGGTGGATGCTATCAGAAGAGTCAGAGATACTATCGGCTCAATAAAGTCAAACACGCTGAATTTCAGCCCCGCTTTTTCAAGCCTTTCGTCTATCTTTCTTCTGAAATTCCTCGGCGCGTCCGAAGCAAAGAACACGCAGAGCGCTGCCGTGACCGAAAATTCGCATACCAGCCAGAGGGTGTTTCTGTCAAAGAAGCTCCCGCCCGCGCCGAACATCGCCCCGAAATATCCCATCGCCGCCGAAAGATTTTCGGTATCGAAAAGCACCCATCCGAATATCACCGCAAGCATTGTATATATCCAGGAAACGGTCCCGGGAAGCTTTTCAAGAATTCTTCCCAAGAATAACCGCTCGGCGATTATAAGCAGCCCGAACCAGATCCCCCAGAGAAGAAAATTAAAGCTCGCTCCGTGCCAGAGCCCGGTCAGTATCCACACTGCCGCAAGATTTCTCACCGTCTTAAGCTTTCCCTCCCTGCTCCCTCCGAGCGGGATATATACATACCTTTTGAACCACTCCCCGAGAGTCATATGCCACCTTCGCCAGAATTCCCTCACGCTCTTTGAAAGATACGGCAGATCGAAATTTTCCGGGAACTCAAACCCAAGCATTCTCCCCATCCCGATCGCCATGTCGGAATACCCCGAGAAGTCGAAATAGATCTGAAACGTGAAGGCTATGATCCCTATCCATGCGGTCAGCGCGGGAAGAGTCGAATAGTCCGAAGCTCTTACCTCCTCCCAAAGCCTTCCTATGCCGTTTGCAAGCAGCGCTTTCTTTGCAAGCCCCCGGCAGAATCTTGAAACTCCCGAAGACAAAGATTTCGCCGTGACTCTTCTGTCCGAAAGGCTTTTTTCTATCTCGGAGTATCTCACGATCGGTCCCGCTACTATCTGCGGAAAGCATGTCACATACGCCGCGAAATCTATGAAGCTTCGCTGCACAGAAATATTTCCGAGATATAGATCGACCGTGTACGACATGCTCTGAAACGTGAAGAATGATATCCCGATCGGAAGTACTATCTTATCAAGAGAAAAATGCGTTCCGATCAGGGCGTTGGAAGCTCCCGCCCAGATATTCGCGGGAAGAGAAGTCCCGAAGATCCCGTTTATTATCTCCGCGATAAAAGCGGTGTATTTGAATACGCAAAGTATCCCTATATCAAGTATCAGCGAGACCGCAAGGACCGCTTTTTTCGCTTTCGGATCGTTTCGGCGCTTTTCTATCATCAGCCCGGCAAGATAGTTTATGATGCAGCACAAAAGCAGCAGTACCGCGTATTTCGGCTCCCCGAAGGCGTAAAATACCGTCCCCGTGACGAAAAGCCAGAGGTTCTTTAATTTATACCGCTTCGGCAGGAGAAAATGCCCCAAAAGCGCGAGCGGCAGAAAGAAATATATAAATTCGACCGACGAAAATACCATTTTTTACATCTCGCTTATCAGCTTTTTATATTCCTCAAATGCGACCGACGCGTTTATTACGTCCAAAAGCCCCGAGACCGAAAGGTTAGTGGGAAGCCCGAGCTTTTTAAGAAGCTCCCCGCGCTTTTCGGAGCTGTTTTTTCCCCCGTACAGCCCGTCGGAATATAGGTCCGCTCTTTCGACTTTTTTCCCGGGCCTTGGCTCTTCTCCGCATACCCCGGCGGTCTCGAAGGCTTTTCTTATTATCTCCTCCGGTACGCCTTCTACCCCTAACTTTCCCTCTGCGGAGGGCTTTGGCTTTCGCTTTTCTTTTCCTAAGATCTCAGGGATGTATACGTTTTTAACCGTTCCCTTCGGGACTGCGCCCTTGATATATCCCCTGATACGGAATCCCGCGGAATCGCTGTCGGTGAGGATTATTATCCCGCCGTTTTTTGCAAAATGCCGCAAAAGCGCTATCTTCTCGGGATCTTTAAAAACCCCGAACCCGTCGGTGGTTATTATCGGGCAGTCGACGAGCCGCGAGAGCTTTATCTTATCGTACTTCCCCTCGCATACTACCGCCCCGGACGGATGAAGCTTCTCCATTTTTATTCCTCTAATTTCTTAAGGCGTCACCGCACAATTATTTTGGTGCAGATACGCAGTCAGATTTTTTGTCAGATGAAACAAAAACCGGAGCTAATACTTTGTGTATTAGCGAGGATTTTTGTGAAATATGACGAAAAATATGCAAGTAGATGCGCCAAAAAGGCGTTAGCCGCTAATTGCGCGGTGATGCCTTAATTTTTATCTTAACATCCTGACTACCGCTTCTTCCAAAAGAACCCGGTCGTCGGTTCTCAGAGATTTAACCCCCGCGTCGCATTCCGCGAGCACCGAGATACATTTTCTCAGTCTCTCTATCGGGATCTTAGCGCAGTCCCGAAGCGCGTATTTTATCGCGAATTCTCTGCCTTTATATGAAAACGCTTCCTCTATGTCCTTAGCGCTTCTTCCGCTTATCAAGCAGAGCTTCGCGCGGTAAAGATCCAAAAAGGATCCCGCAAGCACCGCTATCAAAGACGCGGTCTCCTTTTGCATGCCGTACAGTCCGTCAAGAGTCTTAAGCGCTTCTTCGGCTCTCCCCTCGCTTATCTCGCGAGCTAAACGGTAAGCGTCGGTTTCAAGCCTTCCGCTTACGAGCTCGTTTACGTCGCTTAAGCTTATCTTTTCGCCGAAGCGGTACGCAGAAAGCTTTTCAATCTCGTTTTTTATCATCAGAAGATCGCTCCTACAGCTTTCCGCAAGCCTTTGGGCGGCTTCTTCCGATATCTCCGAGCCCTCGGCGCTAACGAGCTTCTGTATATATTTTATCAGCTCTCTCGGGCTTTTGAGCGAAAATTCCGCCGCCGCTCCCCCGCACTTCAGAATATGCTCGCAGAGCTTTTTATTCGCCCCGCCGAGCGTTTTCTTGCCGCCGCAGGGATCGAACGCAGTCGCATATATTATTACCGTCGCGGTATCGGGATCTATGCCGGAAATTATATCTTTAAGCGCGGCAGTATCCTTAGGAGTCAGCTTTTCCGCTTCAAGATCGTTTATAGCCGTCACGGTCCTTTCCGCAAAAACCGGAAGCGCTTCCACAGCGTCGGAGAGCTCCGAAAGATCGATCTGTCCGGCCGGGAAAAAGCGATAGTTCAGGTCCGCGGCTTCCTTCGGGACGAGCTTTGCTATAAGCTTTTTGACCGTCCCTTCAAGAGTCGCGGTATCCTTGCCGTAAAAATAATAACACGGCCTTATACCTTTTTTAATATCGGAGATAAGCTCCTGCTCCGAAAAAATCCTCTCGACAGCCGCCGTACAATTTCCTCCCTTACCGTTTATTTATATAGCTAAATTATAGCTCTTATAAAATCTCCCGACGTATTCTTTTATTCCGTTATCCCCGACTACGCTCACGCCGTCAAGAAGAGTTATTCTTATATCCGGCTCGTTAGTTTCGGGATCATCGGATTTAATATACTCCCCGAAGCCGATAACCGCCGCGCCGTTTGTAAGAGTGATCTTAGCGCCGCTTTCATAAAGCTTTATCTTTATATCCCCAATCCCTATCTCCGAGCCGGGTACGGAAGAGCTTTCGCCGACCGTAAACACATTCCCGGAGGACTGAGCGGCCGAAAGATATGAAGCTTCGGCCGAAGGCGCTCTTTTATATATTATCGCGGCGTTTATTATCGCCCCGCAGCTTTCCGCTATCTCCTCGGCGGTGCGTGCGGAATATCCTTCGTAGTCTATTACCGCCATGCTCCCGCGGGATATTATTGCCGCGGCTTTTTCACGTCCGGAGTTTATCGCTATAAGCCTGAAATTACCGCGCGGAAGCGCCGAAAATACTCCGTTTGCAAATATTATCATACATACCGAAAAGATTCCCAAAAACGCGGTTTTTCTTACGTTTTTAGATATAATATATATCGCCGCCGCCAGCGCCGCGGCAGCGAAAAAAGCGATAAAAACGGCGTTATTTCCTTTAGGGATATATGCAAATCTCAGCTTGCCGAGCTTACCGCATACCGCCGTCACCGGCTCAAGAATTATCCCCGCGAGAACCGCTGCGGGAGAGAATATACATCCCGAGAGAACGAATACCATCCCGACAGTCAGAGCCGCCGAACAGAGCGGGATCGCAAAAATATTCACCAAAGGACCTATCAGCGAAAGCTCGTTGAAATGAAGAAGCACAAAAGGCGCGGAAGCAAATGAAGCGGAGAGCGAGGTTACAAGTCCTTTAAGAATCTCAGATTCGATATCAAATTCTTTTATCAGGCTTTTGGATATCACCGCGGCTCCGAATACTCCCGCGAAAGAGAGCTGAAAGGAAGCGTCAGCTGCGGAAAACGGAGAAAATATTATCATTATTCCCGCCGCCGCGGATATCGTGTTAAGGCCGTCTGGCTTTCGGTGAAAAATATCCGCAAAAAGAACAAAGCTCAGCATTACAAAAGCTCTGATCGCGGATATTCTCATGCCGGAAAAGATCAGAAATACCAAGGCCGCAAATTCCGCTGCAAAAGCGCTCGCCTTCTTAGGAGCGCGAAGCTTTTTCATCACAAAAAATACAGCCGCCGCGACTATCGAAACATGAAGCCCCGAGACAGCGGCGATATGACCAGCGCCGCTTCGGTTTAACTTCAGTCTCAGGCCGTCGGATATCGCCCCGACGTCGCCGGAAATCATTGCCGCCAAAAGCTCTCCCGTCTCTCCGGGAACCGATTCCCTAAGACTTTCGGAAACGGTTTCGCTGTATTTTCTTATCGCATAGAATAAATTTTTATTCTTTTTAACGCTCAGCGTTTTTTCTATATTGCCCTGAAGAAAGATCCCGTCCGGGTAGTACTGCGACCTGCCGTCGAAGTTCAGGTAGCTTTTTATCGCTTCGACCTTCGCGACAGCTTCTATCTCGTCGCCCGGCTCGAAATTCCCACCGTTTGAATACAAAAGGATCTTTCCCTTATTCCCGTCGACGCTCCCCGATACCACTATCCTCATCCTGTCGCCGCCCGAGACTTCGCTCACCCTCCCAAAGACGGAGACTTCTTTGCCGTCAAGCCGTTCAAGAGGTCTCACCCTAAGAGAATATTTTCCGAAGCATAACAACCCGCCGAGCAGAAATCCCGCAAAAAACAGCTCCGCTCTTTTTCTGATCCCCTCGCGCGTCGGGATGGCGATAAGAACGGATATCGCGGATATGATAACGTATATTATCGGGATTTTAGGCCCGAGTTCGGAATAGGCGAGCAGGTAAAAGCCGTAAAACGCGCCCGCGCTAAGCCCGAAGCACAGAGGAACGGCTCTTCGAGTCATGCGCTCACCACCTGTAGTTTTTTAAGCCGGGTTGTCGGAGGGTGTTGTTGGGGTTGAGGCTGGGGTTGGTTATGTTATAGTAATCGGTAATATTATATCAGATTGCGCGGGGGATGTCAAGGTGGGGGAGCTCCTAAGATGTGGCCAAGGCGGCCACATCAAGAATACAGAAGTCAGATGTCAGACGTCAGAACTTCAAGGCGTCGCCTATGGCGACGATTTTAAAAATAATGAATAATGCGGGCGAATTAGACACTCCCCCTCCCCACACCCCGCTTGACTTTTTTATAATAAAGAGTTATAATATACATAATAATTCCCACAAGTCCGATACGTCGGACTATATGTCAAACTATATGTCAGACAAATTCCATACCATATGCCAACCCATATACCAACCATACGCCTAACCGAAATCTTTTATGCTTTAATAATTTAACAAAATTTAAATCATAACACAACTCCGATATCCGACGTTTGATATCTCCTATCCTACTTCTATTTTCCATCTACGTCTGTCTCGCATCCATTTTTCTGTCTGGGGGTCGATTGCAATGCGGCGGTTTGCGACGGCTATTTTTGCTGTTATATTCTTCTTTCTTCTGCTCTGCCCGGTTTATGCCGAAAACGTAGGCGAAAACGAAAACCTCCGTTCCAACGTCGGACGGACCGTTAGTCTTACGGATGAAGAAAAAAATTATATCAAAAATCACCCGAGCGTGAGCATAGGTTATGTCACCGACAGGATCCCTGTCTCGTTTTCGGACGACTCGGGTCAGCTTGCCGGGATCTCAAGATATATTTTTGACCGCGTGAGCGAGCTTTCCGGGATAAAATTTGAATACGTCCCGCTTCCTTCGGGAGATGTTACATACGACTACCTGATCTCAAACGGCTTCGATCTTGTTTCGAGCGTAGAATATAACGAGGAAAATCAGCAGGCCCGCGGGATACTTATGAGCGACCCGTACTTCTCCTCGCGCAAGGTCGTGGTTGCTAAGCAGTGGATAGATTTCAGCTACGACGCGGATCTTTCTATCGCGATCTCAACAGGCTCGCAGACTATAAGAAAGGTCCTTGGCGCAGCATACCCTAATTTCAGCCTTGTGGACTATCCCTCGATAACCGACTGCTTCGACGCGGTCAATTCCGGCGAAGCCGATCTTCTGATGCAGAACCAGTACGTGGTCGAGCACTGGATAGCAAAGCCGGTGTATGAAAAACTTAAAGTGATACCGGTTTTGGGACTTGACGATAAGCTCTGCTTCTCGGCCGTGGTGGAATTCGGTGAAAACTCCGAAGCTTCTCAGGATGAGGGCAGGGTTCTTATTGACATTTTAAACAAGGCTATTGCGATGATAACCGAGGACGAGGCGGGAAATTATACCCTCCGAGGGGTGATGGAGAACCAGTACAGATACGGTTTTTCGGATTTCCTGTACCGCTACCGCGCGGCGGTCAGGGGCGCTATTATCTGCATAGTGATAATTATAATCCTGCTTTTGGTGCTTCTTACTCAGCATATCAGGATCGTAGAGAGCAAAGCTGACGCGAAGGTAAAATCACGGTTCCTTTCGATGATGAGCCACGAGATAAGAACGCCGCTCAACGGTCTTATCGGGCTCAACTATCTTATGTCGGAGAGTCTCGACGAAAATGAGAAGATGGAGGGATATATAAAGCAGTCGGACGCTACAGCTAAATATCTTCTTTCGCTTGTGAACGACATGCTCGATCTCTCAAATTTACAGAACGAGAGATTTGTGCTTGCGCTCGCGCCGGTAGATCTCAATTTTGTCGTGGAGACCGTCCGCTCTATCTCAATGAACCAGATGGAGGAAAAGAAGCTTCGTTTCGTCACGAGCGCGGAGCTTCCGTGGCCATGCGTGTGTGCTGACAGCGCGAGGATCCAGCAAGTTATACTTCATCTTCTTGACAACGCCCAGAAATTTACGCCGAGGGGCGGGACGGTAAGTCTCGACGTATCTCAGGAAAAGCTCCCGGACGGGAAGATCCTCACAAAAGCCGTAGTTACGGATACCGGAAAGGGAATGAGCGACGAGATCAAAAAACACGTCTTCGACGCGTTTGCGCGCGAGCTCGATACCGTATCAAAGGGAAATCAGGGGACCGGATTGGGGCTTTCTATCAGCAGAAGGCTTTCAAGGCTGATGGGCGGGGATCTGAGCTTTGTGACGAAAAAAGGCGTAGGAAGCAGCTTTACATTTACCTTCTCGGCATTTCCCGCCGAGAGCGCAGATGAAGCTTCAAGCGCCGAATCGAAAAAAACGGAAGATACCGAAAAAAATGCCCCCAAGAGAACGGTCCTTGTCGCAGAGGACAACGAGCTTAACGCGGAGATACTCACGGAAATTTTAGACAGCTTCGGGTACTCGTCGGATCTTGCGGAGGACGGGAACCGTGCGGTCGAGAAGTTTGAAAAGTCGGAGAACGGGCGTTATTTCGCGATTCTTATGGATCTACTGATGCCGGGGATGGACGGATTTGAAGCCGCGAAGGCGATACGTTCTCTTGAGCGCGAGGACGCGGCGAAGGTGAAGATTTTTGCGTGTTCCGCGAATTCCTCCCCGGAGGACAGGGCGAAAGCGGCTGCAAGCGGGATGGACGGATTTTTGACCAAGCCGATAGACGCGACGCGTCTCAGCGAGACTTTGGAGCACTTGGAAGTTAGCGGATAGAAATTAGAAGATAGAAGTTAGAAATTAGAGATTAGAAATCAGAAGTTGGAAGTTGGATGGGGTAATTTTTGGGATAATTATTTTTAGCGGGAGAAAGGCTGAGCTGAGATAGGCTCAGGCTTTCTTCTTTTGGGATTTTTGGGGGGAGGGTTGGTAGGGTAATGATTCAGCATTCAGGCAGCTCATCCCGCCGCTGTCATAATATAAAAATACAAAACCCCGATAACATAATATACATACCGTCTCGGAAATTATCCCTTATAAAATTCTCTCCCGAATAACTGTTGACAAACCGGAAAAAATATTGTAGAATAATCGGTGTGCAAATGCATCTGGCTGAGCAGACTATGCGGCAGCGGGCGCGGCGACGCGCATGAGGAAAGTCCGAGCATCACAGAGCGGGGTAACTGCTAACGGCAGCCGAGGGCGACCTTAGGGAAAGTGCAACAGAAAATTACCGCCGTTTTAACGGTAAGGATGAAAAGGCGAGGTAAGAGCTCACCGCAGGACAGGAGACTGCCCGGGCGTGTAAACCCTACCCGATGCAACACCGTTTGGTTCGGTATGCTGATAACGCTTGCTCGGCGGGCATACCGTTAAAGGTGGCTTGAGCCTGTCGGCAACGGCAGGCGTAGATAGATTGCCGCACACGACAAAACTCGGCTTATAGGTCTGCTCAGAATAGAAAAATTCCCCCCGCTTCGGTTTTCGGGGATTATAATTATAATATCTTCAAAAAGAAGGTCGGTTGTATGAAATTTATGAAAAAAATTATCCTGACTGTCGCCGCCGCGGCACTGCTTCTCAGCGGCTGCGCGACTTCAGCGGAAAGCAAGCTTTTGGATTACGGAAACGTGGACGGATACTACAGCCGTCTGGCATACGAGGTAAAAAGCGACAGCGGCGAAATCGCAGAGCAGACGTACGTACTGTTTTCGGACTCCGAGATGGAGGACGTGGCCGGAAAGAAAGACGTATACTACGAGGACGGGGAAATGATAAAATATACCGTCACGATAGGGACCGAAGAGATAAGCGAGCTTATAACATACAACTCCGGCGAAGGCGAAAAGTATTACAGCGAGGTTTATTTCTCCGACGGGGATATCTCAAAAGAGGTCTGGGATAACGAGGTCGCAGACGAGTCGGGGGATAAGATAAGGATGACCGGTCATCAGGAGTATTTCCCAGAAAGCCGGAGCATAAAGAGCTTCTTCCAGGAGATATACCGCGAGGGCTCGCTTGAAAGCACTACCACCCGGGAGTATGATGAGAACGGTGAGATAGTGAGCGAGAGCGTCGAGTGACAAGCGGTGCGATTTTGAGATAAAATTTTTGCGCATGATACCCTCAAGCCGACGGTATCATGCGCAATTTTTTGATATTGAGGTTGGAATGAAAGAATGAAGGCGGATTTCTGCGGAAAAGACGGGTTTGAGCGCGGTAGAAAGCTTAGCGGCAGGGGATAACTTGGCTCTGTACACTACCGACTGCGCCCGCACTCCCCACTCTATCTTCTAACGCTCTAACCCTCTAACCTCTATTTCAATCACTCCCCGATAACAGCCACAACCTCTACCTCGCAGAGCGCGCCCTTCGGAAGGTCCTTTACCGCTACGCAGCTTCTTGCCGGCGCTGAGGTGATATACTTCCCGTAGACCGCGTTGAAAGCGGCAAAGTCGGAAATATCCGCTAAGAAGCAGGTGGTTTTCACAGCCTTGTCAAAGCCGGTCCCGGCGGCTTTGAGAACCTCCGAAAGATTTTTCATCACCTGTTCGGCCTGCTCGGTAACGTCTGAACCGACCATCGCCCCCGTCGCGGGGTCGAGCGGGATCTGACCTGAAGTAAAGAGCAAATTTCCGCAGACGATCCCCTGAGAATAAGGCCCGATAGCGGCCGGCGCTTTGTCGGTAGATACTTTTTTAAGCATGATAAAGACTCCTTTTCTAATACTTTTTGTAGAATTTAATACTAATAATTCTGTTTGTATACTTATTTTGGATGTATAGGCGAGGGGTTGAGGATGGCAGAGTGGGGGCGGTGCGGGATGAAGGATTCATGCGAATGAATTTTTTAGGCTGTGGGAGAAAGACGGGATAATGCAGCTATGGCTTTCTGCTTCTGATTTTCATTTTTAATGATAGGAAAGCCGGGTTAAGAGTAGCCGCAACTCCCTGCCACTATTTTTCATTCGTCATGAAAAAGGCGAGCAAGCGGCGCGGCGGCGGGATTCGCTACTTTTCTGCGGAATCACAACCAACTGCGCCCGCCAAACTTGCCGAGTTTTGTCCGTGAGACAACCGAGACTGTCGTTTAACAACGCGATTAAAACTCTTTGAGGACGGGACGCGCGGGATTTTGCCCAAGAGAGCGTCCTGCGGACGGTCGATTGGCTGCAAAATCAGCTTGTCTTTTGCTCGGTCGTTTATGACCGCGAAGTCCGAAAAGTAAGTTTTAACGCTTTGTTTTGAGGGCAGTCTAACGGGAACAAAACCTGCTATGTTTTCCCGCCCACTCCCGCTCATCCCGCCGCCGCTCTGAATCCATTCTATCTTCTAACCTTCTAATCGTCTAACCCTCTATCCCCCGGCGCTTTCTTACATCCCCCACGCTAAATTAAATCCAACAACAGAGCCCCGTCCCTTTATCCCTTAAAACCCCTAAATCAGCCTGAATCCTTCCTTTGTAAGCGCGGATTTAATCTGCTCAATATGCTCAAAGTTTCTCGTTTCAAGCGTGAGCCTTAAATAACATCCGTTCACGTCCGCGCCGGCTCCGGAATGCTCGTGGAATACCGCCGTCACGTTTCCTCCCTGCTCCGCGACTATCCTTGAAACGCTCATCAGCTGGCCGGGCTTGTCTACAAGCTCGATCTTGAGCTGGCAGTTTCTTCCCGACATCAGAAGTCCTCTTGTTATGACTCTTGAAAGGATGGTTACGTCGATGTTGCCGCCCGAGAGGACGCAGACCGTCTTCTTGCCTTTAAGATCGACTTTTCCGAACATCGCCGCCGCGACGGATACCGCTCCCGCGCCCTCGGTGACAAGCTTGTGCTGTTCCATAAGCGCCAAAATCGCCGCGGAGATCTCGTCGTCGGTGACCGTTACTATCTCGTCAACGTATTTGCTGCAGATATCATAAGTAAGCGTGCCGGGCTCTTTAACCGCGATGCCGTCTGCGATCGTGAACACTCTGTCAAGCTTTTCGATGTGTGAATCGTGGATCGACCGGACCATAGACGGCGCTCCGGCAGCCTGAACGCCATAGACCTTGATGTTCGGATTTAGGCTTTTAATGGTGTACGCTATCCCGGAGATAAGCCCGCCGCCGCCCACCGGAACTATGACCGCGTCCATGTCCGGAATCTGTTCCGCAAGCTCGATGGCGATCGTTCCCTGTCCCGCGATAACGTCGGGATCGTTAAACGGATGTATAAAAGTGTATCCGAACTCATCCCGAAGAGAGAGGGCTTTTTGATACGCGTCGTCGTACACCCCTTCCACCAGACATATCTCCGCGCCGTAGCTTTTAGTAGCTTCGACCTTAGAGATCGGCGCGCTGTCCGGAAGGCAGATAACGGACTTGATACCGCTTCTCTGAGCCGCGAGAGCAACGCCCTGAGCGTGGTTTCCCGCAGAACAGGCGATAACGCCTTTTGACTTTTCCTCCTCGCTCAGGCGAGTCATTTTGTAGTATGCTCCTCTGACTTTAAAGGAGCCCGTGATCTGAAGATTTTCGGTTTTGAGATAGAGATCGATCCCCGGAGCAAGCTTAGGAGCCTTAAGAACGTCGGTAACGATAACCGCGTCCTTCAGGGCATATCTTGCGCGGTAGACATTATCAAGAGTCAGCTCTGACATAACAATTCTCCTTTTTTTAATAAAATGATAGGAGAAAGTATATCACAAAAAGGAGGGAATGTCAAGATTGGAGGGGGGAGGGGGCAAACCGCACACATTATAATCAAACAGTTTTCTCCAAATTCCCGTCGCTGCTTACTTTACACTTTCAACTTTTTATTTTAATGCGTGCAGAATGGGCATCCCTCCGTAAAGCAGATGCGACCGAAGCCCCACGTCAAGAAGTCAGAGCCGGATATCAGATCTCAGAATTTCAAAGAGTCAACTGCGGCGGCCCATCTAAATATTCCGAATAGTGCGTATGGAGCGTCCATCCCCCTTGGCACACTCTTTCATCCTGCCGCACCGCCTATCCCCTTCAGCGCTCTCCAAACGCCGAACAGGATCAGCACCGCTATCATGAACGCCATCGCAGCGTTTGAAAACCTGTCCGGACGGCGGGAACCGTCTTTTACATATCTCACCGAGAGATCCGCAAAAACTGCCGCGCCAAGCGGTAAAAGCGCCATTATCGCAGGGTTTGCTTCCCATGCCGCGGAAAAATCAAGCCTTAAAAGCGCAAGGCACATCCTTGATACTCCGCAGCCCGGGCATTCTATCCCGGTTATCAGCCGGAACATGCACGGTACCGCGAGCCCGGTCGCGCTGACGAAAGCCGCGTATAAAAGGCCGCCGGCGCCGAGCGCGGCCAAAAGCAGCAGAAGCCGCCTGAGCCTTTTTCGCTGAGCGCCGGAAATGGTCACGGTGTTCATATCAAGCCTGAGTGGCGACCTGGTTGATCTCGTTCTGGATCAGGCAGTAGTTGATGATCCCAAGACCGATCAACTGTAAGATCAGGTAGAGAATGCCGTCGTTTCCGCTCACGGGGATACCGCGGCGCTGTTTTATCATCCCGACCTTCTCGCCGGCCTTGTACATCCAGTAAAGACCGTAGATGCCGCAGGTGACGATGTCAAGAAGGAGCACGACGATACCGTTCGTATCGTTCTGAGTTCCGGCGGCGGTGTTGAGGTCGTTTACAAGACAGACTATCCAGTAAAGACCGAAGATCCCGCAGGTGACGATCGTGAGGATAAGATAGAGCGGGATGCTTCTTGACGGTACCGAGCCGGGCTGGGACTGCGGGAAGTACTGGTTCATATTTCCGGACTGGAAGGCCTGGTTGACGTTTTCACCGAAGTTGTGGGCGGCGTTCTGGGCGTTCCGGAGGAGCAGGGACGCGCCGCAGCTCGGGCAGTAGGCAGGATTTCCCTCATAGGGCTTTCCGCACTTCGGGCAGTAGCTGACGGTTTTTTCGGCATTTTGATTCTGGGGATCGGCGACAGGCAGAGCTTCGCCGCAAACCGGGCAGAACTTAGCGCCCTCTTCGCAGACAGCGCCGCATTTCGGACATTTCATAATACATACCTTCTTTCAAAAAATTAGGTTAAAATTATTGTATCATGTTTTCGACAAAAAGTCAAGGGCGAGAAATCTTCAGATGTGGCCAAGGCGGCCACATCAAGAATACAGAAGTCAGAAGTCAGATGTCAGAACTTCAAGGTGTCGCCTATGGCGACGATTTTAAAAATAATGAATAATGCGGGCGATTTAGACACTCCCAAATCTTCGAAAAAGCGCCTGTTACGCACACTTTAAAATAAAAAATGAACGCCGTAAAGTAGGCAGTGACGGGAATTCTGAGAAAAATGTTTTCTTATAATAAGTGCGGTTTGTATTCTTCCCCTTTTTACCTCTTGATTTTTTTGTCGCAGTGTGCTATAATATAAAAAATTGTTACCGTTTTGTAATCTATCCCCCAAAAAGGAGGCGAGCCGGTTGAGCGAAGAGCTTTTACCCACTGCGGATAAAACAGCGGAAGAAACTTCAGACGATATAATTTCCCGGCCGGATACCTCGGCTCGCGGAACCGAAATATCCGAAAATACACAGCCTGAGCCTGCAAAGGATGAAAATATAAAAAAGCCCGGGAAAAAATCTAAAAAATCCAAAAAATCAAAGAAATCTCCCGAAAAGTCGGAGAGTGAGATTTCCGTCGAAGAAAAAGAGCTCGGAGCCGAAAATATCCCCGAGGACGGCGCGCAGATCATTGAAAACGCCGCCGAGGAGTCAGAGGAAAATCCGGATTCCGCCGCCGAAAATTCCGAAAATCCCGAAAATTCCGAAGCTTCCGAAGCTCCCGAAGAGCCGCAAAAGGCTCCGATATGGCCGAAAGAGCTTAATAATGTGCGCGAGCCGCTTGATTTTAAAAAAATTCTTCTTAATATACTTACGGCGCTTTCAGCGTTCGGAAAGTTCAGCCTTGAACAGGCGAAAATCGGCGCAGGAGTCGCCGCTAAATACTCGAAGATCATAGGCGCGGAGCTTGTAAGAGTCCTTAGCGGGATCGGGAAAAACGCCGCGGAGATAATCGGAAAGGGCGCGAAAGCCGCCGGGAAAGGGATGGCCGTCGGCGCTAAGGAGTCGGTTAAAACCGTCGGGAAGACCGGCGGGGGGATCCTGAAAATAGCTTTCACCGCGCTTTCACGCGTCGGCAAAACCGCTTGGCAGGTCCTCAGCGCGATCGCGGTCTTTGTCTTTAAGCTGATCCGGTCCTTCCTGCTCGCCGTTTTCGGCGCGGTGTTCGGCTGGATAGGGAAAAAATTTAAGCAGCCCTTCTTGGAAGCGGTTTGCTTTATCGTCACGCCCTTCGCGCATGCCTGGGGCGGTGCGGCTTCGGCTTGGATACGCCTTAAGAAGGCTTGGAAAAAAGGTCCGCTTCATGTTATCGGCGCAATTTTAAGCTCGCTGTGGGGACTTGTCTGCGCGTTCGTTGAGATTCTGAGATTTGCATTCAACTATATCGCGCCGGTGGTATGCGTAGCGTTTCTTGTCGCGCTTATAAGATATTATTCCACGCTTCAGTACGGGATCTCCGTCACATATAACGGAAGCGACATCGGAACGATAGAGAACGAAGCTACCTTCAACGAGGCCCAGACTCTCATCCAGGACAAGGTCACGTTTACCGAAAACGACCAGCCGATACTTGTAACTCCTAAATTCTCGGTTACGGTCATGAATCTTGACGGAGAGGAAAAACAACCCGTAGACGACGTCGATCAGCTCTCGGAGACTATGATAGAGCAGGGAGACGTCGAGATAGTCTACGCGTACGGGCTGTACATAAACGACGAGCTCTTCGGGGTTTATTCCGTGGAGGATATGGAGACGATACGCGCGGCTTTGGAGGAAAGGCTCAACAGCTACAGCACGGTAAACGCCGTGAATGTTTTCTTCGAGGACGATATAGTATTTTCCGAAGGAAGATATCTTAAGGACGTGCTGTCGGAGCCCGACGAAGCTTTGGAGCTTATAACCGGCGGGACCGAGGTCGAAGCGTACTATGTAGTCCAGCGCGGGGATACTATTTCCGGGATCTGCGAGAAGCTTGGGATAACAAGAGAGGAATATGAAGCGGATAACCCGGATCTCACAGAAAAAATCCGTCACGACGACATAGTGACATACCACTACATCGAGCCGCATCTGAACGTTCTCACGACCTATTATGAGGTCTACGGACAGGTAATAGAGAGAACGACGGAATATGTAGAGACTTCAAGAAGAGAGGAATACTGCGAGATACTCTTACAGCACGGCTCGGACGGATATGAAAACGTAACCGCTCTCGTAACGCTCAAAAACGGCGTGGAATCGAACAGAGAGATAGTTTCGCGCAATATTATCGAGGAGATGGTCCCGAGAAAATTCCGCGTCGGCACCAAGCCGAATACATATCTCAACGGAGATACCGAAATTATCGATACGCTCGGGACTTTCTGCTGGCCGCTCGGCGACGAGGACTGCTATATTTCAACCATGCCCGGCTGGAGAAGCTGGGACAGCTCGAACCACATGGCGCTCGACATAGCGGGGATCCCGGCCGGCACGGACATTTACGCCGCCTGCGACGGAAAGGTCACGTTCTCGGGGTGGTACGGAGCATACGGAAAGCTTGTTATCGTAGACTGCGGCCACGGGTACGAATGCTATTACGGGCACTGCTCGGAGCTTTTGGTTTCGGAGGGCGACAGAGTTGAGAAGGGCGACGTGATAGCGGAGGTGGGCATGACCGGCTCTGCTTCGGGAAATCATCTGCATTTTGAGATGAGACGGTACGACAGCAGGATAAACCCGCTGAAGGCCCTCGGAGGAACGGGCGGGCATGAGATCAGGGAGTAAGAATAGATTGAATAGATATACAGCTTGGGAAACCGGGCTGTTTTTTTGCGGGGGCGAGGCGGCGGGATTCGCTGCATATCTGCTGAATCTCTGCAGACTTCTCCCCAGCAAGCTTGCCGGGTTTTGCCCGTGAGACAGCCGAAACTGTCGTTTAACGCTACGATTTCTATCCACTGGACCCCCTGCGGCCTTTTGAGAAAAGGCCGGCGAAACCTTTTTAATTCCTCCTACTCCATTAAGCTCTGCGCGTTCCCCCCCAAAAAAAGCTCTCACGCACAAAGCGCGAACTTTGTGCGTGAGGCCGAAAGAGATAAAAATGATAAAGGAAAATGATGATATCTTATCAATCGTTGCCGGCTGAAGCCTGCGCGGTGTAACCGTTCGCTTCAAAGTCCGCAACCTTCTGGTTCAGCTCGTCT
Organism: uncultured Clostridia bacterium; assembly: GCA_947588805.1. Classification (GTDB taxonomy): domain Bacteria; phylum Bacillota; class Clostridia; order Oscillospirales; family Ruminococcaceae; genus Faeciplasma. Next base: position 18,247 of record CANPYR010000012.1, read on the forward strand.
ATGCTGTACTGAAGCGCGTCGCCGTAGGCTTCCTTGAGCTGCGCCCAGGTCTGAGCGCCGGCGGCTGAAGTGGAGTGCGCGTTATCGTCGAACGAAATTATCATCTTTCCGATGGTCGCGCCGTAGCCTGCGTCAGCGTCAACGCCGTAGGTGAGTATAACGTTGTCAACGCCGGAGTTCGCTATTCTGTAGCACTCGTCGTACATGTCGAGCATTTCTTCCGTCCAGAGATATGTATGCTCCTTCTGGTATCTGTCGATTCCGACTACCGTCGGGTCGAGTACCTTGAAACGGTCGCACATCGCAAGAAGTACCGCCGTCTCGGGATTCTTACCGCCGGAAATGAGCGCATAACCGGTGGTGGTGATGTCCTGATAGTAAACGCCGTCGCCGTTCGGGTCTCTCGGCATCGGAACGAACATCAGCTCGTTGGCTTCAACGTCGCCCCAGACCGCGGAAATGGTATCCACAGGACCGGTGAAGCCCCAGGCTCCTATCGGTTCAAACAGGCATAAGCCTTCCTTCATTCCGCCGCCGTCGGTGCCGTTTCTGAGGGACCATCCGTTCCACCAGGGATATACGACTTCGGCCTTGTTGAGATCGTAAAGAACCTGAGCGGCTCTTTCAAGTCTCGGGTCGTCAACGTTTGAAACAAACTTGCCGGTCTCGGTATCGTATCCTACGGTCGGAACGCCTGAGGAGTGCATAAGAGCGCGGGAGAAGTACCAGCCGTCAAGAGCGTATCTGTCCTGATCCTGGTCGGTGAAGTCCATGCACATGTCGCTGAATACGTCCCAGGTCCACTCGTCGTTCCAGTAGAGCTGCGCGGGATCGTCAAATCCCCACTCCTGCATAACTCTTCTGTTGTACGGGCATACAAGGTCGAAAGTCATGTCGGTAAGCACGAAGTAGGTCTTTTCGCCTATCGAGAAGTATTTCTTAGCATATTCCTCCATGTCCTTCCAGAGCGGATCGGTATAATCGACATAGTCGTTTACCGGAACGATCATTCCCTTTAAAGCCTTCATCGGGAACAGGTCGGTGGAAGCGGGGGTGAAGTCGGGAGAAGTGCCGCCCAGAACGAGGTTAGCAAGCTGAGTGAATCTCTCCTCCCAGGACGGGAATTCTATCCACTCGGTCTCGCAGCCGTATTTTTCGGTAAATGTGAAGAAACCTGTATTGATCACTTCGTCTTCGCTGTAGTTGTGAAAGTCCCAGTTGGAGTACCAGGTCGCGACCTTTCCCGCTCCGGGAGCAACCTCAGCGTCGGGAAGCATTATTCCTGCCGCCTTAAGTATTGCTTCGGCGTCCTCGGTAGAGAGCGTGAGCTTGATAGGAACGCGCTTGTTCGAGCCGCAGCCCACGAGCGCGACTATCATCAGCACCGCCATTACGAGCGCCATTATTTTTGTGATTTTCATAGTTGACCTCCATTTCATTCGCTGATAATTGATAAATAATCAGCAAAAAATAACATATATATTATATCACTTAACGTTTGAATCTGCAATTATGAATTTTGACAATAATGCGGCGCTAATTTTGTATATTATATCAAAAATTTTTCATAAAGCGTCAATACAAAGAAAACTCCCGGCGATACAACCACCGCCGGGAAATATTATTATATGTCAGAGAAGCGAACGCTTTTCCCGCTATCCGAGTTCGCCGAAGGCGAATTCTGACCTCTGATTTCTGGCTTCTGTCTTCTTGACGCGCCGGCGTCTCTCAGTGGGTTCCGTACATTTCCTCCTGCTCCTTAAGACGTGAGAAGTATTCGAGCATCCTTGACGTTTCGGGGCTCATTCCCTCGGGAGTCGTGGCCTTTTCGGTCTCCTCCGGAGCTTCGGTCACGGTCGGCTCAGGCTCGGTCTCGGGTTCAGTAGTTGTTTCTGGTTCGGTCTCGGGCTCTGTTATCTCCGTCTCGGTGGTCTCTTCGGTCGTGATCTCCTCCTCGGTCGTAACCTCGGCAGTGACTCTCACTCTTGATTCGCTCAAATCGTCGCTCTTTATATATAGCACCGTCCCGCCGAACCATATGGAAGCCCAGCCGTCGTCAAGAATCTCTATAACGTCTACTCTTTCGTTGGTGTAGAAGTATCCCATTATCATAGAGCTATCGTCCGGCTCAAGCCGCATATTTGCGGTCCTGCAGGCATACATCCTGAAGGTATCGGGCTCTGTAATCTCGGTCTCCTCGGTCGAAGGAGCGCTTGTCGGAGTCTCGGTCGTAGTCGGGGCCGTCGTCGGCGGCTCGGTCTCGGTCATCGGCGGCTCGGTGACTGCGGCTTCGGTCGTGGGCTCTGTGACGGTAGCGGCGGGGATATTCCCGCTCTCGAATTCGTCCTCTTCATCGGGCGGGAATTCTTTCAGCTCGCAGAGCCCGAGCGCGTTTCCGAGCTTTCTGAGACTGTCTCCGAACGGCACGCGGTCGCGGTAATATTCCGTCAGCTCTCTGATATAGCTCCCGTCGGGGACCTTTTCAAACTTGAAAAGCGGAGCCTTTCCGGAGCGCGACAAAAACGCGAAGCTCAAAGACATTATAAGCGCCGTCATCCCGAGCACGGAAAAGCTTGCAAGATCGGGTATCGCCTTTGCAGATCTTTTACCTATCCCCGCAAATAGCGCTGTTATGCGGTTTTGCTCCTTCTGAACGGCTTCGGTGTACATTACGTCGAACTCGTCGCCCTTTTTCCCTATCTCGAATTTGGGCGCGCTTCGCTCGGCGGTACCGTTAGCCTTTGCAGACTCCGGCCGCTGTGAATTCTGTGAACGCTGTGAAACGCGTTCGCCGTTTCGGTTTTTTCTTTTTTTCTTTGACATATGCATCCCCTGTTAGAGGTTAGAAATTAGAAATTAGAAATTAGAAGTTAGAAATTAGAAGTTAGATTTTATAATACCGCCGCGGCTGAGACTATGAGAAGAAGCGCGCAGAATACTGTTTCGGCGGTTTTGTAGGCCGCGTAGGCTTTTTCGCTTTCTGAAGCTTTCCTTTGTATGAATCGGGATAATTTCCCGCTCAGCGGCGATACCGCAAGTATCCCTAAGATAAGCCACGGCAGCCGCCTTGTCAGCTCGTAGTTCAGAGCGTAGGTTATATCGTATTCGTACGCGGAATAATCAAGAGCTTTTATGAATCCCGCGATACCGTCAAGCGAACCGTAGGAGAGTATCATCACGGAAGCGACTGTAAATATCGCGCTGAAAACCGCTTCCGCGACGGGATTTGTTTTTTCCCTGCGGGAGCTTAATATTATCCCCAAAATCACTATGCCCAAAAATCCCGCGATACCTATGCCGAGACCGATAAAGATCCCCGACAGGACCGCCGTCGCGGCTATGGAGATGAAAAATCCCGCAAGGCTTCTTTCCGCAAAGCAGTCGCAGACAAATTCCGGAAGCGTTTTCCATATCTCGGAAATATGCTCTGAAAAGTTTGCTTTGGGTCTCAGAGCCGAGGACGTTTTTTCGGGAGCGAAGCCGAGCATAAGCGACATCCCCCGGGAAGTCGTCCCGAAGCCGAGCACGACGGCATATATCTCGAAAAATACCGCCGCGGGGAGTATCAGAGCGTTCATCCAAGGAAACGCGGAATATTCCGTCGCGGAAAGCCTTACCGCGTCAAAGCTGAGAGCGAAAATCGCCGAGAACGCAAAGCCTTCTATGACCTTTACGATCCCTTCGGAAGCCTTTGAAAGCTCCGGCCTTCGCGAGGAAAGCCTGTCCCGGACCTTATCATAGCTTGCGAGCGGCGCTATAAGCATATTTTCAAACGATATCAGATATACCGCCACGCAAAGAAATTTCCGTTCCGGCTTCATCCCCTCGGAGACTTTTTTAAGATAATTTATCGCCCGAAGCGCATAGAGGACAAATCCCGTGCAAAGAAGCGCATGAGAAAGCGTTCCGCGGTCCGGAAGAAAGATTATCGCCGCCGAAGCCGAGCCGAGCGCGACTATATCCCCGAGAGCTTCAAGAATTCCGCCGCTTTTAGGGATAAGATTTCCGAGGATATATATAACGAGGACCGGAAGGATTATAAGCGCGAATCCCGCCGAGCGCCCCCAGGTAATGAACAAAAGCGAACCGAGAAGTGAGAATGTGTTTTTAGACCAGTCCTCCGAGCAGCAGTAGGTAAGTATCACCACAACCGGAAAAAAGGCGAACATAAATATCAGGTCGGTATATATCAACTTTCTCACCTCTTTAAATTTTAAATATAAATTTTCCCGGGGTTTTGGGGAGAAATTTATGATTTTAATTTTCGTATAGGCGGCCACGGTAATTATAGCACAGATTTTTTAAATAATCAAGTGCTTTTTGGAAAATGCGATTAGAAGACGGAATGACAGAGGACGGAGACGAGATGGGCATGGGTGGCGCGGTGTTCCCCACACTTAAAGACCTGCCACTATTCCCGCGCTTACATTACATCAAAAATCGTGTCTTGCCCCCTAAAAATTGGCAAGAGCCAATTCACTGTCACAATATGTGTCTAAAATCAGCGCATAAATATCCCCGGCGAAGGCATGAAGTCTTCGCCGGGGTTTAAACAATAATTTGTAGCGCAGAAATAAGCCCGTATTTTACAAAGTTTTAATCCCATCCTCATTTCCCGTTCTGCATTCCTACGCATTAGTGCTTATTAAAAACCTCTTATCCGCCCTTGTTGCGTCGTAGAAGAACGGATTATCCTCTGCCCTCTGTGGGTCGGCATCCGCCTTTTCCTTCCGGCGGTTATAGGTCTCGACGAAGCCCGCGGAAACCGGTCGTGTTGTTCTTGAAGTTCTTCTGAACACGGTTCAGACTCTCGACACAGGTGTTGTCGATTTGATGCAGGCAGATATGTAACAGCGCGCCGTTTTCTCTTGTCAGACAGCCGCAGCTATGTATGTCCCCATTCAGAAGACCGTAGGAGACGGCGTCTACCTCCTGCCCGCAGTCGCATTTGCAATGCCGCATCGCGCTGCCGCCCTTGTGTTCGATCCTGACAGGGTAGAGAGCGACAAGTCTGCCGAATCGCCTGCCGGTCAGGTCTGTTCCGCCAAAATACCAATAAGATTCTTACTGTTCATCTGTTATACTTTCAGCAGTCCCTGAAGTTTAAACTTCCTTTTTTAGTTCACCCTTTTGGCTGCCACGACATATCTGTCGACGCTGTCCTTGCCGCAGGTAGAGAGGGTGATTAACTGGTCTCCGAACTCAGCTGTAACACCGGTGTCATAGAGCTTTTCATCGTTCAGCCCGGCGATGTATTCGTTGAATACTTCTTCGTCGGTCAGGTCGGTATAGTTGTACCAGCGAAAGACTCCGGTGTCGGTGGTCCTGTAGATACGGGTGTGAAGCACCGCAATAACTTCGTAAACCCCGTGGTCATCTACGGTGTCGAAGATGATGGTCTTGTGCTCCTGCCAGAACTCCTCTTTGCGGTATTGAGTCAGCGCTGCAAACATCGTTCCGTTGCGCATGTGGTGACCGTAGAGAAGGTAGTTCCCGCAGCCCTCATAGCAGTCGGAATCCATGAAAGGCACTCCGCTTGAGGAATATTTCTTTTCAAAGGAGCGGTGGAGGTAGTATTCCGGATCGTTTGGGGTATACATTACCGGATAGTCTATCTTTGTTCCCTCAATTGTTACCCAGCCGAAGAGATCGGGATTCTCTGCATACAGCTCGTCATATCTTCCGTTGGTGCTGCGGCTGTTTAAGGATTCTCCGTCAGCGCTTCCGAATATGCTCTCGGGGGCGATGTATTCGATCCCTTCGCTATCTTCATCGTCGTCGCTTTCTTCTTCGCTTTGTTCCTCTTTCGGTCTTTCTTCAAGCCTTACCTTGAGGTCGCTGAAAGCTTGGTCTTCTCTTGTTTTCCTTACGGTCTGAACAACGGTTACCGTTCCGGATATACAGAACACTGCGCAGAGTATTACAAGAGAAGTTATCATTATCGGCTTCCTGATGCTCTTTTTCATCTTCGCCTCCGTTATCCCATCAGCCGCTTCATCTGTTCCGCGTTCACCGCATATCCCATTGCGGTGCTCTTGTCTATCAGATTCTGGCGGTAGAGGTTAAGTACCGACTGATCCATCGTTATCATTCCGGAGGAGCCGCCTGTTGAGATCGCGTTGTCTATCTGGTGGCTCTTGCTGTCTCTTATCAGGCTTCTTATCCCCGCGGTCATATGCATTATCTCGTATGCCGGAACCATTCCGCCGTCCTTAGCCGGGACAAGCTGCTGAGATACGACGGTATGAAGAACAGAACTTAACTGTATCCTTATCTGCGCCTGTTGTGCGGGAGGGAAGGAGTCTATTATTCTGTCTATCGTGTTGACCGCTCCGCTTGTGTGAAGCGTAGCTATTACTAAGTGGCCGGTCTCTGCCGCTGTCATAGCGGTTCTTACCGTCTCGTGGTCTCTCATCTCTCCGAGAAGGATCACATCGGGCGCCTGTCTTAAACAGGCCCTTAATGCTGTCAGATAGTTTTCGGTATCTATCGCTATTTCTCTCTGGCTGACTATGCTCTTCTGGTCCCGGTGGAGATATTCTATCGGGTCCTCGAGGGTTATTATGTGGCAGCTTCGGGTGCGATTTATCCTGTCGATGATGCATGCCTGGGTGGTGGACTTTCCGCTTCCCGCAGTTCCGGTGACGAGTATCATTCCCCTGTCTATCTTTGCAAGGCTTATCACCTGTTCGGGAATATGCAGCTCCTTGTAGTCGGGAATATTGAATGCAACCACTCTAACCACTGCGGCCATAGAGCCGCGCTGGCGGTAGGCGTTTACTCTGAACCTCGCGAGCCCTGCGACCGCGAACGAGAAGTCGTCGTCTCCGGTTTCAAGATAGCGGCTTATGCCCCTCCCGGCTTCGATATACAGGCTTCGTATAAGCCTCTCTGTCTCTGCCGGAAAGACCTTTTCCTCGCTTATCGCTACAATTCTTCCCTTTATCTTGCAGCTCACCATTCCGCCTGCAATCACAAACAGGTCGGAAGCTCCGCTTTCAACCGCGCTGCGAAGGTAATCTGTTATTTCCATTCTCAGATCTCCTTTCCGGTCCAGACATTTAAGCTGTCGTCCGGGAACCAGTCTGCGGCATATACCGCCTGCCAACGGGTTACTTTGTAATCCTTTCCGTCGAGAATGACCTCAACTTTGAGATTCTGCGTGTCGGATATTTTGCAGCGGTATGCTGCGGTGTTATTCAGTATCTCCACTCCGTCGGGGACATAGCCCTCTCTTAGCTGCGAGAGTATTCTCTCCGCTTCAACATCTGCTTTGTAATAATCGGTTATCGCTTCACAAGATGCGCTCCTGAGCCGGTCCTCGGCCTGAACGGCGGACATTGAGAGAATCGCGAATACAGTCAGACACAGAACCGCGAAGATAACCAGCAGCGAGCTTCCTCCTACTGCCGGAGGCGAAAGGCGGCGCTTTTCTTCGTTCATCTCCCCGCCCCCTTCTGCCAGCCAACGCTGAGTTCAAACAGTATTTTCCCGTCTGACTCCTTTACCTGTATATCCGCAAGACCTAAAAGCTCCTCGCCGGAGTCTTTTTTGGCTGCGGTCAATATGTATCTCGGGTTGTCCTCCGTTCTTTCCCAGTCACCGTCATAATTAACCGTAATTATGCCGTCCTCGTATTCCCCGCCGAGAAGGTCTGCGGATTCCTGATCCGGTCCTCCCTCGTGTTTTAATATCTCCGCTGCGGACTGAGCTGCTTCTGCCGCTTTGTCCCTTGCCGTTCCGTTTTTTGAATCGATATCTGACCGGACGAATACCCGTAAACACAGAACCGCCGCGAGGGCGAACACCAGAACCATTACCGCCTGTTCCATCAGGGCGAGAGGGGCTTTGCTTCTCATACGTTCTCCCCCTCTCCTCTGAGAGACAGAACAAGACTTCCCGCGTTCCCTTCGCTGTCAGTCAGTTCTATCCTCAGAAGTCCGTCTTCGAGGGACATATTCAGCTCTTCGGCTCTGAGTATTCTCTCACCTTCTTCGGGCTTGCAGTCCATTGATGAAGATGTGAATATCTCTCTCAGCCAGCCGTCATAGCAATATACCCTTGTTACGAACTCCCTCTCTCCTATCTTTTCGGAGATGCAGAGCGCGTCGGTTCCTCCGAAGTCCGAAACGCTTATCTCTCCGCCGGACTTCGCCTGTCTGACCTTTGTCGCGACATACTGAAGGCAGGTTCTTTCCCCGAACGCTTCGCGGTCTCTTTCGGTCAGCCGGCGGTAGGCGTCGGCTCCGGTCAAAAGTACCGAAAGTATGCAGGCGGCGAATACTCCGAACAGAACCGGCGCGATCAGTCCGTCGATCCGGTGCTTCCGGCTTTTCAGAACCATCTTCTTACCGCCTTTCCGCCTCTTGCCTCTCGAGAACCGTGAAGTCCGGCATCAGGTTAGAGGCAAAGGCCTTGTAATCTACATAGTATCGGCTTTCATCTATCTGAAGGCCGTATTTTTCTTTCATGTATTCCACCGTCGGGGGATATATCCCCTCGGAAGCGTAGCACGCAGCCGCAGTTCTTCTTATTGACTCTTCGAGCTGTTTTTTGCCCTCGTCTCCGCTCCCGTTCCGGATATTTGAAATACCGGTAAAGAAGCAAATGAGGACCGCAACGGCAATAAGCGGCGTCATTATCGCGCCGAGCGCGCCGGCTATGCGGCTTTTAGGTTTTCTTATCATTCTCTCACCCGATCGCAGTCATTATGTTCATCAGAGGAAGCATTACGGCCAAAAGTATTATCCCGACCAGAACGGATGTTACCATTACCAGCGCGGGCTCTACTCTTGCGACCGATTCCTCAAGCGCGGCGTCGCTTTCCTCGGAAAGTCTTCTCGCGATCTGTTCCATCGCAATGTCTCCTGTTCCGCTTCTCAGACCTATCTCAAGTATTCTGCACTCGGCATTAGGAAGCGTGCCGGATTCCTTCATCGCAGACGAAAGGGATTCGCCGTCTTCGAGCCTTTTTCGGCAGTCGTCGCATCTCGCCCTTGCCGCCGGTACGCCGTCTAAAAGCGACCCTGCAAGCTCCAGCGCTTCATCAACAGGCAGGCCGCTGCTCAGACCCATCGAGAGCGACTGAGCGAAGCAGGCGGTGTTTATCTTTCCCGAAACTCCCCTGTCGCCCATATATCTGCGCCAAATGCCGGTGAGCTTCTCGCGGAACGACGGCGCCGCCGCAAACAGGATAAGAAACAGAACGGCAAGTCCGAGAAGTACACATAGAAAAGGCATTGCGGCGTCAAGAGCTTTTCCGAGCGACAGAAGTCCTCCCGCAATTCCGCTGAGACTTGCGCCGAGATAGGAATACACTTCATTGAACACGGGGAGAACCTTAATAAGCAGAACGCCTATGACTGCGAGCATTATGACCAGAAGAATAGAGGGATACATCAGCGCGGACCTGACCTGGCGGTCCAGCCTTGCCCTGTCCTCGTAATATCTTGAAAGCGCGGTCAGAGCTTCCTCAGTCCTTCCGGACTTCTCTCCGACCTCCAAAAGTCCGCAGACATAGTCGGGGAATCTTCCGCACTCCCTGACCGAATCAGCGAGGTTTATTCCTCTGTCGGCGCTCTCCGAAAGCTGCTTGTAGAGCTCATGCTGCGAGGCGTCGCTCTCCTCTTCGGCGAGAAGCGCAAGCCCGTCGCCGATCCCTACTCCCGAGTGTATCAGCAGCGAAAGCCCCAGGCAGAAGCTGCTTATCTCCCGGTTGTTAAGCTTTTTTTCGTTCATCTTTATTCCTCCGGAATCAAATCTTGCAATCTATGTAAAGTTGTGAATTTTCAAATTTAAATATTTAATTTAAAAGTTTTCGATCCAACCTTTTTTAAAAGGTTGGCGAGAGTCCGGAGGCGAGAAGCCTCCGGTCGCAGCCCGCAGGCTGCGAAACCCCTTTCCTGAAACAAAATCAGGAGGGGAGCGAAAACAATCCGGTGAATTGTTTTCGCGCAGTGGAACCCTACTAAGGGGTTCCCCGAACAAAACTGCTCGGTTTAACTCAGCTTCTTATCAAATCATTTATAAACGACCTTACAGGAGGGCAGGTTTTGCCCTCCTGTAAATGAATAATCAGTAGAAGTATTTGGCGACATAGTTCTTTCCGTCGCCTATGTATTCCATTGTCTTGTCGCTCTTATTGCCGGTAGATGCGAACGTCGGGTCCATTCTCTGCCACGACTCTCCGTCGAAGTAGATGACGTCCTGGATCCAGCCGGTTTCCTCTGCCCAGACGTTTATCCATGCGTGGTAAGCGGTTCCGGTGTAGCCTACGACCAGTTTGCAGGGAACGCTCTGGCTCCTCAGCATTCCGGCCATCAGCCCCGCGTAATCTAAGCAGATTCCTGTTCCTTTATTCAGAACATCGTCGAGATCCGGTACATATCCGCTCTTGATGTTTGCGGCCTTGTCATAGTCGTATTCTGTGTTTTCGACGACGTAGTCGTAGATAACTCCGACCTTTTCAAGAGCGTCGTCTATTCCCTTGCAGAGCTCCGCCGCCTTTATTATCGTCTCGGGTGCGCTCTCGAAGTTTACATACTGGTTAGAGCGCAAAAACGGCGCAAACTCGTCGTTTATTCTCGCGTTGAAGCTCACCGACGCAGACTGGGCGTAGGAGGTTCCTCTGACGTTCTCGTAAACTCCGACCTGGTAGGTTCCGTCTCCCTCCGAAAGCGGAAGCACGGCCCATTCTCCGGGCTGGATGTCATACTGGTACTGTGTCGTCGGAGCCTGAACCAAAGCCTTTATTCTGTTCGAGGTCGAGGCGGTGAATTTGACCATTACATAGCCGTCGCTTGTGTTCGAATAGTCGATGATCGCGTCGCTTGTGCGGACCTCTGAGGTTCCGGGTGCGCTTGTGGGGGCGTAGGTCGGGATCTCGGGAAGGCCGTCGGACATTGCGACCTTAGCGTCTTCGATCGTTTCGAGCACCTCTTCGGGCTCGGGTTCTTCTTCGCTGCTCTCCGAAACATCGGTCTCCGTTTCGGCTGTTGTTGTGGATTCCGAGGTCAAGACGCTTGTCCGTGTCTCCTCTGTGACTGTAACGCTTCCCTCGGACTCGGGAATCTTGCTCACCGAATCCTGTTTGACGGCTGCCTGCGAACAGGCAGTCGTCAAGATCAGTACGGAAACCACAGTCAAAGTCAGCACAATTCTAAGTATCTTCTGCATTGATTACACTCCTTCGGTTGGGGTTTCGTTTGTTTGGTTTTAATTACTCTGCGCTCTCGGAGTTTTCCTTGGACTTTCTTCCCTCTGCGATCAGCATAGCGATCAGGACGATTATTCCGAGGCCAGAGAAGAGCATTACTGCAGCCCAGAGGTAGGTTCTGCTCTCGTCGCCCGTTGCCGGAAATGCGTCGAGCGGGGCGTCGAGATCCGGGATATCCGTAAGAGGTATTTCAGCGTCGAGAATGTCGGAAAGCGGTGTGTCAAAGTCCGGAATGTCGAATGTGTTATTCGGGAAGTAAGGCACATCGGGATTCTCGGGAGTCGTAGGAGGTATGTAAGGATTGTCGGGGACATTCGGAATATTCGGTATCTCTGGAGTGGCGGTGTAGTTTGTGATCACGAATCCTGCGTCTGCCGATCCGGATACGCTCGACGTCCAGCCTGCGTAGTAGACCTCCGCTACGGTGTAGACGATCTCGTGCCCGTCCTCAGCGTTTACAAGCAGTCCGGTGAACGCTCCGCTCCAGTTGTTCGCCTCGCTCAGTATGAGCAGGTCTCCTGTCGCTTCGCCGTCAGCCAGAAGCACTACGGTGATCTGTGCTCCGTAAGGTGCGCTTGTGCGGCTGCCGTTTACATACCATTCCTTGTAGACGTTGATGTCGCGGAGCTCGTCATAGGTGTTGGCGACCGTGAGCTGAACTCCCTCGCCGCCTATTACCGTTACCGCTCCTTCGCCGCTTACATTCCATCTGTAACCGCTGATCTCTGCGTTCTGTTCGGCTACGATGTATTCACCGGGTATGAGGTCGGTGAGCGTTACGTTTCCCGAACCGATGATGTTTACGGTGTTGGAATATCCCTCGGGGCCGGTAACTACGAAGGTGTAGATTCTGTTTGCCGCTCTTTCTCCGCCGCCGGCGATCGCCTTGGTCAGCGTCAGCGAGCCGAGGAGAAGCTCGTAGTTGTTGGTGATTGTTGTGTCAATGTTCTGATCGGCGATCACGGTTACCGTTCCTTCGCCGTCGACCGTAAGGCTGTATCCTTCAATCTCTGCGTTCTGCTCGGTTACGGTGTATTCGCCGGGGACAAGTCCCTCGAGCGTCGCGCTGCCGTTGCCGGTTACCGTTACGGTTTCCGCATATCCGTCAGGTCCGGTGACCAAGAATGTGTATTCTCTGCTCGCCGCATCCTCCGGTCCGCCGACGACGCTCTTTGTAATGGTCAGCGAGCCGACGATCAGATCATAACTGTTGGTGATTGTTACATCGACGTTCTCGTCTGCAACCACTGTTGCGGTCTCGGTTCCGTCGACCGTGAGTCTGTAACCCTCGATCTCCGCGTTCTGCTCGGTTACGGTGTATTCGCCGGGAACAAGTCCCTCGACGGTTACGCTGCCGGAGCCTATTACGGTTACGGTATTAGAGTAATCGTTCGGGCCGGTGATCACGAAGGTGTAGGTCTTATTCGCTGCTTCGTCTCCGCCGCCTACTACGCTCTTTGTGATTGTCATAGAACCGACTATCTGCTCGTAGGTGTTGGTGACCGTAACGGCTGCGTTCTCATTGGCTATGACTGCGGTTTCGCCTTCGCCGGTGACTTCAAGGGTGTAGCCCTCGATCGCGGCGTCCTTTTCGCTTACGGTGTAGATTCCGGGTTCAAGGTTGTTGAGCGTTGCGCTGCCGTTGCCGATGACCGTTACCTCTGCGCTGTATCCGTTCGGGCCGGTGACTTCAAATGTGTAGGTCTTCTCGGACGCTTCGCTTCCTCCGCCGACTAATTCCTTACTGATCACGAGCGAGCCCTTTGGCGTCTCGGTGTAGGTGTTGGTGACGGTAATCTCGGCGCTTTCGTTTCCTTCTACGGTGACCGTTCCGCTGCCGGTAACTTCAAGGGTGCAGCCCTCGATCTCGGCATTCTGCTCGGTGATCGTGTATTCGCCGGGTGTAAGATCGGTGAGGACCGCGCTGCCGCTGCCTGTGACCGTTACGGTGGTGCTGTAACCCTCGGGACCGGTGACGTCGAACGTATAGGTCTTATTGGCCGCTTCCTCTCCGCCGCCGACTACTTCCTTGTTGATCACGAGCGAGCCCTTGAGGATCTCGGTGTAGTTGTTTACGATCTCTATGCTGATCTCTTCCGCTCCGACGGTGTAATCGCCTTCTCCGGTTACTTCAAGGGTGTAGCCCTCGATCTCGCCGCTCTGCTCGGTCACTGTGTAGGCGCCGGGTTCAAGATCGGCGATCGTTACACTCTCGCCTGCCGCGACGGTTACGGCGTCGGTGTAGCCGTCAGGTCCTGCGATGTCGAAGATGAAGACCTTTCCTTCAGCCGCTTCGGTATCGCCGGTGACCGTCTTGGTGACTGTCAGCGAGCCCTTCGGAATCTCGGTGTAGTTGTTGTTGATTGCAGCCTCGACCTCTTCGGTTCCGACGGGGTAATCGCCTTCGCCGGTGACTTCAAGGGTATAGCCCTCGATTTCGCCGCTCCGCTCGGTCACTGTGTAAGTGCCGGGCTTGAGGTCGGAAACGGTGACGCTTCCTCCTGCCGCAACGGTTACGGTGTTGGTGTAGCCCTCAGGTCCTGCGATGTCGAAGATGAAGACTTTTCCTTCAGCCGCTTCGGTATCTCCGGTGACCGTCTTGGTGATTCTGAGTGAGCCCTTCGGGTTCTCGGTGTAGTTGTTGGTTACGTTTACATCGGATGCAGTGCCGTATCCCACTACCGCGGTTCCGCCGTCGGTAACGCTCAGAGTGTAGCCTTCGATCTCGGCCCCTTCTCTTACCTCGATGACGGTGTAGGTTCCGGGCTCAAGATCGGTAATGGTTACACTGCCGGTGCCGGTGACCGTTACGGTGTTAGAGTAGCCGTTCGGGCCGGTGACGTTGAAGGTGTAAACCTTGTTCTCAGCCTCTTCGCCGCCGCCGATGACCGTCTTGTTGACCGTAAGCGCTCCCTTTGGAAGCTCGGTGTAGCTGTTGGTGACGGTTACCTCCGCGGTTCCGCCGACCGTTACATTGCCTTCGCCGCTTACGCTTACAGACCATGTGTATCCTTCGATGTCCGCTTTCCGCTCGGTTACGGTGTAGACTGCGGGTTCAAGATCGGTGAGTACCGCGCTGCCCGCGCCGGTGACCGTTACGGTGTTAGTGTAGCCGTTCGATCCGGTTACATCGAATACGAATGTCTTATTGAGCGCCTTTTCTTCCGCGCCGAAGATCGCCTTGCTGATGATGAGTGTGCCGACCTCGGGAGAAGGAATCGTGTAGTTGTTGGTGATTGTGACCTCAGTGCCGCTGCCGCCGACGACGGTGACATCTCCGCTGCCGGTTGCGCTCCAGGCGAGTCCGGGAACTCCGGCGTCAACTTCGGTCACGGTGTAAAGTCCGGGAACAAGCCCTTCAATTGTGATGCTGCCATTTGCGGGAACGGAGTAGACGACGTCATATCCTCCGGTGTTGTCGTCTGCGCCGGCTACTCTTACGTTGAAGTATGCCGGTACGGCGGGAATGACGGCGTCCGCCGCGATTTCATCGGGAGCGATTGCGGGATCGGGAGTGGGCTCAGTAACGGGCGCGTTGACCACCTTGCGGATCGTCAGGCTGCCGAGCATAGGCTCATAGGTGTTGACTACCGTGACTGTTGCCGTCTTATTGGATTCGACGGTCACTCCGTTATCGCCGCTTACTGCCCATGTGTAGCCTGTGATTCCTGCGTTCTCCTCGGTTACGGTGTAAGCCCCGGGAACGAGGCTATCAAGTGTTGCGGCGCCGTTGCCGATGATCGTTACGGTGTCAGAGTAGCCGTTCGGACCGCTGACGGTGAAGGTGTAAGCCTTGTTTGCGGCTTCTTTTCCGCCGCCGACTACTACCTTAGTGATAGTCAGGCTGCCGAGCTCGGGCTTATAGGTGTTGACTACTGCGACCGTTGCGGTCTTCTCGGCTTCGACGGTTGCGTTTCCTCCGCCGGTGACTTCAAGGCTGTAACCCTCGATCGCCGCGTTCTCTTCGCTTACGGTGTAAACTCCGGGAACGAGATCCTCGAGCGTTGCGGTTCCGCTGCCGGTGATGGTTACGGTGTCAGAGTAGCTGTTCGGGCCGGTTACGGTGAAGGTATAGGTCTTAGCCCTTGCTTCGTCTCCGCCGCCAACAAGCGACTTGACTACCGTCAGCTTGCCGAGCTTCTGAGTATAGGTGTTGGTGATTGTTATCTCTGCGGTCTTCTCGGCTTCGACGGTTACGTCGTTTTCACCGGTGACAGCGAGGTCATATCCGTTGACTTCGGTTCCGTCTCTTACTTCGGTTACGGTGTAAACTCCGGGAACGAGATCGGTGAGGGTTTCGCTGCCGTTGCCATTGACTTCAACTTCCTTGCTGTATCCGTTCGGACCGGTGACCTTGAAGGTGTAGGTCTTAGCGGCCGCTTCCTCTCCGCCGCCGACAACAGTCTTTGTGAGCTTCAGGCCGCCGAGCTTCTGTGTATAGGTATTGGTGACATCTATCTCGGTGACCTTATCCGCGGTGATCTCGGCTTCTCCGTCGCCGGTGACTTCGAGATCGTAGCCCTTGGCGTCTCCGCCTTTCTCGGTTACCGTGTATGTGCCGGGTATGAGACTTTCAAGTGTTGCGGTTCCCGAACCGGTGATCGTTACGTCATGTCCCTCGGGATAGCTCGGACCGGTCACTGTGAACGTAAAGACCTTGTTCGCTGCTTCAGCTCCGCCGCCTTCGACCGTCTTTTTGATTGTCAGGCTGCCGAGTGCGCTGGTGTAGGTGTTGGTGAAGATTACTTCCGCTTTAGCAGTCTCATCTGCAGATACCTCAACGGTAACTGAAGATCCTTCAACTGCTGCTTCACCTTCGCCGGTGGTGACTTTGAGAGTATAGTTTTCTATGTCGGCGCTTGCTTCGGTAATCGTGTATGTGCCGGGGACAAGTCCCTTGAGTTCCTGTTTGCCGTTGCCGGTGACGGTCACGGTATTCTTGTAGTTTTCGGGGCCGGTTACCTCGAAGCTGTAATCCTGTTTAGCTCCGGCATCTCCGCCGCCGACTACCTTCTTCTCGATGGAAAGATTTCCTTCGGGTCTGTGGTTCCTGACCTCTACATTTGAAACCCTTTCGGTCTCTATGGTCCCGGCTGCATTCTCTGCTCCGGCAACTCCGTTGTAGCTTGTTACATAGTCTCCGGTGTTGGCTTCGGTCTCAACAACGGTGTAATTAGTTCCGGCGGGAAGATTGCTTGCCGCCTTGCTCTCGCCGCTCTTCAGAGTGAAGGTCGCTACTCCGTCCTTAAATGTCATTTCTCCACGATCGCCGTTTACAGAGACGTCGCTCAGGGTTACGGTGAAGTTAAACTCGGCGTCGGGATTTCCGCTGCCGGTGACCGTCTTCTTGACAACCAGGGTTCCGGGATTCGGCTCGTAGCTGTTGACGATCTCAACGGCTGCATCTCCGCCGACTCCTACGGCGACGGTTTCGTGCGTCTTACTTTCGACAGAAAGTCTGTATCCGGAAACTGCGGCAGTAGATGTATCTTCCTCAACGGTGTATGTTCCGGTGGGAACTCCGTTTGCGGTAACGGTCTGACCGTTCTCAAGAGTGAAGGTCGCTGCGCCGTCAACGAATGTCATGTCGCCGTAGGTTCCGCTGAGTGCAGAGTTTCCGACTGCGGTAACTTTGATGGAGAAGCTTGCGTCGGTCTCTACGCCCTTGACGGCCTTCGTGACCGAGAAGCTGCCGACAGGAACATACTTGTTCACGAACTCGGCATAAGCGTCGGATGTTGTGCTGCCCTTGGCGTACTTGGCAGCAGCTTCAAGCTCGCCGGTATCTGCATTCCTTGTAACGGTTACGGTCAGCGTCCATACGCTGCTGTCGTACTCGTAGTAATCTACAAGCTGATCATTTGCCGCGTGAGGATCGACTTCGGTAATGGTGTAGACGTAGGCGCCTTCCTTGTCGTACGAAATGCTGCCGAAGGAAACGGTCTGTGAACCGGTTGCTTCAACGGTATCTATAACCGCTCCGCTTGCGTCCTTAAGCTCGAATGTGAAAACTTTCTTTTCTTCGGGCTCGTTCTCAACAGTCTTCTTTACACTGGGTACATATCTCGTAGACTTGGTGTACTTGTTGACGATCTCTACAGTTGTTTCGCCCCTGTTCACTACTTCCGCTTCAGCAGTGCCGCCCTCGGGAGAAACCTCAAGCTTCCATTCGGCTATGTCTCTTTCTTCACTGTTCTCGGTGACTTTATATGTGCCGATCGGAAGACCCTTGGCAGTAGCGGTTCCGTTGCCTGTGATTGTGACAGCAGCGCTCCCGTTTTTGAATTCAATGTCGCCATACTTGCCGTCAGGTACATTTACTCCATCAGCTGTAACGGTGAAGGTAAATGTCTTCTTAGCTGCTTCCTCTCCGCCGCCGTCGACTGTCTTCTTGACGGTCAGATCACCGGTCGCTTTGATGTTGGTGACTGTCAGCTTATCCGGCTTCTTGTCGGTGTTATGATTTATAACTCCGGAAATTTTGCCGGCTTCACGGTAATCGCTGTTGGGATCCTCGGCAAGGGTGTATCCGGTGCCGCTGGGGATTCCGTCGATCTTAAC
Organism: uncultured Clostridia bacterium; assembly: GCA_947588805.1. Classification (GTDB taxonomy): domain Bacteria; phylum Bacillota; class Clostridia; order Oscillospirales; family Ruminococcaceae; genus Faeciplasma. Next base: position 36,023 of record CANPYR010000012.1, read on the forward strand.
GGTCTCGCCCTGTTTCAGCGTGAAGCTTGCAATGCCGTTTTCAAACTTAACATCGCCGTACTCGCCGCTGATCTCGCTATTGTCAAGAGTCAGAGTGAAGCCGAATTCGGTCTTATCCGATTCATCCTTTTCGCCGTTCAGGGTGACGACCTTCTCGATCTCCAACCCGCCGGTCTTTCTGACGTTGGTGACTGTCAAGGTATCTATTCTGCCGTCTGCGCAGCAGCGGATAGTTCCGGTCGTCGCAGATGTCTCAAGATAATTCGGGTTGTTGACTTCCGTAAGGGTATATACGGTTCCGTCGGGAAGATCGGAGAAGATAACTCTCTGCCCATGCTTCAGGGTGAATGTTGCTTCGCCGTTTGTAAAGGCTATTTTCTTGTGCTCGGTAGATTCATCATCTGCGTATTCTCCATATTCACCGTTGATCTTTTCGTTGTCAAGCTTCAAAGTGAAGGTGAACTCGGTTTCATCAGACGGATCTTCTTCACCGTTCAGGGTGACAACCTTTTCAATCTCTAATCCGCCGGTCTTAAAGGTGTTAGTGACGGTGACCTTAGCGGAATCGTCTTCAGCGATAACGCCGCTGCTCACGCCGGTCAGCGTAACTTCTCTTTCGAAGGCCATGCCGGCGCCGTAATCGTCCTTGACAACGGTGGTCAATGTATAGACCGTTACATAGTTGTCCTGATTCTCTTCACTTTCCTTAACGGTGTAGCCGAGACCGGTAGGAAGGCCGGTCGCAGTCTTACTCTCTCCGCTCTTCAGAGTGAAGGCGGCTGCGCCGTTCTCGAACTCCATCTCGCCGTAAGTACCGTTGACGGTCTTGTTTTCAAGTGTTACGGTGAAGTGGAATTCCTTGTTAAGGTCTCCGCCCTTGCCCTCAACAACCTTGGTGACGGTCAGGCCGCCGGTCTTGCGGGTGTTGGTGAAGGCTGCGGTTGCCGTCTTGTCATACTCAATTTCTCCGATCTCATCGGTGAAGGTCGAGCTGTATTCGCCGTCTCTGTCCTCAATGACGGTGTACTTGACTCCGACAGGAAGATCGGTCGCCGTTGCTGTTCCGTCATTATTGGAAAGATACAGATCTGCAACGCCGTTTGTGAAGTGCATATCGCCATAGTCGCCGTTTATTGTTGTATCACTGAGGCTGACGGTGAAGTGGAAGAGCTTTTCTAAGTCGGCTCCGTTGCCGGTTACGGTCTTTGTGACTGTAAGTCCGCCGGTCTTGAAAGTGTTGGTGAACGCAATCGTAACGGTTGCGTCTTCGTCGACAGTGCCGCTGTTGACGCCGTTCTGAGTGACTTCCTTCTCGAAGTTCTTCAGGCCGGAGTCTTCCTTAGTCACGGTGGTCATGGAATAAGTGGTGACATACTTATCATAATTCTTCTCGGCGACCTCGTAAGTAATGCCGGTCGGAAGGCCGGATGCTGTCTTGCTCTCGCCGTCCTTCAAAGTGAAGGTCGCAACGCCGTTTTCAAAATGCATCTGACCATAATCTCCGGTAAGCGCCTTGCCGAGTTTTACGGTGAATTCAAACGACGCATTCTCATCGCGGTTATTGTCTGACACGGATACGGCCTTGGTGACTGTAAGTCCGCCGGTCTTGCGAGTGTTGGTGAAGGCTGCGGTTGCAGTCTCTTTGTATTCGATCTTTCCGGTTTCGCCGGTGAAGGTAGCGGCGTATTCGCCGTCTCTTTCTTCCGTGACGGTGTAAGCGACGCCCGCGGGAAGGTCTTTAGCTGTTGCGCTTTCGCCATGCTTCAAATCGAATTTTGCAACACCGTCGGTGAAGTTCATTGCGCCGTAAGTGCCGTTAATCGTTGTATCACTGAGGCTGACGGTGAAGTGGAAGTCTCTGTCAGTTTCAGCATCGGTGCCGGCTACGCTCTTGGTGACAACAAGGTCGCCGGTCTTAAAGGTGTTGGTGAATGTAACGGTAACGGCCGTATCTCCTTCAACAGTGCCGCTGTTCACGCCCTTCTGAACAAGGCCGGCTACAAGATTGCCGTCCTTTTTGTCGGTAGTCATGGAATAGGTGGTTTCGTAGTTGTTCTTATTTGCTTCGGCTTCGGTAACGGTGTAGCTGAGTCCGGTGGGAAGGCCGGTGACTGTGAATGTTTCGCCGTCTTTTAGCTTGACGCCTACAATCTTGCCTTCGTCATTCACTTTGACCTTTGTGCCGTTACCACACTCAAATTCCTTGCTCTTTACAGCGTCGAGGCCCTTGCCGGAGAAGGTTATTGTGAAGGTGAATTCCTTAGTTTTGTCGCCGCCTTCGCCATCGACGACCTTTTTGATTGACAGGCTGCCGCTCTTGCGGGTGTTGGTGACTTCAACTTCAGCAGTATTGTCGGCTTCAATCTTTCCGATTTCGCCGGAATATTTGGCTGAATAATCACTGCCTATTGACTTTTCAAGCACGGAGTATCCGATTCCTTCGGGAAGATCGGTGGCTTTCTTAACCTCTCCGTTTGTAAGCGTAAAGTTTGCAGCGCCGTTGGTGAAGGTCATCTCGCCGTAAGTACCGTTAAGGGGTTCGTCTAAGGTTACAGTGAAATTGAAGCCCTTGGTAGCGTCTGCTCCGACGCCGACTACTGTCTTCTTGACTTCAAGATTGCCGGCGCCGCGGGTGTTGGTGAATGTCACCTGAGCAGTACCCTCTTCGGGAATTGTGCCGGTCGAACCGGTAGATTCCGTTGTATAGTGACACTGATTCGCTTCAGTTTCGGTTACGGTGTAGCCAATTCCGGCAGGAAGGCCGAGCGCAGTCTTGCTCTCGTTGTGCTTAAGAGTGAACTCTGCAACGCCATTTTCAAAGGTCATGTCGCCGTATGTGCCGGTGATGGTCTTGTCATCAAGAGTTACAGTGAAGTTAAAGGCCTTATTCTTGTCTCCGCCATCGCCTTTAACAATTTTTTCAACAGCCAGATCGCCGGTCTTTCGGGTGTTGGTGACAGTGACTGTAGAGGAATCATCAATATTGATTATTCCAGAACCGCAGGAATTATCAGATACCGCTGTGCCAAAGGTCTTGTCGCCGACAGTTACGTTGCTGCCATCGTTGGTAGTCGAATAAGAAGTTAGATAGTCAGGATCTTCGGTTTCGGTAACTTTATAACTTACGCCTGCAGGGAGGCCCTTGATTGTATAGTGCTCACCGTTTTTGAGTATAATACCCTCAATTTTACCGCTTTCCGGAACATTAACCTCAGTGACCGGAGCTTCTTCACCATCAATGAGATATTTATGATTGGTTTCTACGTCGAAAGTCTTGCCCCTGACAAGCTCAACATTCTCGCCGAACTCAACAGCGAATGTGAAGTCCTTTTCTGTGTCTCCGCCGTTGCCGGTAACAACTTTTTCAACAGTCAGGCTGCCAAGCGCAGGAGTATTAGTAACTTCAAGCGTCCCGTAAGGGTTAACTACAATGTCTTCCTCGCTGACAGTATCATCACGCAATCCGTAATAATACCTGATCGGTTTGTCTAACTTCTCATATCCCTCGGGGGCTTCTGTCTCTACTAAGAAGTACCAGTTGTCGGGGCCTAATATGTTGCTCACGATATCCGCAGTTCCGTCTTCGCCGGTTGTGTAATCGCCGATGTAGCTAACACTATAACCTTGTATAGGATTAGATGTGTCTTTCTCAAGCACTGAGCCTTCTTTGAGTTCAATATAGAGCTTAAATGTCGCTCCTGCGAGAGGAGCTTCAGTATCGGCGTCGACCTTTTTAATAGTCATACCAAAGGCGCTGCCGCTGCCCGATTGGTTGATATGATCGACATTCAGCAAGCTGCTGTACCCGTCATCGGATTGGGCGACTCCCTCAATGCCGGCTGAATTTGAAACCTGTATGCCTACTCCTTTCTTGGGGATTCTGGCCTCATAGGTTATATCCAGCGGAACGCCGTCGGGAACAACTATTGTAAGCTGAAGCTTTTCGCCGCTGCCATCTGCCGCTTCAACCGTTTCGGTTTTAACCGGAACGTTAACCAGCTTCTTCTTTGTATTCGTGTTGGTTACTGTAATAGAGCTTTTAACGATTTCAAGATTCTCACTCTTGTCTACTACATTTAAAGTCTCGCTATTGGGATCAAGATCGGCGCCTTCCGGGTTGATAGCCAGGGTGAACTCAAGCAGATCGCTGTTGCCGTCTACTTGTATTGCCTTCTTAGTCAGCTTGGCAGGGTAGTACTCGAGTGTCTTATCCGCAGACCAGTGTGTTGTGGTTTTGTCTTTAATCTCAGCGTGGTTTTTCACCGGGACCGGGTTGTTGGCTGTGGCGTTATTCTTCTTCCAATCATCAGAGGCTTTCAGTTGGTAGTGGAACTCGAGCGACGTCATTTCACTGCCTATGAACCAGTTGTCCAGTTCGGTGTTGTCATTAACACCGGTATCGTCTTGGAAAACAGTCAAAGGTACGCAGATAATATTATTATCTTTATCATACAACTGGCGATTACAGTTGATTTTATGAAATTCCTGCTTATTATTCTGTCCGCATGCGACGGCGTACAGGCTTCCATCTACATACTCCCAACCTTCGGGCAGCTTGTCGTAGAACACCGCCTGCATACTACCGGAAAACATTTTGTCGAAGTCCCAACCATACTCCCCTCCCAATTCATACCACTTTGTCGCCACATCGTGAAAATAATTCTTGACGGTGCTGTCGGTGGTGTTGATGGTGACGGTGTAGTCGATGGTGCCGTCGGCCTTGTTCAGTTCGCCGGTCTTGATCATGTCGTCGGCGTTGTTGAAGAACACCGAGTAGCCGGGGAAATAGCCGCCGTAGCGGAGGGCGACGTTGTTGGTGATTCCGGCCTTCAGGACTTTCTCCGGGGTCAGCTGCAGTTCTTCCTTAGTTGTCCCCTCATCGTCTATATCGTAAAGCGTCATGGGTTCGGTTGAGGACATATCCAGGTCGTACTCGGTGATGATGAGACGGTCCTTGTCGTAGTTCCAACTGCCCCATTCGCCCCACACTTCGCCCGGCTCGCCAAAGATGATGTACAGGCTTTTGTCAGCAAAGTAATAGAGGTAATTATCGCGGCTGGCATCGTTGTATTCGTCCGGAACATTCCAACCATCGTACGAATAGCCGGTCAGTACTTCCGCGTCTTTTGCAAGCTCACTAAATGACTTAATCTTATCAGAAGCCGGAGTATTGTCGGCCCAATCATCGCCGCCAAACCACTTATTCACGTCCACGGCTTTTACTGTAAGGTTCTTGACCTTGCCGTTAGGCGTAAACTCATCGTCAGTCTTAAACTCCTTAAGATACCACTTCTTGCCGTTGTACTGCACATACATATCGTCGTAGATTTGGAGGGGGGTCCAAGCGCCCTTCGGCACCACCGTGTACAGGGTGTAGTGCAGGGTCTTGGTGGCCTCGCTGTAGCTCTGGTCCTTGCAAATCACGCCGTGGCCGTCGGGGGACATAAAGACCTCGCAGCTGTCGGTCGCTTCCTCCGTCACGGGTATGTTTTGCGCCTTGTTGGGGTCACCGGGGTCTTTAACCGGCATGTTGCCGGTGAAGGTGGCGATGTTCTGCATGTTGGCCCAAAGATGGAGGTTGCGGTTGCTCACATTTACATCGTAGGTGTAGGTGAAGCGGAGCTCGTCGCCCTCTTTAAGGGGATAGTAGTCGCTTCCTTCTTTGATCTTTATCTGGAACGCCTTGCCCAGGGGATTATCAGTGTCGACTTTCGTCTCTGTCAGTTCGTAGTCAACATCAGGTGTAAGGCGATGCTCTTCGGAGTCACCGTTCCGCTTGAGCTTAACGATAACGCCGTTTTTCGGACCGTTCAGACTGAACGCGCTGTGCTGAGGAAGGATGAGAACGTCATTGAGCGTCGCGTCGTAAAGATCACCGTGCTCCACGGTTACCTTCACGGTGTAGGAAAGGGCGCCGCCCGTTCTTTTGTCCGCGTTCTCCGTATAAACGCCGTCCTTCTCAATCTTGACACGTGGCTGATCGGTAATCTCGAAGGTAAAGTCCTCGCCGACGTCGCCGAAATCCACCGACCCGCTGCTGCTGCCATGAGTAACATCTGCAGTTGCATCCATGTCAAAGGACAGAGTGGCATTATTCATTTCGGCAAGTTTATTTTTGCCTTCTTCATTAAGTTTGACGGTAAGAAGACCGTTCTCGTCGACAGAATATTTGCCGATAGGTACCTCTTCTTCGCTGCCGTCGCTGCCTTTAATCTTGATATTCAAAGGCTTATCGCTATGATCCTCGATTTTAAATTGAGTCGGGATCTGATATGTCAGAGTGCCTTCAGTCGAAAGCTGAATCGACTGAGCTCCTTTCTCGGAAAATTCAAGGCGGATTTTGTAATTCTCACCGTCAGCCAGCGTTTTGCCTATGGGATTGCCATCAGCGTCGGTAATCGTAACAGCGCTCAAAAAATCTTTCAGATCTTTGCTTTCGCTTTTGCTGTTATCGACCGCTTCCGCGATTGCAGACATTCCGGGCATACTGAGCATAAACGCCAGCGACAGAACAACTGCCAAAATCCTGTTAAGCAGTGTCATCTTTTTCATGCTCATTTACTCCTTACATACTTTATTGGCTTACGACATTATCAGTATAATGTCGTAAAGCTATTTTTTTACCCACATATAATACTACGGAATTTTTCAAAAGTCAATACCTTAAAATCACATATTAGCAATAAGCACAAGAAATATTAACTTTTTGTTCGCGCTTTGTGAAATTGGCATTTATGCCTTGAATTTTGATATTTAGACATGGCAATCACACCATTTTGCCGTCAGGCTTTTTGAAATGGTGTATTTGCCATGCAATCTTTTAACTTGAACCGCTGATCGCCTCAGCGGCTTTTTTGTTTCTATGACATTATACTGATAATGTCTTTTTTATGTTACAAGCCCAAGAAGTTCAAGTCTCCGGCGGTGCTCCGCTCCGGAAGTCATTATATAGATGCGGGTGGTGTTGATTGAGGAATGACCGAGTACGTCCGCGAGCTTTGAGATGTCCCGCTCGGCGGCGTAAAACGTCTTCGCGAACAGCCTGCGCAAGTTATGCGAAAAGACCTTTGTCGCGATTACCCCCGCCGCCTTGCAGAGAGCTTTCATCTCCGCCCAGATGTTTCTCCGGTCGACCGGCCTGCCGCTTTTCGTGATGAAGACCGGTCCGGTCTTTATTTTTTGCTTTGCAATATACTCCCGAAGTTTCTTGCGCAGCTTCGAGGGTATTATAATAGTACGGGTTTTGTTCTTGCAGGAAACTTCGATCTCCCCTGCCCTGACCGCCTCGACTGTGAAATATCTGAGCTCAGAGACCCTTATCCCGGTCGAGCAGATCGTCTCCATTATCATTTTAAGCCGCGGGCTTGATTCTGCTGTCTCTAAGAGCCGAAGATATTTCCACCGTCCCAATCCTTTCCCCAATACATCTTGAAGTATAATCAATACTCCTCACGCAACCATAGGTTGAATTATCTCAAAAAATTCTCTATTGTATTCAACCCATGTTTATGCTATAATTCAACCATAATCTCAAAGGAGGTCATTTCGATGTCAAATGAACTTAGCGAGCATATCGCGGCCTTGCGGAAATCCCGCGGGCTTACGCAAGAACAGTTAGGAAACATGGTGGGTGTATCCGCCCAGGCCGTGAGCAAATGAGAAAAGGGCGGTACACCGGATGTGGAGCTGTTGCCTATCCTGTCACGGCAGTTGGGCGTGACTATCGACGCGCTTTTCGGCATGGACGGCGGGAAGCAGGTTGACCCGGTCGACGCGGTGGGCAGGTGGCTGCGGGGATTTCCTGCAAAGGAGCGGATAAATCAGTTCTGCCGGCTGGTTTGGTCCTCCAGAGAGCACTTCATATCAGACGAGTTCGGTGAGATTAACCTGCCCAGCTGGGGCTATCTTGATTCCTGCCAGATCGCCTCCGGCGACGTTACATATCAGCTTATGCTTTCGCAAATCGCGGTGGAGGGCGGCATTCTCTTTGACGTTCACGCCGAGGACCTGTCCTTCGTGACGCTCTGGCCAAGGCCCAAGGACGGCTGGGCGAAGTGGCTTGCGCCGAAGGAGGAATACCGGCGGCTCTTTGGGCTTTTGGCAAAGCCGGGCTGCCTGGAGCTGGCGGAGTACATCTATAACCGGAAAATAGGCTGGTTCTCTGCAAGCGTCGTGACGAAGCATCTGCAAATGGCGCGGGAGACCGTGGAGGACCTGTTGGAGGAGCTTACGGAACTGGGGCTGGCGTCCTCCATGGAGCTTGAGCTGGAGGAGGGCGACGCCAAAGTCTATGAGGTGTCAGAGCCTTGGAAGCTGATCCCTTTCCTGATGCTCGCCCGGACGCTGATGCAGTCCGAGTCAAACTATCTGCGGCTGTACGCCCCGGTGCCGCTCTTTGGTCCGGATGAAAAATGGGAAGACGGGAAAAAAGAAATCTCGAAATGACATGATTGATAGAAAGGAGCAGTAAAAATGCGTTATTATTTGAAAAAATATTGGGTTGCAAATCTTTTGGCGATCCTGCCTGGGCTTTTGGTATGCGCCCTGCAGGTCGGAAACGATCTTTTGATGATTCGGTCCTTTGACTGCATCATCGACCGCAATCTGAGCGGCTTTATCTTTTGGATGTTGATGATGGCGGGCGCTTGGGTCCTTCTTTTGTGGATCGGCAGTCTGCGGGATTATTTCCAGGCCCGCGCCATCAGGGCTATGAACAACGCGGTCCGAAGGGACATGGCGGCGACGCTGCTTCATAAGTCCCATGTGGAGTTCCACGGGACGGACACGGGGGAATACCTCTCATGGTTCGTGAGCGATGTAAATCAGATGGAGGATCTTGCATGGGATCCATTCTATCAGTGTGTGGATTACGCGGCCACCGCCGTCTTCTGCGTCGTCGCTCTGCTGACGCTCCACTGGTCGCTGCTGGTGGCGGCGCTGGTCAATGCGGTCGTCATGCTGCTTGCCCCACAGCTTTTCACCAAGCGCATGGAGAAACTGGGCGAATCCTGTGAGACGGAGCAAGCCAAGGCCACGGGAAAGCTGAAGGATATTTTGTCCGGCTTCGATGTCCTGCGCTCCTTTGACCGGGAACAGCGCTTCCGTCAGAGCGCGGAGGTTGCCAGTGAACAGATAGAAAAGCCCAGGTTCAGATTGAGATATGTGAAGGCCTTTATAACCGCCGGATTTGGCTGTGTAAACGTCGGCTGCCAGATACTGATAAATCTATTGATTGGCGTGCTGTCCATCCGGGGTGTGATTTTGCAGGGCGCCCTGATGGGCGGGGGAATCTGGTCGGAGGTCTTTCCAACAGCGTCGGCAACCTGGCCCAGTACCTGCTGTCCTTCTCCTCCACTAAGCCGTATTTTGAGAAGATCACCGTCCGCAGTGAAGAAACCAAAGGCGAAGAAAGCGGCGGCCTTGACGCTATAAAAAATGCCATATCCGTAAATAATCTGACATTTAAATATGACGAAAAAACGGTTTTGGAGAATATTTCTTTAACGTTTAAAAAAGGCGGGAAATACGCGCTCACCGGACCGTCCGGCTGCGGAAAATCCACGCTTTTGAAGCTGATTTTAGGCTGGCTGCCGGGCTACGATGGCAGCATAACATTTGACGGTTCCGACGCATGCGGATACACCCCGGAGCAGCTCGGAAAGCAGATGAGCTACATCGAGCAGAACGTTTTCCTGTTCAACACGACGATTCGCGACAACATCACTCTCGGCGAGGATTTCAGCGATGAGCAGATTGAAAAAGCCCTTCGCGCCAGCGCCTTGAGCTCCGATCTTGCCGAAATGCCGCAGGGACTTGACACGCCGGTCGGCGAGAACGGCAGCAACCTTTCCGGCGGCCAGAAGCAGCGAGTGGCGATTGCCCGCGCGCTTATCCACGACCGTTCGATTCTCCTCGTTGACGAAGGCACCAGCGCACTCGACCAAAAGAACGCGGGAATCGTCGAGGACAGCCTGCTTGATAACCCTGATCTTACGCTGATTTTAGTCAGCCATCACCTCAGCCCGGAGAGAAAGGCGAGGTTTACGGGGGTATATAATTTGCAGGCGACGAGTGAAAAGATGACGGCGTGATTTAAGGTTGGAGCGGAAAGAGGTTTATATGAAAGTACCCACTCTTTTTGGGAAGTGGGTACTCATTTTAAGGGAAGAATCCAAAGAAAGCCGGTTTTGATGCTGCGGGGCTGCCCTCATCAAGAACAACCGATTCGGTTGCCCCGCAGACAAAACCCCGCGTTCATCAGAAACCGTCCGTTTCGTGGCACACGACTTTCCGTGAAAGTATAGTGTGTTATACCTTTTGCATTTGACTGCCCCGAGAAAAGGGCTTTGTGTATATAAAGCCCCCGGAAAAACAGACATATTACTTCATTCTATGGGAATTTGCGAAAAAGGGTTGACAGGACCCAATATTTGCCTTCCAATGCTCCGCCACGTAATTCTGACCGTCTGTTCTCTGACCTCTGTCTTCTTAATGCACTCCCCCTTGATTTTTTCCCGCATAAGTGATACAATAATAAAAAATACAACTCACCCGAAGGGAGGGAAAATTTTGGCCGTAAACAGGCAGAGCTACAAACGTCTGTTCTCTAATACCGTTATCTTCGCTATCGGCTCCTTCGGCTCTAAGCTTTTGGTTCTTATACTCGTTCCGCTCTACACCGCCGCCCTGAGCCCGGAACAGTACGGGACCGTAGATTTGGTCGCGCAGACCGCTAACATCCTCCTGCCGATCTTTACGCTTTCCGTCTCGGAAGCAGCGCTTCGCTTCGGGCTTGACGCAAAATCCCCCGAACAGCGCCGGACGGTCTATACCACATGCCTCGTAATAGTAGTGGCGGGACTTACTCTTATGGCGGCGATTTTCCCTCTGCTCGCGCGCTTTGAATATCTTGACGGATTTACGATTATACTTTATATATATGTATGGACTGCGGCCCTGAAGCAGCTCAACGCCACCTATACCAGGTCCCTTGAAAAGGTCAAGCTCTTCGCGTTTGACGGGATCCTGACTACTTTTTTGATGATAATTCTTAACATAATCTTCCTCTTAAAGCTTAAGTGGGGGATGACGGGATATCTTCTTGCGATAATTTTATCGGATCTCTCTTCAAGTATCTTTCTTTTTATCGCCGCGGGGCTCCGGCGTTATGTGGATCCGAAGAGATTCAGACTTTCAGCGCTTCGGGATATGCTCAGATACTGCGCGCCGCTCGTTCCGACTACGCTCCTCTGGCTCATCACTTCTATCTCCGACCGCTTTATCATAACATATTTTCACGGCGAAGCGATGAACGGGATAAATACCGTCGCGTATAAGATCCCGACGATAATAACAACGGTTTTCACGATGTTTTCGCAGGCGTGGAACATGTCCGCGATACAGGAAAACGGCTCGGAGGGAAGAGAGGAATTTTATACTTCGGTCTTTAAGCTGAACAGCTCCTTCATGTATCTTTTAGCGGCGGGGATACTTCTTATAAACCGCCCGCTCACCTATATCTGGGTGAATCCGAACTACCATGAAGCTATGCTTTACTCCCCGATACTGACGCTGGCGACGGTGTTCACCTGTTTCAACGTATTTTTGGGCTCGGTATATATTGCGGAAAAAAAGACGAAGCGTTCCTTTATCACATCTCTCGCGGCGGGGATAATAAACATAATCCTAAACTTTTTACTAATCCCGAAATTCGGGATCTACGGAGCCGCCGGAGCGACCTTCGCCGCATACTTCGCGGTGTTCTTCTTCCGTCTTTTCGATACCTCAAGAATAATCCGGTTCAGATATAACCTTGCAGCCATTCTTCTGAACACGGCCGTGCTTGTCGTGATGGCGCTTCTGAACCAGTTTTCGGGGTGGTATATATATCTCGGACTGGCGGCGCTTTTCATAGCGGAGCTTGCGGCGAACGCCGGAGAGCTTCTTAAAATAATACGTTTTGTAATACCCGAAAGGGTTCTCAAAAAAATACCTTTAATAAATAAAATATGTAAGGAGTAATCAAAAATGGCTGAATTGAAGTATGAGATCAAGGAAACGATAGGGGTTTTGTCGGAGAATGCGAAGGGCTGGACGAAGGAGCTCAATAAGGTGAGCTGGAACGACTATCCGGCGAAGTATGATATCAGGGAGTGGAGCCCGGATCATTCAAGAATGGGGAAGGGAGTTACTCTGACTGATGAGGAGTTTGAGAATTTAGCGAAGCTTATCAGGGGCGAAGCGGTGGATTTAGAGGGAGACGACGTGGACGAGGGCGAGATTTTGTGAGTAAGCGCAGGTGATAAGCGGAGAGGGGAGAGAGAGGAAATTAAAAAGGTTTCGCCGGGCTTTTAAGTAAAGACCGACGAAATCTTTTTTCCGCTATTTTTGACCCCCTCCCAAATCTTGTGTAAACCTCCAAAGTGATGTATAATAGAGACACCACAATGGAGGTTTAATTATGAGCAGAAGAAATCGAAGCGCCGAAGAACAGGCACGCAGGGCAAAAATCAGAGAGCTGTTGCAGGAAAGCAACATCAGCAGCATGGAAGACATCCAAAATCTGTTCAAGGAGACGATTGCAGAATTCATGGAAAACGGTCTTGACGCAGAACTTGAGGACGAACTCGGGTACTCGAGGTACGACTACAAGAGCAAGAACACAGACAACAGCCGAAACGGTTATAGCAGAAAGAATTTGCGGACAAGTTTCGGTAATCGAAGCGGTCTTCCCGAGAACCGAGATACAGAACTGCATTGTCCATCAGCTCCGCAATTCAAGCAAATACGTCAGTTACAAAGATATCAAGGAGTTAATGAAAGATCTGAAAGCAGTATACGCCGCTGTAGACGAGCAATCCGCACTTGACGCATTAGATGTCTTCTCGGAGAAGTGGGACAAGAAATACCCTAAGATTTCAAAGTCTTGGCGTGAGAACTGGGCGAATCTAAGCACCTATTTCAAGTTTCCGGAAGAGGTTCGTAGGCTTATCTACACGACGAACACAAT
>CANPYR010000013.1 GCA_947588805.1 uncultured Clostridia bacterium
AAAGAAATATTTGGGAAAAATAAGGCAAAAGCGTCCTGAAAACGGACGCTTTTCTTATTTTTATCCCGAAGGGCGCACTTACTCACCACTGCCCCGAAAGGGGCAGCGGCAGTATCTTGAACAGGAGTTCAAGACCGGCGCTCTCCGAGGGAATCAAGTGTCCCACGGACACCTCTGCCGCGAGCAGAAGCACCGACCGAGGCGACAGCCGAGAAAAGGTCAGTGCAATGATTATGAAAAAAGAAAGGGGCTTTCAATGCCAATCTATCATTTAGAAGCAAAAGTGATCAGTCGAGGGACAGGCCGCTCGGCAGTCGCAGCTTCGGCATATATGAGCTGCTCAAAAATCTTGAATGATTACGACGGCGTTCAGCATGATTACACCCGCAAACAGGGTCTTGTCTGGGAGCAGGTTTTTCTTCCCGAAAACGCTCCTACAGAGTGGAAAGACCGCGCCAATCTTTGGAACGCCGTCGAAGAAGCCGAGAAAACAAAAGACAGCCGCCTCGCTCGCGAGTTTGTGGCGGCACTGCCGATTGAGCTTAACAAGTCTGAATGGATTGATATGTTGACAGACTTCATAAAATCAAATTTTGTTGCAGACGGTATGTGCGCAGACGTTGCGATTCACAATACCGACGGACACAATCCCCACGCTCATATTATGTTGACCGTGCGCCCGCTTGATGAGCGCGGCAAGTGGCAATATAAGACTGAAAAGGAATACTTATGCGTCAGAAACAGCGAGGAGCGGGGCTTCACTGCTGCCGAATTCAAACAGGCTCAATCTGACGGTTGGGAGAAGCAGTATCAATACAAAGCGGGGAAAAAGAAAGTTTATCTGCCACCGTCCGAAGCTGCGAGGTTTGGGTATGAGCGGCTGTCAAAGTATCCGAAAGCCACAAAGTTTGGTAGGCAGAATCCCATTGCCGCACGTTGGAACAGTGATGAGCAACTTGTTTTATGGCGGGAAGCGTGGGCGAACGCCGTCAACCGAAGCCTTGAGCAGAATAAAATTGCCGAGCGGATAGACCACCGAAGCCACACCGAGCGAGGGCTGACCGAGCAGCCGACAATTCACGAGGGCGTGATTGCAAGAGCATTAGAGAAAAAGGGTATTGTTTCCGACAGGTGCGAGCTGAACAGACAAATCAGGCGGGATAATGTGAAGTTACGAACACTAAGACGTGAAATTGAAAGCCTTAAAGCTACGGCTTTGGATATTATTCCGACACTTGAAAATCTCCGCACAAGGCTGATAATACTGATGTATCAGCTATTGAACATCGGCAGGGGCACAGCAGAAACAAAGGAATATTTAACCGACACAAAGCCGAAAATTGCGGGGTTTACGTCGCTCATCAACAAAATAAAAACCGTTGAGAACGAGCGCAAAGCGATCGCGAAAGAAAAGAAAAATACCCCCGCTTGGCAGATTTTAAAACATCATGAGCTTAACAAACGTTTTTCCGAGCTGACCGAGGATTTAGAGGAACTGCGCTCGGAAAAGGTGCGGCTTTTGACTGAGTTTAGCTGCTCGGAGGAAGATATTTCAACCGCATCTAAGAGCGTGAAATCGCAGGAAACAAAGCTTGCCGAGCTTGAAAACATGGAGAAAAAATACCGCGAAGAATTTGAAACCGTGAAAGGCGAATATGCCGAATTAAAGGGCAATGTTCCAGCTGAACTCCTGTCAGAAATCCATAAAAACAGCGAGCAAAAAGCTGTCGAAAAAATCCGCTCTGCCTATCGCGACAGAACGGATTTTTCATTGATCGAAAGGTGCAGAAATGAGGTGGCCGACGCTCTTGGAGAAGTGCGCGAGAAAGAGTCCATTGCCGAGAAACTCACAAGAAGCAAAGAGGAACATAAGCACGGAGATTACAGGCATAGAGAGGAAGAAAGATAGCGATTTATCTCTGAAAGATTATCCTGCCTAACAATACAGCTTGATTTTCGGCTTAATATATGATACAATATGTTGAAATCAGGCGAAAGGAGCCGTTTCATGCTTTCAATCTATCTTGCTTTGATCGACGAGCCGAGCGATAAAGAAAAATTTGAACAGCTTTATCATGATTACCAAAAATTGATGCTAAGCACGGCTATGTCTGTTTTGCATAATGCTGCGCTTGCCGAAGAAGCTGTGCAAGAGAGCTTTTTAAAAATTGCCAAAAATATTTCTGCGTTTTCCTCCGATAATTGTAATAAAACGGTCGGCCTCATCGTTATTATTGTTAGGAACACCTCCATTGACATTCTGCGGAAAGAGCGCCGGGAAGCTTCGCTTAGTTATGATGATAAAATTTTGGCGGATTGTTCCGCACCCGACGTCGCAAATATTTTGAGCGGAGGAATATCCGAAGTTTTGGAAATTATTTCTTTGCTCGACAGCTCGTTTTGCGATGTTCTTACTCTTAAATATGTATACGGTTATCAGAATACGGAAATTGCGAAGCTGCTCGGGATCACCGAACAAAACGCCGCAGTCAGGCTTTATCGGGCGAAGAATGCTTTAAAAACCAAGTTAGAGGAAAAGGGATATGAATTTAAGTAAAAATGCGAACAGCCGTTTGTGGGACGCTCTTCTGAAAGAGCTTTTGATCGAAAGCATGAATATGAAAATCGCTGATTTGTCGGGTGATGAGGTGCCCGCACCGTCTGAAAACTTCGAGAAGAATATATCAAAAATAGCGCGCTCGGTCGGAAGAAAAGAGACGGCAAGAAATGCCGTAAGGCTTATGAAAAACGGCGCGATTATGATAGCGGCGGTTTTAAGCATATCTTTTTGCATACTTCTTACGCAGCCAAAGGTTTATGCAGCGGTAAGCGATGTTATCAAGACTGCGAATTCGGGTGGGTTTGATAAATATGCTTTTCAAGGTGCTGCTGAAAAATTTGACAGCACTATCCGTCTGAGCTACGTTCCCGACGGATACAAACTAAGACTTGCAGAATATGCTGACAGCATTGCTTTTCTTACTTATGAGAACTACGATGAGGTGAGAATCAACTTCACCTATGGTCTTGCCGAAAATACATCATTTTCAATTGATAATGAACGGCATGAGTATATGGAGATCTCCAAAGGCGGAACAAATTATAACTTATATTTGGCAAAAGAAAACGGCGATTGGAGCTCTGTTGTCTGGCAAAAAGGCGGTTACGCATTTTGTGTAGATGCACACATAAGTGCCGATGAACTTGTTAAAATCGCCGAAAGTGTAGAATTTTAAAGTCAGCGTGTAATAGTTCACCTTCCTGATTCGTTTATATTTATAAGGCGATAAAAACTTTTTAGGAAGGTGATTTTTATGAGAGTAAAAAACAAACTGCTTTTGTCTATATTGACAGCAGTAATGTGTACTTTGTGTCTATCGGTTTCGGCATTCGCTTTTGTCGACTCATCGGATACGCACAAGATTAACTTTTCTCTATCGTTTGACTCTGACAAAGCCAGTTGTATTGTTGAGATTACAGGTGCCGAAGGTACAGACAGTATATCAGACTGCACGGTTACTTTAGCAGACAGCGACGGTTCGGTTGTGAACAGTTGGAGCGGACTAAGTTCGAACAGCGGAACACTTAGGATTACAAAATCTACATTAGGTGTTGTAAAGGGACACACTTATACGCTCAGCGTTACAGCAACTGTTCACAGAAACGGAAATGCTGAAACAGTGACTGATTCGTTTACATTGAAGTATAATTAAAGCAAACACTATCGCCTTATTATAAAACATTAAAGAAGTTTTTAATAGCGCTTACACAGGGGCTAAAGTATTTCAAAACATAACAAAGAATTATAGAAAAATTAACAAACGATTTAATTGGTCACAAGACTAATATAAGGATTTTAAGAGGAGAATAACTATGGAAAACAATAATAATATGCAGTTTCTTTCTGCTGAACTGGAAAAAAAGCAGGCCGATGCTAATCGCAAATACAACATTCTTCTTGACCAGTGGAGGGATGACGATCGTAACATCGTTTATCCTGATTACTATGGTGGAGGGTATTTGGATGACAACAAGAGCTTTGTAATGAATATTACCGAGCCGGAAGAACAAGTAAGAACAAATTTTGAAGGCATAATTTCCCTTGATAATATCACATTTAAGCAGGTAAAGTACTCATATTCTACCTTGCTGAGCAAGCAAAAGGAATTAACCGCTAAGATGAAAGAGTTGGGAGAAATATGTCAAGCTGAGATTATAGGAGTAGGTGTTGTCAGCAACGGAAATGGGTTGTTAGTTCAAGTCAAAGTACAAGACTTTGAAAAGCGTAAAGAGGATTTGCATAGAAATATCAAGAATGCTCTTGGGGGATTTGAGAATATTATTCTTGAATCCTGCTCTGGAATTGAGGAATGTTCAACTACTCTATACCTAGGAACAAAGATATTAAACTACAATTCCTTAGAAGCTAGTTGGTCTGGAAGAAGCATAGGTTTATGGTGTAAGGTGGATAATAAAATCGGCATCCTTACTTCACCGCACAATTCCATAAAGGAAGGCGACAATATATATATATCTTCCAATTCAGTGTTTGGAGTAGCAACCACACCTTATTACAACAACCTCATTGATGCCGTTTTTATTGAAAGAACTAACGCCAATTATACTTATACAAATAAGGTCAATGGATGGGATGTGCAGCTTGTAGATGATTCATATTCTACTTTACCTGATAGTTTGGAAAACACAACTGTTTACGCTGAGGGCTATACAACGGGCAATATTTCAGGAACTATAAAAAGTATAGCATATGATACCTCAAAGTTTACTGATAATGTTCTAACAACTGCTCAGTGCAATCTTGGAGACAGCGGCGGAGTTGTTTTTGTTGATTCTAATGGCAATGGCAGATACTTGATGGCAGGACTTATTAGAGCAAAGGTGGGTACCGATGATGTACCTGGGGACATGATATTCTGCAAGTATAAGAATATTCGCCAATCTATTTCTATTACAAGGTTACCAAATTAGAGGTGAGGATAAGTTTATGAAAAGAAATTTATTTGCCTTGTTAATTACTGCTGCTATGCTATTTTGCTCATGCGCAGCTAATGATAGCTCAAAGGAATCAATTGATGAGCATCTTGAAACCTCTGATTTGGTGATTTCAAATAGCTCTGATTCTACCGGTGAGCCGACTACGATCCCATCTGCTACAACTACGCCTGAGTCCACAATAAAAGACACGACAAGCGAATCTGAAACAATTACTGCAACCGATGCGCAGACTGAATCAGTAACAACTGAAGTGTCAAAGGAAGAAACTGTAAAAGCAACTGCGGCATCCTCATATCCTGAATTACAGGAAGCTGAGATTAAAGACGCAAATGGTAAAAATCTTACTTGGCGTGATTATGATTCGTATTTTTATACCGGCGATGACATAAGCTTTACTGTTTTGCAGGACACCTTAACAGATACTAGCATTGAGTATACTCTTGTAAATGACTTTGGTATGCTAGAAACTGGCGTTGCTTGGGTGATCCAAAAAAAGATTGACGGACAGTGGTATAACTTAAATTCCCTTCAAGAAGCCTATGAGTTGGAAGCGCTAATAATTCCAATTGAAACACGTACTAGAACATTTGATTTTGGAAAATATTACGGAAGCCTTGAGCCCGGAGATTATAGAGTTATCTTTAGTGCCACGACCGAGCCTGATGAAAGCAGCGAGAATCGCTATGGCTATATCTTTCTTTCGTCGGAGTTTACGGTGTCATAATTGACGGCTTAATTTGGATTTCAAAAGATAGCCTTTATCTGACCGCTCGTAATTCATCGATGCAGCCATTCCGTACTTGTCATCATTTCGCAACTTCATTGCGTTAGTTCAATTAGGCATCTTTCTGTCTGCTCCATTCCGTCAGCTTAGCGATGCGGTTTGATGCTTGTATACTGTTTTTCATTTTAACTTAACTTGTTACTTTATTAGAGCTCAATGTAATGTACTTTCTTACACTACATTGGGCTCTATTTCGTTTTCGTATATTTCCAACGATAATTCAAGACGAGGAGAGGGTGACGGATGCGGATTCGTGCATAATTTACACGCGCCTATTGGTTTATTTACGGTTTTCTCTTGCATTGATAAAACTTTATCTTTTAAATCCTTTATTCATCTCAAAATTTGACACAATTTAAAATCATAACAAACTTCAACCTGTCGATACATCCTGATTATGAAAAAAACAAAGAGAATTTATTTTTCAGCAGAAAATCCCCTTGACAAATCACGTCTCAGCAAAAGCTAATGGAAAGTGTGTCGTTTGACATAGACGAGGGAGATGTCATCCTGCTATCCGGGGAAAACGGAATCGGCAAAAGCTCAATTCTGAAAAGCATTTTGCGCTTGGAAAGTGAAGGGAAGAAAATCGGCGGCAAAATCATACACCGTTCATTCGGAGATATTTTCTCTTTAAATGACAGCGAATTACAGAAATTCCGTTCCCGCGTAGCTTATGTTCCGCAAAAAGATGAGTACTCAGAAATGGGACGTATTCAGGTCAGAGATGTTATCAGCAACAGCCGAGAATCACATTCGGGCCGGGATATGAGCTATTCCGAAATAAACGACCTTATAGATGAATGGCTCCCGCGGCGTGAGGATAACAGACGTATATTTGACGCCAAATCACAGCCGGGAAAATTCAGCGGCGGCGAGCAGCGGCTTCTTCAGGTTTTCTCAGTGATCGCAACCCGATATGATTCGGATCTGCTGATTATTGATGAGCCTTTAAACAATCTTGATTTTGTAAATGCAAGGCATATCAGCAATATAATCAATAAAGTTATTCGTCAGAATCCTAAAATGGGAGTGCTTATGGTAAGCCATTGCAGAATATTCCCGTTTATCACAAAGGAATTAAAGCTGACCGCCTGCGGGATAAGTGAAGTTTCTGAACGCTATGTGTGTCACAGCTGCTTTGGCATGCCAGATGAAAACGGATTTTATAAATAAGCGGGAGGGCAATAATGAGCGAATACGCGGATATTAAAATCAGAAATTTATCTTTATATAGCTTCAGAGACTATTTACAAGATGATATAGTTTACTTTTTATTTTCAAAAAAAGATTATGTTTGTATTCCGAATTATAATGATGATCCCGAAGATGAAGATTCAGAAATTTACACGAAATATATGTATAAAACAACAGTTCAAAGGGCAAAAGAACGATTAGACGCACTCGGCTATTCCATATCGAAGTTTGAAGATGTTTTCAACAAAGAAAGGCATAATGCAATTTACTATGATGCATTTTTAGCAAAACTGCATGTTGATTATGACGAATACGAAGAAAAAGCCCGAGTCAGAGTCAATAAATATGTTACTTTTAAAAAGTGGAAGAATTCTGTTGATAAAATTATCAAACATGAACTGGCATACGGAAATATAAATCCTTATGATAGTAAAAGTGCTGAATCTATTGGCATAACAACCGAATGCGACAAGATTATATACTATTCACTTAAAAGAAAAGATCAATCGTCATATTATGGACTAAAAACAGAAATAATAAAAATAGCATTTACAATCCGGCTTATTTTAGAAAGTTGTGAACCGGCAGACGAAATAATTTTAGATTTTACAAATTTAGGCTATTGGCCTGATGACAGTATTTCCCAAGCGCTCTTAGCAACAGAAAACGATGAAAAGATTATTGTTTTAGTCGAAGGAACAAGCGATAAGGATATTCTTGAATTTGCAATGAGCAAAATATATCCCCATCTTTGTGATTTGTTCTATTTTATGGACTTTGAAGATGGATTTGGTGGAAAAAGAGATGGCGGCACATCTTTTATGATTAAGAACTTAAAGGCATTTTACTTTGCAAAATTTAAAACAAAATTTATTGCTATCTTTGATAATGATGCGGAAGGCTATCAAAGTAAATGCACCTTGGAGAACGAGATAAAAACTTGGCCAGATAATTTTAGATTTTTCCTGTATCCAGAGGACGACCTTTTCAAATCATATCCGACAATATTGCCAAATGAAAGTATTTCAAATGATAATATAAATAAAAAAGCCTGTTCTATCGAATTATACTTGCCTGACATTCTCATACAAGAAAATGATAAATTTATTCCTATTGAATGGGAAACAAGGAAAAACGTAAAGCATGTCGGAAATGAAGAACGTTTATATCTGCCAAAAAGAAAAAATAAAAGATAAGTATATTTCCATGAAAAATAGAATTGAATCCGGAAAACAGTATTTTATAGAATCCGATTGGTTGAGGATTAAAAAAATCCTCAACACTATTGTATTTGCATTTAAATAATAATACAGCTATATAAGAGTAAGATTTTACCGCGGGACCAAATTTGGCTCTAAGCTCAATTTTGTCTTGTGCGGAATCTTGTTGGGGAGTGCCTTCCCCAAACCCTGCTTTATATAAAAATGATACCAACGTGCCAAATTGATACGTTGGTATTTTTATATTTAAATTCTTTCCACGTCAGTTGCTTTTTCTCAAATTTAAGTGTTACTGAAACAAAAACAGCCACTAAAAACTGCACAACAAGCTGATTGCAAAAATCTCAGCTTTTGTATTAAACGGAGAAATTTTGAATTTTCGGCAAACTTTTTTGAAAATTACCCAGAAATTTGCTTAAAAAATGTCCGCTTAGGGTGATGGGGCATATAAAACTTGGACGTTGTGATTTATCTGGCGGAGAGAATTCACATAAAATTTACATTTGCCACCCCATATTTTTTCAAGAAAATGTCCGTTTAGTGTGAAAGAAAAAATTATTTTGATTGGATACCTGCTTTTTGAAGAAAAAATGTACGTTGTAATATGAAAGGCGTTTTTTCATTCACAAAAAATTTACAAAGTTGCATATGGTCATTCGATGAAAATTTGTCCGTTGTAAAGTGAGAGGGGGATAATTTTTCAGCATTAGTGGACAACCCCCGCCTTGAAATGTCCGTTATAAAGTAGAAAGATTTTTTGATGAGCTTGCCAAAACTTGGCAAAAAATCATTTTTCGGTGTGGAAGGAACTGAAGGTTTGGCAAAATCGAAAAATTGGCGTTTGGGGTAATCGGAAGAATGTTGTTCACGAAAATTTTACAATTCTTATACCGATCATCTGCCAAAAAATGTATGTTGTATTGTGAGAGGGAGTGTAAATTATGTTCATATAAAATTTACATTTGGTGTGTCACCATTTACGCAAAAATGTACGTTGTAAAGTGAAAGGAGGCTATATATGCCAAAGATATATAATACGCCCAAACGCAGCATTGTCG
The DNA here is from genome assembly GCA_947588805.1 of uncultured Clostridia bacterium. GTDB lineage: Bacteria > Bacillota > Clostridia > Oscillospirales > Ruminococcaceae > Faeciplasma. Next base: position 9,276 of record CANPYR010000013.1, read on the forward strand.
TCAAGACCCGCATGACCAATGAGGAGTACGCAGATTTCACCGAGCGCGCAAAGTTTTGCGGGATTAGCCAGTCAGAATTCATACGACGAGCGATTGATGATGCAGTCATCAAGCCAGTCATCACCGTCTCGCCCGTCAATGAAAAACTTCTGTCGGCTATAGGTCAGCTAACCGCCCAGCTTGGCAAAATCGGCGGGAATCTCAATCAGATTGCTCGGTATCTCAACGAACACGGTACACCTTACAATTCTTTGTCAAGTGAAGTTCGCTCTGCCATAGCTGACCTCGCCGATCTTAAATTTGAAATCTTGCAAAAGGTAGGTGACGCCGTTGGCGACGTTCAAACATTTAAGCTCTAAAAATTCAGATTACGGAGCCGCCGAGAAATATTTGCTTTTTGAGCATGATGAATTTACAAACAAGCCTGTTCTCGACGAAAGTAGAAGGCTAATCCCTCGTGAAAACTGCCGCTTTGCGACCTTAAATTGCGGCGATGATGACTTCGCAATCGCCTGTATGAAATCCAATCTCCAATACGGCAAAAACCGAAGTCAGGGAGACGCTAAAAATCATCACTACATAATCAGTTTTGACCCACGCGACGGCGTTGAGAGTGGGTTGACGGTTGACCGCGCCCAAACTCTCGGCGAGCAGTTTTGCAAGGAGCATTTCGCATGGCATCAGGCGATTGTCTGCACACATTCCGACGGTCACAATCATTCGGGCAACATTCACTGCCACATAGTTATCAATTCCCTGCGAATTGAATATGTTCCGCTCTTGTATATCCGCCCCCGCTAACAACTACTGTTTTCCCGATTTATAAACAAACAAAACCGCCGGGTCTCATCGTCAGTTTCTCTCGCAATCATATATGCAGATCTTACATCGCGGCCTTTTGAGGCCGTTTCATAGAATAATCGCAGCGTGAAAAACAATGCCGCAGTGCCCTCAATATAATCGCGCGGCGCGATATAAACGTTGTTTTTTGAAAACGCTTTTGCCAATTTTTCTTCACCTGTCGTGCAGCCAAGATTTATAATAGTTTTTTGGGATACTTTCAGATATCGCTCGACCTCTGCCGACGAAAAATCATTTCTCGGTTCGTTATCTGAATAAACAAAATCCGCAAGCCTCGGCATATGTATTTTCCCATTATCGCCATGGCAGGAGATAATGACGAAGTCCGGGTCAATGGGGGCATTTCCCTCCAAAATGTCGATAAAATCGTTTGGCCGGCCGATATGCATAACACATACAAAGTAATCGAATCCTTCCAAGACTTGCCGCAGCGCCTCGGCTTCGCTGCCTGTGTCGTTGAGATCAATAATAAGAACGGTCCGCATAAATTTACCTCCTTGAAGTTAATGGTATTATTATATATTGAGGCAAAGCCGATGTCAACTGTTGCAAGATGAGGGGTGAGATGATTGATCAATCAGGATTGCGGAAAAATGCGATGCTGCCGTTAGATAACTTAGTCAAAAACGTTATAAAATATTCTGCAAAATCATCACTTTAAAGCTTGAAATCGTACCTTGCTTATGGTATAATTCTTTTGTATTGTAAGCGTGGGTGATTCACAAAGGAGATTATAAATGAAATCACCTAACAATGCAAAATATAGCACCGCTCTTTATATGCGTCTTTCCAGAGAAGATGAGAATTTCGGGGATAGCGTTTCGATAGAAACGCAACGAATCGTCTTACACAAATTCGCGCAGGAAAACGGTCTGATCGTTTATGACGAATACGTCGATGACGGTTGGAGCGGGACAAACTTCGAAAGACCCGCTTTCCAAAGAATGATGGAGGACATATACTCTGGGAAAGTGAACTGCGTCGTGACAAAAGACCTCTCCCGCTTCGGGCGTGAGCACGTCACTATGGACTACTATCTGGAGTTTGTATTTCCAGAGATGAACGTCCGCTATATTGCCGTAAACGACAATGAGGACACGGATAAAGGTTTATCCGACTTTGTCCCGTTCAAAAACCTGTTTAACGAGTTTATGGCAAAAGATACCAGTCGTAAGGTTAAGGCGGCATTGCACGCCAAATTCGCCGCGGGAGAGCGCACATTTTCAATAGCCCCGTTCGGTTATATGCGCCACCCTGAGGAGCATAATAAGCTTGCGATTGATCCGGATACTTCATGGATAATTGAAAAAATCTTTGACCTTGCGGCACACGGCGCAGGTGCAGGGAAAATAGCCCGTACACTCACATCTGAAAAAATCCCTACCCCGGGATATTTCAACTTCAAGAAATACGGGCTGTTCTCAAAATTCTATGACAACGCACCTGCTGGAAAACCGTACACTTGGACTATTAGCACCGTCAGAGGAATTCTATCTGATGAAACGTACATAGGCAATTCGGTTCACGGAAAGCAGACGAATGTTTCTTACAAGAACAAAAAGTCAATACGCAAACCCGAAAGTGAATGGTTCAAGGTCGAGAACACGCACGAGCCGATTATCTCGAAAGACATTTTTGAACAAGTGCAGGGTCAGATCACAAATCGCAGAAGAAGCACAAAGTCTGGCACCACGCAGATTTTCGCAGGGCTTGTGAAATGCGCGGACTGCGGTTGGTCGATGAGCTACGGAGGCAGGAAAAACAAAAACTATTCAACAAAGTTTCGACAGCTTGGAAAAGCAGGAGGACAATGCACAGCGCATTACGTCAGGTATGATACGCTCTACGCCTATGTCCTTGCGAGGTTACAAGATTGGATTTATCAAGCTCATACTGATGAGAAAGAGCTTCTGAACAGACTGCTTAAGACAAGTGACAAAGAATATGCAAAAGTCCACAAAAAGCAATCTGCCGAGCTTGCCAAGGCCGAAAAGCGCAAAGCAGAGGTAGACAGACTGTTCGTCAAGCTCTATGAAGACTGGACATCTGAGCGTATTACTGAGTACAACTTTAAGATGTTGTCACAGAAGTATCAGTCGGAGCAACAAGAGTTAGTTGAAAAGATTGATAAGCTCAAGTCCGTACTTGCGACAGAAAAGCAGACTAATGCTGATGCTGAAAAGTGGATTGCTTTAATCAAGCAGTATTCCAACCCCACGGAGCTGACCGCTGAAATGCTCAACACGCTGATTGAAAAAATAGTCGTACACGAAGCCGTCAAAGATTTTGACGGCACCAGAACTCAAGAGATCGAGATATTTTACCGCTTCGTAGGTAAAATTGATTAAAACACAAACACACGTCTTTAAGTTTGTTAAACGGGGGAAGGGGTGACCCCCCTTTTTGACAGCTCTGCTGTCAAAAATACTGTAGTTGGACAGATGTGCATACAGTATGATAATTAGAAGCAGAGACTCGGGGCGGCGAGATTCACGGGGAAGGGCGGGAAAACATTGCCGGTTTTGTTCCCGCTCGACCGCCCTCGACAAAAACGACAGTCTCGGTTGTCTCACGGACAAAACCCGGCAAGTTTGGCGGGCGCAGTCGGTAGTGATTCAGCAGATATGCAGCGAATCTCGCCGCCGCTTGCCGCATTCGGTGGCTGTAGAAATGATATTCAGAAGCAGAAAGCCATATTCCCAACCGACCAACCGTCTTCCCCCGCAAAACTAAATTCGGGGCACAAGCCTATAGCCCGCGCCCATCTGTATTCTGAACCTCTGACTTCTGTTTTCTTTTTTGCTTATATCTTTCTTCCTCCGAAAATACGCAGCCGCAGTATTTCTGCATATAAAGCCCGAGCTCGCGAGCCTTCGCCTGACCTTCCCTGAATCTCGGACGAAAATCACGGTAGAGAAATTCCACGCCGAATTCCTGAGCCGCGCGCTCCGCATACTCCTTTAAAAGCTCGTGATTCTGGTAAGGACTGACAAAAAGAGTCGAGGTAAAACGCTTAAATCCGTTCTCTTTCGCATACCTTGCCGTCTCCCTCATCCGAAGCTCGTAGCACGCCCCGCACCTGTTTTCAAGATCGGGATAGATCGCTCTGACAAAATCTCTCAAGCCGTAAAAATCATTTACCCTGAGCTCTAATCCGATATCGCTCGCATACTGAATAAGCGTATCGCGGCGCGAACGGTACTCGGTGAAAGGGTGGATGTTCGGGTTGTACCAGTACCCGACAGGCTCTATGCCCTCGTTTCGCAGGGTATCTATGCATGTGATCGAACAGGGCGCGCAGCAGATATGAATAAGTAGTTCGGACATAATTTTCCTCCTTGGTGAGCGGCGGTTTCGTTATTTTGATTTTAGCACGGCGCAGGGAAGATGTCAAGAGAGAAAACAGATCGACAGAGGTCAGAAGTCAGATAGTGTAGTATTAGCTATAAGTCGCTGCCATGAAATGTGGGAGAGAGATAGCTGTATGTGTGATTTTTGCTCTAAGGCGGGAGCTTTTAGAGGTTAGACGGTCAGAGAGTTATATATTAGAATTTGGGAAGCTGCGCTGTCAGAAAACAGAATTGAGAGGTCAGAAGTCAGATTTGCCGACCTGCTCTTCTCTGCGCTGCGCCCTCTCCGTCGTCTTCCCCGCGCACTGCTCCTTCCCCCGCGCTGTCAAAATATTGACGCAAATCATCACTATATTGACATTTTTATCAAAATCCTCACACCGTATCTTGACATGCGCTCCCAAATCCCCTATACTTATCCCAAAGGGGAGTGATACTATGGATCAAAACTACGAAACCTATCCGCACGGGACTCGGTTTTTCCCTCTGGGAGTCCACAAAACCGTCGTGCCGCCGAATTATTCTCTCGGCGATAACGCCTATAATATCCTTTATTCGCACTGGCACCCCGAGTTCGAGCTTCTCTATCTTTCGCGCGGGGACTGCGTTTTTGTCATCAACGGCAAGGAGCTTCCCATGTCCGCAGGAGACGCGGTCTTTGTCCCGTCTGGAGCTCTGCACTCCGCTTACCGAACTAAAAATAACAGCGAATCCGCATTCTACGCCGTCGTTTTTTCTAAGCTTCTTTTGGGGGATCCCGCCGACGTAATCAGCGAAAAATACATCTCTCCGGCGCTTTCCGGAGAGCTTGAATTCTGCCGGGTCATCACCCGCAAAACCCCTTGGCAGGCCGAAATAATAGATCTTCTTATCGAGATAATGTCGCTATACGACTATACCCCCTACGACAGCGATCCCCTGCCCGGGAAGCACCCCGAGCTTTATCTCAAAGCGGACGAGTTCGGCGCGGAGCTGACCGTAAAATCGGATTTATTAAAGATCTGGAAGCTCTTGGTCACTCACGCCGAGCGAGTCAGGCAGTTAAGGAGCGCGGACAGGCTTAACCGCGAGCGTGTAAGGGCAGCGGTGGACTTCATTCACCGTCACTACTCGGAGCCGTTGACTCTTGAGCAGATAGCTTCGGTCACTTATATGAGCAGGGAATATTTTTCTCGCGTATTCAAAGCCGAGACCTTGAAAACGCCGTTTGAATATTTAACTCACTATAGGATTTCGATGGCGATGGAGCTTTTGGAGAGAAACGATCTGAGCGTGACCGAGATCGCGGGAAAGTGCGGATTTTCGGGCGCGGGATATTTTAACGTCAAGTTTTCGGAGATAGCCGGCTGCTCCCCGACCGCATACAGAAAAGGAAAACCCGGGAAGAAAGAATAACAGCTCCAATAAACTCTCCCCCGCAGGCTTTTGCGACCTGCGGGGGGAATTATTTTGATCTTAACTCGGCTTCTGCGATTGATAAGATCCGCTTCGGCTTATCTTTAGCACTGTAATATATTGCATTTCTGAAGCAGCCGTTTTGCATACCGTTCCCGATATTCAGATATGTCTATGCCGCCTAAGTCGAATCCCTGACATTCCGGTATCTCAGCTCATCTCCGCGCGGTCGGACTCATAAAGCTTATAAACTCTATTCCTCAGTATCTCGCATTCCGGGCCGTAGAGCCTGTCTTTAAGCTTTTCAGACGTCTCCTGCGCCTGCTTCACCAGCTCTTTATCGGCGGCGAGGTCCGCTATCTTCAGCGGCGGCAGGCCGTGCTGCGCCGAGCCGAAGAAATCTCCCGGTCCCCTTATCTCAAGATCCGCTTCGGATATCTCAAAACCGCTCGAGGTCGAGCTTAAAACCCTAAGCCGCTTTTTTGATTCCTCCGTCACGTTGTCGGTTATAAGTATACAAAACGACCGTCTCTGACCTCTTCCTACACGTCCGCGGAGCTGATGGAGCTGCGAGAGACCGAAGCGGTCGGCGTTCTCTACTATCATCACAGACGCGTTCGGAACGTCTACTCCGACTTCTACCACCGTCGTGCATACCAAAACGTCGAGCTCGTGATCCTTGAATTTCTTCATCACCTGCTCCTTCTTCGGAGACGCGAGTTTTCCGTGAAGAACTCCTATCCTGTAACCGCGAAATTCGCCGTTTTCAAGCTCCGCAGCGTAGTCGGCGACGTTTTTAAGATCCGACGTGCTCTCCTCTACCGCAGGGCATACCACATACGCCTGTCCCCCGTTATCAAGCTCTTTTCTTGCATACGCGTACGCTCTCTCACGGAGTTTTCCGGTCACGGCGTAGGTATCAACCTTCTGTCTTCCCGCCGGAAGCTCGTCAAGAACCGATATGTCAAGCTCTCCGTATATCATCAGCGCAAGAGTTCTCGGGATAGGAGTCGCGGACATCACAAGCTTATGCGGGTTATTCCCCTTACCGGACAGCTTCGCGCGCTGCTCTACTCCGAATCGGTGCTGCTCGTCGGTTATAACAAGCCCGAGACGGTTATATTCTATCCCGTCCCGGAAAAGCGCGTGGGTGCCTACCAAAACGTCTATATCTCCCGAAGCCGCGGCTTCACAGATCTCCTGCTTACGCTTTTTTCCCGTGGAGCCGGTGAGCAGTCCCACCCTCACTCCGGACGGCTCAAGAAAGCTTTTAAGCGCTTCAAAGTGCTGAGAAGCAAGTATCTCGGTCGGGGCCATCATCACGGCCTGAGCGGAATTTTTCACCGCAATATAGCAGCACGCCGCCGCAACCGCGGTTTTTCCCGATCCAACGTCGCCGAGTATCAGCCTGTTCATCGGCGAGCGCTGCTTCATGTCCTCCGCGCATTCCGAAATCGCGCGCTGCTGAGCGCCGGTAAGCTTAAACGGAAGCGCAGCGAGAAACGGCGCTATATCCGAATTCTCAAAAGAATATGCAGTCGATCGCCGCGAATGCTCCCGGATCTCTATCATCCCGAGACGAAGTACCAAAAGCTCGTCGAACGCAAGCCTTCTTCTTGCCGGAGCGGCTTCCTCGCGCGTTTTCGGGAAATGCACAGCCTTGAGCGCGGCTGTTTCGGGCATGAGTTTGCATTCCTTTAAAACGTCCTCGGGGAGGATCTCCGTCTCCTCGGGTGTTATCTCGGAAAGCGCGTTTTTAAGGCATACCCTGAGCACATTCTGGGAAAGCCCCGCTGTCAGCGGGTAGATAGGCTGGAGCTTATCGCCCGCGGACGACGAAAGAATGCGCGGCGAGGACATCTCCTTACGCGTAAGCGTTCCGGCGACTTTTCCGAAAAACACATAGCTTTTTCCGATCTCCAAGGACTCATAGAGAAACTTTGAGTTATATATTATCACCGTCATATCGTCCGCGCCGTCGGTTACGAGGACCTTGAAGATCGTCATCCCGCGCCTTATCATCGCGGGGCGTTCTCTATATACGACCTCGGCTTCTATGGCGTTATACTCGTCCCAGACGGCTTCGGCTATTGAGACGGTATTTGAGAAATCGGTATAATCGCGCGGGAGGTGATAGATAAGATCTCGCACGCTTTTTATTCCGAGCTTACCGAACAATTCCGAGCGTTTCGGGCCTACGCCCTTTAGGTATTTAACGTCGCGGTCAAGAAGAGCCGGCATTTTGTAGGTTCTCCTCTCTGATGGGATTAGGATTTTTTAAGGGATTTGCGGGGCGGGGAAAATGGAAGCAAAAAGGTTTCGCCGGCCTTTCCTCAAAAGGCCGCAGGGGTCCAGGGGAGACGCCGCAGGCTGTCTCCCCTTTTGACAGCGAATGCTGTCAAAACCTGACCAGCCGGGGGGTACGATAAAAGTAGAAATCATGGGCAGAAACCCGGGCGGCGGCGAGATTCGCGGGAGAGGGTGGGAGGGTGGGCGCAGTCGGTAGTGCTTCTGCAGTAAAGTAGCGAATCTCGCCGCCGCGAACCTGCGCCATCATTCAAGTTAGCGAAGCGGCAGAAACCCCGATATCATCAGTCGAGCCTTCATTTCAGAATGAAATGAAGCTCAATCAACAGCGGCGCGAGAGAGCGGAGAAGGGCGGGAGGGTGGGCGCAGTCGGTAGTGCTTCTGCAAGAAAGTAGCGAATCTCGCCGCCGCTAATCCGCGCCCTTATGCAACGTTAGCGTAGTAGCAGAAACCCCGATATCATCGATCAGAGCCTTCATTTCAGAATGAAATGAAGCTCAGAAGCCACGCGGCCTTCTCCACCCCCGAATTCCCCCGCAGTCCGCTCCTCCGTCTATCTGACCTCTGACGTCTGTCTGTCTGACCTCTGTCCCAGTTCTTCCTCTTCAAGCACCCTGTACGCGACCTTCCCTACAAGCGTTGTCGGCAGGCTGTCGCGGAACTCTATATCATACGGCATCGCGTACTTTGCTATATTCTTCCTGCAGTAAGCAAAGATCTTCTCTTTCGTCTCGTCGCTCTTCTCATAACCCTCCCTGAGCATTACAAACGCTTTGATCTTCTGTATCTTATACGGATCCGGAACCCCTATCACGCAGGACATCTGCACCGCTTCGTAAGCGTCGAGCACGTTTTCAAGCTGAGAGGGATATACGTTATACCCCGAAGTAATTATCATCCTCTTTATCCTCTGACGGAAATATATAAACCCGTCCTCGTCCATTATCCCGAGGTCTCCCGTGTGAAGCCAGGTCCTTCCGTCGCTGTGTATCTTCAATGTGTTCGCGGTCTCTTCGGGATTGTCAAGATATCCTATCATCACCGTGGGACCGGATATGCATATCTCCCCTTCCTCTCCGTAAGGAACCTCTTCTAACGTCCCCACCTTGACTATCTTATAATACATATCCGCAAACGGCTGGCCTATAGAGCCCTCTTTATAAAGATGAAGCGGAGTAAGACAGGAAGCCGTCACGCATTCCGTAGTGCCGTATCCCTCCCTCACGGTCACTTTCGCGCCGTGATCCGCAAGGAATTTGTCAAAACGCTTTTTAAGCTCCGCGGGAAGCGTATCGCCGCCCGAAAATACTCCCTTTAAGCAGCTCAGATCCGCGTTCTTCATCTCGGGCTGGCGCAAAAGAGCTTCGTATAACGTCGGCACTCCCGCTATGAAATTGCAGCGAGTTTTAAGTATATCATGCGCATAAGTCTTCGGAGTAAAGCGCGGTACCAAGACGCACCGCCCGCAGTTCGACAGGAACGTATGGATTGATACCCCGAGCCCGAAGCCGTGGAAGATCGGCATAACGGCCAAAATCTTATCGTCCTTGTCGTATATCGGGTTCGCGGAGATGACCTGAGCCGAAAGCGCGTTAAGATTAAGGTTTGAAAGAAGTATCCCCTTAGTCGTTCCGGTAGTGCCGCCGCTGTATAAAATTACCGCCGGATCGTTTTTGTCCTTTCGGCATACATACTCCCCGTTATATTTTTCTCCCCTCGCCATGAACCTCTTCCAGGTTATATATTCCCCCTTGTCCTCCCCCGGAAGCTTCGGCAGCTTTTTCCCCTCGGTCAAACTGTATCCTATCTTAAGAAGCGGCTTTAGCTCATCCTTTACCGCCGCTATCACAAGCGTTTTCAACGTAGGGACGTTCTTTCTTATCGCTTCAAATTTCGGATAAAACTGATCGAGAGTAAGCGCGCAGACCGAGTGGGAGAAGTTGAGATAAAACTGTATCTCGTTCTCGCTCGAAAGCGGGTGCACCATATTCGATATCCCGCCCATCAGATTTATCGCGTAAAACATCACGACCGCCTGAGGGCAGTTCGGCATGCACACCGTGACCCTGTCCCCGGGCTTTACCCCCGCCGCCCTGAGCGCCTTGGCGCAGGTGTGAACGTCGGTCCTGAATTTTTTGTATGTCGTTTGCTTCCCCATAAAATCGTAAGCGATATGATCCGGCCGCGAGTCCGCAGCCTGCTGGACCATCTCCCACATCGTCCCGTCAAAATATTTAAGAGTCTTAGGCACGTCCCCGTAGTTATCGAGCCACGGAGCCTTGGTTTGAGTATACATAATATTCCCTCGGCTTTCTATTAAGGTAATGCGTTAAAGCGGGCAATCAAAAAAGCGACAGCCCGTACCCTAACAGTATAATCCAAACCGCCGAAAAAGTCAAGCGCCGACCGTCAAGAGATGTGGCCAAGGCGGCCACATCAAGAATACAGAAATCAGAAGTCAGATGTCAGAACTTCAAGGCGTCGCCTATGGCGACGATTTTAAAAATAATGAATAATGCGGGCGATTTAGACACTCCCCCGTCAAGAAGGCGGAGGTCAGAAATCAGAGAGCGCAATTTAAAGAAGCACTGCGACGAATATTCTGAATGCTCTGAATATAAGGAATGTGCGCGCCGTGGAGAAGGGCGCATGTTCTATCTTCTATCTTCTATCTTCTAACTCTCTAATCCTCTAAAATCGCGCCACGGGCCGGAGCTGAAGCTACGTCAACGATGTTGATTTGAAACTACGGCATTTTTCGGTTCCGAAAATACAGAAAATTTACATGCTTATAATCTATATTAAATATTCCGAAAAGCTAATCTTTTTAACTCTGAAAAAGTCCTCCGACAGGCTGTCAAAAAATTTGTCCTCCGCCGGGACGTCCGCCCACGTTATCGGCTTTGTTTTCAGCAAATGCAGGGAGCTGTTCGGGGCGTACCAAATCTTTTCCTCGCCGTTCCGAGCGCAGAACACGGATATATACTGCTGCTCCCCGTCGGTATAGCCGTAAAAGCTTACGTCTATACTTCCGTACGTCCTTTCATATTCGTAGTCTCCTATGCATCCGGAAAAATACCCGCCTAAGTCCTCCACGGTCGAGCTGTAAATCGCATACGCTTCATCGCCTTGAGAATATAGGCAAGACATAACTACGTCCGCTTCTTTTAAATCGGAATTCTCGCTTCCGGGCTTCGGGACTATATCGATATAGTATCCCGCTATCTCGGCCTGACCATCGGGGACGTATACGTACAAACCGTCCGAAACAATCCTGTCCGCGGCGTACGTTACATAACCGTCCTTATCATCTTCAATACCCGAATTAAAATCTTTCATCAGCTCCTCGGGAGTTTCGCCGTAAAAATTCAGACGAAGATATATTTCCGGCTGCTCCGGCTCTTCGGCATTTTCGGAGGTCAGCCCCGGATGGTTCGGGGATTCGCCACAGCAGGCAAAATTCACCGAGATAAGAATAATAAGCAGTAGGGTTAATAATCTGTTTGTGTGTGTCATAATAGGCTCCTTTAGGGACGGAATGATAATTTTTATCCCCTTACATAAATTATAACGCTTGATTTTTAAAAAACACTACCTGCGATTCCCTATTCTCTAACGCTTTCGGCGATTTTAACAAGCTCGTCCCTATCAAATTGTGCAGTAATATCATAAATATATTCGCCGCTGTACCAAATTACAGAGCTCCGGTCTCCGGTCTCTTCGGCTTCATATATAAAATAAGTCTTACCGTTTCGCTCAACTTCTTTACATTCATGCCGCTCGTTATCTATAGAAACAGAACTAAGAGCCGCTATACCGTATTTAAATATCGCGATTTCTTCATCCTCGTTTTTATATGTAAGAGTCGCCATGCTGCCGCCGTATATTACCGAGTATAACTCATACCCATCCGGCATATAACCGGGTCTGATATTATCCTTAAACGCTTCCTTGGGCGCTTCGCCGCGATATGAATAGCTGTCGTGATCCGAAAATACGTTTCTTATCACATCTCCCACCGCCGCATATACCTTCGGCTGAGTTAAAAGCGCTGCAAACGCTATCCCAAGGATCGCCGCCGCTGTCGCAACGGATTTGTATACGGCTGCGGGGACTTTTTCAAGCGATGATTTGACTGCGAATTTTCGTCTGATTCTTCTCACGTTCTTTTCAAACTCAGAAGAGAATTCGTGCAAAATACCGTCCGAAGCGTCAAAAGCTTCAAGCTCCGCAAGCTCTGCCCTCCGATTTTCCTTCAAAATCTCGCTCAGAAGCGAATCCCACAAGCGCTCATTTACCTGCTCACTCAATCTCATATCCGTTCTCCTTCAATTTCTTTTTAAGAATAAGTCTCGCCCGATAAAGCCGCATTTCTGCAGCTTTGGAGGATATGCCCAGAAGCTCCGATATCTCCGCGTTGGAATACCCGTAAAGATACTTAAGCATTAAAACGTCGCTGTAAATTTTATCAATTTCATTTATCATCTCAACGATGTTTTCTACCCCTCCGAGCAGCGCTTCAGTTATGTCGGGAAGATTAACCGAAGCTGCTTCCTCCCGCTCGCTGTCAAGAGGAACCGTGCTACCCGGCTTTTCCCTGCGAAGACAGTCATAGGAAGCGTTTCGGACTATAATAACAATAAGGTGCGCGGTTTCTTTGCATACCGGGCGCGGGAATTTTGACAGGTTTTTTAATATTTTCAGGAAGCTGTCCTGAACTATCTCTTCGGCAAGCGAAGGGTTGTTTACGTTTTTCATCGCCGCGCGGAACATCATGTCTTTATAGGCGTGATAGATCCGTTCAAATTTCTCCCTGTCGCTCGGTTCGGAGAGCACGGTGAGATATGTGGAAAGCATAGGTTTTGCTCCTTTCAAGGGGGATGGGGATATTATACAATGGAAAGATCGGGAATTCAAGTGGAATATTAAAAAACGCAGCCCCATTAAGAAGACAGAGGTCAGAAATCAGATTACAGATTTTAAAAAATGGAAATACTATGTGCGAAACGTGCTCACTCGGGGAGTGTACAAATCGCCCTCATTATCCTCACTAATTAAATCTGTCACCAACGGTGACACCTTGAAATTCTGACAATCTGACTTCTGACTTCTGTCCTCTTGATGTGGTCGTTTTGACCACATCTGCTCCCCCGCACCCCTTGCATTCCCCAGATTTTTCTGCTATAATATAAAAAAATACAAAACCCTGTCGCAGGAGGACATTATGCAAAAAGCAAAAGCCGACGTCATGACGAAAAATCGGAGAAAAATAAATTCATCGCCCGAAGATGAGTCTGGGGCCGTCAAAAAAGCTCGGGATTGCCGCGCCGCTGATCCCGCGTCCAAAGCCGCGTCTCCATCTCCATCCTCAAAATCTTTACATCCCGCCGACATTTCATACATAAAATCCCGCGCGGAGAAAATCGTCGACGCGCTCGAGAAAGTCTACCCGGACGCGCAGTGCTCGCTCGTGTACGAAAAGCCCTACGAGCTTCTGATCTCGGTCCGGCTGTCCGCGCAGTGCACCGACGCGCGCGTGAATATCGTCACAAAAGAGCTTTTCCAAAAATATCCCACGCTTGAAAGCTTCGCAAACGCCCGGCTCGCCGACGTTGAAGAGATCGTGCGGCCCTGCGGACTTTATCACACCAAAGCAAAATCGATAATCGAGCTTTCGCAGAAGCTTCTTTCGGATTTCGGCGGCAGGGTTCCGGACAAGATGGAGGAGCTTCTGTCGCTTCCGGGGGTGGGCCGAAAGACTGCGAATCTGATTTTGGGGGATGTGTATAAGCAGCCCGCCGTGGTCACGGATACGCACTGCATAAGGATCTGCAGGCGTTTGGGGCTTTCGGAGGGGGATGATCCCGCGAAGGTCGAGACTCAGCTGCGAGAGGTTCTGCCGATGGAGCGCGCGAGCGATTTTTGTCATCGTCTCGTGCAGTTCGGTCGGGATACCTGCACGGCAAGAAAGCCGAAGTGCGCCGCCTGCCCTCTAAGCGAGTGGTGCGAAGGGGAGCCCGCTTCATCAAACGGTTCACCCCTAACCTTTTAACCTCTCTTTCGGTGTTTGCCTATGCGTTTGGACAAGTTTATTTCTTCTCAGTACCCCGATATCTCTCGGAAAAATTCACGCGAGCTGATTCGCTCCGGCAAGGTCCTTATCAACGGCCGGCCTTGTCTTGATCCGGAATTCAAAGTCTTACTCGACTCCGATTCCGTATCGCTCTTCGGGAAAAACGTCGATTTTAAACCGTTTCTCTATATAATGCTTAACAAGCCCGCCGGGATAGTCTGCGCTACCCGCGACAGGCTCTCCGAGACCGTTCTTGAGATCATCCCGCCCGAGCTTCGCAGACCCGGTCTGTTCCCCGCGGGAAGACTCGATAAGGATACCGTTGGCTTCGTTCTTATTACCGACGACGGCGCGCTCGCGCATTCTATTCTTTCCCCGAAAAGCCATGTCAGAAAAAAATATTTCGTACGGCTTCGGGATCCTCTGCCGCAAAACTGCGCCGAGATCTTTGCAGACGGGATCTCGCTCGACGGCGAAAGGCTTCTTCCCGCCGAACTTGAAAAGGTCTCGGAAAAGGATTGCTTTCTTACTATCAGAGAAGGAAAATATCACCAGATAAAGAGGATGTTTGAAGCGGTCGGGAACGAGGTGGTTTATCTTAAACGGCTCGAGATCGCGGGAGTGGCGCTTGATCCCGAGCTTTCGGAGGGCAAGTGCAGAGAGCTCACCGAAGCGGAAATAAATGTAATTCGGAGCGCTAAAAATCATCTTTAACCAGCTTTTTCCGTCAATTTAAATAAAGCGTTGCAAATATCTTTGTTAAAAAAATCACTTGTGTTTGGGTTCGTTTCGTATTATAATGTAAGAGTAACTAATCCTGTTACTTAGTCAGATTGGGCGCGCGCGTCGCTTTAGCACGTCGGCGTGTGAGAGCCTAAAAATATTTCTCGAAAGGGAGGCCTACTAATGGCAAGCTTATCACTCAAGCACATTTACAAAAAGTACGCCGGCGGCGTTGTGGCCGTATCCGACTTCTGTCTCGAAGTCAAGGATAAGGAATTCATCATCTTCGTCGGCCCTTCCGGATGCGGCAAATCGACTACTCTCCGTATGATCGCCGGACTGGAAGAAATCACCGACGGCGAGCTCTACATCGGCAACCGCCTTGTAAACGACATCGCCCCGAAGGACAGAGATATCGCGATGGTTTTCCAGAACTACGCTCTCTATCCTCATATGACGGTCTTCGAGAACATGGCGTTCGGCCTTAAGCTCAGAAAGACTCCTAAGGATCAGATCGCAAGAAAGGTTGAAGAAGCCGCGCGTATCCTTGACATCTCCCACCTGCTTGACAGAAAGCCGAAGGCTCTTTCCGGCGGTCAGAGACAGCGCGTCGCACTCGGACGTGCTCTTGTGCGCGAGCCCCAGGTCTTCCTTCTTGACGAGCCTCTTTCAAACCTTGACGCTAAGCTGCGCGCTCAGATGCGTACCGAGATCGCTCTTCTCCACAAGAAGCTCGGAACTACGTTTATCTACGTAACCCACGACCAGACCGAAGCTATGACCATGGCTGACAGGATCGTCGTTATGAAGGACGGATTCATTCAGCAGGTCGATACTCCTCAGACTCTTTACAGCTACCCCTGCAACCTCTTCGTCGCGGGATTCATCGGCTCTCCGCAGATGAACTTCATCGACTCTAAGCTTGTAAAGATCGACGGCAAGTACAACATTGAGTTCGGCTCCGAGGATACCAAGGAAAGACGCGGACGTAAGTTCTATATCGAGCTTCCCGAGTCCAAGGTCAACGAGGAAGCGCTTGCTCCCTATCTCAACAAGGAGATCATCACCGGCGTAAGACCGGAGTGCATACACGACGAGGAAATGTTCATCTCCACCGCGAAGACCGGTATCATTGAAGCCACGGTAAACGTAGCCGAGATGATGGGCGCAGAGACCTATCTCTACCTCAACTGCGAGGGAATCAACCTCACCGCGCGCGTATCGAACCGCTCCACCGCAAGACCTCAGGACGTTATCCAGTGCGCTCTCGACGCGAACAGGATCCACATCTTCGACAAGGAGACCGAGAAGGTCATCATCAACTGATCGGCTGCGGCTGACAGTTTAAAGCGATGATAAATAAGAGTTAAGAATTAAATTGACTTCTTCATTTTTAAGCTCTCTACATAACGTAAACGGACGCACTTTCAAAGAGGTGCGTCCGTTTGCGCTGTTGGGGGCGGCGGGATGAGCGGGAGAGGGACGGAAAACATTGCCGGTTTTGTTCCCGTTAAACCGACCTTAAAAACAAAGCGTTAAAACTTGCTTTTCGGACTTCGCGGTCATAAATTATCGACCGCTCGTCCTCAAAGAGTTTTAATCGCGTTGTTAAAGTATCGCTTCGGTTGTCTCACGGACAAAACCCGGCAAGTTTGGCGGGCGCAGACTGTAGAGATCCCATAAAAGGCAGCGAATCCCGCCGCCGCGCTCTACAAATTCTTCCCGTCTGATCCTCCAACGGGAGCGTCTAAATCGCCCGCATTATTCATTATTTTTAAAATCGTCGCCATAGGCGAAGCCTTGAAGTTCTGGCATCTGACTTCTGACTTCTGTATTCTTGACGCGGATGCCTTGGCCACATCTTCCTCCAACATCTAACTTGACATCACACCAAAAATATTATATAATATATCCACACATCAATAAATCCACATTTCCGCGGAACATTTATAATAAGGAGGAAATTATAATGAAAAAATACTTGGGCATCGAATTCGGCTCGACGAGGATCAAGGCTATTCTTATCGACGACTCGGGCGCAGTCGTCGCTTCGGGAGCGCACGACTGGGAAAACCGCCTTGAAAACGGCGTATGGACTTATAGTCTTGACGATATCAGAGAGGGTATTCAGGACGCTTATAAAAACGTCGCCGCAGATTTTAACGCTAAAACCGGCGAGACTCTTAAAAATCTTGACGCTCTCGGGATAAGCGCTATGATGCACGGATATATGCCGTTCGATAAGGACGGAAATCTTCTTTCTCCGTTCAGAACTTGGAGAAATACTATCACCGCCGAAGCTTCCGAAAAGCTCTCTGAGCTCTTTGATTTTAATATCCCTCAGCGCTGGAGCATAGCTCATCTCTATCAGTCTATCCTTAACGGCGAAGAACACGTAAATAAAATAGACAGCGTTCTTACTCTCGCCGCTTATGTCCAGAAGATCCTTACAGGCAAGGCCGCGGTCGGAGTCGGAGAAGCTTCGGGTATGTTCCCGATAGATTCCGAGACCTGCGACTATGATGAAAAAATGCTTAAGCAGTTTGACGAGCTCGTCGCGCCGAAGGGATATCCTTGGAAAATAAAAGCCGTTCTTCCCGAGGTACTTAAAGCCGGGGATAACGCCGGGACTCTTACCGCAGAGGGCGCGAAATTCCTGGATCCCACTGGAGCTCTTGAACCCGGAGCTCCCGTATGCCCGCCCGAGGGCGACGCGGGTACGGGAATGGTCGCTACGAACAGCGTAAGAGTAAGAACCGGAAACGTCTCGGCTGGGACCTCGATTTTCGGAATGATAGTGCTCGAAAAGCCGCTTTCAAAGCTCTATCCCGAGATAGATATGGTAACGACTCCGAGCGGCGCGCCGGTCGCGATGGTGCACTGCAACAACTGCTCCACCGATCTTGACGCGTGGATGAAGATCTTTATGGAATTTGCGGAGCTTTCCGGACATCCGATGAAAAAGCCTGCGCTTTACGATCTTCTGCTCCTTAACGCGATGAACGGAGATCCCGACTGCGGAGGAGTGGTGAGCTGCAACTACTTCTCGGGCGAACCGATTACGCATCTTGACGAAGGAAGACCTCTTCTTTTAAGAAAGCCGGACGCGAATTTCAATCTTGCGAATCTCGTCAGAAACAACCTCTTCTCCGCTCTTGCAACCCTTAAAATCGGGCTTGACATACTTCTTGCCGAGAACGTAAAAATCGATAAGATCTTAGGTCACGGGGGATACTTCAAGACAAAGGGAGTAGGCCAGAAGCTTCTTGCGGCCGCGATGCGCACGCCGGTCTCGGTCATGGAGACTGCGGGAGAAGGCGGCGCGTGGGGAATGGCGCTTTTAGCGAAGTATTCGGTCACATCCGGCGGGAAGAGCTTAGAGGATTGGCTTGACGAGACGGTATTCAAGGGTATGGCTTCGATCACCGAGGAACCGGATAAGAAAGATATTGAGGGATTTGAGGGATACATGAAGGCTTATAACGAGATGCTTGAAGCGGAGAGAGCCGCGGTAAGGTAAGCACAAAAGTCGGGGTAAGAGGGAACCAAAAAGGTTTCGCCGGCCTTTCCTCAAAAGGCCGCAGGATTCCAAAGGGCTGGCCCTTTGGTCGCGCCCGCAGGCGCGAAACACCCCATAAGCGCAGCATATGCACAAGAATAAGCGAAACGTATACACAAGAATAAGCGAAGCGTATGTGCCAAAGAGGGGCCCGGGGAGACGCCGCAGGCCGTCTCCCCTTTTGACAGCCACTGCTGTCAAAACCTGACCAGCCCGGGAGGTACGATAAAAGTAAAAATAAGGAGCAGAAAACTATAGGTTCAGTTATAACAGCTTTATGACTGTAGAAAATTAAAGTCGGGAGCAGAAACCCTCGGGCGGCGGCGGGATTCGCGGGCCGGGCGGGAAAACATTGCCGGTTTTGTTCCCGTTCGACTGCCCTCAAAAACAAAGCGTTAAAACTTGCTTTTCGGATTTCGCGGTCATAAACGACCGACCGCTCGTCCTCAAAGAGTTTTAATCGCGTTGTTAAAGTATCGCTTCGGTTGTCTCACGGACAAAACCCGGCAAGTTTGGCGGGGAGCAGTCGGTAGTTATTCCGCAGTAAAGTAGCGAATCTCGCCGCCGCGAGTCGCCCTGGGGAAGAGACTCATGTGAAAGATCGCGCAGAAACCTGCAAAGAGATCGGCAGCATTTTTGCCCTTATCGCACAGTGGGCGCAATATACCGCAAGCGCGGCTTAGGCTTTCGACTATATCAAAGCTTTGATTTTCTGAACTTCATGTCGTAAGTATGATGAGCCGGGTTGACTTTACCTATAGCTCTCTGCTCCTATCTTTCATTTCGCTATGACCGAAGGGCGAGTCGCGGCGGCGGGATTCGCTGCTTTCCCGCCTGATCACTACCAACTCCTCTTTCCTGCTAATCCCGCCGCCCTAACCACATTCTTCAGCATTCAACACCGGAGGAATAAAAAATGAAAAAAATTACAGACTTACTCACCGAAACCGTCTCCGCGGCTTTTCAGTCCGCAGGATACGACGCTGCCCTCGGCTCGGTCAGCGTTTCAAATCGCCCGGACCTCTGCGACTTTCAGTGCAACGGAGCTCTCGCGGGCGCAAAGCTTTATAAAAAATCCCCTATGGCTATCGCAGAGGAGGTCTGTAAAAGCCTTGAGGGGATGGATGAATTTAAAACCGTTTCGGCGGCCGCGCCGGGATTCATTAACCTGACTCTGTCCGACAGCTTCACCGTCAGGGCGCTTTCGGAAATGTCCGGGGATGAATTTCTGGGCGTTCCGCAGTGCGGGAAGGGCTCTTCTATCGTTATAGACTACGGCGGGCCGAATGTCGCAAAACCGCTTCATATAGGCCACCTGCGCTCCGCTATCATCGGAGAATCCATCAAAAGAACCGCGCGTGCTCTCGGATATAACGCCGTCGGCGACGTTCATTTCGGAGACTGGGGAACTCCTTACGGCCTTACTATCGCCGAATATAAGGTCCGTCACCCCGATTGGCCATGCTTTAAAGACGACTTCGATCCGGCTAAGGATGTGATCCCGGATATAGACGAAAAGGAAATGAACGAAATATATCCCTACGCTTCTGCAAAAAGCAAAGACGATCCCGAGTTTAAAGCCGAGTCGAGGCAGACTGTCGTCGATCTTCAGAACCGCAAGCCGGGAATTTACGACCTCTGGAAAAAAATCAAAGACGTATCGGTGGAAAGCGTTAAAAGAATATATGAAAAGCTTTCGGTCGATTTCGATCTTTGGTACGGCGAATCGGATTCCGATAAATATACCGAAGAGCTTGTAAAACTCCTTACCGATAAGGGACTTTTGTACGAGAGCGAAGGCGCGATGGTGGTAGACGTCGCCGAAGAGGGGGATAAGATCTCGGTCCCGCCGATAATAGTTAAAAAATCCGACGGCTCCTCTATCTACGCTACGTTCGATCTCGCGACTATAATTCAGAGAATGAAGGATTTTGACCCCGAAAAAATCTGGTATCTCACCGACAAACGCCAGAATCTTCACTTCGTGCAGGTGTTCAGGTGCGCAAAGAAAGCCGGGATCGTAGATGAAACTACCGAGCTTCGTCATCTCGGCTTCGGCGCTATGACAGGCCCGGACGGGAAGCCCTTTAAAACCCGCGACGGCGGCGTTATGACTCTTGAAAGCCTTATAGAGATGGTAGACGCTGCCGCGCTTGAAAAGCTCAAGGATTCCGAATATATCTCCGGCAGCAAAGAAGAGACCGCGCATAAGATCGGAATGGCGGCGCTCAAGTTCGGGGATATGCAGAACCAGCCCGCAAAGGACTACATTTTCGACGTCGACAAGTTCCTCTCCTTCGACGGAAAGACCGGAACGTATCTGTTATACACCGTGACGAGGATAAATTCCATCCTGAAAAAAGCGGGGATGAGTTATGAATCCGCGCCGAAGATCACCGGGATTTATACAACCGGAGAGCGCGAGCTGAGCCTTGCGCTGCTGCTTTCGCCGGAGAGCGTAGTGAGGGCGTTTAACGAGATGGCCCCGTCCGCGCTCTGCGACAGCGCGTATGTTATCGCCACGGCGTTCTCGAAGTTTTATCACGATAACAGGATCCTGACCGAAGAGGACGAACAAAAGCGAAGCAGCTGGCTTGCGCTCTGCGCGTTGACTGGGAGGGTTCTGAAGTCCACGCTGGAGTGCTTGGGGATAGAGACTGTGGAGAATATGTGAGATAGAAGATAAGGGGGATGAGAATAGGGGTTGGGAAGAGCGGGAATTAAAAAGGTTTCGCCGGCCTTTCCTCAAAAGGCCGCAGGGGTCCAGGGGGCTGGCCCCATGGTCGCGGCCCGCAGGCCGCGAAACACTCTATAAGCTTTAGCGTATGCGCAAGAATAAGCGAAACGTATACACAAGAATAAGCGAAGCGTATATGCCACAGAGGGGTACGGGGAGACGCCGCAGGCTGTCTCCCCTTTTGACAGCTAATGCTGTCAAAACCTGACTGCCCGTGGGTACGCTAAAAGTAAAATCAGTGGCAGAAAACTATCGGTTCAGTTTATGAAGCTTTATGACTGTAGAATAATAAAGCCAGAAGCAGAAACCCTCGGGCGGCGGCGGGATTCGCGGGCCGGGCGGGAGGGTGGGGAGCAGTCGGTAGTGCTTCTGCAAGAAAGCAGCGAATCACGCCGCCGCTAAACCCGCGCCCTTATACACGTTAGCGCAGTGGCAGAAACCCCGATATCATCAATCAGAGCCTTCATTTCAGAATGAAATGAAGCTCAGAAGCCACGCGGCGGCGAGGGTAGGACGGGCGCAGTCGCTATATATCGTCGCTATATATCACATCAAGGCCGGCGATTTCTGCCTCCGCTCACCCCCACAAATACTTTCAGGAGCCTTCAGATGTATACTACAAGTATAAAATCCACAAATATCACCATAGAGTCGTCAAAATCCGTCTTCTCCCCCGATTCCTTGGACCGCGGGACCGCCGCTATGCTTGACGAGATCGAGCTTCCGGACGGGCTTATTCTTGACCTCGGCTGCGGCTGCGGAGTCGTCGGGATATATGCTGCTAAGGTCAAAGGCGAAGAAAACGTCGTTATGTGCGATATCTCCGAGGAAGCGGTCCTGATCTCAAAACAAAACGCCGTGAGAAACGGCGTGGAAAATGTCAAAATTTATCAGAGCGACGGGTTTAAATCCGTCCCCGAGACCGGGTTCTCGCTTATCCTCACAAACCCGCCTTATCACTCGGACTTCTCCGTCGCGAAGGAATTTATCGAGGAAGGCTTCCGCAGGCTTATTCCGGGTGGAAAGATCGCCGTGGTCACAAAGCGGCTCGCTTGGTATAAAAATAAGCTCACCTCCGTTTTCGGCGGGGTGAAGATAACAGAGCGCGACGGGTATTACGTCTTTATATCGCAAAAGCGGGAGAAATTTCCCCGCAGCAAGGGTAAGCCTGCCGCTAAAAAACTTTCGCGGAAGCTTGAAAGAAAGTACGGGCGCGGGAAGGGGTGAGCGGATCTTTTAGGGTTCGCTGCTTCCCGGGGGCTTCGCCCTACTCTCGCCTTGCGGAATTCCCCCGCGCCCATTCCCCACTACCCTACATGCATGCAAATAAAAACCCGCTCCCAAGGCAGCGCCCCGGGGCGGGCTGTTTTTTATCAGGTCTTCATCAAGTCTTATAGTGCTTGCTAATGCTCTTCGCTTCCTTATAAGCGTCCTCGGCTAACGGGGCTACTCCCTCGCTTATCATGTCAAGCATGTGCGGTACGATCTTCGGGTCAAGCTGCGTCCCGCTCACTCGCTTAAGCTCCTCGACGATGTAATCCTCGGTCAGAGCGGAACGGTAACACCTCGTCGACGACATAGCGTCGTAGGTATCCGCAACGCCGATGATCCTTGCAATAAGCGGGATCTCGCTTCCCTTTCTGTGCTCGTTGTAGCCGTTTCCGTCTATTCTTTCGTGATGATATTTCGCGCCGTCGGCTATTCCTTCTATCGCGGTGAAGTCTTTGAGAATCTCTCCTCCGATAAGCGGATGGTTCTGTATCATCGCCCGCTCCTCGTCCGTAAGCTTTCCGGGCTTATTTAAGATAGAATCCGGTATCCCTATCTTCCCTATATCATGCAAGAGCGCGATATAATATATATTCTCCTGCTCTCTCTTTGAAAGCCCCATCCTCCTTGCAAGCTCTACCGAATATTCCGCAACGCGCAGGGAATGTCCGTTTGTGTATTTGTCCTTAGCGTCAATCGCCCGGGCGAAGGTCTGTAAAGACTGCTCGACTATTTTTCTGTATTCCCTCTGGCGCTTCTCGGCAGATCTTACCTTAGCTCTTTCCGCGATCATCACCCCGCCGACGATAAGCCCCACTCCCAAAATGCCGACAAGAACAAAGAACAGAGTGTGTTCATATACCTTCTTTTCCTTTACGAGCAAAAGCACGCATTCCGCATAGCTTTCCTCGTCGCCGGGGGTATATATCCTGACTCTGAAGCTGTACTCCCCTCCGGGAAGATTGGTGTAGCTTACCGAAGAGTTGAAGCTGTCCGTCACCGCCGTCCAGTCGCTGTCAAATCCCTCAAGCATATATTCCATAACCACGTCGGTGGTGCCGGTATATGTGAGAGCGGAAAAGTCAACGGTTATTCTGTTCACATCCGCTTTAAGCGAAGCTTCCGCGGGATTGGCATACTCTTCGCCGTCAACGCTTAAGCTGTTTATTATCACCTTCGGCAGGACGTTTTTTATCCCTCCGAATTTAAATACCGAGATCCCGTTTCGCGTCGGGATATATAAACTCCCGTCCTCCGGGTCGGTCCAGTTCCAGGTGTTCGCGTTAAGCGACCCGGAAAGTCCGTACGAAGTCCCATAAACCGTCGGGGAAACATCCTCCTCGCCGGCAAGAAGCTTTTCTCTGTCATAACTTAAAACTCCGCTGTTCTGAAGTATCCAGAGCTTCCCGTCCCTGACGTAAAGATCAAACACCGACCCCGCGCCCTTTTTAATAGGTATCTCCCTGAATCCTTCATCCCAGTAGTAAAGCCCCGAGCCCGCGCTTATAAAGTACGCGCCCTTTTTGCTGTCCTCGGCTATTCTTAATACTACTCCGTCGTTAAGCCCCTCCGAGAAGCTGTGCTCGGTCACTTTCCCGTCCCTGATCTCATATATCCCGCCGCCGTCCGAGCCTACCAGCACCGAACCGTCGCTTCCTTCGAGCGTGCAGAGCACCGAAGCGGTGGTAAGTCCGTCCTCCGCGCCGTATGATTCCGCTATTTCTCCGTCCCTGATTATATTGAGCCCCTGCTGAGTTCCCACCGCCACAGAGCCGTCCGATAACATATATACCGTCCTTGCGCTGTTTGACAAAAGCCCGTCGGCGCAGTCGTACGTTTTGATCTCATCGGTTTTCGGATCATACCGCGCGACCGAATTCTGAGTGGCGTAGGTAGCCGCCCAGACGTTTGATTCGTTATCGGTGATAAGGCATCTCACCCTCACGCCCTCGTACTGCTCTGTGAGCTTATTTTCGACTCTGTTCCAATCTTCGTCGAAGCATAGGATCCCGGTATCGGTAGCCGCGAAGCAGTACCCCGAGGACTTTGTAAGCGCGTTAAGAGGTACCCCTTCAAGTCCCGCGGCTCTGTTCGGGCTCTCAAAGCAGCCTTCGGTATATTTTACTATCCCGAAGCTCGTGGAAGCAAGCCACAGATTCCCTTCGTAGTCCATGCAGCCGGAGTTTACCGAAACCGCTTTATCGTCCTCCGAAAATGTCAGCTGCTTACCGTTTTTGAGTATCACGCACGCTCCCACGTTTCCGCATACTATCACCGAACCGTTCGGCCCGGTTCTTATCATATTGTGGGTAGAAACCCCGGGAGTCTCTATATATTCTATCTTCGATTTCCCGCCGTCCCAGTTTCCCGGGACTTTTGCGACGGTAGAACCGGACGTTCCGAGATAGATATTTCCCTTATCGTCGGAGCCTGTGCAGTAAATGCTCTCGCCGTTATCAAAAAATTCGTCGGAGGAATATATCCCCGTCTCTTTTCCGTTCTCGATCACTACGCAGTTTCCGCCGTTCAGCGATCCCCAGACTCTTCCCTTTGAATCGATATCTACCGAATATACCGTCTCCCCGACGGTATGCTCGCCCTCGGTCGGTGAAAGAACCCCGTCCTTTATCATCGCAAGTCCCGAGTTTGAAGCCGCGTACACCGTACCGTCATCAGATATCGCGAAGTCGCGGATGCAAAGGAAGGAGTTTTCATCCTCCGAATCGATATGTACCGCCTTCCCGCTCTCCATTACAAACGCGCCCGCGTCGTTCGTCCCTATCCATAATCTCCCCTCGCCGTCCTCCGCAAGGGCTCTTATGGAAGACGACTCGACAGCGCCTTCAAGACTTAAATTGCGAAACGCGGTTCCGTCGTAGCGTATAAGCCCGCCGTAGCTTCCTATCCATATATACCCGTCGCGCGTCTGCACAACCACGTTAGCTTCTCCGGTGGGAAGACCGTTAGACTCGTTATATAAAGTCACAACGTACGGATCGTCCGGGCTGTCGAGCGCAAAAGCGCTTACCGCCGTCGCAAACATCAGAGTAATAACGGTTATAATTGCGCCGAGACTTCTGAATGTCATAAAAACATCCTTTCGTTAAGACAGATTTTTAAGGTCAGAAAAAAATTATATGTCGGAGTTTTCGGCGATGTATTTTTTCAGCGCCGAAAAGGTCTCGTCGGATATCACATGCTCGATCTTGCAAGCGTCCTCGGAAGCCGTATCGCCGCTCACTCCGATGGATTCAAAAAACGCGGTGAGAACGCGGTGGCGCTCGTAAGTCCTCTCGGCGACGTATTTCCCCTCCTCGGTGAGGGTGATATATCCGTCGCGGTCTACCAAAATATACCCGCCGTTTTTAAGTATCCCCACCGCGCGGGATACGCTCGGCTTTGAATACCCCATATATTCGCATACGTCGATAGATCTTACGTCCTTTTTCTGTGAGAGAATAAGTATAGTTTCAAGATACATCTCGCCGGATTCCTGCATTTTTCACACTCCCGTATCGCTTTAATATTTCCCGGACAGCTAATCCGTCCGTCGCTTTAGCGTCCAATGCATATTATATTGATTATAACATAAACCCTCGCGGTTTGCAATAGGTTAAAAAAGAATATTTTATTCGCCAAAACCTCGGATATTCGTGACAGTTCCGCAATCTTTGACGGAACGGAGGCGCAGTTCCGAAAATTTTTTTGCTTTTCCTATTGCCAAAACGGGGAAAGTGTGATATACTAAATAAGTATGCCGAATACGGCGAATAATTTTGGCTTTGAAACGAGGAATAGTAATGACTAAATTCAGAAGACTTCTGGCGGCGCTTCTTGCCGTCTGTATAGCGCTTTCGCTCGCCGCCTGCGGCGATACCTCCTGGATCTGCGAGGTCGACGGAAACGCTGTTGCGGCCGGAGTTTATATCTACTACCAGACCGAAGGCTACGGCGACGCGCTCTATCAGCTCGTCCAGGAGGACAGCGAAACCTATACCTATCCCTACATCTATTACTATAATATGGGATATATCGAACCTACAGTCTTTGACGTTACAATGTCGGACGGAAAGACCGTTGAAGAGTATATCAACGAATACGCGCTCGATATGTGCAAACAAAACGTCATAGTAGACAAGCTCTTTGCGGATCTCGGTCTTGAGATCACCGACGACGAAGCCGCGCTTGTGGATTCTCAGGTGCGCTCGGCATGGCAGAACAACGGCGAGGGCCTTGAGAAAATAGGAGTCAGCGAGGAATCCCTAAGACAGGTTATCACCTCTAAGATCAAGGAAACAAAGGTGTTTGACGAGTACTACGAGGTCGGAGGAAGAAACGGTACCACCGAGGATGAGATAACCGACTACTTCGCAGACAACTATGCAAGGATCAAGTATATGACCTTCACATTCGCCGACAACGCCGACGACGCTATCGACGAGACAAGAAAGAACGAACAGCTTGAGCTTGCAAACAGCTATCTTGCGGAAGCCGAGTCGGGAGTATCGATGGACGAGCTTATAAAGCGCCATAACGACGAGGTAGCCGCGGAAGCCGCCGAGGAAGCCGAAACGGCCGAGGACGACGGTGCGGAAGGCGCGGAGACTGAAGATACAGAGACAGATACCGAAGCCGAAGCCGATACCGAAGATGAAGCGGAAGCCGAGGTCGACGAATACGAGAACGAAAACATTTTAAGCAAGGAATCGACATATCCGACCGAGAAGTTTGTAAACTACGTCTTCACCGCAGTAAAGGTAGGAGAATTCTCGGTCGTGCAGGACGATACCTGCTTCTATGTGGTGCAGAGACTCGACGTTAAAGAGAGGACCGATATTTACGACAGCTACCGCGACGCTATCATGCAGGAGCTGTTTGACGACGATTATACGAAGCTGATGAACACTGAGCTTGAGAAGTATGACGTTAAGGTGAACGACAAATCGGTCAAGAGATATAAGACGAGGAGCGCGTTCCCGGAAGTATTTGGGGAATAAGGAGTTAGGAAATTAGAAATCGGAGCAGACGTGCGTAGGGCGCGTCTGCTTTTTGTATCCCGAACCGGGTCCGGGGTGTTCGGGATACAAAAAACCGCCGCACATCCTATAAATGCGCGGCGGTTGCTTTGGTGAACCTTAGCGCGCGATGTACGAACACTTCGCCGGTATCATCAGAGCTGCGTAATTTAAGGAAATCCGGCAGTTTTACGGTCTTTGTCCCGCCGGAATAGTTAAAGTTGATCGTGATGTCGTCATCAGTGATAAAAATTGAATTGACAAACACGTCAAGCAGTCGGCGCTGACATTTTGGATCACTGAAATCAAATTTGCGAAATTCTAAGAGCATAAATTTGATCTGCTCTTTTTGGAGGCCTACACTCTTTTCGAGTTGGAGCTTTGCCAGTGCTGCCTTTAGCGCGGTTCGCTGTGCGTCGAGATCTGTTAAGCGCTCTTTTGTCATTTCCGTTAGCGGCATACCTGCCTCAATTGCCCGTGATAGGTTCATAGTAGCGGATTCAACCTCTTTTAGTTGAGCTGTTAAGGTTGTTTCCTCCTGCTGACCGGCGCACCGTCTGACATGGCAGGCCCATGCGAGCTCGACAATAAAGTCTATCATGTCATCATCCATAATCATGGCTTGGATCTGGTCCAAGACGTACTTTTCTAACGGCTCTTGCCGGATCGCTTTACGCCTACACCCGGCATTGTGTTTGTGACCGGCGCAAAGATAGTAGCTATACTTTGCGCCGGATTTATTTATGCCGCTCTCGCCTACCATCTGAGCACCGCAAGTCCCGCAGTAGAGTTTGTTGGTAAGCAGATAGTCTGACTTATTCCACCCCGCTCCCGGTGCTCGCTGATTGCGTTTAAGCATTTCCTGTACCCGGTAAAACAGTTCTTTGTCGATGATGGCAGGTATGCCGTCTTCTATACGGATCTCTCCGTTATTGTAGCTGTATACCCCGATGTACTTTTCATTTCGCAGGACCGTCCGCAGACTGCTTTTTGTGAACGGATCGCCGGACTTGGTGCGCACGCCCTCTTTATTCAGCTGTGCCACTATTTCTGTAATCGTGGAGCCGCCGCCGTACATTTGGAAAATTCGGTGGACGAGAGGAGCGGTATCAGGGTCGAGCTCAAATGTGTGCTCTTTATTTGGGCGATACCCGAGCGGGACGCGCCCACCGGTAAAGAGACAGCGTTTTGCACTTTCGTACATTCCCCGCCGGACGTTTTGCGAAAGCTGGATTGAATAGTATTCTGCCAAACCCTCCATCAGGCTCTCGATTATAACGCCTTCCGGCGCGTCCGGAACCGATTCGGCAACATACTCGATGTGAACCCCGGCTTTGCGCATGAGGTACTTGTTAAACACAATTTCATCCTTATTACGCCCGATCCGATCTACTTTCCATGTAATCACGATTGAAAATTTTCTCCGCTTGCAGTCGGCAAGCATTTGCTGAAATTCTCCCCGGTCATCGGTACGCCCGGATATTCCCCGGTCGATATACTCATGTATGATCGTGTAGCCTCGCGCCTGCGCATAAGTTTTGGCCGCAGCAAGCTGTCCCTCAATAGATTGCTCGGACTGTCGGTGTGATGAGTACCGGGCATATACGACGGCTATATTTGCCAAATCCTCCGACGGAACGTTGTCAGGAACGTTATAGTTAATCTGTATTCCCATAATTCACCCTTACCAAATACACGTTATTTCCGTGCTCGGTCACAAGAAATGATACGTTTTCTCGCGTGACTAAGCGTGTTTTTTCCTATTGCTTTTTTCATTGTACTTTTCGTTGCATAGTAATCCTTGGATAAAGGCCTCTACTTTCGCCCTGTCTATGTCATCAAGGCTATCGTATTGAGCAATTATTCCTCGTGTAGCGTCTTTTTCGGCGGTTGCCCTGTATAGGGCGACCGCTTTTTTCATGTCCCCATTAAAGTCTCCAAACGATTCCTCAGCGGCTTTTGCGACAAGTTCAGGGTTGGCATAGTCAAGTTTATCGTCGGTGCGATCTAACAGATAATCCGTAGATACGCCGAAAGCATTAGCGATGATAACAACCACGTCAGATGTTGGCGGTTTGCCGGATTTTCTCCATGCCGCCATAGTTCCCTTGTTCAAGCCGAGGTCTTGCGCTGCCTGCGCCGATGAGGGTTTATACCCGCGTTCAGCGCATAGCTGCTCGTACCTCTCAAAAAAGGTCATAGCAATTCTCTTTCCGCAAGCAAAAAATTTTTCAAAATCCAGTCTAAACCTCTTGACAAGTCTAAACCTTTGGAGTATAATGTAGGTTGAAAGCTTTAGACTGGGCTAAGACTTTAGACTGCGGCAATTGTGGAAGATGAACGCAGGCTAAAGCAGTCGTTGAAATACTTGCTTTTATATTGTAGCACAAAAATCTAAAGGTTTCAACTATTTTTCAAAAATTTTTTGAAAGGAGGTTCAATAATGCCCGACGGTTGGATTGCAGATGTAGTGGTGCGTATGCACGAAGCGCGTATTACAAGCCGCATGCTGGCGAAAGAGAGCGGGTACTCTTATGAATATATCTCCGAAATCCTCCACGGCAAGCGCGGGTCAGATAAGCGCGAAAAGACGAGACAGAACATTGTGGCTGCACTGTCACGTCTTGAGGAAAGTGGAGTAGTCGCGGACGGTCGTATTCGCCAGCAGTGTGAGGTGACTGGCCATGCCGGATAATCCTCGCTTTGATCTAACCTCAATGTCCGAGGTTGACAAAGTTAATTTAGGCGCCACTTTCCTTGAAGCGGTTCAACGATTTTACGAAAATCCGGTAAATCTTAAGCGCTATAAAAAGTGGCTCAACACACAAAACCATACCCGCAAATCACAAGAAACGGCAAAACAAAAAATTTAAAATGGAGGCAATTATCATGGCAGAAATCACTATCATTCACCGCATAGAGGCTCCCGAGATCACGGCAGCGCTTGAAAAGCTCATGGAAGGACTTTGGGGGAAAACGGCCATTCGGAACGCAACCCCGGGCGCAGGATCGTTCGCAGACAAGCCCGCAGCAGCACCGGCTACACCGCAGATAAATCCGGCTCCAATCCCGCCTGTTGCGCCTATAGTTTCCGATGTTCCTGTTACCGCTCCCCCGATACCAGTCCCGCCGGTAGTCACATTCACCGCGCCTGTCGCCCCTCCACCGATTCCGCAGCCCCCGCAGGCAAGAGCATACACGTTTGAGGATCTTGTAAAGGCCGGTGGTCAGTTTATGGACGCAGGACCGGCTAAACAGCGCGAGCTTGCGGCAGCGTTACAGGAATTTGGCGTCACCTCTCTTGTAGAGCTCAGCCCAAATTTCTATCCGCAGCTTGCTGAAAAGCTCAGAGCGTTAGGCGCCAACATATAGGAGGCGTGAGATGGCAACACCGAACGAACACGCCAAGATTTCCGCGTCCTCTTATGAGAGATGGATCCACTGCACGGCGGCGCCGCTGTATGAGGTCCAGTTTCAGACAGACAACGACGGCGGTACCCCCTACACGGCAGAGGGTACGTTAGCGCACAGTGTTTGCGAGCTGAAAGCAAGAAAACAGTTTTTCCCCGATAAGATGACTACGCGGAAATATAACGCGGCCTTGAAAAAGTTAAAAACTGATCCGTTTTGGAATGACGAAATGCTCGTAACAGCTGATTTTTACGTCAATTTCCTGCGTGAGACGGCTAATCAGTTTGAAACAATGCCGCTCGTATATTTGGAGCAGCGAGTAGAGTTTACTGATTACGTCCCGGAGGGCTTTGGAACGTGCGACTGCGTTATGATCGGCGGGGACACTATCAGGATTACTGACTACAAACACGGCAAGGGCGTCCCGGTATCGTCTGTAAACAATGGACAGATGAGGCTTTACGCGCTCGGTGCGCTTGCACAGACCGCCGTCCTTTTCGGCGATAAAATCAAACGCGTTTGTACTGCTATAGTGCAGCCCCGACTTTCCGAAAACGTAACCGAGGAATGGCTGACAGTTGAAGAGCTGAAAGAGTGGGGCAAAACTGTAGTTATGCCTAAAGCGTTTCAAGCGTTTTACGGTTTCGGAACGTTTTCAGCGGGGGACTGGTGCAGATTTTGTAAGGGCAAGGCTGAATGCCGGGCGCGTGCAGAATACTACGCGGGTTTCGGACAGTATGAGGGTATGCGCGTGGAGGGCTCGGATAAGAGCATAGGCAGCGCTAATGAGGCGACGACCTTGCCGCTCACACTTTCCGACGATGACGTCGGAACGTTACTTATGCAAGCCGAGGGGCTTATGGCATGGTACAGCGATTTACAGGAATACGCCCGCGACGCTATTCTTGCCGGTAGAAAAATCCCCGGTTGGAGGGTAGTTGAGGGCAGGAAAACCCGCGCGTTTACCGACGCCGACAAGGCTCTTGACCTCATGAGGAACGCCGGATATGATGACGCCGTGCTTTATGAGCACAAGGCTAAGTCCCTTGCCGAACTTGAAAAGCTGACCGGCAAAAAAGCTTTTGCGGAGATCATGGGCGACGTTATCACATGGCCGCAGGGCAAACCTACACTTGTGCATGAAAACGATAAGCGGCCGGATTACAGCTCTTGTGGTCCAGAACAGTTTGAGGGCGCGGACAATGTATGAGTTGCACCGAGAAAAATTGTACCGGACATGTGAGCTTAAAATAAGCTGGCCGAGCGGCTCGATGGAGCTTTATATCCCGGACTTTTTCCTGCAAGCGTCCATCGCTCAAATCCGTGGAGTATACAAGCTGCTATTTACTAATGCCGGCTGCCGCTCTTGGGGCGAGCACCGCGAAGCAAACCTAAACAGTATCAAGCTTTTGGATCGCGCGCTGCCGGAGATACTTGGAACCTTTGACGGTTTAACCGAGGCGGTCAATGACTGCGTAGCGAAACAAAAACATGCAATAAGCGTACAGACGCTTGCCGTGGACGAGGGGTCAGGGAAACGAGCTAAAGAGCTTAATGACCTCATATCTACTTTGCAGATCACGCGTATCGACATGGCTACACTGCAAAATGAGCGGAAACGTCTGCAAAAGACCTACGACATTTACAAGACCTATCGGGACAAATATCGTAGCGAAATTGAGTAACACGAAAAAGTGAAAAAGCGAAAAACGAAAAGGAGATAACTATGTATCAAAATCAACCAAACAAATGCTTTACCGGCGAGGCCAGACTTTCCTATGTGCACCTTTCCGCACCGTGGGTCAATCCTCAACAGCCCGGCAGTGAACCGAAATACGCGGTTACGCTGCTTATTCCTAAGACGGACCTTGCTACTAAGGCCGACATTGACAGCTCCATAAACGCGGCCATCGAGACAGCGGTTAAGGGGAAGTCGTGGAACGGCGTCCGTCCTCCGATAATCAAGATCCCGATCCATGACGGTGACGGTACCCGCGAAGACGGAACCGCTTACGGTCCGGAATGCAAAGGAATGTGGGTCATGACCGCCTCCCGGCGCCCGCAAGACGGCAAGCCTTACGTCTGCCATCAGTCAAACACAAGAGTTGAGCTGGCCCCCGAAGATACTTACAGCGGAATGTATGGCCGCTGCACGGTCCACTTCTTTGGCTACAATACAGCCGGAAAAAAGGGTATCGGATGTAGTCTTGACGGCGTTATGAAGACAAGGGACGGCGAATCTCTCGGCGGCGTGGCTAAACCGACTGCTAACGAGTTTGCGGGTTTTGAATACGTTCCCGAAGATGTCGCACCGGCGGCTCCGGCAGTGAATCCCCTCACCGGGCAACCGATGGGCTATGCGCAGCACGCAGGAGGCTATGCCCAGCTCGCAGGCGGTTATGCACAGCCCGCAGGCGGTTATGCACAGCCCGCAGGCGGTTATGCACAACAGGGCTACACACAGCCGCCTGCTTATCCCGGCACTGAATACGTCCCGTTCTAAAGGACCAAAAGAGCGCGGACGGCCGTTATAATCGGTCGTCCGCGCTCTTTTTCAAGGAGATCAATATGACTGGTGACAACTATAAAAAACACCTCCGCATAGATCTTGAAACCTATTCGAGCGTTTCCTTGCAAGACTGCGGAGTATTCAAATACGTTGACAGCCCAGACTTTGAGATTTTACTTTTCGGCTATTCATTTGACGGTGAACCGGCAACGACAGTGGACCTTGCAAACGGCGAGCGAATCCCCGCGCATATTGTGGCGGCGCTCAAAGATGACAACGTACTCAAGCACGCTTTTAATGCAGCTTTTGAATGGACATGTTTGTCTAAAGTTTTTGGATTTTTGCCCCCCTCACAGTGGCGTGATACAATGCTCACCTGCCTTTATGCCGGGTACCCGGCGAGCTTGGAGGCAGCAGGCGCGGCGCTCGGTATGCCGGAAGATAAACGCAAACTTAACACCGGTAAATCACTGATTCGTTACTTTTGCGTTCCTTGCAAGCCTACCGCGTCAAACGGTGACAGAACCCGAAATTTACCCCGGCACGATCCCGAAAAATGGGCGCTCATGAAAGAATACAACATACAAGACGTAATTACCGAAAGCACGGTTGACGCCTATTTAGCGCAGTACCCCGTCCCCGACTTTATCCAAAAGCAGTGGGAGACCGATTTAATAATTAACTCACGCGGCGTGGCAGTGGATATGGAGTTTACGCATGGCGCTATGGACATCAGGGCACAGATCGTGCGAGATCTGACCGCCGAAGCGACGAGAATATCAGGTTTGCGCAATCCTAATAGCGTACCACAGGTTACGGGATGGCTGAATCAAGAGCTCAAAGAATCTGCGACGGTCGAAAATCTCAAAAAAGAAACGGTCGCCCAATTACTCAACGTTAGCGGGATTACTGATAATGTGCGGCGTATGCTTGAAATCCGACAGGAGATGGGGAAATCGTCTATCAAGAAATACGACGCCATCGTGGCGGGCGAATGTTCGGACGGTCGTGTTAGAGGGCTCTTACAATTCTATGGCGCGAACCGTACAGGACGCTGGGCGGGGCGGCTCGTACAAGTGCAGAATCTCCCCCGGACTTACATAAGCGGTTTGGACTATGCACGAAAATGTGTTAAGGAACGAAAGATAAACCAGCTAAAGATTATATACGGCAACGTTTCTGACACCGTTTCCCAACTTATCCGCACGGCGTTTATAGCTACACCCGGAAATGTGCTGATTGACGCCGATTTTTCGGCCGTTGAGGCGCGGGTCATAGCGTGGCTCGCGGGCGAAGAATGGCGTTTGAACGTTTTCCGCACTACCGGAAAGATCTACGAGGCAAGCGCGGCGATGATCTATAACGTCCCGGTTGAAACCATAGTTAAGGGCAATCCGAATTACGCTCTTAGGCAGCGCGGCAAAGTTGCGGAATTAGCTCTCGGCTATCAAGGCGGCGTAGGCGCTATGCGTCGCATGGACGTTTCTCACGCGCTTGACGATATGCCGGATAACGAGGTTAAGGAAATCGTTACCAACTGGCGCAATTCAAGCCCTAAAATCCGTAATTTGTGGTACGACATGGAGAACGCAGCGCAGGAAGTTATAGTTAATGGCGGCTCGGTCGATGTTCGCTGCCTGACTTTTTCAAGGGAATATGATTTGACCTTACACAGGCACTGCATGACAATCAAGCTGCCGTCCGGGAGAAAGCTTTACTATGTTGCGCCTCAAATCACTACCAACAGTAAAGGGTTTAATCAGATCGTGTTTATGGGCGTAGATCAGGAAACAAAAAAGTGGGGTCTTGTGGAGACCTATGGCGGGAAATTGACGGAAAATGTTGTGCAGGCCATAGCCCGTGACTGCCTTGCAGAGGCAATAGAGCGGCTGGAACACGCCGGTTTTCCGATAGTGTTCCATATTCATGACGAGGTCGTTATAGACATCGCGCCGTTTGCCGATGACAAATCCATGCTGAAACAGGTTACAGCGATTATGTCACAACCGGCGCCGTGGGCAAGCGGTCTGCCCTTAAATGCAGATGGCTGGGTCGGAAGTTACTTTAAGAAAGACTAATGAAAGGATAATGCTGCAGTGGATATGTATAGCGAAAGTCGGGCAAGAATCGACAGGAAAAATATACTTTGGAATCTGCTTATGTTGTTTGCGTGCGTGCTGCTCGTCGTTTTTGCTACTGTCAAGGGCGCTTTTGTGACCCGGGAATACAAAACGACTAAACATGTGCTTGAAGCAAAGCTCATGGAAACGGAGGCACTTCTTAACGCAACACGCGCTGAGCTTGAAGACGTAAAAGCAGAGCTGAACGAACAAAATAACGTCCCGACGTTTTATGACCCTCCGACGGAGGAAATACCCCTACACGCTGCAAAGCTCGCGCCGACTGTTACCGAGACCTGCGAAATCCCCGAGCTTGCAACGGAAAGAGATGTTGAGCTGATCGCCCGCGTCATGTGGGGCGAAGCTACGATAGTCAAGAGCAGCGCCGAGCGTGCAGCGGTGGCTTGGTGCATTCTGAACCGCGTAGATGAATCCGGGGACAGCATAGAGGCTACTGTACTGGCTCCACATCAATTCGTTTGCCGTGAGGGCGATGAAGTACCGACGTGGGCGCTGGAGCTTGCCGAGGACGTCGTAGACCGGTGGGAACGTGAACACGCAGGGGAGAGCGACGTCGGGCGCACACTTCCCGCCGAGTACAGGCACTTTATAGGTGACGGATGGCATAACTACTTTTCCGTTGAATGGAACAGTACGGACTATTGGGACTGGTCGCTGCCCGACCCCTATACGGAGGAGCTGACAAAATGAAAGCACGGGTTCCCAAAATTTCAATGATGATCCCGCCGCACATGGGCGTGGATTATTCCGATGAGCCTTTAACAGTAATCAATGATGATTTATCAGTGTTTAAAGGCTATCCGTCATTCAATTTTAAGTTTATTTGCATAGTTAGCCCGGCCATGATAGGCGAGAGCTGGAATTGGAAGCAGATGTTTAATACCGTCCTTATGGAATGTAAAGAGAGAATATCGTACAAAGATCCGAGGCTTTTTGCCATATTCGGGCCGTATTGCCGGGTCGCATACGATACACTTTTTATCCATATTGAGGGCCTGTTAAGGAGCGCGGCGAGAACGCTCACGCTTGCGGAAGTCAAGCCCTGCCATGTGCAACTTGAACTACATGCTATAGGCAAGGTCGGGCGCATATCGCTAACGGTCAGAAAATTAAAACACTTTGGAGGTATGTAAGTTGAAAATCTATACACGCAAATTAAGAAAAACATATAAATGCCCGGTTTGTAAAGCGGTGATCCCGCTCGACAAGAGCAAGCGTTATACGGCGAGAGGATCCGTAACGACCGGGTTAGCGGCGGCGTTTTCGGGCGAAGAACCGAAATTGTATGACGCCTTTGACTGCCCCGAGTGCGGTTGTCAGATAATAATGCAGCCGCGTTTGTCTGCTACGGACGTTTGGGAGACGACCTTACACGCTGAAAACGTTGATTTGACAGCGCTGGACGAGGTATCAGAGGAGGCCGTAAACGA
Organism: uncultured Clostridia bacterium; assembly: GCA_947588805.1. Lineage (GTDB taxonomy): Bacteria > Bacillota > Clostridia > Oscillospirales > Ruminococcaceae > Faeciplasma. The sequence goes on from CANPYR010000013.1 coordinate 46,056, forward strand.
TGATAACGGTCTTTAAAACAGTCAGCTTTATTTTATTCGTGCTGCTTACTTGCCTATTTAGTATAGCGTCAATCGGCACGTCAAAAGAAGTAAGCGACATAGCGGATAAAAGCGACACTGTGATATTCGGCTGTTTGGCGGCACTTTTTGCAGTGCTAACTACTCTTTTAATCCTAATGTGATGAAACGGAGGCAAAAGTAAATGACTAATATAATTACGTTGGAGACAGGTTGCTTTAATCAGATCATGAAGACGGTGGGCGACTTTGTTAATCCCAACTCAGTAAAAGAGCCCGCGAGATTTATTTTCTTAGAATGCGAGCCCTATGTGAAGGATCATTTTTTAAGATGCAAATTGACCGCTTCAGCATGTGATGGCATGGCCTTTGCTACGGTAACGGTCCCCTGCACGGAAGTGCTGTCGAACGGTGAAAAATTTGAAACCTTTATTCCGGCAATGAAACCGCTAAATGAAAAAACCGTTGCGGCTGTAACCATCGAAGATGATGGGCGGGGGTCGGCGACGATCAGGGAAAAATCACTAATAACAAGCGGGGAAAAGACTACAACCATACGCAGACCGGCAGAGCCCATTACACGCGCGGAAAAGGTGTTTACTACAGATCCCCCGACAATCTCAGTGTCATTCAATGCAAAGTTACTGCTAAAGGTTCTTAAAAGCTTTTTAAGCGTCACTAAGAGCAGTGCAAAATTTGTCCCGGTAACATTGAACTTCTATTGTGTTCAATACTTCGGTGATGGCTTCGATATAACGGAAGAGTTTTACAGCGAAAGCGCACGTAATATGCGTAT
>CANPYR010000014.1 GCA_947588805.1 uncultured Clostridia bacterium
TCGTGAGAAGTATCCAAAAGGCGAATTGCCTTTCGGACTGGTTGATTTCCTTTAATGCGGGTGGAATAGACACACCCCCATTATCATCCCCTCTTGACATCAGCCGAAAAATGTGATATATTGTAATTAGCATATGCTAACGCTTGCCTGCCGCTCTGTGCGGTTTAAATTTGCAGTATAGGTTAGCGAACGCTAACTTTACTTATTCACATGCAATCCTTGTCTGCTACACAACCACTGCCGACAACACGACAATATCTCACTTTTAAGGCATATCAAAAATCAAAAAAGAATAAAATTACCAAAACCCATTACAATCAAAAAATAATTAAAGGAGCTAATTATGAACAAAATCACAGTCAAAATCGACGGGATGATGTGCGGGATGTGCGAGTCTCACATCAACGACGCGATACGCGGAAGGTTCAAGGTCAAAAAGGTCGCTTCGTCGCATACAAAGGGCGAAACGGTTATCCTAAGCGAGGAGCAGATCGACGAAACTGCGCTGCGTGAAACGCTCGGCGCGACGGGGTACCGAGTGATATCCGTGACGGCTGAGCCGTATATTAAAAAGGGGCTTTTCGGGCGATAAAGACGGAAAATAAAAAATTTGATATTAAGTTAGCTTTTGCTAACTACGGAGGGATTTATGTATAAGAAAATTAAAGCGCGCAGCGAAATAGCGCCTGTTTTAGGGATATTTATCCCGGCGCTGACTGCGGGAGGGATAGTACTCTCGGAGCTCGGGAAGTTTCCCAAAATAAGCTTTGGGGCGCTGAGGATCCCGGCGGGGATCTTAGGCGGGGCGATGATTTTTTTCGGGATGATAATTCTTGCGTTGGGGATTCGGAGCTGCAAAAGCCATCCCAAAGACGTAGAAAAGGTGACTAAGGCAATTCATCACAGCCCGATTTTAGGGATAACGATCATCTGCGCCGGCGCGATTTTAATTTACGGAAACGCCGCGCTGACAGCATTTTTGCCGATAATATTTTTATTGCTTAAAGTATAAAAGCGCGAATAGAAGACAGATTTCAGAGGTCAGAAATCAGAGTTTGTGATTTTAGGGGGGAGCATGAATTGCGTTTTGGGGGACGGTTGGGCGGGAACATAACCGGCAAAGTTTTCACCTCATTCTCCCGATCACTGCCGCCGTTCTAAATAAAAACCCGCTCTTCAAGCCTAAGCCTAAAGAGCGGATCTCAAATCCCTGCATTTTCCCGTCCTCAAACGCCGCTCATCTCTCCTGCGCGGACTTCACAGCCTCCTGCATCGCCTTGACCTCACTAAGCGCCTTGTTCAAGGACTTTTCTGTCTCGCTCAAAGTCGAGCTCAGCTTGTTCGTCATAGCAGTTCTTATCGACTGGTCCATCGCCTTGGCCTGCGCGGTAAGATCGTTCGCGGCTTCCTGGGCCTGTTTTACGATCTCGTCCTCGGAAACGAGCACCTTAGCGCGCTCCTCCGCATCCTTGATTATCTTCTCGGCTTCTTTGTTCGCGTCGTCGATTATCTCCGAACGGTCCGCTACCATCTCACGCGCGCGCTTTATCTCCGTGGGAAGATAATAGCGGATGTTGTCGATGTATTCGCGGAGCTTCTCGGTATCTACAATGCTTTTTTTGTTTGAAAACGGGACCGTGACCGACTTGTCAAGAAGGTCGTCCATCATCTCAAGAATATCGTCAATTGTCATTTTTAAATTCCTCCCCGGATCTCAGCGTATATTTAATATTTATAATTTAAAATTCTGTAATATTTACTTATTTCCCCTCAAGAAGTCCCGCAGATATTCTTTCGACTATCTCCTCGGGAACAAAGCTTGAAATATCGCCGCCGAAAGAAGCTATCTGTCTTACCATCGACGAGCTGAGATACATATTTTCGGATTTTGTAACCAAAAATACCGTCTCCGCGTCCGCATAAAGCTTTCGGTTCGCAAGCGCCATCTGGAACTCGTATTCAAAATCGGTGGTTGCGCGAAGACCCTTAACTATAGCGCAGGCTTTCTTTTCTTTAACATATTCCGCTAAAAGGCCGTCCATTATTTCGACCTCTACGTTTTTAAGATTTTTCGTCACTGCTTTAATCAGATCCGCGCGCTCCTCGGCTGAAAACGAGGGGCGTTTGTCAACGTTTACCGAAACGAGCACTATCACCCGATCAAAAAGCGCGGCGGCGCGGGTTATGATATCAAGATGCCCGAGCGTTACCGGATCGAAGGTGCCGGGGCATACCGCAAGTCTTTCCATTTCATTCCTCCAAAATATATGTTGTAAGAGCTACGGTTTTTCCGTAGGAATATTCTTTTTTTCTTATAAGTCCGCTGATTTTTTCGGGAAGGACAAGCCCGGCTTCATGCTCGCAGATGACACTTCCGTTTTCTGAGACCTTGCCTTCAAGTCCCAAAAGAGCTTTTTCAACAAGCCCGAGCCGGTAAGGGGGATCAAGCAGAACGATATCGAACGCAGGGCAGGAGCGAAGATAATCTATGCCGTCGGAGATAATAATTTTAGATCGGTCGGAAAATCCGCAGCTTTCGACGTTTTCCCTCACGCAGTTTATACTGTTTTTGGATTTATCCACAAAAACAGCTTTTTCCGCGCCTCTGCTCAAAGCTTCGATACCGAGCTGACCGCTTCCCGCGAAAAGATCAAGAACCGATGCCCCCGGAAGATCGAACTGGATTATAGAGAAAATCGCTTCTTTGACCTTATCGGAGGTTGGTCTTACCTCAAGACCCTCAAGAGTCCTGAGCCTTTTGCCCCGCGCGGAGCCGGTAATAACTCGCATAAACTCACCGCTTCCGTAATAATTCAAAATATGACCGATTCGATCATATATTTATATTATACCCCTTATCACGCCGTTTGTCTATAGGTTTTGAGAAAAATTTTACGCAAACGTTGGGAGGATTATTTTCGGGATTTTTTGTTTGGGAAATATTTTGCGGGGAGAGAATGTCATGCCCTTTGTTCCTCGTCTTAGAAAAAATTCCGCACGCGTCCCCGATACTAAATTCTGTCTTCCGATATCTGACCTCCGTCCTCTGATCGCGTTTTTGCTTCTCCCCACTTCCCGGAACGATAGAAAATAAACGACAGCACCGTGGAAATTATCCAACCGAGCGGCCATGCGAGCCAAATTCCCGTAGAGCCGAGGGCGGTCGCCGAAAGAATCTTAGCAAGCCCCACGCGCAGCAAAAGATCCGTAAACGTGCTTATCATGAAAAGCTTCATCTTTCCCGCGCCGCGCAAAACTCCGTCGGCTATCAGCTTTATTGAGATAATGAGGTAAAACGGTGAAACTATCTTCAAAAACTCAATGCCCGCGCTCAGCGCGGACTCGCTCGGTGAGTCAAGGAATATATACACAAAAAATCTTCCCGCGAAGAAATATAAAATCGCTATCGGAATACAGATCGCCCAGACAAGCTTAAGCCCCGCAATGAAGCCCTCTTTGACTCTCTTATTTTTCCCCGCGCCGATGTTTTGGGCGGTGAAGTTAGATATACCGTTCCCCACGGTCGTAAGCGACGTAATAACGAGGTTGTTAAGCTTCACCGAAGCCGAGTACCCGGCCATTACGCCGGTCATAAACGTATTGATAACGCCCTGTATTATAATATTTCCAATCGAGATAAAGCTCTGCTGTAAAATGCTCGGGATAGCTATCCCGCATATCCTGCCGAATATTCGTAAATCAAATACAGGAGATCTTTTATCGGTTCTGACCGTCTTAAGACTTTTGAACACGAACACAAGCGAGAGAATGCAGCTCACGCCTTGGCACAGAAACGTCGCCCATGCTACTCCGTCGACGCCGCGTGTAAAGATGAAGGAAAGCTTGGTGGTGAAAAGTATGTCCACGGCGATATTTGAAAGAGAGGAGCACATGAGAAAAATGAACGGAGTTTTTGAATTCCCGAGCGCGGAGAATATCCCGGTCGCGATGTTATAATAAAATACGAACGGAAGTCCGAGTATATAGATATCGAGATAAAGCTTAGAAGCTTCAAAAACCTCGTCCGGGGTGTTTATAAGAGTCAAGAGCCTGCCGCCGAAGACCGCTCCGCAGACCATAAGAGCCGCGCAGACAACGCCGCTTGATATAAGAGACGTATAGATCGCGGTTTTGAGATCGCGGTATCTTCCCGCGCCGAAAAGCTGCGAAGAGATCACCGAGCAGCCGATATTGCAGCCGAAAGCGAACGCAAGAAAGATAAGAGTAATCTCGTAGCTGTTCCCGACAGCCGCCAAAGCGTCCTCGCCAACGAATTTACCCGCGACAAAGCTGTCGGCGATGTTATAGAGCTGCTGGAAGAGAATGCTGCCGAAGAGAGGGATACAGAAGCGAAAAACAACGCTTTCAGCCCGTCCGACGGTGAGATCTTTGTTCATAGAAATATTTACCGCTTCCTTTATTCATGGGGTCTGTATTACTATATCACTTTGGATGGGGAAAGTCAAGCGCGAAAAGCGGGAGCCTATAAGAAGACAGAGGTCAGAAATCAGAGGTCAGATTATCAGGTTGGGTGGCTATAATTCTCTGCGCTGAAAACCGGGGAGCTATGCGGCGGCGAGATTCGCTACTTTACTGTTGAATCTCTACAGACTGCTCCCACCAAACTTGCCGAGTTTTGTCCGTGAGACAACCGAAGCGGTACTTTGACAACGCGATTAAAACTCTTTGAGGACGGGACGCGCGGGATTTTGCCCAAACTTAGCCTGATTTTGACAGCATTAGCTGTCAAAAGGGGAGACACCCGGCGAGCGTCTCCCCACGCAAAAACAGTCTGCCGGACTGTTTTTTTCCCGTCCTGCGCTTGCTTACGCTAAGAGATTTCAGCCCCTGGACCCCTGCGGCCTTTTGAGGAAAGGCCGGCGAAACCTTTTTGCTTCCGTCTCTCACACGGCATTGCGCTTTTCATCCCTACCCCCTCAATCCTCAATCCTTCCTCCTCCCAGCACTTCCTCCCCATCATACAAAACCGCGGCCTGCCCCGGGGTTATCGCTCGCTGGGGGGCGTCAAATTCTATCCTCACCCTGCCGTCGGGAAGCGGCTCCGCTGTCGCGGGCTGCTGCTGATGGCGATATCTCACCTTCGCTTCGCACCTAATCTTCCCCTTCGGCGGCTCCCCCGATATCCAGTTAAAATCCCCGGCAAAAAGCTCGCGCGAAAAAAGCTTGTCCTCCGTGCCGAGCGTTACGGTGTTCGCGGCGGGATCAACGCTAATCACAAACATTCTGTCCGGAAAATTCCCGCCAAGCCCCTTGTGCTGGCCGACGGTGTAGCGGATTATCCCCTTGTGCCTGCCGATCACTTGCCCGTTTATGTCCAAAAAATCCCCCTCGGGACAGACTCTCCCCGAAAGAGCTTCGACGGTCTCGGCGTATTTACCGTTCGGCACGAAGCAGATGTCCTGAGAATCTCGCTTTTTCGCATTCACAAAACCGCAATCCTCGGCGATTTTACGAGTCTCCGTCTTGCTCATCCCGCCGAGCGGGAAGACGGTGTGCGAAAGCTGTTCCTGAGTCAGGCGGTAGAGGACGTAGCTCTGGTCCTTCAGCTCGTTGGCGGCTTTTTTTAGGATGTATTTACCGTCGCGTTCTTCGATCCTCGCGTAGTGCCCGGTTACTATTTTTTCGCATCCAAGCTCGACGGCCCGTCTTAAAAGGCGGTCGAATTTGAGATGCGAGTTGCAGTCGATACAGGGATTCGGGGTGCGCCCGCGAAGGTATTCCGAGACGAAGCGGTCTATAACGTCATGCCGAAAATCGTCGCAAAAATTGAAGACGTAGAACGGCATCCCAAGGGAAAAAGCTACGCTGCGCGCGTCCTGAGCGTCGTCGACGGAGCAGCAGGAGCGCTCGCAATTACCCTCCCCGCCGTCGAAAAGCTTCATCATGCACCCGACGCACTCGAACCCGCGATCCGACATAATTTTAGCCGCGACAGAGCTGTCCACCCCGCCGCTCATAGCAATAAGAGCCCGCATATTAACGCCCTCCGTGTAAGTTTGATGTGATTATTTTAATATATTTCATCGTGGTTGTCAAGGTGGAGGGGAGATTATGGAAGCGGCGGCGGGAGGAGCGATAGAGGGCGGGAGGGAGGGCGCAGTCTGTAGATGCAGCGAAACCCGCCGCCGCTAACTCATGCCTGTTTCTGCTACATAGCGAAAGACAGAAGTACAAAACTGAGTTTTAATAACCCCTCACTTCCTACCCCAGAAATGAATTTCATGAGCAATCGGCTTTTTAAAGTCTCGCTTCACTGCGCCGAACCGGCGTACCTATAAAGCCGCAAGCGCTGATCTCAATCTCATTTTCCAAAATATTCTCAAAAAGATGTTGAAATTTTTGCAAAAGTATGCTATACTGTTATTGTATAACCCTGTACCGTAAAAAATGTGAAAGAGGAGTGTAGGAAATGATAAAAAGCAGGCTCGAAGCAAAAAGACTGAAGATCTGGCTGTTCTGCATCGTTTTGTTTATAATCGCGGCGATCGCCGCTTCATGCGTAATAGGTTTTCTCTCCGAGAGCCTGGTTTATAAGTGGCTGCCTTTTCTTGATTTTAATCTCACGCTCAGCGGGACCTTTATGGGTCAGGAACTCCCCTCGTGGCTTACCGAAAACTTCAGCTTCGTCTGCTCGATATTATGCGTAGCGGTCATAATCGCGATCTTTGCGTACTTCATCTATCTTATCGCGCTCTGTATTTACGGCTTGCAGAGAAAACACGCGGAGAAGGTTCTCCGCAAGACGGGATATTCAAAGGAGTACTACGACCTGCTCGAAAAAAAGCGCCGCAAGCTCAGCGGGACCTCGCTCAGCGCAAGAAACGATATTCTTGTCGCAAAGGCGTACTGCGACGGAAGAAGATATGACGACGCTTTTGCGGTTTTAAGGGACATAGATCTCGACCGATTTGACTCCAAACTTGCGGCGAGATATTACACGCTTTACGCATATCTTTTCCTGCTTACCGGGGATATCGAGAGCGCGAAATCCACTGTGGAACTCGGAAAGCCGTTCTGCTCGAAGTATCCGGACATGCCGGAAAAGCTTTTAGTAGACGCGCTTATAAAGTATGCGGATAAGGACTTCTACGGCGCCAAGGACGGATTTGAAGCGCTTTTAAACGTAAGACCGATCGAGGTGAGGGTCTGGGCGGGGCTGTATCTCGGACTTGTGTATCTGAGACTTCGCAAAAAGGAGCTTGCAAGAAAGCTTGTCGGCACGCTCGGAAAGTATAAGAAAACTCCCCGCCAAAGCGAGGACATGATAAAGCTTCTTAAGAAAATCGAGACCGCATACGCGCTTGAAGCCGAGGAAAAATCCGACGGCGCGGGAGATGTAGCGTCGGCAAATGCGGATACAGCGGAGGATAATGCTCCGGCAGGTGAAGCCGTGGAGAATGTTACAGTGGATGAGGCGGGGGACGCAGCGGATAATAGGGATGATTCTGCGGGGGAGAATGCAGAGAGTGCAGAGGATAAGCCGGAGATTTCGGATAGCGAGAATACGGGCGGGGAGATAAAGCCGGAAGACGAGGAATAGACTGAGCGGATCTGAAGCCCTTTGAGATATGAGAAGCGAATATAAGAGAAAAATTCAGCAGGCGCGTTAGCGCCTGCTAATTTTTACATAGTAAAACCGCAAGCAAAAGCTTGCGGCGATGGTCGGAGTGAAGGGACTTGAACCCCCGACATCCTGCTCCCAAAGCAGGCGCGCTACCAACTGCGCTACACCCCGGTCTGTATATTATATACTTTTCCGGCCGAAATGTCAAGCAAAATCCGAAAATTTCCCCTGAAAAGTTTTTCTTTTTGGGATAAATTACCTGCACATCACGATATTACGATACGTTAAACTCACCTCTTATCATTTATCCTAAAAATCTCCCTTTTTCGCTTTTGGAAGCTTTGGCGCGGTCATCTCAAAGCTCAGGCGAAGAAGAGTCGCGATCTCAGTAAAATCAACACTTCCGTCAAGTCTCAGCGTTATCCAGTGCGACTTTGACATATGATACGCCGGGTGGCAGCCGTTCTTTTCAAGAAGCGAGCCCAAGACGATAGGATCGCATTTTATGTTAAGGATATCTAACTGACCTTCGCCTTCAAGTTCCAATTTTTCGCGCGGGATACGCATGATTAGGCCGTACCATTTTTTGTTTTCGGGATGGCGAAGGACTGCGTAATCCGGCTCGTCGTCCCATGGGTAGTCCGGAGCGGTTCCGAAATAGTCGAGCGCGTAGCGAAGCACCCTGTCGCGAAGCGTAAGCATAAACTTGACCTCTTTTCTTTTTGGGATTAAGCTTATTATATCATAGATCGGCGCGGTTGTAAAGTGTGCGATGGAACGGAATTTCTAACGCAAACCCTTACATGTCGCCTATGCAATTACCATAATCAAAAAATGTAACCTCGGTCGCTGCCTATAAAATGCGCAAGAACCGAGGTTTAGTTAATTTCCTATGACAATTTTTCTTTCATATCTCTTATTTGCCTTACGCTCCCGCTAACGCCGCGAAAATCGCCGACGCGTTTGCTAAAATATGCGAAAGCGCGCTTATAACGCAGTTGCCGGATTTGCGGTAGACCACCGAATAAATTATGCTGTCGATGAACACGCAGGTGATGTCGTAAATCACTATTCTCACATTTCCCGCGGCGATATGCCCCGCCGCAAAAGCGGCCGAAGAAACGACCGCGCATACCCAAAACGGACAAATTTTCATCCCTTTACCGAGGAAAAATCCGCGGTACGCGATCTCCTCGCCGAACGCCGCGACGATAATCTCAACCATCATCAGCAGCGCTTTATCAAAAGACAGAATCTCTCCCGCGCGCCCCATTAAATGCGCTTTAAATTCTTCGCCGAAGATAAGATCCCCGATAATCAGCGTCAAAATCCCGCTGAATGCCGGCAGAAGCGCCCAAACGATCGCTCCCGGCTTCTTGAAATCCTCAAAAACCGTGTTGAAGCGCAAGCCCGACTCCGCCCTCGGCGTTTTTGCGGCGGCTTCCGTGATGAAGAAGAACGCGATCCCGACAAACACGGAGTATCCCGCTATTTTCAAGGTCGGCATGACTTTTGTCAACGTCAGCAGTATCATTATCGCCGCGCCTGCGACCGTTGGTATTAGGAATTTTTTGTTATTATCACCAACTTTTTGATCTTTCATTTTTCTTCCTCCTTCGCCGCCGATCTCGCGCCTTTGTATGCCCGTTCAAGCTGGGATTTAATAACATTTTCGTCGTAATTCAGAGAATTGTTTGCGATAAGACTCGCATATCCGTGCACAAACAAAAAGACCGTCACGAAAATTTCTTTCACTTGTTCCATGCTCCCGCCGGCCGCTCCCTGCATCGCCGAAAGCACCGGCGCAAGCTCCTCAGCGTCAATCATCTCGAGCAAAGTCGTCCCGGAAAAATAGTCTGACTGAAAGAGAAAGCGGAAAAGCTGCGGCTCGTTCGCCGCAAAACGAATATAATTCATCCCGATTTCGAGCATGATTTGGGGACTTTTGATGTTCATCAGGTACTCGGAATGATAGCCGTCGGCCTTAGCATAGGCGGCTTTTTTCAGGTCCTCGATCGTCGCGAAGTGGTACATAACGGGCTGGGTGGAGCATTTGAGCTTTTCCGCAACGGTCCGCGCGTTGATGTTCTCCCACCCGGATTCGCGCGCGACAGAAACCGCGGCGTCAACGATCATTTCTTTTGTGATTTTAGGTTTCGGCGGCATGTGAAGGTTCTTCTTTCTGATAATTAGCGTTATATAACGATGGTTATATTATAAGCCGCAGCCAAGGAAATGTCAACCCTTAGCGGCGAAATTTCATGTATTTTTCATCTTCGGATTTATAAGCAGATAAATGAAGCGGGCAGGGCGCCGGCTTTTATATAATAAACATCCCCAACTTTCCATCTTACTTTCCCCCTCCCACCACCGTGAAAAAACCCGGCGCAGATTTTCTGCACCGGGTTTTTATCACTTTTCTTCCTTCATCTTTGCGAAGCATTCGCTGCAGTAGACCGGACGGTCGTCATGCGGCTGGAAGGGTACTCTCGCTTCCTTGCCGCACGCGGCGCAGGTTGCGGTGAAGAACTGCTTTCCTTCCTCTTTCTTCTTTTTGCGGCAATCGCGGCACATCTTGGGCTCGTTTTCAAAACCCTTTTCCGCATAGAATTCCTGCTCTCCGGCGGTAAAGACGAATTCATTGCCACAGTTGCGGCATACTAATGTTTTGTCCTCGAACATGGTTTGTGTCCCTCACTTATTTTGATTTACCAAGTCGTGCTTTCACCGACCGATACGGACGCCTTGGTAGCTAAGTATCGGCGCCGGGCTTCTTTTTCGGTGAAATGCAGGTGAAGCCGTGCTGAACCTATCGGTAAAGGTCTATTTGGTATGATTTTATATAAAAGCCCTTGAGCTTTTATCCTGAGTAAGATCCCCGCGGATCAGTAAAATCTCGCTCTCAGCTTTCTTCTCACCCTCGCCAGGGCGTTATCTACCGATTTCTTATCGGTGCCGAGAGCTTTTGCTATATTCTGATAGGATTCGCCCGCGAGATAAAGTCCCAAAACGTTTCTCTCATGCTCCGTCAGAACCGCCGGTATCCCCGCGAAGACCTCTCTTAAGAACTCGCGGTCTATAGCGATCTTTTCCGGAGAAGCGCCGGGCTCCTCCGCAGAGCCGTTTTCATCCATGGGACTTTCCCTGCCGTTGATCCTCTGAGCCTTTTTAAGAGCGTTTCGCATCCTGTTTGCGGCGCAGGATCCCGCGTACGTTGAAAACGACGCGCCCTTGTCCGGAGAATAGGTCCTTACCGCCGCCATCAGTCCCAAAATCCCTTCGGATACAAGATCGTCGCGGTCGGCGGGAGAGTTTTTATATATCGCAGCTATCCTTCGTATAGACGGAAGATAGCGTGAAATAAGCTCCTCATAGGCTTCCTCATCCTTCGGCGCAAGCTTTAAAAGGATCTCCTCGGGCGCTTCGGAATATCTTTCGCAGCCCACTTCAATCACCTCTGAGGACCGGCTGTTTTAAAACGGGTAATCCTTCCAAAAATATCTCTATTAAATAATACCATTATTGAGACCGTTTGTCAAGCGAAAAATGTATTTTTTAACAGTTTTCGTCGAACCCCACAAAAATAACCATGTCATGTGCAATAAATAGACGGGATACGCTTTAAACTTGTAGCTGTTTAGAAGGGAAAAAGCGAGGGGAGGGGGAGGGATGAGCAAAAGAGAGGGAGGGTGTGCGCAGCCCGCACGGCTTTTAGAAGATAGATGATTAGAAAGTTAGAAGATAGAAATGAAGAAATCAGCAGAATTCGATCCCTCACAAGCTTACAACAGACTGCAATCCCCATCTCGTGAAAAATCAAGCCGTCGCAAAACGACGGCCTGATTCCAACCTATAATATTTTCGCCCATCCATTCTTCGGCTCAATCCCTCTCCCTATCCGACCTAATAATCTCCCCCGAAACCGCGTCTATCTCGTAATCGTACTCATAACCCGCGCTGTCAAAGCTTACATCGTAAACAGCTTTTCCTCGCTCATAGTCAAGCTCGACTTCGATCTTCGTCGCATTTGACTCAGCAACCCCGCTGTGTGTAAAAGCGATCTCCTTCGCTTTGTCTCTTGAAATATACTCGGTCGAATCGTCGGTCTTCTTTCCGGAAGGAGCGTCATAGTCGCGCTCCTTGTCGGAACGCAGGATATCGCCGCTCGAAGCGTCTATCTCGTAATCAAAATCATACCCGTCTACCTCAAAGCTTACGTCGTATACCGTAACCCCGCGCTCGCGGTCAAGCTCAGATTCAAGACTGTAAACCTCGTCCGCAGTGTATCCGGCATGCTTAAGAGCGGCAGAAGCGGCAGCTTCGGAAGTGATATATCCGCTTGAGGACGACGGAGCGGCGTTGTCCTGAGCGCCGGTCTGAGTACCGTTCGTATTTGCGGTTGCGCCGCTGTGATGTTCGTCGTCGTGATGTTCTTCTTCGTGATGTTCTTCTTCGTGGTGATCCGGATCAGGCTCCTTGCCGGAATGATGTACATATCCCGTAACAGCGTCGATCTCAAAATCGTAGTCGTATCCGTCCGCGTCGAAGCTCACGTCATAAACTACGGTCCCATGCTCGGTATCCAACTCGCATTCAAAATCATAAACGTCGCTTTTTGCATATCCCGCGGAGTCAAGAGCGATGCTTCCGGCCTTTTCCGCGCCTATATATTCGATCTCGCTTGCCGCCGGAGCGTTCGGGACGCTGTCGGCAGGCGCGTTTTCGGTATCCGGAACAGGCTCGCCCGCAGCGGGCTGAGTCTCGGGAACATCCGGAACTTCTCCCTCGGCCTGAGGAGCGGGTTCGGTCACGTCGGGAGCTTTGCTTTCATCCTCCGGGACGTAGTGCGTATCGTCCTTTTCGGTAGGAGTCGGGAGCCTTGAATCGTCGTCAAGCTCTCTCTTGGTTCTTATTATCTCTCCGGAATCGGCCATAACCTCGTACTCATATTCATAACCGCCGCAGTCGAATGAAATATCATAAAACGTAATTCCCGCCTCGGTCTCGAGGTCAACTTCGTAACCGCTGACGGCGTCTTCGGCTACTCCGGCGTTTTCGAGAGCGATCTTCTTGGCTTCCGCAGTGCTTATATTGCCTGCTTTGGAAGCGCACGCGGATAAGGTCGCAGCGGCTAAAATCGCCGCCAAAGTTAAAACGGTCTTTTTCATTTTATACCTCGCTTTCTTGATTTTAGGTGGAAAAACGGTTGGCTCTTTGCACTATCAGTATATCACTATGCCCCGAAAAAATCAAGGCAAAAATGAACAAAAATTTCTGAAAAAACGGTGAAAGTTTGGCGGATGTGATGGAGCGCTGCATATTTGAGGGAGCAGGGGATAGGAGAGATTGCGGAGCGGGAGATACAAAGCGAAAGGCAAGAAGGCGGTTGAGAGAGCAGCACCCGCGCCTTTTTCACCGCATGGTTACGGTCGGCAACTTCTGACTGCCGATAATTCTCATTCCGACGGGGACGTGATATCAGAATATGCCTGCATTGAGAATTCAAAATCCAACCCCCTCCCCAAATAAAAGCAGCAGGCTCTAACCTCCTGCTGCTCATTTTATTCCAGATTATTCCTCTCCGACCGTCAATCAATAAAGTCCTTGACCTTATTAGAGCGGTTCGGGTGCCTTAGCTTTCTCAGAGCCTTGGCTTCTATCTGCCTTATTCTTTCACGCGTGACGTTGAACATCTGCCCGACCTCTTCAAGAGTGCGGCTTCTGCCGTCCTCAAGCCCGAATCGCAGCCTTAAAACCTTCTCCTCCCTGTCGGTGAGTGTCGAAAGCACCTGGTTTATCTGCTCCTTTAAAAGAACCAGCGACGCGGCTTCGGTAGGCTCGGGAGCGTTTTCGTCCGGGATGAAGTCGCCGAGATGGCTGTCCTCCTCTTCTCCTATCGGAGTCTCAAGCGATACGGGATCCTGAGCTATCCTTAGGATCTCTCTGACCCTCTCTACTGGCATGTCAAGCGCCTGCGCGATCTCGTCCGCAGTCGGGTCGCGGCCGTTCTGGTGAAGAAGCTGGCTCGAGGTCTTTTTTACCTTCGTGATCGTTTCTACCATGTGCACGGGGATCCTTATCGTCCTCGCCTGATCCGCTATCGCTCTCGTTATCGACTGGCGTATCCACCAGGTCGCGTAGGTGGAAAATTTGAAGCCCTTCGTATAGTCGAATTTCTCGACCGCTTTTATAAGTCCGAGGTTTCCCTCCTGGATGAGATCCAAAAATACAAGTCCTCTTCCTCCGTAGCGCTTCGCTATCGATACCACAAGTCTCAGGTTAGCTTCCGCAAGGCGCTTTTTCGCGGCCTTGTCGCCGTCCTTCATCCTCTGGGCAAGCTCTATTTCCTCCTCCGGCGTAAGAAGCGGCACTCTTCCTATCTCTTTGAGATAGATCTTCACCGGGTCGTCGATAGAGATCGCGTCTATCGAAGCGGAATCAAAATCGTCGTCAAGATCGTGCTCGCCGTCCAGAAGCTGGTCGTCCATATCGATAAGCTCGTCAAGATTTTCGGTCTCCATGACGATATCGTCAATGATGGTGATACCGTTCGCGGCGCAAGCTTCATAGAAGCTGTCGATCTTATCAACGTCGTAGTCGATCTCCTCCAGAACCTCTGTTATCTGGCGGGTAGTAAGCTTTCCCGTCGCCTTTCCGCTCGCAAGAAGCGAGTCGATGGTTACTTTCTTTTCGCTCATAATTTTCCTCCGTTATGTATAGTTGCGTTTTTGTGAATTTACTTAAATGTCCGAATGATCAAAGCGATTTTGCGTTTTTTATCCTTTATCCCTTTATTCTTTTCATCTCCTGCATATATTTCAAAAACTCGTCGTCGGTCATTTCATCCGAGCTCTTGTCGCTGCTTTTCTGCTTGAGTATCCTGATGCAGTCGTCGGCGGCTTCGCGGTTTATCGGGATATCCTTCGTTCGAGCCACGGCACCCGATATCTTGCCCATTTCATCCGCGGAAAATTCGCTTCCGAGCATTGAAAGGTCGATCTCAAGGCCGTTTTGATATAAATTTATTATTTCCGTATAAACTCTTTTATTAAACGGCGTTACCATATCCTCCGGCGAAAGGCTTGAGATCACATGCTCCGCGTTTTCCGGGGATGTGAGAATATAAGCGATTATATCCTCCTCGGCCCTTGCTTCCTTCGGATGATCCTTAGCTTCGGGGTTTATTTCATCTCTCTTCGGCGATGAGGTCATCTGTCTTAAGCTCTTCTTTTCATCCGCTCTTCGCTTCTTTCTTATCGCTGCTTCGACCTCTTCTTTCACCGCTTCTACGGCTACGCCCTGTTCTCTTGCGACCTTCGAGATATATACCTCCCGCTCGATCTTGGATTCTATCCCTACAAGCACGTCTACCGCTTTTCTTAAATATTCCACCTTTCCCTCTTCGACGTCGGTATCCACTCCCGCCTTTGCGCTCTTAAGCTCATATTCCGTCGAGCCCGAGGAGCTGTTTAGGAGCACGCTGAAATGATCCGGACCGTATTTTTTGATATAGTCGTCAACGTCCTTGACTCCGTCTCCGGAAACGCTTACCACCTTAGCTCTCAGCCCCGCCGCGGAAAGGATCGATATCGCGGCTTTAGTAGCTTTTACTCCCGCCGCGTCCGAGTCGTAGCATATATAGACCTCGTCGCAGTACTGGCTCATAAGCCTTGCGTGCTCGCCGGTTATCGCCGTTCCGCAGGTCGCCACCGCTTCTTTGAATCCCGCCTGATGCAGGGATATAACGTCTACGTTTCCCTCGCAGAGAATAAGTCTTTTTGATTTGACCGCTTCGTTTTTGGCGAAGTTCAGAGCGAACAGCGTTCTGCTTTTTTTATATAAAGAAGTTTCCTTGGAATTTATGTATTTTCCCCCGGAGGGATTAGCTTCAAGAGTCCTTCCGGAAAAAGCTATCACGTTCCCGCGAAGATCGAATATCGGGAAAATGACTCTGTTCACGAAAAAGTCGAACGTCCTGCCGTTTTTTTCGCTCAGAAGGCTCGCGCGTTTCAGTTCGTCCTCCGTGAAGCCGTTAGCGAGCATATGATTCTTAAGGCTTGTCCAGCGGTTCGGCGCGACTCCTATCCCGAAGCTCTTTATAGTCTCGGGTCTGAGCCTTCGCTTCCCGATAAGATATTCGAGCCCCGCTCTGCCGTCCTCGGAGGTGAGATTTTTATAGAAAAATCTCGCCGCGGCCTTGTTTATCTCCATAAGCCGCTTCTTTTCCTGCCCGGCCCTGTCGTCGAATCCATCCTCCGGCATCGCTATCCCCGCCCTTGCGGCGAGAAATTTAATTGCTTCTATATAATCAAGATTCTCTATCTTTCTTATGAAGGTTATTACGTCCCCGCCCGCCTGACAGCCGAAGCAGTGCCAGGAGTTGTCCTCGGTATAGACTATGCATGACGGGGTTTTTTCGGAATGAAACGGGCAGAGACATTTCATATATCTCCCCGCCCGCTTAAGCGTTACGTACGAGCGCATAACGTCGTCTATGGGATTACGGTCCCTTATAAGCTCTATGAATTCGGAAGAAAGCCGCACATATACACCCCCGATCGGAAGCGGTCTTTTAAATTCTTTCCCAGCCCTTCGGCACGAAGATATCCAAAAAAGTCTTGGTGCAGTACCCGTCGGTCATTCCTGCTATATAGTCGCATACAGCGGTATCGGTATCGAACCTGTCCGCTAATTCCTTATAGTCCGGCGGCAGCTTTTCCGGGCGCTCGATGAAATACCTGTAAAGCATCTCGATCATCGTCTTCGCCTTTGATTCCTCCGACTTGCAGACCGGGTTCCGATAGACGTTTTTAAACATAAAATCCGAAAGGCAGTTCTTCGCTCTTTCGACCTCTTCGGTATAGCAAAGCTTCTCGGCGCCGCTGTTCACAAGAGAAGTCACCAAAGAAGTTATCCTCTGGGACTTTGTATACCCCAAAACCTCTGCGGCTTCCTTCGGAAGGCTGTCTTTAGATATCACCCCTGCGCGTATCGCGTCCTCTATGTCGTGGTTTATGTATGCGATCACGTCCGCGTGACGGACTACATAACCCTCCTTGGTATCCGCGATCTCGTCGGTGTGCTTTAGGATCCCGTCCTTGACCTCGGCGGTGAGATTAAGCCCATCGCCGTCTTTTTCTATGTATTCCACCACTCTGACCGACTGCGCGTAGTGCTTAAAGCCCTTCGGCGAAATCTCGTTTAAGATCGCTTCTCCTGCATGACCGAAGGGAGTGTGCCCGAGATCGTGGCCCAAAGCTATGGCTTCGGTGAGATCTTCATTCAGGCGAAGCGCCCTTGAGATTGTCCTCGCTATCTGGCTCACCTCTAAGGTGTGAGTAAGGCGGGTGCGGTAGTGGTCTCCGGTGGGGTTGAGAAACACCTGAGTCTTTCTTTTGAGCCGCGAAAACGCCTTACAGTGGATTATTCTGTCGCGGTCGCGCTGAAAATCGGTTCTAAGGTAGTCCGGCTTGTTTTCGGGTCTTGAACGGCCCTTTGTCAGAGCGCTTTTCGCAGCGTAGGGAGATAAAGTCTCCAGCTCAAGTTTTTCCGTATATTCCCTCGGAGTCATTCTTCGCGCCTCCCCGATATGATCTTTTTAGGCCTGTCCTTTTTTATCTTTGTACTTGTTTATACAATAAAGAATAAAAAACTCCTCTTTTTGAGAGGACGGAAATTATATTTTTGTAGGGTTACACAAAAATTCTAAAATAAATTTAGGCATACCGACGAAAATCGGATGATTTATTCAAAAAAAAGACCCCTCACAGGAGGGGCCTTGAAATTATTCTTTTTCCGCGCGCTGATTTATCAGTGCTTCTTAGATACGGAAACGGCTGCAAGAGCGATCACAGCGGGGATAACCGCGAGGGCTATGCCGGTGGCAGGAGCGGACTCTGCGGGAGCAGTAGTAGCGGCGGGAGCTTCGGTCTCGGTCTCTGCGGGAGTCTCAGCGGGAGTTTCTGCGGGAGTCTCGGCAGGAGCTTCGGCTTCGGTCTCGGGCTCTGCGGCGGGAGCTTCCTCAGCAGGAGCGTTGGCGGGGTCTACAACAAAGACGACCTCGACCTTAGAACCCTGCTCGGGCTCGTTGTCGCAGTTGTCAACGCCGATAGCGTGGACGAAATACTGAACCTCAAAGGTGCCGCCAAAGCCGGTCTTAGCGGTGTACTCGGTGCTTCCGCCGAAGGTGAGGTCAACGCCGTCGACCTTAACGGAAGTGGTCTTGATCTCGGTGCCGGCGGGTATCGCAGTCTCGGCATTCTGCTCTACGGTTCTGATGAGAATCCAGTTGAGAGCCTTGGCGTCGCCGTCATAAGAAAGGCTGTATGTGCCGGGCTTGTCAACGGTAACGGTGTCAACTGCAGTCCAGCCGCCGTTGTCGGGATCGCCGATAAACAGGCCGATCTCAAGCGCGGGATCATAGTCGGCAAAAACATTTACAACCATTACAGACGTCATCATTATTGCCGCCAGGGCAACAGCAAGAATTTTTTTCATAAAAATGTTCCTCCTTTTTCTTCCGGATCTGTACGATCCAAAATTTGTATATATTGTACCACCTTTTTTGAAAAATTGCAATGATAATTCACACATTTGTGATTGACTGATTGTAAGATTTTTTGAAAAATTCTTTTTTTAGCATAAAGAGGACGCGCGGGCTTTTCTGCAGGTCCTATTTTGCGATTTGAGATTTCGGTACGGAATTATTCTATCCCGATCACCTTATAGCCTTTTCCCTCGACTGCGGTTTTAAGAGCGCCGTCCGCAACTTCTTTGTCAAGAGCTACCACCGCAGTTCCGGCCTTATGGCTGACCTCGGCGCTTTTTACTCCGGAAACCGCTTCAAGAGCGCCCTTTACGGTCATTTCGCAGTGCGGGCACATCATGCCCTCGATCTTTAACGTTTTGTTCATTTTCGTTTCCTCCTTGGAATTTTTTTCAGAATGTTTTATTTTCCGATCCCGTTTAGGGTCGTGTACGTTGATAAAGTTGAGCCTTAGGGCGTTGGATACCACGCAGAAGCTTGAAAGGCTCATGGCCGCCGCGCCGAACATAGGATTCAGAGTAAGTCCGAGCGGGATGAATACCCCGGCGGCGAGGGGGATGCCTATTACATTATATATAAAGGCCCAGAATAAATTTTCGTGGATTATGCGAAGAGTCGCCCTTCCGAGCCTTACCGCCGCCGCCGCGTCGCTTAAGCGGCTGTGCATAAGCACCACGTCCGCTGCGTCTATCGCAACGTCCGTTCCCGCTCCTATCGCAAGTCCCACGTCTGCGGAGGTGAGCGCCGGCGAGTCGTTTATCCCGTCTCCGACCATCGCTGTTTTTCCGTAAGCTTTCAGTCTTCTTACTTCCGATTCCTTTTCCTGCGGCGTCACTCCGGCTATGACTTCATCCACTCCCGCCTGAGCTCCTATCGCCTTTGCGGTCTTTTCGTTATCTCCGGTCAGCATCACCACCCGGATACCCATATTCTTAAGCTCCGATACGGCTTCTCGGCTGTCCTCTTTGATAACGTCCGCTACGGCTATCATCCCGCGGTAATTCCCGCCGCATGAAAACATCAGCGGAGTTTTGCCCTGCTCGGAGAGCTCATCGGATCTTTTTAACGCTTCTTCCGGTATCTTTGCGTTTTCGGATATGAACTTCACGCTCCCGGCATAGGAGAGAACGCCGTTTATTTTAGCCTTGATACCGTTTCCGGGAAGAGTCTCGAAGTCCTCGGCTTCAAGCGCGTTTATCGAATCCTTTTCCTCGGATACTATCGCCTTTGCGAGGGGATGCTCGCTCTTTTTTTCAAGAGATACCGCAAGACGTAAAAGCTCGTTCTCGCTTAAATCTTCGGCGGGGACGATATCGGTAACGGACGGCGTGCCCTTTGTGACGGTTCCGGTCTTATCCAAAACGGCTATCTCGATTCTTCCGGTCTGCTCCAAAGAAGCCGCGGTCTTAAATAACATCCCGTTTTTTGCCCCGACTCCGTTTCCGACGGTTATCGCCACCGGAGTAGCAAGCCCCAAGGCGCAAGGGCAGCTTATCACGAGCACGGATATCCCCCTTGCGAGTGAAAAACCTACGCCTTTTCCTATGACGAGCCATACTATCGCGGTGACTGCGGCTACAGTCATTACCGCCGGGACGAATATCCCCGAGACCTTATCCGCGATCTTAGCTATAGGAGCCTTTGTCGCGGCTGCGTCGCCCACAAGCTTTATTATCTGCGAAAGAGCGGTATCTTCTCCGACTCTTTCCGCTTCGCATTCTATATATCCCGAGCGGTTCATGGTACCTGCGGAGACTTCGCTTCCCGGCTCTTTGTCTACCGGCGCGCTCTCTCCCGTCAGCGCGGATTCGTCCGCGGCGCTCATGCCTTTTACGACTTTTCCGTCTACTGGTATCTGCTCTCCCGGCCTTACCGCGAATATATCCCCCACTCTTACCTCCGAGACGGCTATTTTTTCTTCCTTTCCGTCCCTTATGACCGTCGCGGTCTTGGGAGAAAGCTTTATAAGGCTCTTGAGAGCGTCGGTGGTCTTGCCCTTAGATCTCGCTTCGAGAGTTTTTCCGACCGTTATAAGAGTAAGAATAGTCGCAGCGGATTCAAAATACATCTCGTTCATATATCTTTCCACAGAAGCCGTATCGCCTATGAACTCCGCGTGGCACATCATAAAAAGCGCCGCGACGGAATATATGAACGCAGCCGAGGAACCGAGCGCCACCAGGCTGTCCATATTAGGAGCGCGATGAATAAGCCCCTTGAAGCCCGAGGTGAAGAACTTTTGGTTTATCACCGCGATAACGGCCGTGAGAATAAGCTGCAGGATCCCCATCATCAGGCAGTCGCCCTTCATTATCCCCGGAACGGGGAGCCTGAAAAGCATAGAACCCATCGTAAAGTACATAAGGATTATCCAGAAAAAGAGCGAAGCGAAAAGCCTTTTTTTAAGCTTCGGCGTTTCGGTATCCTCAAGCTCCGAAGAATCGCCGCCAGAAGTCTCTCCCACGGCCTTAGCGCCGTATCCCGCGTCTTTAACGGCTTTTATGATATCCTTAGCGGAAGCGTTCCCCTCGACCGACATCGAGTTGGTAAGAAGGCTTACCGCGCAGGAGCTCACCCCCGGGACGTTCCCCACGGCCTTTTCGATTCTCGCCTGGCAGGCCGCGCAGCTCATCCCGGTAACAGTATATTTTTGCATATCGACACCTCCGAAAAAATAGATTACGTTTGCTTTCCGATTACTCAGCGCATAAGCTTCTGAAGCGTAGTTATCAGCTCGTCAAGAACGCTGTCGTCGCCTTCTCTCAGGTCGTGAGCGACGCAACCGCGGATATGCGCGCCGACGAGGTCTTTGCTGAAGCCGTTAAGAGCCGAGATCGCAGCCGCGCACTGATTAAGGATATCCGGGCAGTACGCGTCGCTTTCGACCATTCGCTTTATGCCCCTTATCTGTCCCTCTATGCGGCTCAGGCGGTTTATAAGCTTTCTGCGGTCCTCATCGCTTCGCTTCGTGGTTTTCTGTCCCGAGCAGCAGCATTTATTTTCGGACATAAGATCATCTCCTTTATAATATACCCGGGTGGGGTATTTTCTATTCATATTATATACCGGGTAGGGGTATTTGTCAAGAGGGTGAGGGAAAAATTTTGGGGGAGATTGCTTTTAGAGGTTAGACGGTTAGAGGATTAGAAGACAGAAACTGGGAGAGAACGGCGGCGGGATGAGCGGGAGAGGGAGGGCGGGTGGGCGCAGTCGGTAACGCTTCAGCAGAGAAGTAGCTAATCCCGCCGCCGTTTGCGCGACCTTTTAGAGAATAGAACGTTAGAGCGTTAGAAGTTAGAGATAAAAGACGCCGGCTTAAGCTGTAAAAAGCAAAAAGACAGGCTCGGTCTGTAGCGCATCCGTATAAAGACAGATATCCCGCCGTTTACTTCATCACCTTCCCCGAAAAATCCAAAATCCCTCCTTTCAACTTGTGCAGATAGCCAAACCGCTCTCAAATTAAAAATAAAATCGAAAAAAAGCTTGACAATCCGGGCGCATTCCGCTATAATTGAAAAAATACCTTATTGCAATTTCGCCCGCTTTTACCGAGCGCGTAGGTCTGCGTTCAACCGTGCCGCCGTAGGCAATAAAACCGAAATTTCGGCGCGCGGTTTTTTAAATCGTTTTCTTATGCGTTATGCGCTCGAAAGGCCGCGGCCTTGCATTTCCGCGAAGCGTTATATCGGAATAATTAAAAAGGAGTGTAAAAAATGCTGCAAACCAACGAAAACATTAAGTTCGGCAAGGAGGGACTGACCTTCGACGACGTTCTTCTGATTCCTGCGGAGTCCGAGGTTACGCCGAATATGGTTGACCTTAGCACTACTCTCTCGAAAAATCTTTCCCTCAATATCCCGCTCATGACCTCAGCTATGGATACCGTTACCGAGTCTAAAATGGCTATCGCAGTCGCCAGAGAGGGCGGTATCGGGATCATCCACAAAAATATGACTATCGACCGCCAGGCCGACGAGGTAGACAGAGTCAAGAGATCCCAAAACGGCGTTATCGCCGACCCGTTCCACCTTTCTAAGGATCATTTTGTAAGCGACGCGGACGATCTGATGGGGAAATATAAGATCTCCGGAGTGCCGATAGTAGACGGCGAAGGAAAGCTTTGCGGCATTATCACAAACCGCGATATGCGTTTTATAAGCGATTTTTCGATGCGCATAGCGGACGTTATGACGAAGGACAATCTCGTCACCGCCCCCGAGGGCACTACCCTTGCGGACGCTCAGGAAATCCTGAGAAGGCATAAAATAGAGAAGCTCCCTCTTGTGGACGGAGAGGGCAGGCTCAAGGGACTTATCACGATAAAAGATATAGAAAAGGCGGTCAAGTATCCAAACTCCGCGCGCGACGCTCAGGGAAGACTTGTAGTAGGAGCCGCGATAGGAGTTACCGAGGACGTATTAGACCGCGCCGGAGCTTTGGTCGAAGCGCAGGTCGACTGTCTGGTGCTCGATTCCGCTCACGGGCATTCAAAAAATATAATCAAGTGCCTTGAGAAGGTAAAGAATAAATTCCCGGATATCACCGTAATAGCCGGAAACGTCGCCACCGCCGAGGGCGCCGAAGCCCTTATCAAGGCCGGAGCGGACGTAGTAAAGGTCGGTATCGGCCCCGGATCCATCTGCACGACGAGAGTTATCGCCGGCGTAGGCGTTCCGCAGATAACCGCGGTATACGACGCTGCGTGCATGGCTGAAAAGTACGGCGTACCGGTTATCGCAGACGGCGGTATCAAATACTCCGGAGACATAGTAAAAGCGCTTGCTGCAGGCGCGAGCTGCGTAATGCTCGGATCTCTCCTTGCGGGATGCGAGGAAGCGCCGGGAGAAGTAGAGATCTATCAGGGACGTTCCTTCAAGGTCTACAGAGGAATGGGCTCTTTAGGCGCGATGGCGGCGGGATCAAAGGACAGATACTTCCAGACGGGTTCTAAGAAGCTTGTTCCCGAGGGAGTAGAGGGAAGGGTTCCTTATAAGGGAGCTCTGAGCGATACCGTTTTCCAGCTCTGCGGAGGAATAAGAAGCGGCATGGGATACTGCGGCTGCAGCACCGTAGAGGAGCTCCGCGAGAAGACGAGATTTGTAAGGATCACCGGCGCGGGCCTTAAGGAAAGCCACCCGCATGACATCTACATAACAAAGGAAGCCCCGAACTATTCCACGCAGGTGTGAATTTAAAGATATCATCTTGCAGAGTTTGATACAAAGCCGAGGAGCGCCCAAAAGTGTGCTCTTGCGGTGTAAAACTGCTTATCACTTGCAGGCGGTTGTCCTTCTCAAAATTTACGGTATACTTAATCAGAAAATCAGAATTGGCGGAGGTTTAACAGGTTGAGAGCGCCATTTCAAATATTGGCGATTCCTTTCAGGAAAATAGCGCCGAAAGAGCCGCAGTTTTGTGTTTTTCATCGCGCGGATTTGGATCAGCGGCAGTTTATTGCCGGCGGCGGTGAAGATGATGAAACGCCGACAGAGGCGGCGATAAGAGAAATTTCGGAAGAAACGGGGATAAAAATAAACAGTATTATAAAACTGACGTCCATGGCGTATATCCCCGCGAATGCTATTTCGGAACGGCATCGGATATATTGGGCAAAGAATACCTATGTTATTCCCGAATATCACTTCGCGTTTGAATGTGTTTCAGACATAAAGTTATCCAATGAACACATCGGTTACGAGTGGCTGAGTTATAAAGACGCTATGGCGCGCCTGACTTGGGATTCAAATAAAACAGCTTTATATGAATTGCGCTGTCGGTTGCTTGAAGAGGTCTAAACCGATAAAGAAAGGTTTTTTGCTCGTATCAAAATCGCAAGAAACATAGATAAAAAATAAAAAGGCGTACGGCGTAAAGGGACTTAGCGATATGACGGGGAATGCGATAAAGCGGGATTTTTGGGAGACATAGGAATGGATATCACTTATATTTCCGGGCGTGAAAAGTTTAATTACAGAGTATGCGCAGTCATTATCTCGAACAATAAAATTCTTGCGATGCACGACGAGCGTTCCCCATACTTTTACCTGCCCGGAGGTAGAGTTCAGATGGGAGAAACAGCTGAGCACGCGGTCGTCAGAGAAGTGGAGGAAGAGCTGAATATCACGCCTGAAATTATCCGTCCTCTATGGCTGAATCAGAGCTTTTTCACCGAAGATGTTGACGGGCTTGATTATCATGAGATCTGCGTATATTTTCTGATGGGAATTGCCGGAACAGGGCTATTGGAAAGAGGGGAACGGTTTACGCTCCGTGAAGGCCGTCATACGCATAACTTTGAATGGCTTGCATTTGAACGGCTGCGCGACGAATATTTCTATCCGATATTCCTGAAAACAGACATTTTTAATCTCCCCGAACAGTTTACCATTAGAACAGAGCGCGAATGATCGGTCAAACTCCGATTTATTTGTAAGAAGAATTTAATATGCGCGGTTTTATAAGCGAAAATCAAAAAAGCAGACGGTTCTCTGTCTGCTTTTGCTGTTTTATGCGGAACTGCCCTAACGTCTGCTTTTTTGTACTGAAGCGCGATGTTGATATCTTCCAAATAAATTTATCAAAGCTGAAACGGAATAACCGTATCAAGCAAAAACGCAAGGGCTATACTGAGCGTCGCCATTAACGCGGAATACCTCGGCTCGGCCCTCCTCAGAACAATAAATCCAATTATAAAGACCGCAGTTTCCAAAACAGACCGCGCGCTAAAGTACCAAAATCCATATGCAAAACACATATTGAATAATACCGCCAAAATAAACGCCGACAGTATAAAAGACGGCTTGCTTTTTCCCTTTGCATACCAGCAGGCAAAGGCCAATAACGGAGAAAAAGCCGTAAATCCGATCCAGATCATTGCATAGCTTTTTGGAAAGAATCCCGCGATAAAGTTTGAATATAGATAGTAGCTCGCAACCATGCCGGCAAAGAATACAAAAACATTAACGCTTGCTCTTAGTGAGGAATTGCTGTAAACGGAAATGCAGAGCGCGATCAATGCCCAAATCGCAAAACGCCCAAGAAAATTATGTAAATCTAACGCGCCGTCTATAGCCATAAGAATACCCGGAAGCTCGGCTTGGTGATAATCCAGAAATTTTGAAAAAGTCCCCAAAGCTATCCCGAGCAACAGTATAGCTGCGGTATTTATAATTTTTCTGTAAACGGATATATTATTTTCCACACTTCGTATATCATTTAAAAACTTGGTCATAGGCTTTTACGACTCCATATTTATACGCTGACTGTCATATCGCAGAGCGATTGTCTTTCCTATCGCGGCGCGTTATTCGGCAGATTTCTCTTTTCTTACTTTCATGCGCGACCTGGCAGCGCGGGTTCTCGGACTGCTTCGGCATTTCTGAAAACAGCGGCAAACATTTTTAATTCGGTTTTTTAGGGGATATAAGCAATTTTCTTAAGGCGTTAGCCGTTACTTATAAGTCTTTTCCTGAAAGAATCTTAACGGGGAGGTTTATAATAAGCGTTTATATCCCTACTCCTCCCCAAAATCCGCATAGTATGTTTCCGAAAAATTCGGGGTGATTTTTCCGAGCGAGAGCTCGCGGAGCGCTTTTTCAAATTCGCCGCATTTTTCCTCCTTCACAAGAAGCTTCAGGCTCACGCGCTCCCCGAAATCCTGTGAAATCAGCTTTATTTCATGCTCAGAAAGCTCCCTTAAGATCCGCTCGTAAAACGAATACTCAAAATCGATCAGGCAGTCCTTAGCGTCGCACATCACCTTGAGCTTCGCCGCCGAAAGCGCCCCGGAAGCCGCCGAGGAGTAAGCGCGCGTAAGGCCGCCTTTTCCGAGAAGAATGCCGCCGAAATAGCGTGTAACTACGACGCAGACGTCGGTAAGACCGTTTTTTTGTATGACGTCAAGTATCGGCGGTCCGGCGGTCCCCTGCGGCTCGCCGTCGTCGGAATACCTCGTCTCGAAGCCCTCTCGAAGGGTGTAGGCGTAGCAGTTGTGCCGCGCGCGGCGGTGTTCAGATCTTACGGATTCAATAAACGCGGCAGCTTCTTCCGAGGTCGTGACGGGCGAAATTTTTGCGATAAATTCGCTTTTTTCTATTGTGACGCTCGACTGCGCTGCTTCGCGGATGGTTGTGTACGGCATATTAAAAACCTCCGATCAAAGATAAAAGAGGGATAAACCCTCTTTTACAAAATTACTTCTTATCTCCGAGACCGTAGCGCTTGTTGAAGCGGTCAACACGTCCGCCGGTATCTACAAGCTTCTGTTTACCGGTGAAGAACGGATGGCACTTGGAGCAGATTTCAACCTTGATATTCTGCTTTGTGGAGCTCGTTTCGATAACGTTTCCGCAAGCGCAGGTGATGGTTGTCTTCTCGTACTTCGGATGAATACCTTCCTTGGGCATCAAAAAATCTCCTTTCTGAATCGAAATTTCCCGGGATGCGCGGCCATGAGGAGCCGTTACAGCCCTTTATTCCAATAGCAGCCCATCGTTTCAAAGCCGGACAGTAGTGCTATGTGGCGACATAATTATAACACGGACGCATGAAAGTCCATAGTGTAGAGTATTATAGCATATTATTCTGAAAAATGCAAGGGGTTGATGAAAAAATTTTGGGGGCGTTGTTAGACGACGGAAGATGAAAAACCGGCGGCGGGATCCGCTGCATATCTGCTGAATCACTACCGACTGCCCCCGCCAAACTTGCCGGGTTTTGTCCGTGGGACAACCGAAGCGATACTTTAACAACGCGATTAAAACTCTTTGAGGACGGGACACGCGGGATTTTGCCCAAGAGAGCGTCCTGCGGACGGTCGATTGGCTGCAAAATCAGCTTGTATTTTGGTCGGTCGTTTATGACCGCGAAGTCCGAAAAGCAAGTTTTAACGCTACGATTCCAAGGGTCGTTGCGATTAAAACTCTTTGAAAGGCTCCTGTGGAGCCTTGAAAAGCAAGTTTTAACGCTACGATTTCTGCCCCCCGAGACGCCTGCGGCCTTTTGAGGAAAGGCCGGCGAAATCTTTTTAATTCCCGCTCTTCGCCGGCCGCGTGCTGACTCCTTACCTAAATCCCCTTTATCAAAAACATAAACGCTAAAAGTATCCCCAAAAACGCAAAGTTAAACGCCGAAAATGTCTCTACATAATACATCGCATGATGCGGATGATGCTTCGTATATTCCCTGAACGTTATCAGCGAAGCTAACGACGCGATTAGCGTTCCTATGCCGCCTATGTTCACCCCTACCAAAAGATCCGGATAGTTGTCTGTAAACTGCGAAAGAAGTATCGCGGACGGTACGTTAGATATAAACTGACAGGATATCACGCTGAACAGTAACGCGCTCTTATCCAAAAGCGCCGAGAAAAATTCCCTCACGGCTTCAATACGCGCCATGTTCCCTGCAAAAATAAAGAAAAATACGAATGTCATAAGCAGCGGATAGTCAACCGCTTTAAGCGCTTTTCTGTCAAGTATCATGAGCGCCGCCGGGATCACGATAAGCCCGATCCAGTACGGGATCCCACGGAAAACTATCGCGATCGCAAGCGCAAACAGCAAAAGATACGCGGCGGTTCTCTTCGGATCGAGCGATAAGGATTCCTCCTCAAACTTCATCGGCTCGTTCTTTACAAAGATAAAACAGCAGAATGTTATCAGCGAGACCGAGACGAGAAACGGCGGGAGCATTATGCCGACAAATTCTTTGACGGGGATGTTAAATTTTGTGTATAAATATAGATTTTGGGGATTTCCGAACGGAGTCAGCATTCCCCCGAGATTAGCGGCGATGTTCTGCATAATAAAAGTGAAGGCCATATATTTTCTCTTTCTCGAAGCCGAGAGCACGAAATACCCGAGCGGTAGAAAAGTGAGAAGCGCCATATCGTTTGCTATAAGCATAGAGCCTATGAAGGTGATATAAACGAGCGCCAGAACGGACATTCTTGCGGTTTTGAAGCATTCCACGATTTTTTCCGCTAAAACATAGAAGAAGTTTATATTTTTAAGCGCGCAGACGACTGCGAGAACGCAGAACAGGCAGGTGAGAGTTTTGAGATCGAAGTAACCGAGGTACTGCCTGTCGGGAGGGATAATGACCGAGGTTATCGCTGCCGCGCAGAGAGCGACGAACATCACGGTATTTTTCTTTATAAACGTCTTAAAATTCAGAAGGATTTTGTCCGTAAAAATTACCTCTTTTCGGCTTTTCGGCAAAAATTATTCAAGCCAAGAAGTTATTCTACTACATTTCGGTCTCAAGGTCAATGGCAAAAGCAGAGATTTTTTGTATAAAAACATGCGGAGAAATTGTAGAAAATGAAAGTGAGGGGAAGGGCAGCTGATTTATGGCTTTAGATCTTAAACGGGTTACGGCGCGGTATTAGTCGATTTTTTATGCAGACTTGCCGTAAACATTATTTCCATATTTTAAATTCCGACGTCTGATCTCCGACCTCTGACGTCTTTTTGCCCTACCCCATAGACATTTCTCAAAAAGTGTGCTATAATAAAATCCCGGCGAAAATTTGCCGGAATTTCGGACTTCGGAAGGAGAAGCTTTATGAAAAAAATAATTGCCGCAGTTATCTTCGCGGCGCTGACGCTTTTTACTCAGGTCGAGGCGTATGCGGCCGATACGCCCGTCACGGTCGATTTTTCTACGAAATTTCAGACTATCGACGGCTTCGGAGCTTCCTATACCTGGTACTCGGACTGGCTCAGAAACAATAACCGCGCCGAGGAATGCTACGACTGGATCTTTAACGACGCGGGATTTAATATTCTAAGATTTCGGGATCTTAATCACGTCGGTAACGAATATCAGAACGCGCTCGACGGATATCAGTCGTATTACGGGTACTATAAAGCCGCGCTGGACCGCGGCATAGAACCGCTCGTTCTTGTCACGTCCTGGGGACAGTACGACAGGGATCTTCCCTGGGTAGCGTTCACCGAGCTTTCGGAAAACGGATTCAGCTATTATACGCTCGCCAAGGATAAAAACGGCGAGTATATGTACGACGAGCTTGCGGATTTTTGCGTTGAATCGGTAAAGCTTTTCTTTGACGCGGGGATACCGGTGGACTATTTTTCGATATCGAACGAAATAGAGCTTCAGGAGCGGCATACCGATGAAAACGGCAAGGCGAGAGAGGAAGCGGGATTCTTCTTCGGGTATGACGAAAACGACGATCACTGCTGCTACTGGAAGGCTCATATCGCGGTTTACGAAGCCTTTAAGGAAGCTTTCGGAGAGTATGCGCCGAAGCTTTTGGGAGCGGAGACTATGGCGGGGTACGAGGATCTTTTGCACCGCTATCTTGATCCTATAATAGAAAAATGTCCCGAGAGTCTTGAGACTATCGGCCACCACCTCTACGGCACCGATCTTTCGCCCTCTAACTTCAGGAAAATATCCGATCAGTTCAGCGGGGATTATAAGCTCTGGGAGACCGAATGGTATAACAACAACTACTTCGAGCACGCGGAAGTCATGATGGACGAGCTTATAAATGAAAATATATCTGCATATCTTTACTGGAACGGCGTTTGGGTGTTCGATACCGGAAACTGCCTTATCGAGATAGGAGGAGACGGCCAGAATTCCGATCTTCAAAGACTCGGGAACCACTATATAATGACTCATTTTTCCAAGTACATAAAGCGCGGATATCAGCGCATAGACGTAACCGAGGAGCTCGGTTCAAAGGTCGCGGCGTTTTTGGCTCCCGATGAGAGCGAGCTCGTCGTTACGGTCATGAACCCGACGGAGGAGTACGACGATCTGACTCTTGATATCGGCGGCAGGAAGATACTGTCCTCTTCAAGCGTTCGCTCTACCGAAGGCGAATCGCGCTTTTCAAATAAATATCTTGAGGACGCGGGGGAATATAAGGACGGATACGAGATCGAGCCAAGAAGCCTTTACACGATAGTTCTGGAGCTTGAGCCGAACCCGGATTACGTCGCGCCGGAGCAGGTCGTTAAAGAAAATCCCTACGTAAAGACCCCCGGAAAAGGAATGAGCTCCAAGACGGCAGCTATCGCTGCGGCGGGGGCGGTAGTTGTAATAGCAGGAGCCGCCGTGGGGTTCCTGCTCGGAAAGAAGAAAAAATCTTAAATATCGGCATTATCGGCTTTAAATTCCACGCGGATGGTCAAGACGCCGTCGGCAAGCTCTGCGCTTACGCTCCCGCCCATCTGTTCCGTGAGAGCTTTAGCGATAGCAAGCCCGAGCCCCGTGGAATTAGAAGCCCGCTCAACCGAGAAAAATCTGTCGAAAAGGCGGCCGACCTCTATTTCACCGAGATCGGGCGCCGAATTTTTGAATTCGGCAGTCCCGGAGCTGTCAAGAGATATCGAAAGATCCCCTGGGGAATACTTAAGAGCGTTGCCGATTATGTTCCCGTAGATCCTCGAAAGCGCTTCGCGGTTAAGCCTGCGGAGCGTTTTTTCTTCTGTGATCGAGATCTCCGGTACTATCCCCTTTTCGGTCAGCGCGCCGTAAAATCCCGCGATAGTCTCCTCTAAAACGGCGGCGACGTTAAGAGTCTCGGTCTTCAATCCGTCCGGGCAGTCGGAGGAGAGGACGAGGGAATACCTGAAAAGCTCCTCGGTGAGTTTTTTCATCGCTTCGGTGCGGTTTTCTATCTGCAAAAGATAGCGGTTCGCTGTCTCGGATTTTTCCTCGCGCCTTAAAAGCTGCAAATATCCGCATACTGCGGTAAGAGGGGTTCTGAGGTCGTGGGAGATGTTTGTCACCGCGTCCTTGACTTCTCTGTCGCCGTTTTGATACTTCAGCCGCAGTGCGCGGAGTCTTTTAAGCTCGCCGTTAAGAACGGACGTGAGCCGCCGCAGGGATCTATCCCCCGACGAAAGCGAGATAACGGTATTGGTATCGTCGGAGAGTATCTCGTCAAGGCTTGTAATTATTTCGCCGACGGATCTTCGCATACTGATAATTTTGACGGCGAGGGATAGAGTGGCGACGGTGAGGAGGATAATTAGCGCTGTAGTCATAGTGAGTCCTTTCGGGGGTGGGGTGGGGTTGGGAGGGGGATGAATGGAGTGGGTGAATTATAATGAAATTATAGTCGGTCAGCGTGGAAATGTCAAGGTGGGGGTGGGAAGCAGATGTGGCCAAGGCGGCCACATCAAGAATACAGAAATCAGATGTCAGATGTCAGAACTTCAAGGTGTCGCCTATGGCGACGATTTTAAAAATAATGAATAATGCGGGCGATTTAGACACTCCCGTGGGAAGCGGCGGCGGGATTCGCTACATATCTACAGAATCACTACCGACTGCGCCCGCCCTCCCACCCTTTATCGCTCATCCCGCCGCCGCTCTCCATTTCTATCTTCTAACCTTCTAACCCTCTATCCTCTAATAGTGCGCAGGAATGTAAAGCCTATATCAGAGCTTATTAGTAGCGAAATCCCCCTCATGCCCTTATCGCGGCGGCGGTTTAGCCATAAACTTACAGTCGGCTGTTTCCGACTTCTGTCCTCTCACTTCCGCCTTCTAACTGCTAACAGCTAACAGCTGACAGCTTCCCGCAAAAAATCCCGGCCGCACCCCCGACGGCCGGGACCAAAATCATTTATCTTTTTATCAACCCTCTTATCAATCCAACCCCGCGATGTGCCGCAGAATTAACACCGCGTCAAGGCTCGTTACCCCTCCCGCACCGTTGTAATCCATCGCGCTCACGTTCGCGTTCTCATCCTTGAAATTGGCGAGATATCTCAGCACCAACACCGCGTCAACCGAGCTTATCCTGCCGTCGGAGTTCACATCTCCCCTGACAAAATCTGTAATAACCTCGATCCTGACAGTGGAGCTGTACTTCCCGTCCTTAAGCGCCGCCGCGCGGATCTCGGTGGTTCCCTGGATCACTATCGGCTCGGAGTATGTAAGCGCAGTATCCTCGCAAGGACAGCTTCCGTCAACGGTATAACGTATCGTCGCGCCCTCGG
This sequence comes from uncultured Clostridia bacterium, assembly GCA_947588805.1. Taxonomy (GTDB): domain Bacteria; phylum Bacillota; class Clostridia; order Oscillospirales; family Ruminococcaceae; genus Faeciplasma. Next base: position 32,117 of record CANPYR010000014.1, read on the forward strand.
TAGGCGTGCTGAGATAGATCTTCGCGCCCTGCTCGACCTTCATCCCGGACTTGACTACCGTCCCGTCTTCAAGCTTCGCGACTATCGGCTCCGGCGGCGCTTCAAGCGAGACTTCAACCGTCACATCCTTTGAGATTCCGGTTTCGGGCTCGGTGATCCTCAGCATTCCCGCGCCCAAAAGCTTTCCTGTGACGGTAATAACGGCCGTTCCGTCAGAATCGGTTTTGACGGTCGAAGCGCCTACCGAAATGATGTTCGTAGAAAGATTTTCAATATTGAGAGTCACGCCCTCCAACGCAGGTTCAACTCTAACCTCCGCAGAAGCAGTTCCGTGGAAAATAACCGGTATCCTGCTCGAAATCACTATTTTTTCGGTTCTCTGAATCGGCGTAAGATTTCCGGAAGAATAGCCGTTTTCGAGATTTTTGGACGCGTAGTTCAAAGCGCTCTGAGACGCCGATATCACGACAGTCCCTCCGAGCTTACCTGACGAAGGAACGATCTTAAATCTCGTCGCGTACTGCACGGTTCCCTCGGCGTTATACTCCGCGTTCAAGGGCTCTACGGTAACGTTCACGGGCTTCCCGTCCTGCGTAAGGCTTACCGCCGCCTTCACGCTCGCGATATCCATATACTGGCTGAAGAGAATCTCAGCCTGATCTGTAAACGCGACGGATTTTTCGACTTTCGGTGCGGATTTTGAGATCATCCCGACGTTGATATCAAGCTGCGGAGGAGGAACCGGCAGCCAGCCGTTCACGGCCTGCGGGACCTGAGCGGTGCTCGCGTTCTCGTAGCCTTCTTTAGTGAAGTTGACTATCCAGTTTCCCTCGGGAACGAACCACTGATACGCTCCGTCGGGGCCGGTGATCTGCGGGTTGATCTGATCGTAGTCCTCTGCGTTCCAGACGCCGCCTGCCTGGGAGGAAACGACCGCAGTCACGCCCTCGAGCCGATTCGACGGCACGGCTTCGTATACGTAGCCGGAGGGGTCGATTTCGGGCTTCATATATGCCGGAAGTCCTATTTTTTCATACCCGCCGCCTATGGGTATTTCATCGCGCGGGTCGGGCTCCTTGGAGCAGTCTCTTTTGTGGTTAGTTATCCAAGTTCCTACTGCCCCCTGCTGCGCCGCAATAACGGAATATCCGATATTACGCTCATTTGTAAGTGACTTTTTCTGCAAGCCGGAAGTGATATTAGCGATATTTCCTGTCCATATATCCACGTTAAGGCCCGCAAGCCATGCTACTGCGCCTGCTCCGTGGGTAGCCGTAACTATTCCTGCTGTCAAATCCCCGGCACCCGCCTGTATCACCTGGGCGCCCGCTACGAAGGCGAGAATTTTTGAAAGCTTATTCATCATCCTTTGCTCATAATCCTTGAGCATATTCCTAAGATCTGCAATATTCATTTTCGCGGTGTAATAATCCGCGTTTGAAAGTAACAGGCTGTTATCAGGGCATCTTCTTTCGACAAGCTTTTCCAAATCTTTTTGATTCCTTAAAAGAACCAGTATATCTCCCTTGATCGAGTCGCGAAGCGTTCTCAATTCGTTGAGAGTCTGAATCAGAGAGAACGCGTTAGTAAACTTTCCTACAGATTTAGCGATCGGTGCGTCGCAGAATTTGCTGAGCAAATCAAGCGCGTTCATAAGATTAGACAGGATCTCGTCGTCCGTCCAATTTCCGGAAGCGGGCGGCTGCAAAGGCATATCGCCGGCGGTTTCAAGAGTATATCTTACTCTTTCGTTCGTCTCGGGATTTACATACTCGTTATAAATATGTCCGAAATCATCCGCGCCGGCCGTTATATATATCATCTGGTCGCCGCTCTCGACTGGGATATATCCTCTTTCTTCAAGTATCTGCGGCGTGACGTTTTCCTCTAAAGGAGTGGTATCGTATACGTATTTACCGATAGATAATTTTTCTTCTGTCGCGGGATTTGTATAATAAAGATCAGCCGACTGAGTATCGGGGTTAAAGTTTTCCACCGTATAATCGTTATAATTTACGGAACTGAAGAATCCCTGAGCTCGCTCCAAAAACTCGTTTGTTTCCTTTTCAATCTGATCGACTAATTCCTCGTCCCAGGTATACCCGCCTACTTCCTTGCTTACGTAAAGCGCATAAATTTTCACCGGCGCGTCAAAGCTTGACGAATAATAGTGACTCCCGACCCATGCCCCGAGAGCTTCGTCATATACGGTCTTGATATATATTTCTTCGCCTGCGCTGTTCTCGGTTATTACGTAAACATCCTGAATATTTTCGGTGTTGCTGTAATATACCTCGAAAGTCATAGTAGGATATTTTGACGGATACCAGAGATAATTTATCTCCTTGTTGGAGTCGAGCCCCTCCGTGTAGATGGTAAGCTCGTGCTCGCCGTAGTCGTCGCCGTAGTGCATTACGATTCTGTCAAGATTTGCGTTATTTTCATCATATACTACAAGCTTTTCATCCGTCCAAATCGACTTCCAGTATACGTCTGATTTTATCTCCGCGCTGATAAAATGATAAGAATAGCTGTAAACCGGGCCGGCGAGGGAGGCTTCCGTTATCCAGCTTCCCACTGCGTTCGCGGTCGCTTCGCCTATCTTCTCGCCGTTGTCGTAAACCGTCACAAGCGCGCCCGGAATGGTCTTTCCGGAGACGATGATTTTTTCCTTTCCGGTCTGCTCGGGAACGGTTATATCCGACTCTGCGACCGTCACCGCCGCTGTCCCTATCGGCTGCACCGCGCCGTCGGCGTAGTCGAGATACGCGGCGATATCGTAATCCCCAGACTCTGCGGCTACGGCGTAAAGGAAGAACTTAACGTCGGATTCGCCGCAGTTTATTTTAATAGTACGGCTGCCGCTGTCGTAGGAATAAATCGCCGATACGCTATTTAAATTCGCGGATTTGATATTCGTAGGCTCGATACCCTCCGGAAGAACGATCCTTATGCTCGACGGAGTCTTTTTCTTCGCGGGATCGACCGTGAACGCGCCCCTCAGCATGAACATAGTTCCCTGCGCGGGAGCGGAGGTTCCGTAAATCATAAGCGACGCGCTTTCGGGGACGGTGTAGCTGAATTTGGATTCGTCGAGCGCGGGGATGTTTACATCCGAAAGCTTGGTGATTTTTCCGTCCTCGATAGCGATCGATTTTTTATAGTAGTCGGTGCCCGCGACAAGTCCCGCCGCTTCGAGATAGCTTAGCGCCGGAGCGGAGGTTATCAGACCGTTTTTCGCGATTACTGCGAGCGTATAGCTTCCGCCGTCAAGCGGATCGTATGCCGTGCCGGTGTGAGAAAGCGCGCTCATGCAGAGCTTTCCGTCCGCGCCGAAGAGCATTACGTTATAATTTGCAAGATTCGCCGAATCGATTACAAACGAACCCTTCTCCGTGAGAGAAACATCCAAAACAGCGGTCTTCTCATCGTCAAGAGTCACGCTGAATTTTTCTGATTGCGCGTATTTTCCCGTGCGGTCGGTTATGCTTACCGTGAGAGTCTCGTTTGGAGAGACGGTGTAGGGTCTGAAGATTATACTCGTGCCTTGGATCTCGTAGCTTGAGATCTCCATACCGTTTCTTAAGACCTGCACGTCAAAGCCGTTAAGCCCGGAAAGCGTCTGGGTATCGGCTTCCTCGCCGTCTGCGACCGCGCTTTTTGCCGTAAGATTAAGAATTATCCTGTCCTTGACCGTCGCGGTCATCTGCACCGTGCCGATATCATAGCTTTCGCCCTCGGCATCGGTCAAATCATAGAACGCGCGCTTAGTATAATACCCGGAATACGCAAATGAAACGGAAAGCGCGTCTTTCGGCACTCTCATACTGAACGTTCCGTCATACGAAACGCTCGTCGAGACTTCGCCGTCCTTATACGCGGCGGTGATACGCGCGCCGACCGTTTTTCCGTCGGAATCCGTCACCTTACCGGTCAGATTGATAAATTCATACTCCTCGACCGTGACCGTGATATTGGTCTCATCGGCGGCGACGGTGATAATGCCGGGGTTTTTGTAGACTTTATTCCCGCCGGTGGGGAGGACGATTTCAAAGCTGTAGACCGAGTCCTTTTCGCCGAATAAAACGTTTGAGCTCTCGCTCAGAACCGCGCCGTCGGGCCCGTACCAGCGGAATGAAACTTCAAGACTTTCGCCGTTTTTATCGACCACGTTGACATTTATGATCCTCCCGCCCTCCATGGAGTTGATATCGCGGAACTCGTTTCCGTATTTCTCGCAGTATTCCGCGGCGGTGCTGCCGAGGAAGCCATATATTACGGTAGTATTATAAAACGCGGAATATCTGTCGGTGCCGTAAATGTGATAATAATATTCTAAAACGGCGTCGGGATTTCTCACTATCGCGTAGAGCATCTCATTGAAAGCCCCGTATCCTACCGTTTTAACGGTCTCGGGGATATCCGCATACAGAAGACCCGCGTTCTCGAAAGTTCCGCGGCCGATGTATGTAAGATCCGACGGAAGATCTATATGTTTAAGAGCTTCGCAGCCTGCAAAAGCTCCGTTTTCATCGGTGGTCTCTCCGTTGCTGTCGGTAGAACCCGTATCGTCAATGATAGGACAGCTTACAGGCATTGTAACCTCGGAAAGAGACCGACAGCTGTGAAACAGTGCCGAAGGGATTTTTGACATCTTTTTAGGAAGCTTTGCACTTACAAGCGCCGAACAGGAACTGAATGCAGATTTCCCTACAGAAGTTACGCTGTCCGGAATATCTATTTCCTTTAAAGCGGTGCAGTTTTCAAATGCAGAGTCACCAATCGAAGTAAGAGATTCCGGAAGCTTTACGGCTTCGAGATTCTGGCAGTTTCCGAACGCATATGTTCCGATAGACGTAACGCTATTAGGTATTTCAATAAAAGTAATCCCATAGCAGTGCGAGAAGGTATTTGCTTCTATCTTAGAAAGACCGCCCGGGATATTGATCGCTTCAAGCGCTTTGCATTCGGAAAACGCATATTCTCCGAGCGTTTGAAGTCCCGCGGGAAGCTCTATTGACGTGAGAGCTTTGCATGAGCGGAAAGCGTTGCTCCCGATAGCGGTTACCCCGGAAGGAATATTGATTTTTTCAAGCGCGGTGCAAAATGAAAACGCGTCGTCCCCGATTTCCGTCACAGTCTCGGGAAGAACAATCGAGCTGAGCTTTGAGCAGGAAGAAAATGCGTAATTATTTATTACGGTAACGCCCGCCGGGATATTGACGCTCTCGAGCGCGTCGCAGGACGTAAAAGCGCTTATTCCGATTTCGTTCACGGTGCTCGGAAGTTCAACGGAGCGAATATTGTGATTATATCCAAAGGCGTTCCTCCCTATCTTCGTAACAGGCACACTTTCGATAGCGGAAGGTATGACGATATCGTACATATCCAGCTTACCTTCACCTGTAGCGGCGTGGAAGTATACGACGGAGCCCGTCTCGGTATCGAAGGTTATGTACGCGCCGTCGTCGGCCACTTGGTATTCGACCTGCGTGGACGCAAGAGCAGCCTCGCCCTCGATATAAACATCCGGCAGGAAGCCGGGCTGATCCTCCGGCAAAGGCTCCTCGGAAAGCGCAGGGAGCTCGGGAAGCTCGGCGTCTTCCTGATTTTCCGAAGGTTCGTCAGCTTCGGATAACTCAGGTATCGGATCCTCCGAAGGCTCTTCTGCGGATTCTTCTGCAGGCTCCTCCGGCGCGGGATCGGATGATTCCGAAACGCTCTCGGCGAGCCCTGTGATCTCTTCGCTCACGGCGGCTTGCGCGTCAAGCGGAAGTACCGTCAGGAACATCGCGATCACCAAAATTGCTGAAATTATTCGTTTAAACATAGTCTCCTCCTTATTTCCAAAAGGATTTGTATTGATTATAAATCAAAAAGCGCCGAAAAGTCAAGAAAAACGCAGCGATTTGACTACTTTTTGTATGATTTCACATAATTGACAGGGGATTATTAGGCATTATTAAATATGTACAGTATGCAGACTGCATAATTAGATAAAATAGACAAAAAAGCTATCAGAATACAGAATTGAGAAATCAGAAGTCAGAAGTTGTAACTATAGGTTTTAGCGCTTAACCGTCGGCGCGATAAGGGCGCGGGTGTTGCTTTCGCCCCCAACAACCTCTGATATGGCCTTCCCCTTGCTGCTCCCACCCCGGGCGCAGCCCGGCGCGCTTCGCGCGCGGCTCGCCGTCCTTCGTCCGGCGAGTCCGTCCGGCCTGCGACCGTCCGCGTGCTGCGCCCTGCTCTACTCAGCTCCATCACATTCCCAATTTCTAAATCTCCGTAATTACGTTTTTCCGAAATATTTTTTAAAATCCTCTTGACAACACTGGAGCAATACGATATTATAATATTACGGAATTCCGCAAAAGCAAAATTTATAACACGAAAGGATGACTCAAATGAAAGATTACGACATGGAGATCGACGAGCTGAGAAAGGAAATAGCGGATTTAAGGGCGTTGATTGAAAACTGGGCTGCCCCGCGCCGTCCAAAACCCTCGCAAGGAGAAAATGGGGGACGTGTGGAGATCATGCGCAATATGCACCCAGACAAAAGGCTTGCGGAGATGATGACAGAGCTCTGTGAAAAAACCGAAGACTCGGACTCTACGGGCAGAATTATCTATCTTGGAGTGTTCTGCTCGGGAGGTAAGCAGTCAAACTGGATAAAAAAGGGAGTTTCCTGCGACGATCTGATTGACCTCGCGGAGAGCGGAATGGTGGAAAAGGTGCTTGCGTGCATCGGGAACCCTGTGAAAATCAAAATCCTTACTGAGATTTTAAAGGGTCCGAAGAGTGTATCGGAGCTGACAGAGGTCTGCTCGCTCAGTTCGACGGGTCAGGCTTATCACCATATGAAACCGCTTTTGGCAGCGGATCTGATCGCCGAAGACGCAAATAAAAAAGGCAGCTATTTCTTTCGCCCGTACCGCGTGCAGGGGTTAATAATGCTCCTTGCCGGGATCAGCGACCTAATTGACTCAAGCTGCATAGAGAGCGTGTGGGAGTAGTAGATAGAGATTCAGCAGAAAAGCAGCTCATCCCGCAGCAGCTATCAGAATACAGAATTGAGAAATCAGAAGTCAGAAGTTGTAACTATAGGTTTTAGCGCTTAACCGTTGGCGCGATAAGACCGCGGATGCTGCTTTCGCTCCCAACAACCTCTGATATGGCCCTTCCCTTCCTGCTCCCACCCCGGCCGCGGCCCCCTTCGTCCCCTCCCCCTTCGCCCCAACAAAAAACGGCGAAATCAAAAGCCCTCCCATCCGACTTTTGATTTCCGCCGTTTCGTTATTCTGTATTCTAACCGCCCATCCTACCTAAATTTCCCCGGCTTATCCCTATCCTCTATCCCGCTCCCTCAGCCAAACTGCCGAACGCGCTTCCACGCGGCAGATGTTCCCCGAAAAGTTCCCGCCGTTTCCCGACTGATAAATAATCTCATTAAACGCCGCCGGTATATTCACCTTAATCTCTGCGGGGTCGTTGGCAGGATTTATCGCCACAAAAATCCGTTCTCCGTCAAGGCTCCTTATATACGCAAGCGGATTTCCCGGCGCGCCGTCGCAGACAAAATCTATATTCCCAAGGCTCTGCAGCGGCTTATATTTCAGCCGCAGGGCGATGAGCTTTTTAACCTCGTTCAGAAGCGATTTTTCGTCGCCGAGCTGCGACGTTACATCCGGGCGGTCTGGGCTCGGGTCTATCGGGATGTAAAGCTTTTCTGACGGCGCGGAAGAAAATCCCGCGTTCTTGCTTTTATCCCACTGCATCGGCGAGCGCGAGCCGGTCCTTCCGTAGCCGCCCTCGACCGACTTCAAACCCTCGACGTAGTTCATCCCGATCTCGTCGCCGTAATAGATATATGGCGCTCCGGGAGCAGAAAGAAGAAATGCAAACGCAAGCTTTAATCTTTCTCTGTGGATATGCTTTGCAAGCCTGTCCATATCGTGATTTCCGGAGGGGATGCAAATAAGGCCCTTGCCGCCGGAGCGCGCGCGGCTGTCCTTATATTTTTTTACAAATTCGGAAGCGTCGCCGAGCCCTTCAAAAAACGGCCTTTCGCATCTGAAAAGATCGTTATAGTGCGATTCGCCGAAATGAAGGAGAAAGTCCATGTGGAACCCTCCGGCAAGACTGAGACGAGGTTCTCCCCACTCAGAGACCATGGCGGCTTCGGGGAATTCTTTATCAAGAAACTCGAAAATATTGTTCCAAAGAGCGATAGTGCCTTTTCCGTCCTCGTCGTTTTTGACAAGAGATCCCGCCATATCGACTCTGAAACCGTCGCAGCCCTTCGAGAGCCAAAACCGCATTATATCCTTAAGCGCTTCGCGCGTAGCGATCGCGCCCTCGGAATCGGTCGGCTGCTGCCAGGGGCGGTTCGGCTTATAGAAACCGTAGTTAAGCGCGGGCTGGTGCGTAAAGAAATTAACTGCGCAGCTGCCGTCGCGGTCGGAGATACCTCTCAGAGAACCGTATCCCTCGGGTTCCTCCCAAACGCTGTCGGTCCAGACGTATCTGTCGGTGAATTCGTTTCGCTCCGCTTTCATGCTTTCTTTGAACCACGGGTGTTCCCAGGAGGTATGCCCGGGGACGAGGTCAAGTATAACATGAAGTCCCATGCTGTGCGCCTTATCGAATAAATTTATCAGGTCCTCATTTGTACCGTAGCGCGGCGCGACTTTTAGGTAGTCCGAAACGTCGTACCCCGCGTCTCCGAAAGGAGAATCGAAGCAGGGATTTATCCAGATCGCGTTACAGCCCAAATCTTTTATATAAGGGAGTTTTTCGGTTATTCCGCTGATATTTCCTATCCCGTCACCGTCGGTATCTTTAAAGGACTGCGGATAAATTTCATAGAAAACTGCATTATCTAACCATTCTGGTCTTTTTGACATATTATCATCTCCAAGCTATCGGAATACAGGTCGTCGGAAAGCGAAGCGCAAAATGGCTGCGGGCATTGTCTTTCCGCTGATCCCCCTCATTCTCCCTTCACCACTCCAATATGAAGCTCCTCCAGCTGCTTCTCATCTACCGGCGAAGGGCACCCGCTCATCAGTTCGCTCGCGTTCTGTACCTTCGGGAACGCTATCACGTCCCTTAAAGTATCCGCTCCGCAGAGTATCATCGAGATCCTGTCAAGCCCGAGTCCCATTCCTCCGTGCGGCGGCGCGCCGTACTTATAAGCGTCAACTAAGAATCCGAATTTCGCTTCTATCTCCTCGTCAGTCATCCCGAGCGCTTCAAACATCCTGTTCTGAAGCTCCGGATCGGTTATTCTCATCGAGCCGGAGCAGAGCTCGGTTCCGTTCAGAACCAGGTCGAAAGCTGTCGCTCTTACCTTCTCGGGGTCGCTGTTAAGATATTCAAGGCATTCCTCAAGCGGCATGGTAAACGGATGGTGAGCGGCTTCCCACTCTCCGGTCTCGTCGTTTTTCTCAAAGAACGGCATCTCAACTATCCAGAGAAGATTATATTTGCCCGCGGGGATAATGTCGAGCCGCTTCGCGGCCATCAGCCTTATCGCCCCTAAAACCGTGCATACCGTCTTTTTTCTGTCTGCGGCGATAAATACGGTATCTCCCTTTTCCGCGCCGAGACGTGAAAGAATGACTTCAAGCTCGCCTTCTTTAAGGAACTTCGCAAACGAGCAGTTTACTCCTTCTTCAGTCCAGCGTATATACGAAAGCCCCTTTGCTCCTATCCCTTTGGCGTGCTCTATGAGCTTGTCTATCTCTTTTCTGGTGTATACCGAAGACGAATTTTTTGCGACTATCGCCCTCACCGTTCCTCCCGACTCGCAGGCCGATCTAAACACGGTGAAATCCGTCTTTTCCGCAAGATCCGATATGTCCTGTATCTCCATCCCGAATCGCGTATCCGGCTTGTCCGAGCCGTAGCGGTCCATAGCGTCCGCGAAGGTGAGACGGGGAAGCGGCGTCTCGACGTCAATTCCCTTTATCTCTTTAAACAGCCTTTTTACCCATCCTTCGGCCATTTCTCTTATATCCTCCTCGTTTACAAACGACATCTCAAGATCTATCTGAGTAAATTCCGGCTGGCGGTCGGCTCTCAGATCCTCGTCGCGGAAGCATCTTGCAAGCTGTATATATCTGTCAAATCCCGCTACCATAAGAAGCTGCTTATAGATCTGCGGAGACTGCGGCAGGGCGTAGAATTTTCCCTCATGTATTCTTGAAGGAACGAGATAGTCTCTCGCGCCCTCGGGAGTCGATTTCATCATCATCGGAGTCTCTATCTCAATAAATCCGTTTTCATAGAAATAATCCCTTGTGACCTTAGCGATCTTATGGCGGGTAATAATATTCTGCGTAAGCTTTTGATTTCTCAGGTCGAGATAGCGGTATCTCAGCTTCAGCTCGTCGTTGACCTTATCGGAATTCGAGACTTCAAAAGGCGTAGTCTGAGCCTTTGAGATAATTCTCAGCTCGCTGACTTTGATTTCAACGGTTCCTGTCGGGATATCCTTATTAACGCTCTCTCGCGGAGATATCACTCCCTTGGCTGCAAGAACGTATTCGTTTCTCACAGAGCGAGCTTTTTCAAACACTTCCCTGTCGGTATAGTCTCCGAAGGAAAGCTGAACGATCCCCGTGCGGTCTCTTAGGTCGATGAAGATAAGGTTTCCGAGATCTCTTACCTTCTGAGCAAAACCGCACACCGCGACTTCGCACGGACTTAGCGGCACTTCGCCGCAGTAGTGAGTTCTTTTGAAATTCTTAAGATTATCCATTTCTGTTTCTCCTTAATAAATATATAATAGCTTTGAATTATTCCTTCGGCTCTTCGGGAGCGGACTGCATACCGCTCAAAATATCCGAAAATTCATCCTCGAAGCCGTTTCCGAACACCTCGTTTATAAGAAGGCTGTTGAAGACCGAGATAAAATCGGTGAGCTCGACCGGAGTCTCCTCGCCGGTCCTCATGTTCTTAAGCTTCGCCTGCCCTGATTCAAGCTCGTTATCGCCCAAAACGCAGACAAATTTCGCCTTCACCTTGTCCGCGTATCTCATCTGCGGCTTAAGACCCCTGCCGATAAGATCGAATTCCGCGGCGTACCCCGCTCTTCTCACCGCGTCGCACAGAAGCGCGGCTTTTTCCTGAGCCTTTTCTCCCATCGGCGCTATATAAAGATCCGGAGTCTTAGCGGGCTCGAATTCGCACCCCGCCGCTTCCATCGTCATTATAAGCCTTTCAAGTCCCATCCCGAAGCCGAGCGCGGGCGTTGGCTGACCGCCGAGCTCCGAGATAAGTCCGTCGTATCTCCCTCCGCCGCAGACGGTTCCCTGAGCGCCTATATCCTCGGAAATAAACTCGAACACCGTTCTTGTATAGTAATCAAGCCCTCTGACTATCTTCGGGTCTACGGTATATTTGATCTCGTACCCGTCAAGTATGCTCTTAAGCTTCTCGAAGTGCGCGCGGCAATCGTCGCAGAGATAGTCGGTTATCACCGGCGCGTCCTTCGCGATCTCTTTGCATATCGGAGATTTGCAGTCAAGAAGTCTCATAGGGTTCTTTTCAAGCCTTTCGTTGCAGGTGGGGCAGAGCTCGGACCTGTGCGGCTCGAAATATTCCCTGAGAGCTTCGCGGTACTTTGCCCTGCAATCCGGGCAGCCTATGGAATTCAGATGCAGAGAGACGTTTTCAAGCCCGCAGCCGTCTAATACGGAAGCCGCAAGAAGAATTATCTCCGCGTCGGCGTAAGGCGAAGCCGAGCCCGCCATCTCTACTCCGAACTGCCGAAACTCCCTGTATCTTCCCGCCTGGGGTTTTTCGTGGCGGTAGCAGGGGATGATATAATACACCTTCTGCGGGAATCCCTCGTTCATTATACCGTTTTCAAGCATGGCGCGGATAACTCCCGCCGTGCCCTCGGGTCTCAGCGTGAACGTATCGCTTCCTTTGGAGGAGACGGTATACATCTCCTTTGTAACCACGTCGGAGGTATCTCCGACCGAGCGGACGTAGAGAGAAGTTTCCTCGAACACCGGAGTCCTTATCTCGCGGAACCCGAACTGCTCTGCAGCCGAAGAAGCGATCCCCTCGACGGTCTTCCATTTGTTTATGATCCCCGGAACTATATCCTGGGTACCCTTCGGACGTTTTAAAGTCATTTTTTTCTATCCTTTCTTTAGCCGTCCCCGCACAGTTCAGCGGCTTACGCCTTTTTAAAGCATACGCGAATAAACGCCGGGTTTTATCACGTCTGCGCCTAAATAACCGCGCGGCGAAGTCTTAAAATAAAAAGCGCCGCCCTATAAATAAAGGACGACGCATAAAGCCGTGTTGCCACCTTTTTTACCGCGCGTTTATTCTGCGCGGTCTCTCGGACCCTTTAACGCAGGGTTAAACGTCCGGGCTTTATATTCACCCGAAAGCTCACGGACGTCCTTCGCCGAATCGGGGCGCGGGCTTTCACACCTGCCGCCTTCTCTTTGCCGCCCAATGAATCGGCTACTCTTCCGCTCAAAGCTTTTAAAGTATTTATTTAGTTAAGCGCTTTATTTCTATCTCACATATTCGCGCCAGTCGAGATCTCCGCGTTCGAGCGCCATTATAAGTGCTTCCGCAGTCGCGATATTAGTGGCGACCGGGATGTTATGCACGTCGCAGAGTCTTAATATATCCTGTTCGTTAGGCTCGGTTGGCTTTCTGTTAAGAGGATCGCGGAAGAAGATGAGAAGATCGATCTCGTTGCAGGAGATCTTCGAGCCTATCTGTTCGGTGCCGCCCTGAGAGCCTATCAGATATTTCTGGATGGTGAGCCCGGTGGCTTCCGACACCTGCTTGCCGGTCGTGCCGGTGGCGCATAGGGAGTGCTTGCTGAGTATCCCGCTGTAAGCGATGCAGAACTGTATCATCAGTTCCTTTTTGGAGTCATGCGCAATAAGTGCTATGTGCATAAGTATAGCCCTCCTTTTCGGTTTTGTTTCGTGTTTATATAAATTCAAGAGATAACGGTAAATTTTGATCTTGCCGGGCGACGGTCCCGTCCGGGATCCCGATCGCATTTTTTAGATACAGGAATTATTATAGCACAAATATAAAAAAATGTCAAAGCTTTTTTTGGAAAAATTACAATCTACACAAAACTTTCAGAAAACTGTCTCACTTTGCTTTATTAAACTGCTCAAATAATTCCAAAATATTGCATATAAATTTTTCAAAAAATATTCCGCGCCCGCTATATGCCGCAGAATGCATTTATTTTCCGAAATCCCCCAATAGAAATTTTTGTAAGATATCCGGAAGATTCCGCTATATTATCCAAAAAGAAGTATCGAGCCAAATTATCCCATCAAAAATCGCGCCCGCTTTAGTCGCAAAGCAGGCGCGGAAGTTTTTCAGAAGCGATTTACTGCTTCAGAGGATCACTCGACGACAGTCTCGGCTTCGGGGGCGTTTTTCTTCACGCTCTCGATCCCGTTAAGGCAGCTCGGCTTGGCCTTATAGCCCTCGCTGACAGCGATGATCTCGCCGTTTCTGGCCTTGAGTCTGAATCTGTATTCCCCGGCCTTGTCGGTATAGACCTCGAACTTGGGGTGCTTTTTGACCTCAAAGTTTTCAACGGTCTGATCCTCGACCTCGCCCTCGCAGCACTTCTTCACGCTCTCGATGCCGTTCTTGCAGGCGGTATCGGTGGTGTAGACCTCGCTGGTAGCGATGGTCTCGCCGTTTCCGGCCTTAAGATCGAACTTGAAGCCGGTAGCGGTCTGCTTCATAACAAATTTTCCCATAAGAATTCCTCCTTAAAAAATTTTACGGTTTTTACCCTATTTGCATAATAACATATTTTTCTCACAATTTCAAGTATTTTTTTAAAAAAGGGAAAATTATGGCGGGTATATCCCCGCGGCCGGAGAGTTTTCTGTTATATTAAATTTATCACGAGTACAAATTTCCGTACTCATACTCAGCAGGCTCGGACTATCTGTCCGTACTTTTGGACAGTTAGTATGCTATAATATACTTGACAAATCAAAAGGAGTTGATTTTATGATGATGTCGCCCGAAAGTTATTACATGGATTTAA
>CANPYR010000015.1 GCA_947588805.1 uncultured Clostridia bacterium
AGCCGTCAGCCGCAAATGTCAAGGGCGGCTCTCCCGCCGCCCTTGACAACATGGGTTTTTTAGCTTATACTGTTGGCGGGGAGACCGGTTTTGACCGGGACTCCTTAACCATATATTTTTCTATTTTCATCACTTTTTGTACTTTACACAGAATTTGGGGGAGTACCATAGCGCTTTTAATAATATATTTATAATAATAAACCATCCGGTTCGGATGGTTTCAGTCTGTTGAAAAAGCCAAGCGAATGCTTGGCTTTTTCAAATAAATATGGTATAATAAATTATTATTCACAGCTCAAACGTTGCGATATAGCTTCCGGTGTTGTCTTTTGATATTATCGCGGACTTGAAGGACTTCGGGACCTTCGGGGGATCTCCGAAAAATCTTATCACCGCATAGTCTCCGTCCTCGGTCGTTATCTTCTTTAAAACCCCAAGCTCTAACTTGTCAAAATATTCCTCTAAGGTGATCCCGTTTCTCATTATATATTCCGCGTGCGGCGCTCCGGTGTATCTTATATGCCAGGGCTCGAATTCTATTCCGGTCGAAGCCGTCTTTCCGTTCGGGTATCTTATTATGAACCCCGTCCTCCAGCAATTCGCGTTTACCCATACCCCGGTATCGCAGTTTAAAAATCCCATCCCCGCGTAGCCCATTATGTAAACGTCAAGCGCGAGTCCCGCCTGATGCTCGGAAGCTCCTACCTCCTGCGCGGTATCGCCTTCCTCCTCTATCTGCCGCTTCTGCTCCTCGGCTGTTCGGTATGCAGAGCTTACAAAGAGCTTTTCCTCAAACCTCGCAGATACCGCCTTCGCAAGCTCCTTATACGCGTCTTTTATGCAGTCGTTCATCCATACTCCGCTTTCCTCGTACTCCGAAACCTCAGCTTCAAATCCTTCATCTAAAAGGTTGGAAGTATTTATCAGAAGCATCGACTGGTCCTCTTTGACCTTTTCATTCTCAAAAAGCTCGGAAAGCTTCTTCTGCTCCGTGGGAAGATCGTAATCTGTCATCGTCGGTACCGTTCTGTCGGCGGTATCGGCGCTTTTTATCTTCATGGCGATATAAACGTCCCCGATAAACTGTACCGCGCATACCGTAGCGTATACCGCCGCGGCCGCGAACAAAAGCAGTATTACCACCCTGATCGGCTTTATCTTTCTACGCTTTTTAGGCGTTTTAGTCGTTTGCTGCCGCTCCAACGTCAACATCTCCTTCTTCTTCAAGTATCTCCCCGTCGCCGCATTTTTCTATCCAAAGCTCCGCTTTAAACAGATCCCCGTCCGCGGTCAGCCCGAAGCCTACCCCCTGAAGATCGCAAAGGCTCTTCGCTATCGAAAGCCCCAGCCCGCTTCCCTCGGTATTTCTTGACGCGTCCCCTCTTACGAATCTTTCCATCAGATCCTCTCCGGTCATGTTAAGCTGGTATCTTGAGATATTCTTAAAGCTAACCGAGATATTTTTCCCCGCGTCCTCCACGGTTATATATACCCTCGTCCCGGGCATCGCGTACTTGCAGATATTATTAAGAAGATTGTCGAGCACCCTCCACATCAGCCTTCCGTCAAGCTTCGCAGTCATTACCGTCTCGGGGATATTTATCACCGGCGTGAGCTGACTCGCTTCAAATTTGTCGCTGTACTCGGCCGCGGACTGAGTCACAAGAAGATTTACGTCAGTTCGCTCTGCGTTCACCGATACGTTTCCGCTTGAAGCCTTTGAAACTTCGACCAGATCCTCTATGAGCTTTTTCATCCTTGCAGCCTGGCGCTGAAGGACTTCTATATGCTCCTTTGCGGTTCCGTCCTCTATATTGTCCTTTGAAAGTATGTCGATATAGTTCACGATAGACGTGAGCGGAGTCTTAAGGTCGTGAGAGACGTTTGTTATAAGCTCGGTCTTGAATCGCTCGGAACGCATTCTCTCATCCACGGCGCGTTTTACACCTTCGCCTACGCCCTCAAGAGCGTCCGCGGTCTTTCTTAAGTCTCCGAACAGCGTGCCTTTATCTATTTTTTCATTAAGCTCGCCGTCGGCTATTTTCTTGACATAATCGCTGAGCTTAGTAAATCCCGCGGACCAGAGTACTATAAATACCCCGAAAAGTATGTTTGCAAGTATGATAATGAATATTCCGAATTCTTCAAGTCGTCCCGAAATAAAGAACGCCCCGATATAATCTGCAATATACAGCCCGAGACATAAAAGCGCGGCTTTCCATGCCGTTTTTATGCTCGAAAACAGCCTTATTACGAACTTTACAAACTTTATCCCTAAGCTTACCGCCGTGCCGATAACAGTATATCTCCAGAATTTTCCGTTCCTTATTCTTGCAGCGAACGTGGAGATCCCGTATACATATACAGCCCCGCCCAGAAGTACCGTCACGGAATTTATTACGATATCAAAGATCCTATAGTAATTTAAATCCTGATACTCAGCGAAGATATATGCCTCATAAATCAGATACGCAGCCAGCGCTCCGATAAAAATTATTATCTCAAAGGGTATCTTGTAAAGCCATGACAGAGACGGTCCTTCGGCGCTTTTTCTGTATCCCGCGGTGCAGACGAGCCAGAGGATGGAAATCAGGAAAAGTATCCCCGAAACAATTATCCAAAGCGGAAAAATGTCCGCGTATGAAATAAGATCGGTTATAAACAGATAGCTTAGCTTTACGGAGTCGGTCGCCGGAAGAAGCCCGTTCAGATATACCTCCGGGACGTACTCCTTGCTCTCGTAGGGGTAGCATTCCCCTTCAAGCCTTATATCCCTTATTATGTCAAAATATCCCATCCGGCTTATGAAATTATTTCTCGCTTCCCAGGTCGTTATCCCGCCTATCAGCTCCGCAAGCCTTTCGGGATCGTCGCTTACTTTCTTACCGTCGAAGTAAAATTCTCCGTCAGAAAGATATACGAGAGTGCTGATCTTTCCCGTGCGGACATCCCTTGACGGGAAGGAAACGACTTTTAACGGATAGTTGCCTTCCGAATCGGGTTCGGCCGCTTCTTCGTATTCTTCCTCGGGATCGGTTATTATAAGCAGCTCTTCATCCGTCCCCGCCGGTTCGGAATATTCCGAGCCGTAGGCTTCATACATTACCGCCGCGTTCTTCAAGTCCTTTAAAAGTATCACGGTCCCGTTAGGTCTTATGAAATACCCTTCTCCCACGGCTATACCTTCATAGTCGAGCTGCGAAAAATCTATCTGATAACCGTTTCGCGCCCATGCAGCATAATATTCCGCAAGGTCTTCGGAAAATTCCATGATAGGCTGCTGCTCGTCTCCCCGATAGCTTTCAAGCAAAAAGCTTACCCGTTCGCCTATCATATATATGTTCCCCGAGAAGTCCATGTCTTTCATATACTTAAGCTCGTTCTCGGCTCCGCTTAAGCTTTCAAAGGATTCGCTGAGACTTTCGTGGGAATCGGTATATCTTGTGTTCCGGAAAAACGGCTCGCCGCGAAGGATCTTGATATTGCTCGATATTTCCATCGGCTCGTAATAATCTCCGTCATACCGAGGACCCGGGGAAACGCCTTCATATTCTTCTTTTAATATATCCTCCCCGGCAGTGTATACGGTATTTCCTTCGGAGTCCTTAAGAGTATATATAAAATTGCATTCCCCCGGCATTATCCCGGAAAAAATCTCGTCGCTGTCGGTAACGCTCAGCTTACCGTCCTTCACGTCAAACGGCTTTACGCTACGTTTGAGAGCGCGGTCTATTGTAAAATTAAATTCCGCTGCGCTGTCGAAAAAGCTGTTTTTTATCATCTCGGTCCCGCCGTCTATATAAACGTCGTTCTGGATGCATTTAACCATAAACACGCAGCTTAAAAACGCCGTGAAAAACATCACCGTCGCGACGAATCCGGCGAAAATCTTAAGCGGAAGGTTTGTTCTTAGACGCTTCATCAGGCTTCACCCCTTAATCCTTATCAAACTTGTATCCCCTGCCCCAAACCACTTTCAGATATCTCGGCTCCGCGGGATTTATTTCTATCTTTTCTCTTAAATGCCTTATATGCACCGCGATGGCGTTATCTACTCCCACCGGGACGTTCCCCCAGACCCTGCGGTATATCTCCGCGGGAGAATACACGACGCCGGCGTTAGACATCAGAAAGTGCAGGATCTCGTATTCCTTAGCTGTGAGTCTTATCTCCTCGCCGTCAACCCACACCGCCCTGTCGGTATCGTTTATCTCTATACCTCCCAAGCGGATAACATCCGCGCTCTCGGGCGCGCTTCCGAGCATCACGTATCTTCTTATGTGGGATCTCACCCTCGCGATAAGCTCTACCGGGTTGAACGGCTTTGTCACATAGTCGTCCGCTCCGAGATTAAGCCCCAAGATCTTATCCACGTCCTCGGACTTCGCCGTTAAGAATATCACCGGCACGTTGGTGAACGCCCGAAGCTCTGACAGCGCTTCTATCCCGTCCTTTACCGGCATCATTATATCCATCAGCACGCAGTGAATCTTATAGCTGCGCAAGACGCTAAGGGCTTCGGCTCCGTTTGAAGCTTCGTACAGCCCGTATCCCTCCCCCGAAAGATAGATCTTAAGCGCGGAGACTATGTCCTTCTCGTCGTCGCAAATCAAAATGTTATACATCCCGGTCATCTTCCTTTCATATAAACTACTTCTTTATCCGTCGCGCTTCTTCCCGGACGGCCTGATACTATTTTAACACGTTAAGTCTTAAGAAACAAGAGGGAGTTTCTTAAGAATTTATTAAGTTTTGGCGGGTGGTTTACAGTTATTGGGGGAATGGAATTTCCATACATTAAAATGATACAGCCTTCGAGGACGAAGTTTCAACCCCCAAATGGAAATTTTCACGAAAATATTTTGGAAAAGCTTCTAAAACTTATCCCAGAAGTGTAGAATTGTACAGAACTGCAAAATTCTCGGAGGTGGTATTATCAAAAAACAGGGTCTTATTAAAAGCTCGTTTATTCTTATGCTCTCGGTGCTCGTCGGGAAGGGCGCGGGACTGATTTTTAAAATCTCGCTTGCAAATATGCTGGGCGGTACGGGGATGGGATATTTTTCAAGCGCTTACGCCGTATTCACCCCTCTTTACGCGCTCTGCGCGGGTAGCCTTACCCCGGCAGTGGCGCAGCTCGTATCCGAAAACGAAGCGAGAGGCGCAGAGGGACGCGTCAGGGCTGTGAGAAAGGCTGCGGTGAGGATGTTTTTCCTGCCGGGAATACTTTGCTCGGTACTTCCTATTTTATTTGCGGGATTTCTCACCGAGAGATTCATAGGCAGCCCGGAAGCGAAACCCGCCGTCATAGCCATACTCCCCTGCGTATTTTTGGGGACTGTGACGGCTATTTACAGGGGTTATTACGAGGGGCTTCGGAACATGACTCCTACGGCGCTTTCTCAGATAACCGAATCTGCGGTCAGGGTTTGCGCGGGACTTGGGCTCGCTTATCTTACTCAGAATCTCGCTTTGAGGGAATTTATGTCCGGAGGGAGCGTTTTCGGTCAATCTGCGCGCACTCTTTCGGAGATGTATTCCGCTTCGCTTCCTTATGTCTCAGCGGCTGCCGTCGCGGGAGTCACGGTATCGGAGATCTCAAGCTTTCTCTTTATGGCTATACGTCTTCGTCTCGGCGACGGGATCGATAAAAATATAAAGCCTGAAGAGTATGAAATAAGATCCGAAGAAAGGCGGCTTTTAAGGCTTATCATCCCGATATCGGCGGCGGGACTCGTCGCTTCTATAGCGGGAACCGTCGATCTTTATACCATAATCTCCGGGATAAAATATTCTCTTTCGGCGCACCCGGAAATGTATGCGGAAAAATATTCGGATATCATCGCGGAGGGGGTTGCTTTAAGAGAGCTTCCAAACTATCTTTACGGCTCGTTTACAGGGCTTGCCGCAACAGTATTCGGGCTCGCTCCGTCGCTCTGTTCGGTATTCGGAAAAAGCGCTCTTCCGGGGATTTCTCAGGCTTGGTCCAAAAAAGACTCAGCAAGAACTTCGCGCGAGATAAGGCGGGTGATATCCGCGTCTCTTCTGATATCCGTCCCGGCGGGACTCGGACTTTGCGTTCTTTCAAGGGATATTTTACAGCTTCTCTTTCCCGCTCGCTCAAACGAGGTCATGATTTCCTGCTCTCCTCTTGCGATAATGGCGCTCGGAACTGCCTTCGCCACCGTCTCTGGAGTTTGCTTTCCTATGCTCCAGGCCGTCGGAAGAGCGGAGCTTCCTATCGTTATAAACCTTGCGGGAGCCGCGGTCAAGCTGATCCTTAATACCGTTTTGGTGCCGGTCTGTTCGTTGGGTCTTTGCGGCGCGGCGATAGCTTCTCTTTCATCCGGCGCGGTGATGTGCGCAGTCTCCGTCTGCTCGCTCTACAGAATTACCGGAACAAGGCCGAGACTTCATATCTCAGTCGGATTGCCGCTCGCGGGCGGATTATTAAGCTCCGCCGGGGCGTTATACATCCTTAAAACCTCCTCTTCCTACCTCGGGCATACTTTCTCGGTCATTTTTTCTGTAACTTTTGCCGTTATAATCTACATATTTTTCATGGTTTTGTTGGACATTTCTACTAAATTTCAGTTTAAAGCGGATTTATTGGGAAAATAGGCTTGATTTTTGGGAACTTTTCGTTTAAAATAGATATGTGTTGAGCCGTCCCAAGGTTCACGATATACTACGCAACGTACAGGAGGAAACAAAAAATGACCAAGGTAGAATTAGTAAACAAAATCGCCGCTAAAGCGGACTGCTCTAAGAAAGACGCTGAAAAGGCTCTTACCGCTGTAGTTGACAGCATTACCGAAGCTCTTACCGACGGCGAAAAGATCACTCTCGTCGGATTCGGCACCTTCGAGGTTAAGGAGCGCAAGGCTAAGGAGGGTATCAATCCTTCCAACAAGCAGAAAATAATGATCCCTGCAAGAAAGGTTCCCACCTTCAAGGCCGGCAAGGCTCTCAAGGACGTTGTTGCTAAGTAATTTAACTTGCTCCGACCGCTCGGCTGAAAGTCCGGGCGGTCAGTTTTTTTCTTGTGCATCGCCGCCCAATTAGCGGCTAACGCTTTTTTGGCGCATACGCGAATAAACGCGGGGTTTCATCCAAGAAAACGGGCGGGAGATGTTTATGTCCGCGAAGTCCGATCGGGAATAAAACCGGCTTTTATGGTATATGCGCCAAAATAATCGCGCGGCGGCGCGCTTGAATAAATACCGGGAGGTATAAAAGTATGAGACTTGATAAGTATTTAAAAGTATCGCGGCTTATTAAACGCCGCACCGTCGCTAATGAAGCCTGCGACGCGGGAAGGATATTCGTGAACGGAAAACAGGCGAGAGCTTCTTACGACGTTAAGGTCGGCGACAAAATTGAGATCAAGCTGGGACAGAATCCCGTGACCGCAAAGGTTCTTTCGGTCCAGGAGACCGTAAGAAAGGAAGACGCGCGGGAGATGTATGAGATAATCACCGGCGCTGCAATCGAATGATCTCTGGAAAAAGCCTTCGGCGGGAAGATCGGAAATTCTTCCCGCCGATTTTCTATTCAAGGCTAAAACTCCGTTGAAAAGCTGTAGCCCGAAGCGGTCATCCTGTCGATAAAATCTCCGAGGATCTCCGCGTTTGTTTCGGATACCGAGTGCAGAAGATAAATAGCGCCGGGATGCGCTCTTTCGCAAAGCTTTTCAAGCGCCGCTGACGGCTCCGGTTGGTTATTTACGTCCCAGTCGGCGTATGCAAAGCTCCAGAGCACCGTCTTATATCCCATATCCGCAGTTACGGCGAGACTCTTTTCGGAGTACTCCCCTTTCGGCGGTCTGAACAGCGTCATTTCTATCCCGAATTTTTCTGAAACCAATTCGTGAAGCGAGGATATCTCCTCGGCGCATTCTTCCTCTGAAAGCGTAGGCATAGAATAGTGGCTCATGGAATGCGAGCCGACGGTATGTCCCTCGTCTATCATTCTCTTCACGAGCTCCGGCTGGCGTTTTACATAGTCGCCTACCACGAAGAACGTAGCTTTTACTCCCTTTTCTTTGAGAGTATCGAGAATTTTTGAGGTAAAGCCGTTTTCATAGCCCTGGTCAAAGGTAAGATTTATCGTTTTTTCTTCGGTATTTTTAATAGCCAAAGCGTTATAAGCGGAGCAGCCGTTATTGAATTCAACCGCGCCCATCGGACGGTTCAGTTCGTCAAATCTTACGCCCTGGCCGTATCCGTGGCATTCGGTATCAAGAGCCGAATAGTCCCGCTTCGCTGCCGCATTTGAAGTTAAAGATACTTCAAGCGCGAGCGGCTCCATAAGATCGTCTACGTCGGTTTCCTCCCGACGCGTAGTCGGTCCTTCATCAGTCAAAGGGCTTGTATCGCTCGGCAAAGGCTCGGAGAACATTTTTATATCGCCGGAAAAATCAGTTTCATATCCCGAAGCTGTTGTTCCGGGACCGGTCGTGATCTTCCCGCTTTCCGAAAAATATCTTCCGTCCTCGCCCGTCGCGCAGCCCGACAGAGGGAGCACAAGCGCAGAAGCGGCCAATAAAGATAATATTCGCAGCTTGAATGGCATAAGCTCACCTTGCTTTCGGTTCGGTCCCGCTTTTTTAATGGCAGGACCGCTCTTGAATATACGGTTTTTGCCGCATAGATAATATGTGCAAAGGCGAGAAAAAAATCAGTGGGAAATTATTCTAAAATTTTTGGGCGAGAAGGAGAAAGGCGCGCTTCTCTCTTAGGTACAGAATTCGCCGGCTTTCGCTAATTTTTACGTGTTCCCATGCTTTTTTGACAGGGCCATGGTTCCGGAAAGCAGCGGCCGCATACCTTCGATAAGCGTTCTGAATATATAATAGCTCAGCCTGAATATCACTATCGCTATCTCTATCGGACAGACTACCGCAAGATTCGGCACGCTGATCCCGTAATACTCCGAAGCCGCGTTCATGGCTGCGCTGCTTGAGGGTAGAAGACAGTAAACAAGGGATAAAACCGCGATAAGCGCTAAGATAAATTTGATTTTTTTCATTACCGATCCCTCCTTGGTTCTTCGGTTTATCCTGTCTTTCGACTTTTTTATATTATAAAACGCCGCCCTGCCGATTGCAATAACAGGACGGTTACAGTTCGGTTAATTTTCAGTTACAGCTTTACCGCTTTGTTACGGTTTTTTCGCACCGCGAAAGCATTATCATCCCTAAAACCATCACTACCGGGAATATTGCCGATACTCCGAGACCGAATCTCAGGTTATCGCCCGCCGCTGAGGATACGAGTCCTACTACCGTAGGCCCTCCGGTGCAGCCTAAATCTCCCGCTAACGCGAGCATAGCAAATAACGCCGTTCCTCCCTTCGGAAGGCTTGCGGAAGCTATGCTGAATACTCCCGGCCACATTATTCCTACGGAAAATCCGCAGAGCGCGCAGCCCGTCAGCGACAAAGCGGGATTTTCGGAAGCCGCCGCAAGAGCATAGCCGACTATGCAGAGAACGCCGCTCACTGCGATGAATTTGTTTAGTCTTACCTTTTCGCCGAATTTGCCGTAAAGCGCCCTTGCAAGCCCCATAAGCGCCGCAAAGAAGCAGGGCCCGGCAAGATCCCCTACCGCTTTGGAGACCTTAAGACCGCTCTCGGCAAACGCCGAAGCCCACTGCGCCATTCCTAATTCGCTCGCTCCGGCAGCGGACATAAGTATTAAAAAGATCCAGAAGATCTTCGTCTTAAACAGCTCCTTAAGACTCATCCCCTCCCCTTCTTCGGTCAGGCGGTTTATAGGAACTCTTGAAAATACAAAGGCGTTGAATATCGGAACCGCAGACCAGATGAAGCATAAAATTCTCCAGCTTTCTCTGCCGAAGACGAACATAAACGCAGTCGAAGCCGCTACTACCAAAACTACTCCCCAACAGTAGAAGGAGTGAAGTATACTCATCTCAGCTGCCTTATTGTCCGAAGGACAGGCTTCTACTATCGGGCTTACAAGCACTTCAAGAAGTCCCCCGCCGATCGCATACAGAAGAACCGATATCAGAAGCCCTAAAAACGGCGAGGGAAGGATCCCCGGAAGAACGGCCATTCCGATCAGTCCGCAGGCGGCGAATATATGCGCGGAAACTATAGACGCCCTGTAGCCGATCTTATCTACGAATTTTACCGAGAGAAGATCGACGGTCAGCTGAGTGAGAAAATTAAGGGTAGTTAGAAGAGTTACCGTTTTCAGAGTGACCCAGCCGTAGGAAATAAATGTGACGAAAAGAAGCGGAGCGAGATTATTCGCTATTCCCTGGACGATATATCCCAAGTAGCACGCCCTGACTGTCTTTTTAAAATCTTTTTTCATTATTTTCACCCTGCGAGATAAATTTATATAGATATATACGCAAAAAGAAAAAGCCGTTATTTCGCGGCTTTTTCCTGGCGCGCCCGGGGAGATTCGAACTCTCGACCTGCCGGTTCGTAGCCGGACACTCTATCCACTGAGCTACGGGCGCATCCACAAGTCATTATATTATCACAAACGGGTTCGTTTGTCAAGAGTATTCCGGAAAGTTTTTTTATTTTTTTAGAAGCTAAGGCATGATAGACGGCAGAAGGTCGGATTATAAGATCGGCGGGATGAGCTTAGAAGCATAGCTCGTGTCGGAACAGCATGAAGATACCGGAGTCGGAGATAAATAATCCTGCTTCGGCTTTTTTCGGACTTTAACATTTTCTCAGTCGCTATATTATAATAAATCAATTTTTCATCTTTATATAACCATTCTGCACAAGAGGCGGATTTATTTTCGGTAAAAATATACTATTGAATTCCGAGGCTAAATACGTTATAATTTAATTAAAGCACTTTAAACCGTAAACCGTTTTTTATGAAAGGAACCGCTATGATAAAACATCAATTTCCCAAAAGGATCATTTCTATCCTCACCGCGCTTGCTACGGTCTTAGCATTCGTCTTAAGCTTAGCCCCTGCGGTATATGCGGATACCGAAGCGAGCTATACCGTTTTTGAAGGACAGAAAAAGCTTGAAGGGTGGTATCCGTCTTTTATCACTCAGTACATGGAGCCGGCAAAAATGGACGGCTTCATCCAAGCTATATCTCACGACGGAGCGGTGATAGAGATCACTTATTCCGGAAGCTCGCAGGTCTCTATCCTTTTGCAGAGCTACCCCGTTTCAAACGGCTCGCAGAGATATCCCCACAAGTCGATTTCCAATCCTACCGTTACAAATCTTTCTAACGGCAGAAAATTGGCTTCCTTCGTCGCGGCCGACCTGATAAAGGCCTATACCTCCGAAAAGCACCCCGACGACGGGTCCTATCTCAGACTCGATAACGTTTTAAACTTCGGCATAGACGGCTCGGGAAATACCGTTTATTCCGTCGTAGTAAGATGGACCTATGCCGGAAATCCTGCTCTTAACGTCGATCTTAACGCTACCTATCAGGAAATGGACGGCTTCGGCGCTTCCTATACCTGGTACGGAGACTGGGTATCGCAGAACATCCATAAAGAAGAGATCTTCGACTGGATATTCAACGACTGCGGCTTCAATATTCTGAGATTCCGCGACCTGCAGATGGTCAGAGCCTACGGCGGGGCCTGGGAGGATACAAACTACCGCTCCCGCGCTTATAAGGAATACTATGACGCGGCGATAAAGCGAGGGATAGATCCTATCGTTTTGGTCACAAGCTGGGGACAGTATACCGAAGCGGACTGGTGCACGCTCTCTAAGGACGCGCAGGGGAATGAATTCTATACCCTTAAAAAGGATTCCAAAGGAAATTACAGATATGACGATCTCGCGAAGTTCTGCGTCAAATCGGTCCGGCTCTTTATAGATTCCGGGATCCCGGTGGATTATTTCAGCATCTCAAACGAAGTAGAGCTCCAGCAGTACCGCGTTGACGAACAGGGCAACGCGAAGTCCGACGCGGGATTCTTCTTAGGCGCCGAGGAAACTCCTTACTACTGCTCCTACGCGAAGGCGTATATAGCGGTTTACAAGGCGTTCCGGGAGGCTTTCGGTTCAAACGCTCCGAAGCTTCTTGCAGCCGAGACCATGGCCGCGAATCCCGATCTCTTGAAGAGATATATCGATCCTATCATCAAAGAATGCCCCGAGAGCGTGGATACCGTCGCGCATCACCTCTACGGAAGCTCCCTTACGTCCGCTAACTTTGCTAAGATCTCGGACGAATACTACGGAAAATATAAGATCTGGCAGACCGAATGGTATAACAACGACTTCTTCGATCATGCTGCGGTCATGATAAACGAGCTTGTGAACGAAAATATCAACGCATATCTCTACTGGAACGGCGTATGGATTCCGGATAACGCCAACTGCCTTATCCAGATAGACGAATGGGCTCCGACTTCAAGAGTCTCTCGCCGCGGAAATCACTATATCATGATGCACTTCTCTAAGTTCATCAAAAAGGGATATATAAGAGTCGATTCCTCCGCGTACGCAAGCGGCGTTAAGACCGTCGCGTTCAAATCCCCCGAGGGAGATAAGCTTGTTATTGTAGCTCTAAATAACACTCAGGCCGACGAGTCGCTGCAGCTTAATATCGGCGCGGACGTGGTTAAGAGCGAGATCTGGCGCACCACTAAAAATACCTCAGATGTTAATCAGGAGGAAAGGCTCAACAAATACATGGAGAGCGTGAGCGCAAACGTCGCGGACGGAGAATTCGTCGCTCTTCCTAAAAATACTCTCACTACCTTTGTTCTTGATATCACCACGCACGATCATATTTACGGCGAAGCCTGGAGATACGACGGGGAATCGCACTGGCACAACTGCGTTATATGCGGAGAGAGATCCGTGCCCGAGCCCCACGCTATAGAGTTGGGAGGAACGATCTGCGCCGTCTGCGGATACGACTCCTCTAAGATCCTGCTCGGCGACGTGAACGGCGATAAGAGAATTTCATCCGTAGACGCGGTGCTTATTTTAAGATATCTTGCGGAGTTTAAGGATGAAAACGTCGATCTTGCCGCGGGAGATATGAACGGCGATACAAGAATCACAAGTCTTGACGCGGTGCTTATTCTCAGAACTATCGCGGGACTTATCTGACGGGATAATTTTATAACGGTCAGGATGTCGGCGGGCGCTCCCCTTTTATGCGGGCGCCCGCTTTTAATATGCCGAAAATGCGTCAGCCGCTAATTGCGCGGCGGGGTCTTCTATAAAATAACCAAAACGTCTGCCAGAACCGGGCGATATATCCATAAATTTAGCTATTGCATTATACGAAATAATTTGTTATAATAGTCTCGCGGGAGCATTCCGTCTCGCTTCTTCGTCCGCGGCGGGTAACTTTTATCATACCGCGGCGTGAATTTTTACTCAAAACTGTAAATTTCTTACTCTTCTCAAATGGAGGTATTTTTTGATCATGGCCGATAAATCAAATCTTCTTACACTGCCTTGCGTAGCTACGAGGGATGTGGTCGTTCTTCCGGGGATGCAGCTCAGATTCGACGTAAGCAGGGAAAAATCCCTTGAGTCGTTAAAGGCGGCGCTTGAAAGCGAAAAGCTTGTATTTTTGGTCGCGCAGAAGGACGTTTCTATCGACGACCCGAAGCAGTCCGACTGCTATAAGGTCGGAACGGTTTGCGAAATTAAACAGCTCGTAAAGAGCGCCGACGGGATATCAAGAGTGCGCGTTCAGGGCGTATGCCGCGCTAAGGTCGTAACGATAGCCTGCGAGGGAGGTATGCTTGTTTCGAGCGTAAGGATCCTTAAATCCGGAAAGCGCGAAGCCGCTTCGGAAAACGAGATAGACGCGGTAATGAGAGCCGTGAAGTCCGCTTTTGCGGGGTACGCTCAGGCAGTTCAAAGGCTTCCGGAGGAGCTTAAGCGCGCAGTGGCTTCCGCTTCAAGCCCCGAGGAGCTCTATCAGACCATAGCTTTCAACATAAGCCTTCCGTTCAGCGGCAGACAGGACCTTTTGGAAGCTGTCGGAGATGTGAACAGGCTTTCGGTGCTTTATGCGATTCTGACCAACGAAACTCAGATCCTGTCGCTTGAAAAGGACATCCAAGCGAAGGTGAACGAAGCCATTAACCGCGAGCAGAGAGATTACTATCTCCGCGAGGAGCTCAAGGTCATTCATGAAGAGCTTGGCGACAACAACCCGCAGGATGAATTCGGGATGATGGACAACGGCTTCGAGTACTTTGAGAAGATGGCCGACGCGGGACTTTCGGAGGAAAATATCCAAAAGCTTGCCGGAGAGATAAACAGGCTTAATAAAATGCCCTACGGCTCTCAGGAAGCCGCGGTCATAAGGGCTTATCTCGATACGGTTCTGGAGCTTCCCTGGAAAAAGAAAACCGAGGACAGAACGAACGTCGAAAAGGTAGCGGAACAGCTTGATAAGGACCACTACGGCCTTAAAAAAGTCAAGGACAGGATCTTGGAGTTTATCTCCGTAAGAAACCTGATTCCCGACGTCAAGGGACAGATTATCTGCCTTGTAGGCCCTCCGGGAGTCGGTAAAACTTCTATCGGAAAATCGATTGCTAAGGCGCTCGGAAGAAAGTATGCGAGAGTATCTCTCGGCGGAATACGCGACGAGAGCGACATAAGAGGTCACAGAAAGACCTATATCGGCTCTATGCCGGGACGGATCATCAACGCAGTTAAGCAGGCGGGTACAAAAAATCCTCTTATTCTTCTTGACGAGATAGACAAGATGGCGAACGACTTCAGAGGAGACCCGTCGAGCGCCATGCTCGAGGTTCTGGACAGCGAACAGAACAAAGAGTTCCGGGATCACTATATCGAGATTCCTTTCGATCTTTCGGACGTTCTTTTCGTCACGACCGCAAACAGTCTCGATACTATCGCTCCCCCGCTTCTTGACAGGATGGATATAATCGAGCTGCCGAGCTATACGAGAGAAGAGAAGTTTGAGATCGCAAAGCGCCATCTCGTCCCGAAGCAGCTTAAGGCTAACGGTCTTAACGGCAGGATGATAAGATTCACCGACGCGGGGATATATGAGCTTATAGACTTTTATACAAAAGAAGCAGGAGTCAGAAGCCTTGAAAGAAGCATAGCTTCTATTTGCAGAAAGGCCGCTAAGGATATAGTCGCCAAGGAAGCCGCAAGAGTTACCGTCACTCCGGAGACGGCTGAAAAATATCTCGGAGTCAGAAAATTCACCGACGATCTTAAGTCCGACAGACCGCAGGTCGGTGAGGTGAACGGGCTCGCCTGGACGGCGGTGGGCGGCACTCTTATGCCGCTCGAAGTCCTTTCAGTTGAAGGAAAGGGCGCGGTAGAGCTGACGGGTTCTTTAGGAAACGTGATGAAGGAATCTGCTAAGATCGCCGTTACATACACAAGAAGCATCGCCGAAAAATACGGAATCGACAAGGAATTTTATCAAAAACGCGATATTCATGTCCACGCTCCCGAGGGGGCAGTTCCGAAGGACGGCCCTTCGGCAGGCGTTACGCTCGCCACGGCTATGATCTCGGAGCTTTCCGGGATACCGGTCCGCTCGGACGTTGCGATGACCGGAGAGATAACTCTTCGCGGGAAGGTCCTTCCGATAGGAGGACTGCGCGAAAAGACTATGGCCGCTTATAAGTCGGGAATTAAAACCGTCATAATCCCCTCTGCTAACAAGCCGGATCTTGAAGAGGTGGACGAAAAGGTCAGGGACAGTCTTGAATTCGTGTATGCGGAAACCATAGAGGACGTGCTCGAAAACGCGCTTATAAGGCCTTCCGACAACCGCGCAGCGGTTTTGCCGCACGACGAATTCAAGAAGGGCGGTAAAAGAGTAGGAGCAAGAAGCTGATGAATTTCCAGAAAACAGAATTTTACTCCGCTTACGGAACATCAAAACAGCTCCCCCCGTCCGACGGGGTCGAGATAGTCTTTTCGGGGCATTCAAACGTCGGAAAATCTTCGCTTATAAATAAGCTTGCCGGAAGACGCTCGCTCGCAAGGGTGAGCGCTACTCCCGGCAAGACCGCTACTATAAACTTTTATACGCTTGAAAACGTCAGGTTCGTCGATCTTCCGGGATACGGCTACGCTAAAGTCTCTAAGGCCGAGAAGGAAAGATGGAGGGATCTTATCGGGGGATATTTCGGGGATACCGATAGGGACTTGGGACTTGTCTTTCAGCTCATCGATTTCCGTCACCCCCCTACCGCCGACGACGTTATGATGGTAAACTTTCTTATCGACAGCGAGCTGCCGTTTGTAATTATCCTTACAAAGGCCGATAAGCTCAGTAAGTCCGAACGCGCTAAAAGAGAAGAAGCGTTTAAAAGCGAGATTCCCTGCTTTGAGGATATTACAGTGATACCGTTTTCATCCGTTACAGGGGAAGGAGTCGAAAAAATTCGGGAAACCGTCTGCGAAATAGCCGCAGAGGACGGTGAATAGGGAGTTTCCGGACGTCTTGCAGTTATTTACAATATATGGATATTTTATATATTTTGCAAAATTCATCTCCAAATTTACACTAAATTACAGAAAAAATTTGAATTTTTTACGATTTTTTGGCAAAAGGGGCTTTACAAAAAAATACGGATGTGTTATAATGCAACTGTAAGAAACATTAAAACAGCCAGTTTATTCAAGTATTTCAGGGTTCAATCCATGCGTAATCTGGCGAAAGAGCCTCAGCTGGACGACCTGTTCAACGCGATACTTAATCTGGAAAATATCGATGAGTGCTATGATCTTTTCGAGGATCTCTGCACGATTCTTGAGATCAAAAGCCTTGCCCAGAGATTCCAGGTAGCGAAGATGCTCATGAGCAAGCACGTTTACAGCGACATCGTTGCAGAGACCGGCGCGTCCACTGCTACTATTAGCAGAGTAAACCGCAGCATCAATTACGGTGCGGGCGGCTATTCGATGATATTCAAGAGGATGAAGGAACTTGAAGAAAAGAGCAACCGGCAGTGAGGCATACGATAATATGTCCTGCTACTACGATCTTTTAACTGCAAACGTGAATTATATCGGCTATGCGGGCAGGATAGGCTCCCTTATCCGCCGATACTGTCTGCACGCCGATACGGTGACTGAGCTCTGCTGCGGAACGCTGTCTTTAGGGCTTTGCCTTAGCGATCTCGGGTATCGCGTTACGGGTATCGACAAAAGCGAAAATATGCTTAAGCGCGCCGAGGAAAAGGCTTTAAAGCGCGCGGTCGACGTAAGACTTCTCTGCGAGGATATTTCCGACTTTGCCCTCCCCTCTTTACAGGATGTTTTTGTCTGTCCTCTTGACGGACTTAATCATCTTGAAGGGTTCGGGAAGGTAAAAGACGCATTTAAATGCGTCAGGAAAAATATCCGTCCGGGGGGGCTTTTTATTTTTGACATGAACACCCCGTACAAGCATAAGATTATCTTGGGGGACAACTCTTTTATTTACGATCTTCCCGGCGTATACTGCGGCTGGCAAAACGAATTTCGGGAAAGCGACTGCTCGGTAAAAATAACTCTTGACATTTTCGGCAAAATGGATGATAATTATCTAAGGCTCAAAGAATCGTTCAGGGAGTATGCGTATCCCCAAAAGAGGATCGTTAAAGAGCTTGAATCGAACGGCTTTGAGCTTATCGGATGTTTCGACGGGCTGAAGATGTGCGGCCCGGGACCTCGCACCGAAAGAATTCTTTATGCTGCAAGGAGTATATGATGGGAAGGATCGTAAGAACAATTTCAAAGGACGCGTCGGTAGTATGCTCTGCTATCGACGGGACGGACATAGTTTCGGAGATAGAAAGGATCCACAAGACAAGCGCTGTTATAACCGCCGCGCTCGGAAGGCTCGCTCTCGGGACCTCTCTTATCGGCTTCGGGCTTAAGGATAAGGACGACAGCGTGACGGTTAAGATCAAAGGCGGCGGTCCCGTGGGAAGCATGACGGCGGTATCCGACAGCTTCGGAAACGTCAAGGCGTATGCCGACGAAAACATAGTCGAGCTTCCGCTTCGGCCCGACGGAAAGTTAAACGTGGGCGGCGCTGTGGGAAAATCGGGTACGATCACCGTTATTAAAGACATAGGTCTCAAGGAGCCGTATGTCGGTCAGGTAGAGCTTGTCAGCGGAGAGATCGCTGAAGATATAACCAACTATTTCGCAGTCAGCGAGCAGATCCCTACGGTATGCGCGCTCGGAGTGCTTGTGAATCCCGATCTCACCGTCAAAAAGGCCGGAGGATTTATTTTACAGCTTCTCCCCTTTGCTCCGGAAAGCTGCGTTGATATCATAGAAAAAAACATCGCCGAAGCCCCGAGCGTTACTACTATGCTGGAGTTCGGACTCAGCGCCGAGGATATAGCGATGAAGGCTCTTGAGGGACTTGAGCCGAACGTTCTTGACGATTTTGAGGTGAACTACAGGTGCGGATGCTCGCGCGAACGTACTGAAAGAATTCTTATGAGCCTTTCCGAGAAGGATATAAATTCTCTTGCGGAGGATGAAATCACCGAAGTCAAGTGTCACTTCTGTGACAAGGTCTATCACTTTACAAAGGATGAAATAATCTCCTTAAGAGACCGTAAAATGTCGAAATAAAGGCATTTATATACAAAAGCGGCAGGACACAGAAAAGCCCTGCCGAAGTTTTTTATGTAAAGCAAAATTTCTTTACAGCATTTATATATAAATCAAATTCCGAATTTTATTCGCCCTTGCCCGCCCTCGCCGAAACAGTCAATGTCGCGGTAGTAAGCTATGCCCGATACCCTATACGTTTATAAGCGATAGAGACTGACGATAAACCGGGAGTCGAACCCGAGCCCTGTCCTATGGGCCTCCAATAGCTTGCAGTTCATTCTCAACTGCGGGAGATGACATTCGCCCTGAAACGGCTACCGACTTTTAAGTTATTCTATGAGATCCACGGTCCAGTTCGCGGCCTGGATCTTGTTGTCAAGGATCCTGAGATCCCGCGCAAGCTGATCCGCGGTCTTTTGGATCTTTGAAGCTTCCACGGCGCTGAGGATCTTTATCTCGGTACGTCTTGCCCTCTGAGCGCCGGAGCTTGCAGTATTGACAAGATTGCGGTAGAAGGACAGGCGCAAGGCTATAACGTCCTTTTCGGACAAAAGCTCGGTAAGAGTCTTGCCCTCAACGTCGGTCTTGCAGTTTGTGAGATTGATTTTTTTGACAAGATAATCAAAGCGCTTAAGGCATTCGTCGTACTCCTTTAAGAGCGCCGAGGGATCCTCAGCCGGCTTTTCGCCCTCCTGATAAAGGCAGTTATTGGTGATCCTGGTACTAAGGCTCGAAAGCTTAATCTTGACGTCCGCGCGTTCCTGTAACGCTTCCGCAAGTTTCATTAAAAATCCCCCTCTTGTAAAAATTCGATCTGAAAAAGAAAAACCGCTCTTAGCGGCGTTTTCTTATGGAGGTGCCACCCAGATTTGAACTGGGGATCAAGGAGTTGCAGTCCTACGCCTTACCACTTGGCTATGGCACCGTTGATGGAGCGGATTACGAGGCTCGAACTCGCTACCTCCACCTTGGCAAGGTGGCGCTCTACCGGATGAGCTAAATCCGCGGATAAAATCGCGAGCGGTTTTACAACCGACTTTGTTATTATAACTTATTGGAAGGGAAATGTCAAGGGGTTTTTGAAAATTTTTTGGGAGGGAAGAGGGTAAACTTGCAAAAGCATAATTTTAAAGCGTATCATGATGAACGCAGTAGCCTTAACACAGTCAGCCGTCGGGAATTAAAACAATCAAGGTACAACTAAGCCGACTGCATACAAAAAACGTAAAGGCATATGAAAACTGGCGGACAGAACTTCGTTAGGATATTTCTGAACTGTAGGCAGAAATTGCAGATCAGGGACGGCATGTAGAAAATGCGCGAGCTTTTAGGGCGATTTCGTTGAAAAAAACGATAATTCAAACGGCAAAAAGCAAAAAACGTGATTCAGTACGACCTCGTGGATTTCATACCCATAAGCGAGCTTTTGCAGAGAGAATAGCCGTCCCACGGTGCAAGCTTTATATAAAACCGCCCCGCCGGGAATTCCGGCGGGGCTTAAAGGAGTTTAAAAAGACAAACAGCTTGGATTATTTCTTGTATTTAATCGCAGCCTGCGCAGCGGCCAGTCTCGCGATCGGAACACGGAACGGCGAGCAGGATACATAGTCAAGACCGATCTGGTGGCAGAACTCGATGGAGGACGGGTCGCCGCCATGCTCGCCGCAGATGCCGCAGTGGAGCTCGGGTCTTACCTTCTTACCCATGGTAACGGCCATATCCATCAGCTTTCCTACGCCGGTGGTATCAAGACGGGCGAACGGATCCGACTCGTAGATCTTGTTTGCATAGTATGCCGGCAGGAACTTTCCTGCGTCGTCTCTTGAGAATCCGAAGGTCATCTGAGTCAGGTCGTTGGTGCCGAAGCAGAAGAACTCGGCTTCCTTCGCGATATCGTCGGCAGTGAGAGCCGCGCGCGGGATCTCGATCATAGTTCCGACTTCGTACTTAAGCTCAACGCCGGAAGCCGCAATGACCTCGTCCGCAGTCTTAACTACGGTGTCCTTGACAAACTTGAGCTCCTTGACTTCGCCTACCAGCGGGATCATGATCTCGGGAACAATGTTCCAATCGGGATGATTCTTCTTGACGTTGATAGCAGCCTTGATAACAGCCTTGGTCTGCATAACAGCTATCTCGGGATAGGTTACGGTGAGACGGCAGCCGCGATGGCCCATCATCGGGTTGAACTCGTGAAGGTCGGCTATGACCTGCTTGATATAGGATACCGGCTTGCCCTGAGCCTTTGCAAGGGCTTCAATGTCGGCTTCGTCGGTAGGAACGAACTCGTGAAGCGGGGGATCAAGGAAGCGGATGGTGACGGGATAGCCGCCTAAAGCTTCAAAGAGTCCCTCGAAGTCGGCCTGCTGCATAGGCTCGATCTTCGCAAGAGCGGCTTCGCGCTCCTCAACGGTCTCGGCGCAGATCATCTCTCTGAAAGCGCCGATCCTTGCGGGATCGAAGAACATGTGCTCGGTACGGCAAAGGCCGATTCCCTGAGCGCCGAAAGCTGCGGCCTGCTTAGCGTCCGCAGGAGTATCCGCATTGGTCCTTACGCCTAACTTCTTATACTTGTCGGCCATCTCCATGATCCTTCCGAAGTAGCCGGAGTTAGGATCCGCGGGAACGGTCGGGATGATCTCTCCGTAGATGTTGCCGGTGGAGCCGTCAAGGGAGATAGCGTCGCCCTCGTGATAGGTCTTGCCTGCAAGGGTGAAGCACTTGTTCTCTTCATCCATCTTTATATCTCCGCATCCGGAAACGCAGCAGGTTCCCATTCCGCGCGCTACAACGGCGGCGTGAGAGGTTTGGCCGCCGCGAACGGTCAGAATGCCCTGAGAGTACTTCATGCCCTCGATATCCTCGGGAGAAGTCTCAAGACGTACCAAAACGACCTTTTCCTTGTTCTTGCCGTGCTTTACGGCGTCCTCGGCGGTGAATACGATAGTGCCGGCGGCTGCTCCGGGAGAAGCGGCAATTCCCTTTCCGACAGGAACGGCCTTCTTAAGAGCGGCCGCGTCGAAGGTCGGGTGGAGAAGCATATCAAGAGACTTCGCGTCGATCTGCATAAGAGCTTCCTCTTCGGTGATCATGCCCTCGTCGATAAGATCGCAGGCGATCTTGATGGCGGCTGCGGCGGTTCTCTTGCCGTTACGAGTCTGGAGCATATAGAGCTTCTCGTTCTCAACGGTGAACTCCATATCCTGCATATCGCGGTAGTGATTTTCAAGTATCTTGCATACTTCCTGGAACTGCTCGTAGACCTTCGGGAATACCTCGGCCATCTTCGCGATAGGCATAGGAGTTCTTACGCCCGCGACAACGTCCTCGCCCTGAGCGTTTGTTAGGAATTCGCCCATGAGTCCCTTTTCGCCGGTGGCGGGGTTACGGGTGAACGCAACGCCGGTACCGCAGTTGTCGCCCATGTTGCCGAACGCCATCATCTGTACGTTTACAGCGGTGCCCCAAGAATAGGGAATGTCGTGGTCCATGCGGTATACGTTCGCTCTCGGGTTGTCCCAGGAACGGAAAACAGCCTTGATCGCTTCAAAGAGCTGCTCCTTAGGATCGTTCGGGAAGTCCTTGCCGAGCTGGTTCTTATATTCGGCCTTGAACTGGTCGGCAAGCTTGTGAAGATCGTCCGCGTCAAGCTCTACGTCCTGAGTTACGCCCTTTTCTTCCTTCATCTGGTCGATGAGCTTCTCAAAGTACTTCTTGCCGACTTCCATAACTACGTCGGAGAACATCTGGATGAATCTGCGGTAGCAGTCCCAAGCCCAACGCGGGTTGTTGGATTTCTTTGCGATTACGTTTACGACCTCTTCGTTAAGTCCGAGGTTAAGGATGGTATCCATCATGCCGGGCATCGAAGCGCGAGCGCCGGAACGTACGGAAACAAGAAGCGGGTTCTCCTTATCGCCGAATTTCTTTCCGGTGATATTTTCCATCTTCTCGATGTATTCCATGATCTCCGCCATAATTTCGGGATTGATCTGTCTGCCGTCCTCATAGTACTGGGTGCAGGCTTCGGTAGAAATTGTAAATCCCTGGGGAACAGGAAGACCGATATTGGTCATTTCCGCAAGGTTAGCGCCCTTTCCTCCCAAAAGCTCGCGCATCTGCGCGTTGCCTTCGGTGAAAAGGTAACAATACTTTTTGCTCATTTGTTTTTTTACCTCCATATATTTTTTCCGAACTCGTTACCCATGCGTGGGCAGTATTTCGGAGTTAAAATCATTATAGCACAATTACCGGTGTTTTTCCATACTTTTTTTACTAAAATAATTGCCAAAAAAGCTCTGCAAATATTGTGCATTTTCATGAATTTTTTACTCTTTCGCTCCTCTTGAAAATATATCCGAAAAGTAGTATAATGATTTACAATATAATATTATGCCCTCGCGTGAGCGCTTGTACTAACTGCGCTTTCGTTCCGAAGAGGGCTAAAAACGATTGGAGTCGATTACTGTGTCAGAAAAAAACATTTCCGCTGTGATTCTTGCCGGAGGTCAGGGAAAAAGGCTTCGCTCTAAAATGCCGAAAACGCTCACTGAGATACTCGGCAAACCGATAATAGACTGGATAATCTCGGCCTTTGAGGACGCTGGTATAGAGGACATCTGCGTAGTCACGGGTTATGCTCACGAATATCTCGACCGCCATCTTGAGGGAAAATATCCGACCGTCTTTCAGTCCGAGCGCCTTGGGACCGGCCACGCGGTGATGACCGCCGAGAAATTCATATCCGCGCACAAGGGCGGGAACGTTTTGATCTTCAACGGCGACGCGCCTTTCGTCGATTCCGAAACGATCCGCGGAGCGCTTGATTTTCATGTCAAAAACAAAAATGCGCTCACGGTCCTTTCCGCAAACGTTAGCGACCCGACGGGATACGGTAGAATTATCCGCTCCGGCTCGGGGATAAGCGCTATACGCGAGCAGAAGGACTGCTCGGAGGACGAAAAGAAAATAACCGAGATAAATTCCGGCTGCTTCCTATTCGACGTAGACTCGCTTTTGGAAGCGCTTCCGAAGCTCACAAGAAACAATTCTCAGAACGAATATTATATCACGGATACGGTCGAGATCATTCTTTCTGAAGGAAAACGCGCGGACGCTTATCCGGCCGAGAACGGGGATATAGTTCTTTCGGCAAACGACAGAAAAGGCATGCTTGAGCTGAACGAGACCGCAAGAAGAAGAATGCTTGAGAAGCATCTTGAAAACGGGGTAGAAATAGTATGCGCGGACGGGATAATCATATCCCCCGACGTTAAGATTGCCGCGGGAGCGAAGATACTCCCGGGGTGCGTATTAAGCGGAAAAACTGTAATCGGTGAGGACTCCGTTATAGGTCCCAACTGCCAGCTTAATAACACCGTAGTCGGAGACGGCTCGGTTCTTAATTCGGTAGTTTCAAATGAAGCGGCGGTAGGCTCTGACTGCCATATCGGGCCATTCGTGCAGCTAAGGCCGGGGACCGTGATTTCGGATCACGTCCACGTCGGGGACTTCGTTGAGATCAAGAATTCAAATATCGGAATCGGCACCGCGGTAGCGCACTTCAACTATGTCGGAGACTCGGACGTGGGGAAGAATGTAAACTTCGGCTGCGGAGCGGTCACTGCGAATTACGACGGCTCCAACAAGGCTCGCTGCGTGATCTCTAACAACGCGTTTATAGGCTGCAATACCAATCTTGTAGCGCCGGTGAAGATAGGAGAAGCCGCATACACGGCTGCGGGTTCTACGGTTACGAAGGATGTGCCGGACGGCGCGCTTGTTATAGAAAGAGCGGACCAGACTATACGCGAGGGGTATTCGGAGAAGAAGCTCGGCAGGCATCTGGAGAAGGGGAAGAAATACGAGGACGAGGGGAAATAAACCGAAGGGGTTAATGCCGGGGCTTGCGGGGATGAAGCTATGAGTGGTGTGCTTCCGGGGTTCATTTGGTGCTGGGAGAAAGCTTGCGTTGGGCGGCGGCGAGATTCGCTACTTTCATGCGGAAGCTCTACCGACTGCTCCCCACCCTCCCGCCCGGCCCGCGAATCTCGCCGCCACCTGAGGGCTTCTGCTTCTGACGTTATTATTCTGCAGTCATAAAGCTTATCAAACTGAACCGATAGTTTTCTGCCCCTATTTTTACTTTTATCGTACCCCCCGGACCCCTCTTTGGCGATATGCTTCGCTTATTCTTGCATATACTCTTCGCTTATTTCTTGCGCATACGCTGCGCTTATGGGGTGTTTCGCGCCTGCGGGCGCGACCAGGTGGTCGTTGCGATTAAAACTCTTTTCAAGGCTCCTGTGGAGCCTTGAAAAGCAAGTTTTAACGCTACGATTTCACCCCCCTGGACACCTGCGGCCTTTTGAGGAAAGGCCGGCGAAACCTTTTTAATTCCCGCTCTTTCATGGGCGCGTGCGATTTTTTCACTTTTCCGCGCCAACCCCCAATAATTTCATCAGGAGATTAAAATGTCACTTTTCTTTAAATCAAAACCCTCCGGCCCCGTCGAATGGCTTATCGTCGGCCTCGGAAATCCCGGTACTAAATACGCCCGAACCCGCCATAACTGCGGCTGGCTTACTCTTGATAACCTCGCCGCTTCTCTCGGCGTTTCTTTAACGCGTATAAAATTTAAATCAATGACCGCTCAGGCCGAGATCTCGGGCCATAAATGCCTTCTTATGAAGCCCACGACCATGATGAACAACTCCGGAGAAGCCGTCGCGGAAGCTATGAATTTTTATAAGGTGCCGATAGAGCGCGTGCTGGTCGTCTGCGACGATATCAATCTTGACGTGGGAAAGCTCAGGATAAAAAGAAAGGGCTCCGACGGCGGTCAGAAAGGTCTTAGATCTATAATCGCCCTCGCCGGCTCGGATAATTTTCCGAGGATCAAGATCGGAGTAGGCGCGAAGCCGAGTCCCGATTACGATCTTGCGGAATGGGTCACGTCGGAATTTTCCGAGGATGAGAAAAAAACGATTTTTGAAGCCTTCACACGCGCCGCAAAAGCTGCGGAGCTTATCGTTGACGGTCAGGTCGATAAGGCTATGAATATGTATAACTGAGCTTGAACCCGATAACGGGCAGAGGTAAATATATGAATTTTCTTATAACGCAAGCGTCCCGCCTGAGCCACATCCGCGAGCTTAACGAAGCTGTAGAAAAGGGTAGACTTCCCGCTTCGGTGAACGGTCTCTCCCCTGTTCATAAGTCTCACGCGGCGGCGGTGCTGGGACAAAGTCATAAGGTCCTGATGATTTGTCAGGACGAATCGAACGCCACAAAGACCGTTTCGGACATAAACGCCCTGTGCGGCTCTGAAGCGGCTGTTTTATATCCTGTAAAGGACTTTTCCTTTGCAAACATAGAAACCGTTTCTCCCGAATACATCCACAAAAGAATAAGCGCGCTTTACCGCATAAGCTCCGGTGAATCGCGGGTTTTGGTATGCTCTGTGGAAGCCGCCATGCAGTCTGCGATACCCCCTGACAAGCTTTTCGACTTTACAATAGAGCTTTCGCAGGGAGAGCAGATAGATCTTTCGGAGCTGTCAGAGCTTCTTATCGAGATGGGATATACCCGCGTTTCCAAGACCGAGGGAAAGGCTCAGTTTTCAGTTCGGGGAGCTATTCTTGACGTTTTCCCGGTATCTTCGGAGCTTCCCTACAGGATCGAGCTATGGGGGGATGAGATCGATACCGTTTCATTCTTCGATCCCGATTCTCAGAGAAGAATAGATACCGTAAAAAAGATCACCGTCACGCCGGCCCGAGAGCTTCTCATGCCGGACGAGGAGCTTAAGAAGGTTATAAGGGGCATGATAGCCGAAGTCTCGGGAAAGCACGGAGAAGCGATCAAAAAGAATCTATACAGCGATCTTGACGCGATAAATTCCGGGCTTGGGCTTGCAAGCCGTGACAAATATTACTCAAAGATTTACCCGCAGGGCGCGACCGTCTTCGACTACTTCAAGGACGGTATAACCGTCATAAGCGAGTATTCGGCATGTTCAGAGCGCGCGAGAGGGTATACCGATCAGCTCCAGGAGGACATAAAGCTCCTGTACGAGGACGGGATCCTCTATAAAGAGACCGACGGGTTCTATATCGGCTTTCCCGAGCTTCAGCGGCTCGCCATGCGCACGTCTTTGATCTATATGGATACGTTCCTGCGCGGTTCGGACGTGAGGATAAAAACTCTTATCGGCGCGGAAGCGTTCCAGTCCTCGGGATGGAGCGGCGAGAGCGAAGCTCTCTTCGAGGAGCTCTCAAACTACCGCGAGCGCGGCTTCTGCACGGTGGTTCTTGCGGGGAGCGAGAAGGCAAGGGATATACTTTTAAAGGATATAGAGGACGAGGGGTTTTCCTGTCAGGTCTTAAGCGATAATTCGACGTTTTCAGCAGGCGCCGTCTATGTGGGCGAGGAATCCCTCTCGGGCGGCTTTGAATATCCCGGGGCGAAGCTTGCGCTTATTACGAGGATGAAGGTCGCGAGCTCGAAGAAGCGCTCCGGGAAAAGGCCGGAAAATTCAAGAAAAATCAGCTCTATCGAGGATATCTCCCCCGGAGATCTCGTCGTTCACACCCTCCACGGCATCGGGCGCTTTACGGGAATTTCAAAAATCGAAACGAACGGCGTTATCAAGGACTATATTACCGTCCAGTACGCCGGCGCGGATGTTCTGTACGTCCCTGTGACTCAGCTCGATACCGTCTCCAAATATATAGCTCCGGGCGACAGCGATTCGGTCAAGCTCTCTAAACTCGGCACTCAGGAATGGACGAGAACCAGGGCGAGGATCAAAAAAGCCTGCAAGGATATGGCCGACGAGCTTATAGCTTTATATGCAAAGCGCCAGGTCGCAAAGGGGTTTGAATTCTCCCCGGATAACGACTGGCAGGCAGAATTTGAAGAGCGTTTTGAATACGAGGAGACCGCAGATCAGCTTCGCTCTATCGACGAGATAAAAAGCGATATGATGAGAAAGATCCCGATGGACAGACTCCTCTGCGGAGACGTAGGCTTCGGTAAGACCGAGGTCGCTCTTCGCGCGGCGATGAAATGCGTTTTGGATTCAAAGCAGTGCGCGATAATGGTTCCGACAACCGTTTTAGCTTGGCAGCACTACCAGACCGCTTTAAGAAGATTTGCACATTTCCCGGTTACGATAGAGCTTCTTTCGAGATTCAGGACTCAGAAGGAGCAAAAAGAGATCGTTAAAAAGCTTGAACGCGGCGAGATAGATATAGTTATCGGCACCCACAGGCTTGTGCAAAACGATATAAAGTTTAAAGATCTCGGGCTTTTAATAATCGACGAGGAGCAGAGATTCGGAGTCGCCCACAAGGAAAAACTCAAGGAGCAGTACCCGTCGGTGGATATCCTCACGCTCTCCGCTACTCCTATCCCCAGAACCCTGAATATGGCTATGTCGGGGATAAGGGATATGTCGGTTATCGAGGAGCCGCCGCAGGACAGATACCCGGTCCAGACCTACGTCTTGGAGCACCAGCAAGGGATAATCATCCAAGCGATACAAAAAGAGCTTAGGCGCGGCGGGCAGGTATATTACATCCACAACAGGATAGAAACTCTCGAAAACTGCGCCTACAGGCTTCAGCAGGCTCTCCCGGACGCGAGGATAGGTATCGCCCACGGACAGATGGATGAGGAAAAGCTTTCCGATATCTGGAAACAGCTTTTGGAGGGCGAGATAGATATCCTCGTCTGCACGACTATAATCGAGACCGGCGTGGACGTTCCGAACGTAAACACGCTTATAATCGAGGATTCCGACCGTTTCGGGCTTTCTCAGCTTTATCAGCTCCGCGGGCGAGTAGGGCGCTCTAACAGGCGCGCGTACGCTTATTTCACATTCAGAAGAGGGAGAGTTCTTACAGAAGTCGCCGCGAAAAGGCTGGAAGCGATCCGCGAGCTGACTCAGTTCGGCTCGGGATTCAAGATCGCTATGAGAGATCTTGAGATAAGGGGCGTGGGGTCGATTCTCTCCGCTAAGCAGCACGGGCATATGGAAGCGGTCGGGTACGACATGTATCTCAGGCTCCTGACCGAAGCGATAGCGGAGCAAAAGGGCGAAACGCCGCCGAAGGCTCCGGAGGACTGTTTGGTGGATATATCAATAAACGCATATATTCCCGAGGACTATATCGAGGATCTTCCGCTCAGGATAGACGCATACAGAAAGATAGCGCAGATCCAGACCGCGGAGGATTCGGAGGACGTAATAGACGAGCTTATAGACCGTTTCGGCGAGCCGCCGAAGTCGGTGACGGGGCTTATAGACGTAGCGCTTTTAAGAAATTCGGCTTCAAAGAACGGTGTGAGGGAGATATCGCAAAAAGGAGAATACATCAATTTCTTTATCAGAAATGAGAGCGCGAATCTTCCGGGGATAATGAACGTAGCGAAGGAGTATAAGGGCAGGATAAAGGTCGACGGTGCGAACGGGGTTCTGAGCGTCAGGGTGCAGAAGGGAGAGCCGCCGATGAGAGTGATGAAAGGGGTTCTGGGGGCGATGCAGAGGTAGGGATGTAGGATAAGGCGGGTGAGAGAGGGAACTAAAAAGGTTTCGCCGGCCTTTCCTCAAAAGGCCGCAGGCTGTCTCCCCTTTTGACAGCTTCTGCTGTCAAAACCTGACCAGCCCGGGTGTAGAACGAAATGATATTCAGGAGCAGAAACCCTCGGGCGGCGGCGAGATTCGCGGGAGAGGGCGGGAAAACATTGCCGGTTTTGTGCCCGTTCGACTGCCCTCAAAAACAAAGCGTTAAAACTTGCTTTTCGGACTTCGCGGTCATAAACGACCGACCGCTCGTCCTCAAAGAGTTTTAATCGCGTTGTTAAACGACAGTCTCGGTTGTCTCACGGACAAAGCCCGGCAAGTTTGGCGGGCGCAGTCGGTAGTGATTCAGAAGATATGCAGCGAATCTCGCCGCCGCTGACGCAACCGTCATTTCGCAGCAAATTAAATTTCTCAGTAGAAAGTTATAGCTACATTCCTCCCCGCCTTTCCAAAGCACAAAATAAAATTCATAAGCAGACTCCCCATAGCTTCCCACTTCTAACCTCTATCCCTCTATCTTCTAACCTCTAAAAGAGCAGGCTCCACAAGGAAACCTGCTCTCTTTTTTATTCTATCCCGTCCCTAAATCCCTCACGCATTCTTCTGTCTCTTCTTAACTTCCTCGAAGCTTACGCCGAACTTCTCATAAATCGTCCTCGCGTATCCGAATTCCTGCGGCTCGTCGCGGACTATCCTGTAAAGCCTGCGGTTGTCGGCTGTCGTATCGACGGTGGTAACTATGCTTACAAGCTTAGTATCGCCCTCGACCTCCTCGTTAAGCCGTCCAAGGCTCTTCGCAAGCTCTAAAAGATGCGTTGCATATATCCCGCGTACTCCTACGCAGCGGAATATTTTCGTGAGCTCTGTCGCGATATATACGCACTCGGTAGGCGTGGTAGACTGAATGGATTCGTTGAGAAGAAGAAGCGAATGTCGCGTCGCGGTATCAACCGTCTCCTTGAACTGCTTGCATTCCTGAGTGAAGCGAGATGTGTTGAGACCGACTTCCTCTTCCTTCGGAAAGTGGGTGTAGATATAATCCACGGGCGAAATTTCGCAATCGGTGCAGGGAACATAAAGCCCGGCCTGAGCGAATACCTGAATTATGCCGACGGCTCTTGTGTATGTGGTCTTGCCGCCGTTATTCGCTCCTGTCAGAACAAAGAACCGCCCGTCGTCGTCGAATCTGCACTCGTTCGTGATTATCTTGTCTTTTAAAGATCCCATCGGATCGGAGCCTACCATCTGGATGTAGAAC
Organism: uncultured Clostridia bacterium; assembly: GCA_947588805.1. Lineage (GTDB taxonomy): Bacteria > Bacillota > Clostridia > Oscillospirales > Ruminococcaceae > Faeciplasma. The sequence goes on from CANPYR010000015.1 coordinate 30,407, forward strand.
GAAAGGTCGAAGATCCCCTTCGCGTTCATCTTCCTCTCCTCCATCGGCAGGTACTTCGGTCTGCACATCTCAAGTCCCCTTGCGCGGACCGCTTCTACAAGCTTCTTCGCGCCGATGTAGAACGACATCTGATTCTCAAAGGTGAGAATGTCCTCGGTGGATTTTTTGAAGTATGCGCGTATAGCGGTATCGAGATGGCTGATGTATTCCGAGTTTACCTCTTTAAGCTCTCTGAATAATGGCGCTTCAATATCGTTCACGCCGCCGTTTTCATTGTAAAGACTGTGAGTTTTTCCGATAGCCCTCCCCGAATCGCCGACTCTGTTAAAGAGCCAGTCGAAACGGCCTTTTTTCTTTATGGGATCCGTAGAAACGGATATAAGCATCGCTTCCACGGGTCTCATCATATCGTCGAAGTTGATGCCTACCGTCACGCTCTTAACGCCTTTTGCAAGGATCCTTAAGCATTCGTCAGTCTCGCGTTTCACCTCGTCGAAGTACTCGGAATTAAATACCGCGGAAAAATATTCGGCCAGACCTTTAAGCGCTTCGGACTTGAATTTATCCTTGTTTTTCTGCATGAACTCGTGACAGGTGGTAATGCATTCGATAAACGTCTTAAGCGATTCGAGCCGCTGATTGAGCGCATAGAAGCTGTCGGCAAGCCCGAGCTTCTGGACGTTTATATGCTCGTTTATATAGAGCCTGTGGATGTTTTCATACAAAACGGCTTCGAGCGACGGAACTCTTAAAAAGTCCTCAAGAATGTCGAGACGGTAATTTAAAGTCTCGGGGTCGCATGACAGCTGAGTAAAGACCTTCATCGCGTTCTGCGAATACTCGGGGCATATAAGCCGCGAGAGCTGTTCAAGCTCTAAGTTGGTGATGTAGTCCTGCGGGAGCTTTGAAAGCGCCGCGCCGCGTTCAAGATGCGCTCTGCGGCTCTCCTCCGACGGATATAAAAGGTCTACAAGATGTATTTCGTCTGACATATAATGTTCCTCCATTCTTCTGTTCAGATAAGTTTTGCCTCTATTTCGGTCCACGCCGGAACAAATCCGGAGCGGACAGCATTCTTTAAGGATGGGACATTAAACCACCAGCAGCTGTAAAAAGGGGTCTGTCCACGGATTATAATTTCATGTGCCAAAGTTGAGGTCAAAGCTGAGGCTACACCCCGGCGCCGATACTCTGAAAGAACGTCTATGCCTATCTGCAGCATATTTTCCGCGTCCTGAGAGGCGCCTGCAAGTCCTATAAGCTTTTCCCCGTCGTATGCGCCTACCGCCATTTTATCAAGGTGCGGGCGCTTTTTTGAAAGTGCGTTCGACCACTCCGGAAGATACAGCTCAGAAAAGTCCTCCGGCTTCAGAAACCTGATCTCATAAGGGCATGAAAGCGGATCTATATCATCATCTGCCGGCAGAAACCATACCGTCTCGAGCATGGGAATAAAGCCGAGGGTCGGAAGGTCGCACGGGCATAAATATTCATGCTCAGAAAAATATGCGCTGACCTCCGGATACTTTATGTCTTTAACCGAAACGACCGAACAGCAGCCGTATCGAACCAGCAGAAAATCCGGCTCTGAAGGATAAATAGCCTTGGCATTATTTGCGTGTCTTGACCGCAAAACCGTGTTTTTATCGCTCATAAAGTCGGAAGGCTCGCAGCCTACGTCCCGGGCAGACTGTCTCATCGCTTCGAAAAGAAATTTATTCATATTTAAAACAATCCATATATTTAAGCTTAAAAAGATTTGCCGCATGAAGCCTGTCAATCTTCGCCTTAACTCCTGGCTCCGGCTCTATCCCCTCTCGGATGTATCTGTCAAGAGTAAGATAGCTAAAGCCTAAATTATCCTCGTCCGTCTTTCCGCAAAGCCCGTCGAGCGGCGGCTTATCCACAAGCTCATCGGGAAGCTTAAGATATCTTCCTATCGCCTTTACTTCCTGAACGGTAAAGCAGGATATCGGACTAAAATCCCCCGCCGAATCTCCGTAGCGTGTGGAATATCCCACCCAGTCCTCAGACATATTGCAGGTGTTGGCGACTCTGCCGTTATTTGACTGCGCGACAGCGTAAAGAACCGTCATCCTGATCCTTGGCGGAATGTTCGTAAGCGTCTGCACCGACGGCTCAAACGGAAATGCCCTCTTAAGCGCCTCGACCGTCTCGCCGACGTTCACCGTCATGCTCTTTATCTTAAGATGTTCAATAAGCTTCTTTGAGAATCCGATATCCGCTTGTTCGCCCTGCGGCATCATAACTCCTATTACACGGTCTTTGCCGAGAGCATTCGCCAAAAGCGCCGCGACTACCGAGCTGTCCTTGCCGCCGGATACTCCTACCACCGCGCTGCATCCCGGACCGTTTTTTTCAAACCACTCCCGGATCCATAAAACGCACTTCTCAGCCGCGTCAGGAGCGTTAAATCTATACGGCATAATATCCCATATCCCTTCTTTTCAGAATTTATAATTTATTCTTTATATTTTAAAAGCTATGGCGATAAAGCCCGCGATATGTAAAACGAGCGAGAAGATATTTATCGCCCAGAAGTACCAATGCTTTGTCTTGTGATGAAAGGTCTTCATCCCCAAGACCGCTCCCGCGGCCCCGCCGATAAATCCCATTCCCAAAAGCGTTTTCTCGCTTATTCGCCACTCGCCCTTCACCGATTTTCTCTTGTCCGCTCCGTAAAGGACGAACGTTATCAGCGATACTAAGGCGATGTAAATAAGATAAAACAGATACGGTTTCATAAATTAAAAACGTTATTTTCTTATTATCCGGGCAGGGATCGTCCTCCCCGCCCGGATATGAATTACTTTCCTATTACCTCTAAGGTATCGCGCGCGATAAGAAGCTCCTCGTTCGTGGGAACTACCCATACCTCTACCTTTGAATCGGGCGTGGAGAGCTTTACGAGCTTGCCCCTTGCGGCATGGTTTAAGGCGCTGTCGATCTTTATCCCGAAGTACTCCATGTTCTCGCAGACGGCTTCTCTTACCTCCCAGGAGTTTTCGCCGATGCCGCCCGTAAAGAGTACCGCGTCGAGACCGTTCATAGCCGCCGCGTATGCTCCGATATATTTCTTGATCTGGTACTGCAGGATATCGGACGTTATCGCGGCCTTTTCATCTCCCTTTAAGACCGCTTCCTGAATATCGCGGTTGTCGGAGGATACTCCGGAAAGGCCGAGGAAGCCGGACTTCTTATTCATGTACTGCGACATTTCATGAGGAGTAAAGCCGTGCTTTTCCATTACATAGGTGACTGCCGAGGGGTCTACCGCGCCGCAGCGGGTGCCCATGATGATACCGTCAAGAGGAGTGAAGCCCATAGAGGTATCCACCGATTTTCCTCCGTCTACCGCAGTTATAGAGGAGCCGTTTCCGAGGTGGCAGGATACTATCTTAAGATCCTTTACATCCCTGCCCATGGCTTCCGCTAAAGTCTTGGAAACAAAGCGGTGAGAGGTTCCGTGGAAGCCGTATTTTCTTACGTGGAGCTTCTCGTAGTCCTCATAGGGAAGTCCGAAGAGATAAGCCTTCGGAGGCATGGTCTGGTGGAACGCGGTATCGAATACGACTACCTGCGGAGTCCCCTTGGGGAGAACCTTGGTGCATGCCCTTAACGCGAGAGCGTGAGGGTGATTGTGTACGGGAGCGAGCTCGGAGAGACCGTCTATCTGCTCGATTATTTCCTCGGTAACAAGGCAGGCCTTGTCAAATATCTCAGCGCCCTGAACTATCCTGTGACCGACCGCCGAGATCTCCGACATGGAGTCTATAACCTTTCCCTCTCCGGTCGTGAGGACCTCTACAAGCTTTTCAAAGGCTTCGGTGTGAGTCGGGAATACGCAGTCCTCGTCGACCGCATAGCCGCGCGAGGGGACCTTATAGGAAAGCTTTCCGTCGATCCCGATCCTGTCGCAGTTTCCCTTTGCGATAACAGACTCGTCGTCCATGTTGAGAAGCTGATATTTCAAGGAAGAGCTTCCCGCGTTTACTACTAAAACAAGATTCATAAATATACGTCCTTTCAAAGAATTCATATATTGCTATTGTAATACATTTCCCCCAAAAAATCAAGGGGTTTGCAAAAAGAATTCGCAAAACGGACGCGCATGAAAAACTCGGTACGCCCGCCGAGCCCGGGAGCGCATTTTCATCCCCTCGGGCTTAAAATATTTTCAGAGCGCGGCATTTAAATTTCCTCCGAAAATTTTCCGTCAAATTTTCAAAATTACTGGACTTTTTCAGCGCTTTGGTGTATAATAAAAATATCTTTACTTATAAGGAGCGGAAGGTATGAAACTTTTTCCCGATAAAAAGTATAATCTGATATTAAAATATGTGATCGCGGCGATACTCATCTCGCTTCTTCTCGTTCTGGCGCTCTTTCGCTGGGATACCGTAAAATCGGTCGTTTCGGTGATAATCGGGATATTTGAACCGATAATCTGGGGAGCGGTCATAGCTTTTATAATGAACCCGATAATGACGTCTACCGAGAAATTCTTAAACAGGTTCATATTCAAAAAAAAGAAGCGCCCGGGACTTACAAGGGCTCTCGGAGTTGTATTCGCCACCCTCGTATTCATCGCAGTTTTAGCCGCTATAATCCTGACCGTAATACCCGAAATAATTGCAAACATCCCGGGAATATACGACGGCCTGCGATACGATCTCATACCCGGAGTTCAGAGATGGATAGAAAAGCTCTTAGCGGACAACCCGTCAATTCAGGGAATAGTCTCAAACGAGCTGAGCGATATCGGTTCGACTATCCAGCAGCTTCTTTCAAATATAGTCCCTCACCTTCAGAATCTCCTTACAAGCGTATTTGATTTTGCAAACTCGGTAAAGAATTTCGTTTTCGGGATAATTATCGCCATCTACTTCCTTCTGAGCAAGGAAAACCTCAAGGCTCAGGCGAAAAAGTTCACGGTCGCATGCTTCAGGGAGGAAACCTATCTCTGGCTCTTCAAATTCATCTCCGATACGAACAGCGCTTTTTTGAAATTCATCTACGGAAAGGTCATAGATTCGATCATAATCGGGATTTTATGCTGCATAGGTATGCTCATACTGAATATGCCGTATGTGATGATCATTTCGCTTATAGTCGGAATTACGAATATAATCCCGATATTCGGCCCGTTCATCGGAGCTGTCCCGGGGGCGATCCTCGTTCTTATCGCAGAGCCGAAGAAGGTCATATGGTTTTTGCTCTTCATCGTTTTGCTGCAGCAGCTTGACGGAAACGTCATAGGTCCTAAGATACTCGGCTCGAAGATAGGGCTTTCTCCCTTCTGGATGCTCTTCTCGATCATTATCTTCGGCTCGATGTTCGGGATAGTCGGAATGATAATCGGCGTGCCGCTCTTCGCCGTGGCGTACGATCTTTTGAATCAGCAGATAAACGAAAAGCTTCGGGTAAAGAACCTGCCGACGGACGACGCGTTTTATGAAAAGGCGGGGACGAATATAGGGAAGGCCGGAGAATCGCTTCCGGAAAATACCGAAAAGGCCGAAAATACCGAAGCGCCGACAGGATTGGAGGATAAAAAACAATGACACGCTCGCTCGCAAGAAAGATCATAATCGCGCTACTGACCGTTTTAACGGTACTGCTGATATTCTCCGCAGTCGCGGTCGCGTTTATATTCCCGCAGCTGAACTCGCTCTTTGCAAGGGCCGACCGCCCTGCAAGAACCGGGTATCTTGAATACGAGGACTACGCCCCGAACTATCCGAGAGAGGAATTCGCTCTTGAATCAGGGAAGAATAATATAAACTGCTACTACTACGGCGTGGAAAACAAAGGCGGCCTTATAATAGTCTGCCCCGGGATAAGAAACGGCGCAGACTCTATGCTCGCGGAAACTATGAGATTTGTGAACGCGGGATACAAAGTTATCTCCTTCGACCCGACGGGGACCTGGAGCAGCGAGGGGGATTCCATCGTCGGCCTTACTCAGGAATATCTCGACCTGGACGCTTTGCTCGACTATGTTGAATCCAAAGAGGAATTCAAGGATTCCTCCATCTATCTCTACGGCTTTTCAAGCGGAGGATATGCCGCCGCGTGTATGCTCGGAAGCGATCACTATATAACAGCCGCGGTATCTATTTCTTCATACGACAACCCGCTCGACGTTTTGGACGAATGGACGCGCGCTTCCCTGGGACTTTTATCCGGAAGGATCGCGAAGCCTTACATAGCGCTCTATAATTTCTTTAAATTCGGGACTTACTCGAATATGTCCGCTTCAAAAGAAATAAGCTCGAGCGATACGCCGATAATGATCTTTCACGGCGACAACGACGGGACTGTAAGCTATAACTTCTCGTCGATCTATTCCCACCTTGGCGAAGTATCTAACCCCAACGCAAGATTTATTACCTGCGACAAGCTTTTGCAGAACGATCATTCGACGATGTTTTTATCTAGCGACGCTATCGAATACAGAATGAGGGTGACTCAGCAGGAGTCGGATCTTATAAATCAGTACGGCGGCGCGGTTCCGGCGGACGTTGCCGAGGAACACTACGCGGAGGTGGATTATGACAGAATGAACCGGCTTGACGACGATTTTATGAACGCGGTGATAAGCTTCTTCGACCAGAATAAAAAGGAAGCGGATTTTATACAGCAGCTTCTTGACAGCTATACCCCGCCGCAGGAATGATTTATCTTCTATAATATTTACTTGGAGCTCTGAACTATGAAAATCAAAATCTTTAATAATTTTAAATTCGGAAAATTCGGCTTTCTTTCTCTGATTCTTGCCGCGGCGATGGTATTTTCATCCTGCGCGCAAAAAACCGTGACCTCTGAGGACGGAACCGTCAAACATCTTATCACCGCTCAGAATCCTATAGTCTGGGACGATATCCCAGACGTAGACGTGATAAGAGTAGATAACGCGTACTATATGGTATCGACTACTATGTATTTCATGCCCGGCTGCCCGGTCATGCGCTCTTACGATCTCGTTCACTGGGAGATCTTGGGATATGTATACGATATCTTAGAGGACAACAACACATATAATCTCGTCGGCGAGGATAACGCGTACGCGAAGGGACAGTGGGCGAGCTCCATTCGCTATAACGACGGGGTTTTCTATGTTTTATTCTGCTCGCTCGATCAGGGCAAAACCTATATCTTCCACACCGACGACATTGAAAAATGCGAGTGGGAGAGGATAGAGCTTGACAGAGTATTTTACGACGCTTCGCTCTTCTTCGACGACGACGGGAAGGTATATGTGATAGGCGGCGTAGGCGGGGTGACGATAACCGAGCTTAAGCCTGATCTTTCCGGCGTGCAGCCCGGAGGTATCGACCAGCCGCTTTTAAATTCCGGGATAGTGGACGGACTTGACGGCGCGGAGGGTTCCCACTTCTATAAGATAAACGGCACGTATTATCTTCTGATGATAAGCTACGCCACCGCCGAGGAGGGCGTGGCAAGATGCGAGCTTTGTTATAAGTGCGACGAGCTGACCGGACAGTACGAGGGCAAAAAAGTTCTCTGCGACTCGATGGGATACTACGGAAACGGAGTCGCGCAGGGCGGGATAGTCGATACTCCCGAGGGAGACTGGTATGCGCTTCTGTTCCAGGACCACGGAAGCGTGGGGCGAGTCCCCTGTCTCCAGCCCGTGGAATGGAAGGACGGCTGGCCGATGATGGGAAAAGACGGCAAAGCGGTCAAGGAGGTTTCGGTATATTCCCCCGAAACGTCCTGGCAGGAGAGCAGCTTCATGGCCGATGACGAATTCGACAGCGAAGATCTTTCCCTTCTCTGGGAGTGGAACCACAATCCCGACGACGCTAACTGGAGTCTTTCGGAGCGCCCGGGGTACATGAGAATAAGGACCTCTGCGAAAGTAAAAGACCTCTTCCACGCAAGAAACATTCTTACGCAGCGCACCGAGGGACCGGTATGCTCTCACACCGTGAAGCTTGATTTTTCCGGACTTAACCCCGGCGACAGAGCGGGAATAACCGCGTTCCAGGCGTATGAGGGCGAAGTCGGCGTAAAGATAGGAGAAGACGGGAAGGCGTATGCGTACTTCGCGACTTTAAATAGGGGAAGCGAGCTTTACTCCGTGAGAGAGGATGAGATCTCCGGCTCGGAAATTTATCTCAGGATCGATTACAATTTCTCCGAAATAGCCGAGGACGGCTCGATTTCAACAAAGGACCAGGCGAGATTCTATTATTCTCTTGACGGTGAGAAATGGGAGAAAATAGGAAAGTCGTTTAATATGACATACAGTCTCGAACTATTTACGGGATACAGGACTGGGCTTTACTGCTATTCGACAGAGAATCCGGGCGGGTATGCGGACTTCGACTGGATCCATGTTACAAAGGGATTGCAGGGAGAGAAATAATGAGGGACGTTGGGGGATTGAATTCTGACGGTAGCGGGATGGGCGCAATTGGTAGTGATCAGCAGAAAGGCAGCGAATCCCGCCGCATCACGCCTAAATAACATAAAAATCCCCTCCCCCGTGCTGAAACAGGGGAGGGAAATTTATTTATTCATCCAAACCAGTATCTAAATCAGGCAAACGGATTCTCGCCCTTGTAGAGAACTCCGGCGGGCTGGTTGTATGCGATATCCTTTACGCCGAGATACTTAAGAACTTCGAACATCGCTTTGCCGCAGTGCGCAAACGCGACCGCGCCGTGGTGAGGATATCTCTTCTTGATGAGAACGTGACGGTAGAATCTTCCCATCTCGGGGATCGCGAAGATACCGATACCGCCGAAGGAACGGGTGGCTACAGGGAGAACCTCGCCCTCTGCGATGTAGGAGCGAAGCTTACCCTCGGAATCGCACTGGAGTCTGTAGAAGGTGATCTCGGAAGGAGCGATATCGCCCTCAAGAGTTCCTCTGGTGAAGTCGGGCTCGGAGCCGGCGGGTTCAAGAAGCCTGTGCTGGATGAGCTGGTACTTGACCGCGCGGGTGTCGCACATCTTGCACTCCGGAGTATTGCCGCAGTGGAAGCCCATGAAGGTATCGGTGAGCTTGTAGTCGAATTTGCCCTTGATGTCCTCGTCGTAGATATACTTCGGAACGGAGTTGTTGATATCAAGAAGCGTTACAGCGTCGCCGGTGATGCATGCGCCTATGTACTCGGAGAGCGCGCCGTAGATATCTACCTCGCAGGATACGGGGATTCCGCGGCTCGCAAGGCGGGAGTTTACATAGCAGGGCTCAAAGCCGAACTGCTCCGGGAACGCGGGCCAGCACTTGTCGGCGAATGCGACGTACTTTCTTGCGCCCTTATGAGCCTCGGCCCAGTCAAGAAGAGTGAGCTCGAACTGAGCCATTCTCTCCAAGAGCTCGGGATAGTATCTTCCTTCGCCCATTTCCTTAGCCATGTCTTCGCAGACTTCTTTGATTCTCGGATCGCCCGCGTGGGCCTTATAGGAAACAAGAAGATCAAGCTCGGAGTTCTCCTCGATCTCTACGCCAAGCTCGTAAAGTCCCTTGATAGGGGCGTTGCAGGCGAAGAAGTCCTGAGGACGGGGACCGAAGGTGATTATCTTAAGATTCTTAACGCCGATCACGGCTCTTGCGATAGGAACGAATTCCTTTATCATGTCCGCGCACTCCTCGGCGGTGCCGACGGGATACTCGGGGATGTATGCCTGAAGATGGCGCATACCTAAGTTATAGGAGCAGTTGAGCATGCCGCAGTAAGCGTCGCCGCGGCCGTTGATCATATCTCCGTCGCCCTCTGCGGCCGCCACATACATCACAGGACCGTCAAAGTGTTTGCAGATGAGAGTCTCGGGAGTCTCGGGGCCGAAGTTTCCGAGGAAGACGACGAGCGCGTTTACACCGGCGTTCTTGACCTCTTCGACAGCCTTAAGAGCGTCCTTTTCATTTTCCACGGTGATCTTGCAGTTGTAAATGCCATCGCCGTAGGCTTTAACAATAGCTTCGCGGCGGGCGGTTGAGAGTGCGATAGGGAAGCAGTCTCTTGACACGGCGATTATGCCGAGCTTTACTTCGGGAATGTTTACCATTTTAAATACCTCCACTTTGGAATTAGATTAGAGAATTGAAGACAGAATATGGATCCGAACTTCATTCTCTTATAGTATACAATATTTAAGCTGAAATTTCAATAGGTTTTGTGAAATTTTTAAAATTTTTTCATCAGATATTTGGGGATTGCTTTGACGCTTTGAGATTTGATTCCTTAAACAGTTGAGCGAGTTCGGTCATAGCTTTTTTCTGAGAATCGTCAAGGTCTGAAATATCGAGTATATATTTGTGATAAAAGTATCTTGTAAAGCTTCAAACCAACAGATAACGAAAAATGCCGTCCTAAAAGATGGCATTTATAAATTTTATCAGGCGATACGATCTGTTTTCTGACGCTATGACTTCTGTATTCTAATAGCGCCGGCGAAATTTTATTGCTTCCGCTCTCCCCCGCTCCGATCGCTATTCTACCCTCCAGTTTATCGGCGGGATCTCATTCTCTATCAAAAACTTATTCACCCGCGAAAATACCCTCGATCCGAAAAATCCGCTGTACGCCGACAACGGGCTCGGGTGCGAACTCTCAAAGATCCCGTGTATAGGATTGGTTATAAACGCTTTCTTGCTCCTTGCGTTCGCGCCCCAAAGTATAAACGCTATCGGCGTTTCACGCCTGTTCAGTGCCTTTATTACTTCGTCCGTGAACGTCTCCCACCCCATGCCTTTATGCGAATTCGCCTGTCCCCGCCTTACTGTCAGCACCGTGTTCATCAAAAGCACGCCCTGCTTCGCCCACGATGTAAGGTCCCCTTTGTTCGGCTCCACTATCCCCGTATCGTTTTCGATCTCTTTATATATGTTCTTCAAAGACGGCGGCAGCTCCGTCCCCTCTCTCACCGAAAAGCTCAGACCGTGAGCCTGTCCCGGCTCGTGATACGGGTCCTGCCCTAAGATAACTGCCTTGACGGAGCCGTAAGGCGTGAATCTCAGGGCGTTATAGACGTCGTACATATCCGGATAGATCTTATACGACGAATATTCTTTTATCAGAAATGCGCGAAGCTGCTGATAATACGGCTTTGTGAATTCCCCGCCGATGATTTTGTCCCAGTCGTTCCCGATTATCGGCACATTCGCCATTGCTCGCTCACCCCATCAGAATATAATACATGCTCCCTCCTATTATACTCAGGAGCATCAAGACGACAAGCGCAAAGACAACTATCCTTGCAAACAGAGTTTTTTTCATTTCTCCTCCAAAAGGAAAACAGCCGCCCGAGGTTCGCCCCGGACGGCGTGGTCTTATCCGAGATATGCGGAAACTACGTTTACTACAAGCGCTACCACAAAGAAAACTATGACCGAGATCTTAGTTATTCTGTCCATCTTCGCTTCGCGGGTATTCCCTCCGTTTTTGCCGAAGAAGCTGTCGGTAGAACCTCCGATTGCAGAATTGAGCCCGGAGTTGCGCGTGTCGCTGAAGAGCACTAACAGAATTATCAGTACGCTCGCTATAACTAAAATGATTCCGCTGATGATGTTTACTGCTGTCATTTAAAATTCCTCCAAAAAAAATACGCACAAAAATCTATATTAGGTATTGTAGCATATCTCTTAAGAAAAATCAAGAGGTTTTTGAAATTTTTTAATCATTCTTTTTTCCGGCGCTCATGCCTACTCCACTGCGATATTCGTAACCGGGAAGACCTCTAAAGGGACTATCCCCTCTCGGTCTTCCCGGAGCATAGCATTTTTAAGCCGAAATTTAATTTATCAAAGCTTCCAGATATTCTTAGCGTATTCCGCAACCGCTCTGTCTGCGGAGAATATTCCGGAGTTTGCGATATTCATAAGCGACATGGACTGCCACTTCATCGTATCGTTATAGAGTCTTGATACCTCGGCCTGAGCTTCGCGGTAGGCGCTGAAGTCGGCGAGCACCATATACGGATCCCTGAACTTAAGGCTGTTTACCACGTCGTCGAAGTTGTTGCCGTTGAAGCCCTGAGCTATTCTGTCAACCGCGGACTTGATGACCGGATCGGTATTATAGAGGAAGGACGGATTATATCCGTGCCGGCGCTCCTCGACCTCCTCGGCGGTCATTCCGAAGAATACGATATTATCCTGACCGGCCGCGTTTCCTATCTCTATATTCGCGCCGTCGCGGGTGCCGAGAGTTACGGCTCCGTTCAGCATGAGCTTCATATTACCCGTGCCAGAAGCTTCTGTCCCCGCAAGGGAGATCTGCTCGGAGACCTCGGAAGCCGGCATCAGAATCTCGGAGAGCGAGACGTTATAGTTCTCCATGAACACCACGTTAAGCTTGCTTCTTACCTGCGGATTCTTTCTTATCTCTTCGCCGAGGTTCCAGATGAGCTTTATTATCTGCTTCGCAAGATAGTACCCGGAAGCCGCCTTCGCGGCGAAGATATATGTCTTCGGGGTAAAATCGGCGTTGGGGTTCTGTAAGAGATAGTTATACTCGCTGACTATATTCAGAACGTTTAGGTGCTGTCTCTTATATTCGTGAAGACGCTTTACCTGTACGTCGAATATCGTCTCGGGATCTATAACTACGTTCGCTTGCTGCTTTACATACTTTGCAAATGCAGATTTATTCTGAAGCTTTACGTCCGCAAGCTTCTCGAGGACCGCCTTGTCGTCCTTAAACGCGGCGAATTTCTTAAGATTCTTAGCGTCCTTCTTATAGCTTGTTCCTATAGTCTCGTCAAGAAGGCTGCAAAGCGGCTTATTTGACTGGCAGAGCCACCTGCGGTATGCGATGCCGTTTGTGACGTTGGTGAATTTCTCCGGCATGAATTCATACTCGTCCTTGAAGACGGAATTCTTGATTATGTCGGAGTGAATCTCCGAAACGCCGTTTACCCTGAACGCCGCGCAGACGCAGAGCTTAGCCATATGAACCTTGCCGCCCTGGATTATGGACATTCTGTTTACGCGGTTAGAGTCGTGGGTGGATTCCCATAGCTCGCCGCAGTAGCGGTTATTGATCTCAACGATAATTGAATAGATTCTCGGAACGATAGCCTGCAAAAGGCTCTGATCCCACTTTTCAAGAGCCTCGGCCATGACGGTGTGGTTAGTATACGCGAAGGTCCGCGAGGTGATATTCCAAGCCTTATCCCAGGTATATCCGCAGTCGTCGAGCAAAACTCTCATAAGCTCGGGAATGGCGAGAGTCGGGTGGGTATCGTTTATCTGGATAGCGACCTTATCCGCAAGGTTATCGAGCGTGCCGTAGGTAGCCATATGATGGTTTACGATATCTCCGACCGAAGCCGCGGACATGAAGTACTGCTGTCTGAGTCTTAAAGACTGGCCCTGAAGGTGATTGTCGTTAGGATAGAGAACCTTAGAGATAGCCTGAGCCTGAATCGACTTATCGAACGCGTTCTCATAGCCGCCGGAGGGGCTTACGAAGGGGCGCATATCGAAGTAGGGGCTCTGAGCCTGCCAGAGTCTTAATTTAGATACGGTCTCGGAGTCGTATCCCGAAACGAAGAGGTCGTAAGGGATAGCCAAAACTGTGGTATAGTTATCAAGAGTAACGTGGTGATACTGCTGATCCCAGTATTCTCTGAGCTCGCCGTCGAAATGAATTTCGATCTGCTGTTCGGGGCGCGGCACTAACCATACAGAACCGCCGGGGAGCCAGTTATCAGGAAGCTCTGTCTGCCATCCGGCTTCGAGCTTCTGACGGAAGATACCGTATTCATATAAAATGGAGTATCCCGTAGCGGGGTAGCCGTCGGTCGCAAGGCCGTCAAGATAGCATGCGGCAAGTCTTCCGAGACCGCCGTTTCCGAGACCTGCGTCCGGCTCGCATTCATAAAGGGAATTGAGCGTCACGCCATAGTCCTTAAGTACCTTTTCGGCGTTATCGGTGAGCCCGAGGTTAAAGAGGTTCGACTTGAGCGAACGGCCCATCAGAAATTCCATCGAGATATAATAGACCTGCTTGCGGCCTTCGCTGTGAACTTTATTGGTGAAATTGCGGCGTTTTTCGACAAGTATCGGCACTACGACCGACGCAAGAGCGGTATAGAACTGCTGATCAGAAGCGGAATCGGGAGTTACTCCGAATTTATCCGTCAGCGCCTTGACCAGTCTCTCTCTTAATTCTTTCTGTGTTAAAGCTGCCTTTGCCAAAGTAAATTCTCCTTTGCAAATTATTTTATTTTTGCGTTCTTATATTATAGTCTTTTAATTTCATTTTGTCAAGCGTTATAGACATAATTAACGGTTTTTATGCGTAAATAACACTTTTATAGGTAAAAAAAGACAGCGGAAACTAATAGAAGTTAGAGGATTAGAGGGTTAGAGGATAGAAACGGGTAGATATGGGCGGGGCGGTAGAATTTTACTTGGAGCGGATGGGCGGGGCGAGGAGGTTCGTGCAGCTATGGGGGAAGCGGGTGGGAATTGCATCGGTGCTGATCGCGGGCTTGCATTAGCGGCGGCGAGATTCGCTGCTTTACTGCTGAAGCACTACCGACTGCGCCCGCCAAACTTGCCGGGCTTTGTCCGTGAGACAACCGAAGCGGTCGTTTAACAACGCGATTAAAACTCTTTGAGGACGGGACACGCGGGATTTAGCCCAAGAGAGCGTCCTGCGGACGGTCGATTGGCTGCAAAATCAGCTTGTCTTCTGGTCGGTCATTTATGACCGCGAAGTTCGAAAAGCAAGTTTTAACGCTTTGTTTTGAGGGCGGTCGAACGGGAACAAAACCGGCAATGTTTTCCCGCCCAAGCCCGCGAATCTCGCCGCCGCCCGAAGGCTTTTGCTTCTGACTTTACTTTTCTACTGTCATAAAGCTTCGCAGGCTGAACCGAAAGTTTTCTGCCACTGATTTTTACTTTTAGCGTACGCCCGGGCGATCAGGTTTTGACAGCAGTGGCTGTCAAAAGGGGAGCGGCCGTTTAACAAACTTAAAGACGTGCATATGGGTTTCAATCAATTTTTGGAGTTCTGGTGCCGTCAGAATCTTTTGTCGCTTCGTGTATGACTATCTTTTCGATGAGCTTATTGAGCATTTCGGCAGTCAGCTCCGTGGGGTCGGAGTATTGCTTGATTAGGGCAATCCACTTTTCAACGTCGGCAGTAGTTTGCTTTTCGGTCGCAAGTTCGGATAAGGTACACTATCTTTCGCAAAAAGAAAATCGGGACAAAAATATAGACATGTCCCCGCACTTCTGGTAGAATGAAGTAACCACCAACATTCGAAAGGAAGCAAGAAACATGTCTGAAAAGATTATAACATTAAACGAGGATGTTGTCAAGACCGAGCTGAAAGAGGGTGTGTCTATTCCACCCGCATTAAAGGAAATCAACCAGTCCGAAAGGCAATTCGCCTTTTGGATACTTCTCACGA
>CANPYR010000016.1 GCA_947588805.1 uncultured Clostridia bacterium
TCGCCGGTAGCGTCCTGCTCGACGGCGATAAGGCAGGGAACGCCCTTGCCGGCCTGGTATTCGCTTCTTACGGTGTGACCGGGTCCCTTAGGAGCGATCATGATGACGTTTACGTTCTTAGGCGGCTTGATGCAGCCGAAGTGGATGTTGAAGCCGTGAGCGAACGCTAAGGTCTTGCCCTCGGTGAGGTTCGGCTCGATGGATTCTTTATAGAGCTTCGCCTGCTTTTCGTCGTTGATGAGGATCATGATGATATCCGCAGCCTTTGCGGCTTCCGCGGAGGTCATGACCTTAAGACCCTGTGCCTCGGCCTTAGCCCAGCTCTTTGAGCCTTCGTAGAGTCCGACGATAACGTTTACGCCGCTGTCCTTGAGGTTAAGGGCGTGAGCGTGACCTTGAGAGCCGTAGCCGATGATGGCGACGGTCTTGCCCGCGAGCTTAGTTAGGTCGCAGTCCTGCTGATAGAAAATTCTGTTCATGATTTTTTGTCTCCTTTTAAAGTTTTTTTGCGGTTTATCTTACACGCGTTGTTCGCGTAAAATATTGCCAAAAATCAAGAAATTAAAATTAAATCTAAATTTAAATCTAAATTTCCATCTTTGAGATGGTCGTAGCTCCGCGTTCGAGCGAAACGATACCCGTGCGGCAGATCTCGAGTATTGTGAAGTCGCGCATAAGATCGGTAAACGCGTCAAGCTCTCTTGATGTGCCGGTAAGCCGCATGATAATGCTCTCACGGGTATAGTCGAGCGTCTTAGCGCCGAATGCCGAAGCTGCGTCTCTCACGTCCGCGCGGCTCTCGGGATCGTTTTTGACCTTTATGAGCATAAGCTCACATGCGACCGATTCGGTTATATTCAGCTCCTTTATCGAGCATACGTCGGGGAGCTTATAGAGCTGGTTTATGAGCTGCTTTTTATCGGTTTCGAGTCCCGAGGAGCTGACGGTGATTCTTGAAAGTCCCGGGGATTCGGTCTCGGAGACGGTGAGGGAGTTTATGTTGAAACGCCTGCGCCTGAACATGCTCGTTACGCGGTTCAGAACGCCGAACTGGTTTCTTACGAGTACCGCTATCGTGAAGTTATTCATCGCTCTCACCAACCTTTGTAATTATATCGTCCATCGACCCGCCCGGAGGGAGCATGGGAAGAACGAATTCGTCCTTATCTATCATGCACTCCACGACAAACGGCCCGTCGCAGTTGAACGCGAGCTCGAGCGCCTTGTCAAGCTCTTCAAGACTTGAAGCTCTCGCGCCGTTTGCTCCGAACGCCTTGGAAAGCGCGACAAAATCGGTCTTTCGGTCAAGAACGGTGTTTGAATAGTGCCGCCGGAAAAAGAGAGTCTGCCACTGGCGAACCATGCCTAAAACGCCGTTGTTCATAAGAAGTATCACGACCGGGATGCGATAAGTCACGGCAGTCGCGAGCTCGTTAAGGCACATCCCGAAGCCGCCGTCGCCCGTCACCAGGACCGAGCGCTCGTTAGTACCGATCGCCGCGCCCATCGCGGCTCCCATTCCGAAGCCCATGGTTCCGAGACCGCCCGAGGATATAAAGCGGCGCTTGGTCTTAAGCCTGATATTCTGCGCCGTCCACATCTGATGCTGTCCCACGTCGGTAGCGACCGCGGTATTCTCGCCGAGAAACTTATTAAGTTCAAGTATCGCCGATCTCGGAGTAAGACCCGGGCGCGAGTCGGAGGTCCTTCGCTCTTCGGCCTTGAGACCTTCTACCGTTTTTCTCCATTCCGGGAGCTTTTTTTGATTCAGAAGCGGCAGGAGCCGCCCGAGCGTAAGCTTAAGATCCCCGCGCATAGAATGCGCCGCCGAGACCGTCTTATCAAGCTCCGCGCCGTCTACGTCGATGTGAACTATCTGAGCGTGAGTCGCGAATTTCGCACGGTTTCCGGTAACTCTGTCGTTGAATCTGACTCCGAGCGCGATTATGCAGTCGGCCTTGTGCATGGCCATAGAGCTTGCGTAGTGACCGTGCATTCCCTGCATGCCCAAAAATCTCGGGTGATCGGTAGGGATCGCGGAGAGCCCCATCAGAGAACATCCTATCGGCGCGTCGAGTATCTCCGCAAGCTTTAAAAGCTCTTCCTCTGCGTCCGATGTGATCATCCCGCCGCCGAAATAGATAAACGGTCTTTGGGACATATTTATGCATTCCGCAGCGTCGCGTATTCTTATCTCCTTCGCGGCCTGACCGGGTTCCGGGATAACAGGCTCCTGCTCGGTGAATTCGCACTGCGCCACCTGGATATCCTTAGGAACGTCGATAAGAACGGGTCCGGGCCTTCCGGATGAAGCGAGTCTGAACGCTTCCCTTATGGTATCCGCAAGCTCCTCGACCGAGCCGACGACGTAGTTATGCTTGGTTATAGGGAGCGTAATACCGGTTATATCTATCTCCTGGAAGGAGTCGGTGCCGAGCTGAGTAGTCGGGACGTTTCCGGTTATCGCGACCATAGGCACCGAGTCAAGATAAGCAGTAGCTATCCCGGTGACGAGATTTGTAGCGCCGGGTCCCGAGGTGGCGATCACAACGCCGGGTCTTCCGGTAGCTCTTGCGTATCCGTCGGCGGCATGAGCCGCACCCTGCTCGTGAGCGGTGAGGATATGAGTAATCTCGTCGCGGTATTTATACAGAGAATCGTATACGTTAATTATCTGTCCTCCCGGGTAGCCGAAAACAGTCGTTGCTCCCTGTTCGATAAGAGTGCGGACGATTATGTCTGCGCCTGAAAGTTTCAAGTTTATCAATCCCTTTTTACAATAAATATTTATATTTTATATCTATTTTATATCGCCTGAGCGATAAGGCTTCCCATTTCCGCGCAGCCTACCCGCTTCATGCCCTCCTGCATAATATCGCCGGTTCTGTAGCCGTCTGAGAGGACCTTATTTACCGCGGCTTCAATGCTGTCGGCTTCCTTGGGCATATCGAAGCTGAATCTCAGCATCATCGCAGCCGATAGAACGGTTCCTATCGGGTTCGCCTTATCCTGTCCCGCGATATCGGGAGCGGAGCCGTGAATAGGCTCGTACAGGCCGTTCGAGCCGGCTCCCAAGGAAGATGACGGGATCATTCCTATGGAACCCGTTATCATCGAAGCTTCGTCGGAGAGTATATCCCCGAACATATTCTCGGTGACGATAACGTCGAACTGCGCGGGATTTTTGACTATCTGCATGGCGCAGTTATCTACGAGCATATCCGTAAGCTCAACGTCGGGATATTCCTCGGCGAGCCTGTGGATAACCGCCTTCCAAAGGCGCGAGGTATCCAAAACGTTAGATTTTTCGACCGAGCAGAGCTTCTTTCTTCTCTTTCTTGCAGTCTCAAAGCCTATTCTTCCTATTCTTTCTATCTCCGATTCGGAGTACTTCATAACGTCCTCCGAGACCTTTTCGCCGCCCTGTTCGTAGGTCTTATGCTCACCGAAGTATACGCCGCCGATAAGCTCTCTTACGATTATGAAATCTATTCCCTTTTCAACTATCTCCGGCTTCAGCGGCGAAGCGGAGGCAAGCTGCGGCCAGATCTTCGCGGGGCGGTTGTTAGAGTATACTCCCATCCCGGCTCTTATTCTTAAAAGTCCCTTTTCGGGTCTTAGGTTTCCCGGAACCGAATCCCACTTCGGGCCGCCTACCGCGCCCAAAAGAACGCTGTCGGCCGAAAGGCACTTGTCAAGCTCATGCTGAGGAAGCGGGTCGCCGTATTTATCGATAGCGCAGCCGCCCATGTCGGCGTTTATATATTCAAAAGTGTGACCGAATTTTTCGGCGACCTTATCAAGGACCTTTATCGCTTCGTTCACGATCTCGGGACCTATTCCGTCGCCGCGTATAACGGCAATTTTCTTGTTCATATCTCTCTCGTCCTTTATTATTTATTTTTTAAGCGATTTCAACAGCCCGCCGGCCTTGATTATGTTCTGGATAAATTCCGGGAATGGCTCGGCCTTATAGGTTTTTCCGGTGGTAAGATCGCTTATTATCCCGGTATCGAAGTCTACGCTTACCTCGTCCCCGGCGTTAATCTCCTCGGCGGCGGTCTCGCATTCAAGAATCGGCAGACCGATATTTATCGCGTTTCTGTAGAAGATCCTCGCGAAGCTCTTAGCGATCACGCAGCCCGTGCCGCAGGTCTTGATAACGAGCGGGGCGTGTTCTCTTGACGAGCCGCAGCCGAAATTCCAGCCCGCGACCATAACGTCGCCCTTGCTCACTTTTTTGACGTACTCCGAGTCGATATCCTCCATGCAGTGCTTTGAAAGCTCCTGAGCGTCCGAGGTGTTCAGGTAGCGAGCGGGGATTATAACGTCGGTATCTACGTTGTCGGGATATTTAAATACTTTTCCTTGCGTATTCATCTTAATCCTCCTTCGGCGCCGTGATATAGCCGGTAAGAGCCGAGCTTGCAGCGGTGGCGGGGCTTGCGAGATAGACCTCTGATTTAACGTGCCCCATTCTTCCGACAAAGTTTCTGTTTGTCGTTGCGATACATCTTTCGCCCTCGGCTAAGATCCCCATATATCCTCCGAGACAGGGCCCGCAGGTCGGCGTGGAGACCACGGCTCCCGCGTCTATGAAGGCGGTGATATATCCGCGCTCTATGCATTCTTTATAGATAGCCATCGTGGCGGGGATGATTATGCACCTCACTCCGTCGGCGACTTTTTTTCCGTTAAGAATCTTATACGAGGCTTCCATGTCCTCAATTCTTCCGTTGGTGCAGCTTCCGATTACGACCTGATCTATCTTTATATCCGAAAGCTCGCTCGCGGGCTTTGTATTCTCCGGCAGGTGAGGGCAGGATACGGTGGGGACGATCTTTGAAAGATCTATCTCCACTACTTTTTCGTACTCCGCGTCGGGATCCGCCTTGAATTCTACCGGCTCGCGCTCGGTTCTGCCGCTCAGGTAGGCTCTTGTTACGTCGTCTACCGGGAAGATACCGTTTTTAGCTCCGGCTTCTATCGCCATGTTGCATATGCAGAGCCTGTCGTCCATCGAAAGGGATTTAACGCCGTCTCCGGTGAATTCCATGCTCTTATAAAGAGCGCCGTCTACGCCTATCATGCCGATAATAGTTAAGATAACGTCCTTACCGGAGCAGCACTTCGGAAGGCTGTTTTTAAGCTCGAATCTTATAGCCGCGGGGACCTTGAACCATGCGGTACCGGTAGCCATTCCCGCCGCCATATCTGTAGAGCCGACTCCGGTCGAGAACGCTCCGACAGCTCCGTAGGTGCAGGTATGGCTGTCTGCGCCTATTATGCAGTCGCCGGCTGTGACGACTCCCTGTTCGGGCAAGAGCGCATGCTCGATACCCATTTTTCCGACGTCGTAGAAGTGGCTCACGCAGTGCGCGCAGGCAAATTCGCGGCACTGTTTGGACTGCTCCGCGGCTTTTATATCCTTGTTCGGGACGAAGTGATCCAAAACGATAGCTATTCTGTCCTTATCGAATACGCAGTCGAATCCGGCTTTATTAAACTCGTTGACCGCGACGGGGGTGGTTATGTCGTTTCCCAAGACGAGATCAAGCTTTGCGGAGATGAGCTGTCCCGCCTTGACGGATTCGAGACCTGCGTGCGCCGCAAGGATCTTCTGAGTCATAGTCATTCCCATTTTTTAACTCGCTCCTTTATTTCTGATTATTTTTTGGAATTGTTATAAGCGCTGACAAGAGCGTATGCGGAAGCTCTTATTATATCGGTGTGATATCCCGCTCCCCAGCAGAGCTCGCCGCTCGGGGTGCGGATCCCTATGTAAGCGATAGCTTCTGACTGCGACGCCTGATTCATAAGGCTGTGCTCGGTATATACCTCAAGAGTATAGCTGTCGCCGGTGAGGGATTTTAGGGCGTTGGATACCGCGTCGATAGAGCCGTTGCCCTTTGAGGATATTCTGATCTCGCTCCCGTTATAGTCGAAGAGTATATCCGCGTCTACGCCGTCCGGGTGTTCGGAGAACTGCATTTTCTGTATGCAGACCGGTTCGACGATCCTGAAATAATTCCGTCGGAAGATCTCAAGAATCTCATCCGGTTTAAGCTCTCTGTGCTCGTGGTCGGAAATTCCCTTGCAGATGTAAGAGAAGTGCTCGCGCATCTTCGGGGGGAGATTATAGCCGTAGGTATGCTCTAAAAGATAGCCTATGCCGCCCTTGCCGCTCTGAGAATTGACCCTGATAACGTCCGCGTCGTAGGTGCGGTTTATATCCGTCGGGTCTATCGGGATATAAGGCGTGGTCCACTGCTCGAGATTTTTCTCTTCGCGCCACTTCATTCCCTTAGCTATAGCGTCCTGATGGCTTCCCGAGAACGCGGCGAATACCAAAGCTCCCGCGTAAGGGGTGCGCTCGTGGACTCTCATGCCGGTGCAGGTCTCGTAAACCTTCGCTATCTCCGGCATATCCGAAAAATCAAGCTTCGGGTCCACGCCGTGGGAATACATATTCATAGCGAGCGTGATTATATCGACGTTGCCCGTTCTTTCGCCGTTTCCGAAGAGGGTGCCCTCGACTCTGTCGGCTCCCGCCAAGAGAGCAAGCTCGGTATCGGCGACTCCGGTGCCGCGGTCGTTATGGGGGTGAAGAGAAAGCGTGACGTATTCGCGGTATTTAAGATTTTTGCTCATGTATTCGATCTGAGAAGCGTAGATATGCGGAAGGCTCATTTCGACCGTCACCGGGAGGTTGATGATGACGTTATTATCCGGCCCCGGCTCCAAAATATCGAGCACGGCGTTGCATACTTCCAGAGAATATTCGGGTTCCGCTCCGGTGAAGCTCTCGGGGGAATATTCAAAGCGGAAGTTCCCGTCATACTCCGCGGCGAGCTTTTTAACAAGCTCCGCGCCGTCGGTAGCGATCTTTTTTATCTCGTCCTTTGATTTTCTGAAAACCTGCTCGCGCTGAGCGACGCTAACGGAGTTATAGAAGTGAACGATAGCGGACGGCGCGCCCTTTACGGCTTCAAAAGTCTTTCTGATGATATGCTCGCGGCACTGAGTAAGGACCTGAACGGTAACGTCCTTCGGGATAAGATCCTGTTCGATAAGCGCGCGCAGGAAGTCATACTCGGTTTCGGAAGCCGCGGGAAATCCGACTTCGATCTCCTTGAAGCCTATCTGCAAGAGGAGCTTATAGAATTTAAGCTTCTGGTCAAAGCTCATCGGGATCACAAGGGACTGATTTCCGTCGCGAAGGTCTACCGAGCACCACTGCGGAGCTTTTTCGATCCTTTCCTTTTTAACCCAGTCGTAGGTCGTTTCCGGCGGCAGATAATAGCCGGGCGAATACTTCTTGAAGTTCATCATTTTTGTTCTTCTCCTGTTATAAAAAGTATTTTTTCGGAATTTTGAAGCCCCTTTGAAAAATCCCGGCGCAGGTATAAAAAATCCGCCCCAAAGGTTTTTCTTTGAGACGGGTGCAGATATTTTACACTCGCGGTACCACTCAAATTGCGGAAAAATCCGCCTCTCTTGGAATCCAACAATTCCTATGCGCTAACGCGGCAGTCACGGATCGTCCTACTTACCGTAAAACGGGTTCAGACAGTCGGCTCGGAAGCGAGGGGCGTCAGGAGGAGTCCCGCCGATTTTCACCAACCATCGGCTCTCTGGACGGACGCAACCTTTGCCTTCTTCGTCATCGCTTTTAATAAGACAACAATATTATAATATAGAGAAAGGTATTTGTCAACCGTTGAATTTTACAATTATTTTTCGCAATATGCGGATAATTTAAGCAAAACGCAAACGGAAAGGGGTCTATGATTCATAGACTGCGATTTTCTTGACATAAGGGTTCGAGGTTGATATACTGAAAGCAAATCAATTTTGCGGAGGATAACGACATGGACTCAATAAAATTCGGTAACTTTGTCGCCGAAAGGCGGCGCGAGCTCGGTCTGACTCAGAATCAGCTCGCTCAAAGACTCTCCGTCACCAACAAGGCCGTAAGTCGCTGGGAGACCGGCTCGGGATTTCCTGACATCACTCTTCTTGAACCTCTTGCGGACGCGCTCGGCGTTTCGGTCGTCGAGCTTATGCATTCTAAACGTCTCGATCTTGATTCCGAAACGGAAAAGGCCGCGGACAAGGCCGTTAGCGACGCTATTGAGCTTGCGGCTATGAAAAACGCTCAGCGTGAATTCATCGTCGCGGTCGTTCTTCTTTCAATCGTCGCGGCGGCGGTTATCGCTCTCGGATTCTATTTTCCGAGCGCGCCTACGGTCTGGACCTTGCCTTTTGTTTTTTGTCTTACTTCCGGGACCGGGTGCCTTATAAACGCGCTCAGGAAGCGTTCCAAAGGACTTCCCACGGCGCTTTGGTTCACGGTTTCGGGGATATTGCTTACGATAGTCGTAATCCAGACGACGGTGCTGACATGGCTGGCTATTTTCGCTGCGGAGGGGTGGCTGAAATAGAGGACAGATTTTCAGAGATCAGAGAGACAGAAGAGTAATAAGTAAAAAGCGGCGGCGGGATTTGCCGCCGCTGATCTTTAATCCTTAATCCTTAATTCTTAACCCCTAATCCTTTACCCCGATCCTATCCAGATCCGGAGCGTATCCCGAATTTGACGTCAGCTTTATCTTGTTCTCGCCCTTCTCAAGTCTCAGCGTTACCTTCGTCTCGGCGGGGATATCAAACCCCGGGCTTGAAAGATTCTTAAGATTATAGCTTTCGCCGTTCACGCTTATGTCGAGCTGCCGCTCCTCGCCGGAGCAGAAGTAAATAAGAACCTCATATTCCCCGTCCTTCGGGACATTAACCGTCATCTCGACAGAGTTAAAGCTTCCGTTTCCGAGGTATCCCGCCTTCTTGCCGCCGGAGCACATCGAGCTTTCCGAAACGACCGCCGAGCCGGAGAGCTTTCCGTCCTCGCACTCGTAGTAGGTATAACCCTCCTTGTCGGAGCCTATCGCGCCTTCGACCTCGGTATCGACCTTTTCTTTCGTTATCATGACCGCAGCGCCGCCGGTGTTCGGCATTTCAAGCTTTAAGCTGTCTTTTGAAGTCACCGTTTTCGTCTCAAGTGCAAGCTTTCCGTCCGAGTCGTAATAAATATACGCGTTGTAGCTCCCGTCCCCGAGAAAGTCAAGCTTTATATCCGTCGAACGCTTCTTAAGACTTATCGCGCCCACATAAAAATCATCCCCCGACTGTCTTAAATATGTGATATAGTCTCCGGGATATCCCTCTATTACCGTCGAGCTGTCCCATGCGCAGGGGATCTTATTTAAAAGCGGAAGCCCCAAAAAGCTCGGGAACGCATACGCAGAGCTTGCGAAGTGCTGGAGCGCGGACTCGTATACTATAGCTTTCGCAAGACTGAAGCCGGGAGTTTCGCCTGTTTTCGTGATAGCTATGCAGGCGGGAGTGTAGTCCATAGACCCGACTACGTTTCTTGTGAACGGATACATCAGGCAGTTTTTAGGAGACGGAGACTCGCTCCACTTTCTGAATTCCTCTCCCAAGACCGCTTCCGAGGTCATTATGTTAGGATACGTCCTCGTTTCGCCGCAGGGGTGAACGCAGCCGTGGAAATAGATGAGAAGACGGTGCTCGGCTCCTATCTCTGCGCAGTTTTTCATGACCTCCAAAACGTCGGTATCGTCGCTTTCAAAGTAGTCTGTCTTTACGCCGGCTACTCCCCACTTTTCCCACTGCGCGAAGGTCTTCTCTATCTCTTCCGGAGTCTTAAGGTGAAGATAATTCACCCACAGGATTATCCCCACGCCCTTTTTCCTTCCGTAGTCGCAAAGCTCCTTTATCCTGTCCTCGAAAACCGGCCATCCCGCGTCGAGACAGCAGTATTCCCAGCCGTTTTCTGAAGCGAAATCAACATGCTCGACCTGAACGTCGTAGTTGTGCTGGTCGCATCCCGACCACCAGGACCAGGATACCTTACCCGGCTTTATCCAGTCGGTGTTTTTGTAAAGCTTTTCATCTGCTTCGGGACAGAGAGAATCTATCATGTCGGAATTAA
The DNA here is from genome assembly GCA_947588805.1 of uncultured Clostridia bacterium. Classification (GTDB taxonomy): domain Bacteria; phylum Bacillota; class Clostridia; order Oscillospirales; family Ruminococcaceae; genus Faeciplasma. Next base: position 10,010 of record CANPYR010000016.1, read on the forward strand.
GAAGCCCGTTCAGATCGTCCGAGATAATTATAGCGCGCCAGGGCGTTTCAAAGCCGTTTACGGTTGAGAAATCGGTTATTCTTATATGTCCCGGGCTTAAAAGATCGTCGGTCACTTCGTTGAAGGGATCCCTCTTGAAGCCGAATCCGAATTTAAGCGAAGCGCTGCCGCCCGCAGTCTCAAGAACGCTCTTCACATAGCTTATATCGCCCGCGTAAACGTCCGCTTCCGAGACAAGAGCCCACCGATCGCCGATATTGGCTGTCAGAGGGGTGTTGAATATCCCTCCGTGGGATTTCAGCTCGTCGTATTTTCTCTCAACGTAGTCAAATTCATATGTCGCGCTGTAGCCGCCCGCGAATGTAACGGTTCCTTTCGGAAAGTTGACCTCGGACTGCTCGGAAGTGACATAAACGTTCTTGCCGTCTCCCGCCCTTACGTCGGAGTATCTGAACGCGAAGCCGTCGTCGTAGAGCCGTATCTTTAAAGTATAGCTCCCGCCGCTCTTTTTAATAAATATCTCCCGCTCCATGCAGTGATCGTTAAGCGACTTATCCAAGCTGACCGTCAGCGCCGTCTCGTAGCTTTCGTTTATCTCGTCCGCGCGGTCAAAGGCTGCGATCTCCTCTATCCCATATGAGAAGTCGCAACCCGATACCGCAAGCCCTAACTTTGAGATCTCGACTATCCCGTCGCGGCCGCTCTCAACGCTGTAATATATGCTGCCGCCGTCGTCCTCATAGAATCTTGCGGTTATTTTCCCGGAGGGGGACGAGGTGGTAAGCTCGTCAAGAGGATAAACTTTCTTTCCGTCCTGGGCGGTCTTTTTGCCGCTCTCGCTCTTGATAACGGTTATAAGCTCCTTAGGCTCGCTCCGGGGTTTGCCGGCCTGTTTTTTCTCTCCGCAGCCGCTTAAGACCGCGGTTATTGTCGCAAGTATAATCATGATCGCGACAAAAGCTGCCGTTTTCTTCTTCATAGATATTCTCCTTGACAGTCGGTAAGAGTTTCCAAGTAAATTATTGCCGGAATTTAAAGTCTCGGCGGCGTTTTTAATCCGCTTCCTTGAGCCGCCAGTATATTCCGTAGCGGGTGTTATAAAGGCTGTAGTACGGGACGAACTCCATCGGTTCGGGGACGGCGGTGAATTCAAAGCTCAGGCCGCCGTTTCTTATAAGATACTTTTCCGGCTCGGTTTTTATATCCTTAGGAGCGATCCCGGGATTCAGAGTTATAATATCGCTCGGGACGGTGGTATTTTCCGGGATAATTACGCTCATGCCGGTATAGGTGGTGCTCATGTTTTCGTCCGTCAGCTTAGCCGCCAAAAGAACCGGTCCGTATCTGAAGCATACGGTGTTTATGCCGTCCTGAAGATTAAGCGCCTTGACAGTGAGCGGGATCCCTACTTCAACGCTGTCGCCGTCTTCCCACATTCTTTTTGCGACCGCGTAGCCGTTGTCCTCGGTATATTCAAACTCTTCGCCGTTTACCTTAAGAGTCATATCCCCCGCCGCCCAGTCTGGAATGCGAAGTCTGAGCGCGAATTCCTCAGGATCCTTCAGGCCGATCTTTAAAACCGCGGTATCGCTTTCCGGGATATCGGTATTCTGCGTTATCTTAAGCCCGAGCGAGGGATCGTTAAGCTCGGACGGAAGATACATATTCACGATTATATCCCCGTCGCGGTTGAAGTATATCCCGTCTCCTAACTTCGTCATGTTCTCCATGCCGCTTCCCGTGCAGCACCAGAAGCTGTCGGTGGGAGTCGAATAGGTTCTGAAATAACCCGTCGCCATCGCCTGGAAGTAGGTAGTCATTCCCGTTTCGGGATTCTGAGAAGCCATGATGTGGTTTATGAACGCGTTCTCATAGTAGTCGGCGTATTTTTTATCCCCCGTGGCTTCAAAGAGATACTTAGTCAGCTTGAGCATATTATATACGTTGCAGGTCTCGCAGTTGCAGTTGGTTCTCTCAAGATTCAGCACGTCGTCCTCTCCGAAGTGCTCCCACTCGGAATTGCCGCCGGTGGCGTAAGTGTGATGATCGACTACGGTCTGCCAGAAGATCTCTGCGGTCTCAAGATATTCGTCCCCCGCCTTATCCCCAAGCACGAGCCGGCGCTTCATCGCTCCTATCACCTTCGGGATCGTGGTATTTGCGTGAAGATTATTAAGAACGTTTTTATTCCCGGAGCGTATCCTCTCAAACAGCGCGTCCTCGTCGAAAGCGTGCGCGGCTTCGGCGTATTTCTTCTCTCCGGTCAGCGCGTAAAGGTCGTACATAGCGTCGTTCATCCCGCCGTACTCTATGCTTAAGACGGTATTTCTGGTCTTATCGTTCCACCTGCCGGTACGTTTGCATACCCAATCGCCCAATTTTGAAGCTACGTCGAGCGCAGGCTGATAACCGGTCTCGGCGTAGACGCTTATAAGTCCCTCCAGGATCTTATGCATGGTATACCACGGCACCCAGGCTTCGTTGAAGATATCGGATTTGCCCTTCTCGACGTTGTCGAACTGTATCTCGTAATTATTAAAGCTGAGAATGGTCGATCCCCACAGAAAACCGTCCTTATTCTTGCTTTGGCATTCCGCAAGGCCGTCCACGAGAGCGGTTATGCGTTCATAGATCTTCTTTTTATCCGAAGAAGACGCGGTGGCGTTCACATAAGCCTGAGAGAGCGCCGTGAGGTAGTGCCCCATAGTATGCCCGCCGATAAGGGTATTCTCCCATCCGCCGTAGGGCTGGAGGTCGGTTGGAATGCTTGCGTTTCTTCTGAAGTTCACCAAAAGCCTGTCGGGATCGAGAGACAGAAGATATTCTATCTCTTTTTCAAGAGCGTTTTCAAAGAATTCCCCCTCGGCGCTGACCGAAGATACGGTATAGCCGGATATCGGGGTATCGAATTTAAGCCCCGCGCCGTCCGGAGCCTGTGAAGCGCTTTCCCCGCAGCCCGCGAGCATAGAAGCCGCGAGCGTGAGAAGTATTATTTTTTTAAAATATTTTTTCAACATTTTGTCAACTCCGTAATTTTTTATATAGTACTATTGTAATACGGGAAAAGAAAAATGTCAAGTAAAAATTGGCCGCGGACGCGCAAATCAATTTTCCCCTCTTGACGCCCATGATATAATAAAATCATGACACCCAACGGAATAACAGAATACTTTGAAGAAGTAGAAATATCGGAAGAATACAACGGTTATTTTTGCAGGATACAGGACGTGATCACGGAAGTATGCGTGGACTAAAAAACGTCTTACAAATACACAAGTGGGCTGCAAATGACAGAATAAGCGGATTTTTGAAGGAAAAATTCGGAATCATTCATGTGCCCTGTATTACCGGATTCTGTGTATGCTGAAAATAATCAAAACCGAGACGCTCAATCAATGCCTTGTGAAACCGAGAATAATTACGGAAGAATCGAGAAAAGAACCGCATTTGTCTGTACTGAAATCGACCGGCTATAGCAGAAAAAGAGTGGAAAATCTAAGCTGTATCGGCGCAATCCACAACGAATTTGAATCAAAAAGGCCAAGTCTGACGAGTTGCATTATTACATTTCAAGCCGGCCCCTCACAGCAAACGAACTGCTCCATCATGCAAGAATGGAATGATCAGTGGAATCGATGCATTGGCTGCTTGACGTTCATTTTGAAAAAGACTGGCGCAGGGCGGAGGATAAAGCCGTCCAACAGCATTTATATTTGTTTGCAAAGCTGCGATTAACCTTATAAAACTTTATAAATCAAAAACCAACTCGAAAGAATCTATTTCGTGGACTATGTTAGAGTACTTGATCGATAATTCGGCTATTTTAAGGGTGGCGGAGGAAATTTGATTTGCGTGTAGAAATTAGAAATTAGATGATACAAGCAAACAGTCAGGAAGCCGAAGGGCGGCGTAGCGCAGCGCGGTTTAAATTCTTGCGGTTGCGGCACAGTTACTTACAGCAAAATCGCCCCCGCCCCTCAAAAAGAAAAACCACCCGCCCGAAGGCAAGCGATTTTTCCAATATAGTAAATGAACGTGAGAAGCAAATTAAAAAACCATGAAAACAATAAATCAAAATCTACAATCAACATCAATGATTAAACAACCGAATAATCAAACCGCTCTCAGGGAATCGACGTAGCTGCATGCCGCTATCGCTGCCGCGGCTCCGTCCGAGCAGGCCGTCGCGACCTGGCGAACCGATTTTTTTCGGCAGTCCCCAGCGACGAATATCCCCGGAGTCTTCGTCAGGCAATCCTCGCCCGAGTCCGCGTATCCGAAGCCGTCAAGCGCGATTATGTCCTTAAATATCCCGTTCTGGGGAATCAGACCTATCGCTATGAACAGCCCGTCGAGCGGGATATATTCGGTCTCCTCGGTCTTTCCGTTCATGACGCTTACGCCCTCAAGCTTTTTCTCGCCGACGATCTTTTGCACCGTGCAGCCGGTCATTATCCTGACGTTCGGCTTTGAAAGTATCCTGTCCTGAAGAGTCTTTTCTCCGGTCAGATATTCAAGATTCTGGATGATTACCACTTTATCCGCAACGTCGGCAAGAAGAGCTGCTTCCTGCAAAGCGGAATTCCCGCCGCCTACTACGCCTACGGTCCGTCCTTTGTAGAACGCTCCGTCGCATACCGCGCAGAAGGATATCCCGCTGCCGATGAGAGCTTCTTCATTCTCAAGCCCGAGAAGCCTGTGCCGCGCTCCCGAAGCGATAATTACAGCGTCCGAAAAATATTCCCCGCAGTCGCATATAACTCTCTTGCTGCCGTCGGGCTCAATCTTTACGCTTAAGACCTCCGCAGGTTCAAGCTCCGCTCCCTGGTTCATGACCTGCTCCACCAGGGCCGCCGCGAAGTCGTTTCCCGAGATCTCTTCCGTTCCGGGGATGTTTTCCACCTTCGGCGAAAAGGTTATCTGACCGCCGAAGGCTCCTTTTTCAAGTATCAGAGCGGTTTTACCCGCCCGCACGGCGTACAGCGCCGCAGTAAGACCTGCGGGGCCGGCGCCGACGGTAATTATATCGTATTTCATATTTATTATTTATAATTTATTTTTAATTTTTACGCGCTTGCGGCGACGTTCTTGCGAATCTCCGAAACGCCCGCGTATTTCTCAAAGCTTCCGTTCTTGACTACGATAAGAGTCGGGGCCTGTCTTATGTCGAAGGCTTCGCAGAGCTCGCGGTTCTCGTTTGCAAGAAGAGTCTCGTACTTGTAGCCCTGCTTGTCTAAGATCCCCTTTATCACCTTGCAGTTCGGGCAGGTCGCGGTGGTAAAGAGATATGCTCCGTCAGTAAGAGAGGTATCGGAGGAAGCTTCCGCGCCCATCTCGACCTTCGATTCAACGCCGTTTCTTCTTAAGACCGACGCTGCGATGTTATAAGTCTTTCTCTCTTTGAATTCCTGAGCCTTTCCGTCGTTCCAAGCCTGGATAGGTCTGTAGTAGCCTGTTATGCGGCTGTATGTCTCGGTCTTTTCTCCGCAGTGCGGGCAGACGGGCTGTTCGCCTGTGAGATAGCCGTGGTTGCGGCAGACGGAATATGTCGGGCTGAGCGTATAGTAGGGAAGCTTATAATTTTCCGCGATCTTTCTGACGAGATTTGCAGCGCTCTTCCAGTCGGGAAGCTTTTCGCCGAGGAACGCATGGAAAACGGTACCCGAGGTGTAAAGAGTCTGGAGATCGTCCTGGATATCGAGAGCGGAGAAGATGTCTTCGGTATAACCGACGGGGAGGTGAGAGGAGTTGGTGTAGTAAGGAGTCCCGTCAGAAGCGGTGATGATGTCGGGATATTTCTCCACGTCGTGCTTAGCGAGCCTGTAGGCGGTGGATTCTGCGGGAGTGGCTTCAAGATTGTAAAGATCGCCGTACTGCTCCTGATAATCCGAGAGTCTCTCGCGCATATGATTCAAAACGTCCTTGGTGAATTTCTGCGCGGCTTCGTTGGTAAGATCCTCTCTTATCCAGCAAGCGTTGAGACATGCTTCGTTCATTCCGACAAGGCCGATGGTAGAGAAATGGTTGTCAAGATTTCCGAGGTATCTCTTGGTGTAGGGATAAAGCCCCGCGTCCAAAAGCTTGGTTATTACGGTTCTCTTTATCTTAAGGGAGCGAGCGGAGAGATCCATAAGGTGATCGAGTCTCTGATAGAATTCCTCTTCGTTCTTTGAGAGATAAGCGATTCTCGGCATGTTTATCGTGACTACGCCGATAGAGCCGGTCGATTCTCCGGAGCCGAAGAAGCCGCCGGATTTCTTTCTCAGTTCTCTCAGGTCGAGTCTTAAGCGGCAGCACATGCTTCTCACGTCCGAAGGCTCCATGTCGGAGTTTATATAGTTAGAGAAGTAAGGAGTGCCGTACTTCGCCGTCATCTCGAATAAAAGCTTGTTGTTTTCGGTCTCGGACCAGTCGAAGTCGGAGGTTATGGAATATGTCGGGATGGGATACTGGAAACCTCTTCCGTTAGCGTCGCCCTCTATCATTATCTCGATAAAGGCCTTGTTTACCATATCCATCTCGGGCTTGCAGTCCTTATAGCAGAAGTCCATCTCCTTGCCGCCGACTATGCAGGGCAGATCCGCTAAATCGTTCGGAACGGTCCAGTCGAGCGTGATATTTGAAAACGGAGCCTGGGTGCCCCATCTTGACGGGGTGTTCACGCCGTATACAAAGCTCTGGATGCACTGCTTGACCTCTTTGTAGGAGAGATTATCGACCTTTACGAACGGCGCTAAATAAGTATCGAAGCTCGAAAACGCCTGAGCGCCAGCCCATTCGTTCTGCATGATCCCGAGGAAGTTCACCATCTGGTTGCAAAGAGTTGAGAGATGGCTCGCGGGGGAGGAGGTGATCTTTCCCTGAATGCCGCCGAGACCTTCTTTTATGAGCTGCTTTAAGCTCCATCCCGCGCAGTAGCCGGTGAGCATCGAGAGGTCGTGGAGATGTATATCGCAGTCGCGGTGAGCGTTTGCGATCTCCTGATCGTAGATCTCTGAGAGCCAATAGTTAGCGGTTATAGCGCCGGAGTTGGAGAGGATGAGTCCTCCTACCGAATAGGTGACGGTGGAATTCTCCTTCACGCGCCAGTCGTTTATCTGAAGATAGTCGTCCACTATCTGCTTATAGTTGACGACGGTCTGGTTAAGATTCCTTATCTTTTCGCGCTGTTTTCTGTACAGGATATAAGCCTTAGCCACCGAGTCGTAGCCGGCCTTTATAAGAACGCTTTCGACCGAGTCCTGGATATCCTCGACCGCTACTTTTCCGTCCTTGATCTTCGGCTCGAAGTCCGCTGTCACCTTAAGGGCCAGAAAATCTATCACATCCTGATTGTACTGCTTTTCGCAGGCGTTGAACGCGGCGATTATGGCGTTTGAGATCTTTGAGATGTTAAAATCAACTACCTTGCCGTCGCGTTTTATGACGTTGTACATTTTTTTCTTCCTCCTGTTTTTTATTTTTTGAATTTTAAATTTTTTATATTTTTACGTTAAAATTTGTTCGCCGGATATCTTAAGCCGATCTCGGCGGCTGTTTATTAGTATACAGCATATTTTGTTAATTGTCAAGCGGCAAAACACAATATATTGTGTTCAAATCATTAAATTCCACGAACTTCTACCTTTTGAATATATTTTAACGCTGTTTTTTGTAAAATATTCATAAAGTCGGGAGAGGGGGAGGAGAACCCTCCGCGGATAAGATCTCCGGAGTCCTTGAATGCCTGGAGATAGTATCTTTCAGCGCCGCTGAGCCAGCGGCCTATCTTATCAATATCCTCCGCGGAATGAAGCTCCGGCATGACGGTGGTACGGAATTCGCAGTCCACAGCGCCCGACTTCAAAAACTCAACGCTCTCAAGGACCGGAGAGATATCGAAGTCTTTGATACCCACCGTCTCGGGATATTTTTCCGGGCAGTTTTTAATATCCATAGCGACGGTATCGCAGAGCCCCCCGAAGACTGCGCGCCGAAGTTTTTCGGGAAAAGTGCCGTTAGAGTCGAGCTTTACGGAATATCCGAGGGATTTTATCTCGCTGAGAAGCTCGAAAACGCCGTCCGTAAGAAGCGGTTCGCCGCCCGTAACGCAAACGCCGTCCAGAAGTCCCCTGCGTTTTTTCAGGTATGAGATAACGTCTTCCGTCGGTATATAATCCGCAAGATTTATCCTTGTGACCAAGCTTGCGTTATGGCAGAACGGGCACCGAAGATTACAGCCCGCGATGAATATGGTAGCCGCGACCTTTCCGGGGTAGTCGAGCAGAGTCATTTTCTGAAAACCGTGTATTTGCATAAAGAACCGACCTCCTTGTTTACGGGATATATTATACAACGAGCGAAGAATAAAGTCAAGAGGGGAGATACAATATTTTGTGGACATAAAGCGGCGCGAACACGAAATGCAGTTAGAAGACAGAGGTCAGATGTCAGAAATCAGAACTTCAAGGCGTCGCCTATGGCGACGATTTTAAAAATAATGAATAATGCCGGGCGGTTTAGACGCTCCCGGCAGAAAGAGATGTGGCCAAGGCGGCCGCGTCTGATTTTGAATTTCCTCTTGCAAAATGTATGAATATGTGCTATAGTATAAAAACGCGGCTTCTGTCCGCAGCTAACAACTAACAACTAATTACTAACTACTAACAACTATAAGGTGTTTCTATGCTTAAGAATTTCAAAACAAAATACCTCGGGGACCGTGCGTTTTATAAAATGCTTGCTTCGGTCGTTCTTCCCATAATCGTCCAGAACGCTATAACGACCTTTGTCGGGCTTCTTGACAACATAATGGTCGGAAAGACCGGCACCGACCCCATGACCGGAGTTTCGATCGCAAACCAGCTCGTTTTCGTATTCAACATCCTGATATTCGGCGCGATATCCGGAGCGGGGATCTTCACTGCACAGTTCCACGGCTCTTCGGATCAGGACGGCGTGCGATATACCATGCGCTTCAAGCTGATCGTATGCATGCTTATCTCCGCTGCGGGGATAGTTATATTCGGCCTGTTCCGGGATAATCTGATTTCCCTCTACATATCCGATACCGCAACGGTAGGAGATCCTGCGGCGACTCTTCGGCACGGTTCGGAATATCTTAAAGTAATGCTCTTCGGGCTTATACCGTTTGCGATAACTCAGTCTTACGCCGGGACTTTAAGAGAAACAGGCGAGACGGTAGTACCGATGGCGGCGGGGATAACGGCTGTGCTTGTGAATCTTTCGCTGAACTGGGTTCTTATATTCGGTCATCTCGGCGCGCCCGCGCTCGGAGCAGCCGGAGCGGCTATAGCTACAGTCGTTTCAAGATATGTGGAGCTTATAATCGTCACGGCCTGGACTCACAGACATACCGAAAAAAATCCGTTCGCAAATGGACTTTACCGCAGCGCTAAGATCCCGCTCGATATCGTGAAAGCGATCGTTAAAAAGGGAACTCCGCTTTTGATGAACGAAGCGCTCTGGAGCTTCGGAATAGCGGCGGTAACGCAGTGCTATGCCGCAAGAAGTCTTGAAGTCGTGAGCGCGAATAATATCTGCGTGACGGTGATGAATCTTTTCAACGTAGTATTTCTGTCGCTCGGCTCGGCGATATCGATTATAGTCGGGCAGTCGCTCGGCTCGGGAAAGACCGAGGAAGCGGTCGATACAGACCGGAAGCTTCTATTCATTTCGGTAGTTTCGGGTATAGCCACCGGCGCGGTTATGGCGCTCTGCGCGCCCATTTTCCCGCAGTTTTATAATACCGAGCCGCAGATAAGAGAGCTTGCGGCAAAGCTCATACTTGCGGTGGCGGCGGGAATGCCTGTACAGTCGTTTTTAAACGCCTGTTATTTCACTCTGAGATCCGGCGGCAAGACGGTTATAACCTTCATCTTCGACAGCGGCGCCATCTGGGCGATAAATTATCCGCTGGTCTATGTTCTCGTGCATTTCGTCCCGTCGATGCCCGTGGAGCTGATAATGCTCTGCGAACAGATGTCGGGTCTGGTGAGATGCGTTATCGGGTTTATTCTCGTAAAGCGAAGAAGCTGGGTGAATAACCTCACAAAGTAGAGGGATTACAGCGGAGTCGGGAGACGGGGATAAAACAGAAAAGGGCAGACGGGAAAGACGTCTGCCTATTTTATATATAATCCAGAAACCCCGTTTGGAAGATAACCGCGAAACCGCTTATTTCTTCTTTTTCGGCTTAGGCTGCGGCAGCTCCGCATACATGGCGTTAAACAAACCGGTCAAAAACTCTCTGCTGTCAACCTCTTCCACAAGAAGCATTTCTTTCGCTCCCTCGTAGGGTAATTCATACAGAGCTTCCGGCATATAGCCGATCGCAGCCTTTATCGGCTTTACAAGCAGCCTGTCGTCATAGATCCCGCCTATGATTTTACCGCGGTAATAAAGGATATATTCTCCCATCATTGCCCGGTACGTAATTTCATCCAATTCGGATAACTGCCCTAAAATAAAATTTAAATATTCTTTACTTGAAGCCACTGTTCCGCCTCCGATTCCCGATTTATCTCGCTGACCGTCTCGGTCCTGCTCTTTTTCATCCGGAGCTACCCCTCAAACCCGCATACCGCATATTTCAACGGTTTCATTCGCGCTCATGTCCATAATTTCAATTACCAATCCGGATTCCGACCGGCCTTTCAGGAAAGCAAACTGATTCTCCTCAAAATCGACTTTGCGGACGTCAAGCGACTCGGTTTCGGTATCGACCGTCCAAACGCTTCCGTCATTTAAGCTGCCGAAGGCAATGATTCCGTTTCTTTCAAACACCCTGTCAAAGCTTACCTGCTCTGTGAGCGTATACTTCGTCACGGCGTTTTTTGTTAAATCGTTTACATAAAGAGCGTTATCAGTCTTATAAACCGCATAGCCGTTGCTGAAGCATATAGCCGTATCGCCGTCGGGAAGATCCAGGGCTTCGATCTCATCAGAAGCAATATTCATCTTATAATACCTTCCGTCCTCGGCTTCAAACATGACCGTTTCACCGTCAATCCAGCCAACATGACCAACCGCAGGAACAAGCTCTCCAAGATTCAATCTGTATTCGCTGCCGGCTTGCAGGTCTGCGATCCATAGGCCGGGGTTAAGGCTCATAACGCCGTTATCCGCATACTTGTTTGACCAATATACGATCCTGTCTCCCTTGCCGTTGACGGCGGGGACTAAAAACCAGGAAACCGTATCGTACTTTCCGGCAAGGGGCTCATATTCATCCCGGCTAAAACCGTACGCCTTGTCAGACAAAACCGGCGTAACGGAATTTGCAGCCGCGTCGAACATAAAAATCTGATTTGAATAATAATCGACGATAAAAGCTTTGTTGTCCCGAATCCAAACGGCTTCTCTGTTTGCGCCGCTGAAGACGATATGCCTAAGCTCGCCGCTCTCGTCCCTTAAAACATTGGCTTCGACGGCTTCACCGGATAAATCCAAAACCTCGGAGGTCTGTAATAGCTGCTCTGCGGCTTTGTCAATTATATAGAATTCATTTTCCGTTGAATAAATATTTTCGGATATCATACTGCAATTCGTTGCGGTATCGCTTCTCTGCCAGTAGATTATTTCCGACTGGGCTTCCGCGTTGACGGGTTCCGTCACTTCATCGGCGCTACTGACGGCAGAATCTTCAGTCTCAGCTTTTTCGCATGAAGATAAGAGTAAAATGCTAAGCGCGATCGCAAGCAGCTTTCTCATTAAATTTATTACTTTAGTTCTTTGCATTCTTTTTCCCTCTTTCATCCCAAAAATCTCACAGATATTTCCGCAAAAGCTCCCCCACGGCTTTTATGCTTCGGTTCATCTTATCGGTCCTAACTCTTCCGTCAGGCTCAAGACAGCCCGATTCTACGGTGAAATCTCCCATATATCCGACTCCCGAGAGCTTTTTAAAAAAGCCGTCGAAGTCGATATTCCCTTCGCCGATGTGAAGCGCCTTTATCGCTCCCCAGTCGTGATAAGCTCCCGCGCGGTCGTTTATATGCATATGCGCGACGTTTTTCCAGATACCGATATTTTCCTCCTCAAACGCCGCGGAGTTCTCGTCGTCAAAGTCCGCCATCTTGGTATCGTATGTAAATTTCGCCCCCGGACAGCTTTCACCGAGCATTTTGATAAGCGTGAGAGGAGTCCTGAAGTGAGCGAGGACGTTTTCCGCGGTGAGCGTAAGCCCGTAGCTCTGCGCTATGGCTTCAAGATCGGGATACGCGGAGAAATTTGCGTTTATATTCGAGTCGGAGACTACGCCGTTCCAGAGATGCAGAACGAGAGTCTTGGCGCCGATATCCGAAGCCGTCCGGCAGTTGATATCAAAGAGCGAATAAGCTTCCGAAAATTTTTCCTCCGCAAGCTTTTCGCCTATGGTTTTATCGCAGTGAAGCACCGGGAAATCCCTCCCGAGCGACGATACGAACCCGCTCAGACGCGCAGCTTTTTCATACCAGTCGCTGTAGAACATAAGCTCAAACCCGTCGCATTCGATCTGCGGAACGAGCGCTTCAATCTTGGTGAAATCCCTGCCGTTAGCCCGCCCGATAAGCGCGCCTGTGGAACAAAAGATCCGATACATAAAAATACCTCGACTAATAACTAATTACTAACAACTAACAACTATCCGCACCGCAACTATCTCGGAGCGGTTATTTATCCGAGCCGGGATGATGCTGTTTCCTATCCCCCTTGAAATAACCGTGATACAGTCGCCTATTTTATTCGCCCCCTGATAATACTCCGGGAAGAAGAACTGGTCGGGAGCGATAAGACCGCCTGCAAACGGGATCCTGACCTGTCCTCCGTGAGCGTGGCCGCAAAACGCTATATCTATACCCGATTCGGAGTACTCGCTTGCAAACTGCGGACGGTGCGAGATAAGAACGTTCATCACGCCGGGCTTGACAAGGCTCTTTATGAGCTCGAAGTCGGGATAGTCCCTGTCGAATACGCCGATTATATTTATCTCTTTGCCGCGGTATTCAAAGCTTTCCGCTCTGTCCTTAAGAACATGCACGCCCGACTCCTCAATCGCCTTTACCGCTTTTACATACTGATCCGCAGGAAGACGTTCCTCGTGGTTTCCTGTGACGTAATACACAGGAGCGATATCGCAAAGAGTCTCGCAAAGAGTCGCTGCCGCTGAGATATCGCTCACCCGTGAGTCGATCAGGTCCCCGGAGATAAGTATAATATCCGGTGCGAGCTCGGCGGTTTTTCTTATAAGTCGGGAATAGCTTTTTCCTCCGGTCTTGACATGGATATCCGATAGGTGGCAGATCTTCAGTCCGTCAAGACCCTCGGAATTTTCGGGCGAAAGACGGTATTCGGTAACGCCGGTGAAGTTGTTTTCGTATTCTATATACCCTGCCGCAAGAGCCGCGGCGGCGGTAAGAACTGCTAAGACTTTAAGTGTTTTTTTCATATTCGGTCCTCGCTTGTGGTGTTTTTTGGTAGGATTTATTTTTTTAAGTATAAAACATTTTTATGAAAAAGTCAAGCGGCGAATAGATCTCGGATGTGGCCAAGGCGGCCACATCAAGAATACAGAAGTCGGAAGGCAGACGTCAGAACTTCAAGGCGTCGCCTATGGCGAAGATTTTAAAAATAATGAATAATGCGGGCGATTTAGACGCTCCCATAGATCTCCTAAGTCAGGAGTGGTCGGCAGAATCGATGCATTGGCTGCTTGACGTCCATTTTGAAGAGGACTGGCGCAGGGCGGAGGACAAAGCCGTCCAACAGCATTTAAATATGTTTCGCAAAGCTGCGATTAGCCTTACAAAGCTTTATAAGTCAAGAGCAAACTCTAAAGAATCTATTTCGGGGATTATGTTAGAGTACTTGATCGATAATTCGGCTATTTTGAGGGGTGGGGAAAAATTGATTTGCGTGTAAAATCCGTCGCCGAAGGCGACTCCTCAACTAACTACTAACCACTATTCTCTAACCCCTATTAGCAATCCTGCACAATTAAGCCTGTTAAATTAACAAAAATTTTTACTGTTTTAACACTTGACAAAGATATAAAGTTGTATTAAAATAAAAGCGCAAATAGTTAATACGCTAACTATATTGTCACATGAGCAAAACCTGATAAATTTTGAGTGAAAGGAAGTAACTGCCATGAAAAAAGAGACAGCCAGACAAAAAAAGATCGCGGAGCTTATGCACTTGTTTCTTTACACGAACCGTCTTCACAGAAGCCGGATGGAAGATAAGATCGCGAGTCTCGGCATTCACGGAAGCCAGCACCATACGTTAGCAATAATCGCCGCTAATAAAAGCCTTTGTCAGCGGGATATCGCCCAGCAGCTCGACATATCCTCCGCTGCGGTGGCAGTGACGCTGACGAAGCTTGAAAACGCCGGTCTTATCACCAAGACTCAGTCGTTCGACGACGCGAGAATGAACCACGTTACCATCACCGATAAGGGATCGGCTCTTCTCAAGGCTTCAAGACGTCTTCTTGACGAGCTGGACGAAGACTTCTTCAACGGCATTACCGACGAGGAGATCGAAGCTATGAGCGCGACTCTTAAGAAGGTAAGCGAAAACGCCGCGCCCAAAAAAGCGGACTGAGTAAAATATAACCCTTATATATCAAGGAATATAATCTGAAAGGCACCCGCTCAGGGCGCCTTTCGGCTTGAAAGGAGAGAATGTTTAGTTTGGTAAAACACAACTGGTTTAAATACATAAAGCCCTACCTGCCGTTTTTCATCTTAGGGCCTATATGTATGATAGTAGAGGTAGTAGGCGAAGTGGTAATGCCGAAGCTTCTCGGATATATCATCACAAGCTCCGAAAAAGGCACCCTTACCGTCGGCGTGAGCATGGGAGTCATGTTCGGAATGATAGGGATGGCTGTTCTTATGATGGCGGGCGGCGTAGGAGGAGCGTACTTCGGCGCCAAGGCGGCTATAAATTTCGCGGGAGATTTAAGAAGAGATATCTTCACCCGCGTTCAGAGCTTTTCGTTTGCGAATATAGATAAGTTCTCCACGGGCTCTCTTGTAACGAGAATGACAAACGACGTTACTCAGCTTCAGAACTTCATAAACATGCTTTTAAGGATGGCGATACGCTCTCCGGGTATGCTCGTGGCGGCGCTTATCATGGCGGTGACGCTCCAGCCTACTCTTTCGGCTATCTTCGCGGTAGCGGTGCCTGTCCTCGTAGGCGGTATCGCTCTTATCATAGCCAAGGGCTATTCAAAATTCTCAAGAGTACAGCAGAAAATAGACGGACTTAACTCAAGAGTACAGGAAAACGTCACAAACGTCAGGGTCGTCAAGTCCTTTACCCGCGAAGAATACGAGGTCGAAAAGTTCATGGATACCAACTCCGACCTTAAGAATACCGCGATGAGGGCTATGAAGATAGTTATTTTCATGAACCCGATAATGACTCTTGTCATGAACGCCACGATAATCGCGATACTTCTCATGGGCGGCAATATTGTTCTGGACTTCGGTATGGACGTCGGAGATCTCTCGCAGTTCATCTCCTACGCCACTCAGATCCTCTCTTCTCTTATGATGGTATCGATGCTCTTCATGATAGCTTCGCGTTCTCTGGCTTCGGCTAAGAGAATTGCGGAGGTTTTGGACGAAGTTCCGGACATCTCCGACGAGGACGCTTCAAGAAAGGATCTCACCGTCAAAAACGGAGAAATAGAATTCAAAAACGTGACCTTCAGATACTATAAGAATTCCGAAGACCCGGTTCTTGACAATATAAGCCTTAAGATACCCGCAAAGTCGATCGTAGGAATCGTAGGCTCCACGGGCTGCGGAAAGACGACTCTTGTTTCTCTAATCTCCCGCCTTTACGATACCGACTCGGGAGAGGTTCTGGTGGACGGCGTGAACGTCAGGGACTACAGCCTTTATAATTTAAGAGAAGGCGTGGGAATGGTTTTACAGAATAACACCCTCTTCTCCGGGACGATTTCAGAAAACCTAAGATGGGGCGACGAGAACGCGACCGATAAAGAAGTAGCTATGGCGGCTTCGAGCGCTCAGGCGGATAAATTCATAGACTCCTTCAAGGACGGCTATGAAACTATGATAGACCAGGGCGGAACCAACGTATCCGGCGGCCAGAAGCAAAGACTCTGCATAGCAAGGGCGCTTCTTAAAAAGCCGAAGGTCCTTATTCTTGACGACTCGACCTCGGCCGTCGATACCGCCACCGAAGCCCAGATAAGAGAAGCTTTCAGAAACGAGCTCGCAGACTCGACTAAGATCATAATCGCTCAGAGAATAAGCTCCGTCAAGGACGCGGATATGATAGTAGTTATGAACGAAGGAAAGATAGCGGGTCTCGGCACTCACGAGCAGCTTCTTGAATCTAACGAGACCTATCAGGAGATCTACTATTCTCAGAACGACTCCGAGAGAAAGGAGGCCGGGAAGTAATGGCAAGAACTCTTGAACAGCTCCAGAAGCAGTATAATAAAAAAGCCCACGCCGAAAGGCGCGGAGGTCCCGGCGGCCCGAGAATTCAGGGCGGCGGCAGGATGAAAAACTCAAAGAAGACGGTAGGAAGAATGCTGAGCTACCTCGCGCCGTTTAAGTTCAGACTTATAGCGGTGCTCGTATGCATGCTCGTCTCGACGCTCACCACGCTGCTTGGGTCTTATATGATCGCGCCGGTAATCAACAGACTCTATATCTTCGTCACGGGGACCGAGGTAAATATGTCCGCGCCGGAGAGGATAGTCGATGGGATAATCGCGAAATTCTCATCCCCGGTCACGGCTTCTATGGCGAAGAGCGACGTTATTTCCTTTATTATAACCGTCGGCTCGATCATAATGATCATCTACGGACTTAATATCGTGACGACTTATCTGCAGGCAAGACTTATGCTCGCCATCTCGCAGGGGTCTATCGAAAACATCAGAAACGACCTGTTCACAAAGCTTCAAAGGCTTCCGGTCAGATACTTCGACCAAAATCCCACCGGAGAAATAATGTCGAGATTCACAAACGATATAGATAACATCGACGTTATGATAAATAACTCGCTCACGTCCCTTATATCCGGTTCGGTGCAGCTTTTAGGAACGTTTATATTCATGATAACTACCAACTGGATACTTACGCTTATAACCGTCGTGTTTATACCTATATTCGCGCTCGGCGGCGGGGCGATAGCGAGGATGTCCTCTAAGTATTACAGCGGTCAGCAAGCCGCTCTCGGCGCTGTGAACGGTTACACCGAGGAGACGGTTACGGGCCAGAAGGTTATCAAGGTATTCAATCACGAAGCTACCTGCATAGAGGAATTCGATCGTCTCAACGACGACATGAGAGGAAAACAGTTCCGCGCTCAGTTCTGGGGCGGCGTTATGGGTCCTATCATGGGCAATACCTCCCAGATAAGCTACGCAGTGACGATAGGTATCGGCGGCATACTGATAATCCTCGGGAAGCTTTCCCCCGGAGGACTTCATATGTTCTCGCAGTATTCCCGTCAGTTCTCCATGCCTATAAATATGATCTCTCAGCAGACTTCAACTCTGTTCGCGGCTCTTGCGGGAGCGGAAAGAGTGTTCGAGGTCATGGATACTCCTCCGGAAGCCCCGGATCTTCCTAACGCTTCCAAAAAGCCCATCGAAGGCGAAGTGGTCCTTAAAAACGTCACGTTCGGATACGTTCCCGACAAGACAGTTCTTAAGAATATCAACCTCTACGCCCACGCCGGTCAGAAGATTGCGTTCGTAGGATCTACGGGCGCGGGAAAGACCACGATTACAAATCTTCTCAACAGATTCTACGACATAGAGCAGGGAGAGATCCTGATCGACGGTATAGACGTGAGAAACTATCAGCGTGATTATCTGAGAGAAAATATCGCGATGGTCCTTCAGGATACCCATCTCTTCACCGGAACCGTAAAGGACAATATCCGCTACGGCAGACCCGACGCTACCGACGAGGAGATAGTGGCGGCTGCGAAGACCGCTTCCGCGCACAGCTTTATAATGAGACTCGAACACGGCTACGATACAGTTTTGGAGGGCGACGGAGCTAATCTCTCGCAGGGACAGAGACAGCTTCTTAATATCGCAAGAGCGGCCGTATCAAAGGCTCCGATACTTGTTCTTGACGAAGCGACGTCCTCGGTAGATACGAGAACCGAGCGCCACATTGAGCACGGAATGGACAGACTTATGAAGAACCGCACGACGTTTGTGATCGCGCACAGGCTCTCAACGGTAAGAAATTCCAACGCGATAATGGTGCTCGAGCACGGAGAGATAATCGAGCGCGGCACCCACGAGCAGCTCTTAGAGATGAAGGGAAGATATTACGAGCTGTATACTGGAGTCAAGGAATTGGATTGATTGAAAGTAAAGCAAGCCTGAAAGACGGCTTGCTTTTTTTCTGTTGCATGGGATGGGGATCTGATTTCTGCCTTCTTAACGGTAAACACTGCCCCCTCCCTCCGGTAATTCCTGTCCATATATAAATCTTCGCCGCAGGCGAAACCTTGAAATTCTGACCTCTGACCTCTGTCTTCTGTCCTCTAAAAGCTCCCGCCCATCCCCCAAAAATCAAGGGATGGGCGGGCATATATTGATACTGTGAGATTATTCTTCGTCGGTCTTGTAGTTTGCGATTACCTCGTCTACAAGCATCTGCGGGAGCTGATCGTAGCGGAGCTTTTCAAGCGTGAATTCTCCCTCGCCGCGAGTCATCTGCCTTACAAGCATCGCAAAGTCGTGCACTTCGCTCTCGGGGATCTCGGCTTCTATCGTAGTTAGTCCCTTTTTCTTCGCGGGGTTCATTCCTAAAACTCTGCCGCGGCGCTTATTTAACTCTCCCATCATGTCTCCGGTATTAGCGTCCGGAACGGTGACTGTCAGCATGTCTATAGGTTCCAGAAGAACCGGTTGAGCCTGCTTCATGCCTTCTTTAAATGCGATGGCGGCGGCGAGCTTGAACGACATTTCCGAGGAGTCTACAGGGTGATAGGAGCCGTCTACGAGCGTAGCTTTTACGCCTACTACGGGGAATCCCGCTAAAACGCCCTTCTTCATGCAGTCCTGAAGACCCTTTTCAACGGCGGGGAAGAAGTTTCTCGGGACCGCGCCGCCGAATACGTTCTCTTCAAAGACCAGCTCGTCGGAATCGCAGGGCTCGAACTCGATCCATACGTCTCCGTACTGGCCGTGACCGCCTGACTGTTTCTTGTGGCGGCCCTGGACTTTGCACTTCTTGCGGATGGTTTCTTTATAGGATACCTTCGGAGTGGAGGTGATAACGTCTACGCCGAAGCCGGTTTTAAGCTTGAAGAGCGTGGATTCGATATGCTGCTCGCCAAGACCCGAAAGAATCTGCTCGAAGGTGGTATCGTCCTGCTGATAGCTGAGGGACTGATCCTCTTCTAAGATCCTCTGCATAGCGCCGGAGATCTTCTGCTCGTCGCCCTGGGATTTTGCCTTTACGCATACTGAATAGCAGGGGCGCGGGAATATAAGCTTATCAAATGCGATAACGCGCGACGGATCGCAGATAGTATCGTTGGTGTTCACGCTCATCTTAGTCGCGACGACGATATCTCCCGCCGTTGCGAAAGGGACTTCTATCTGCTTCTTGCCGATAAGATTAAGAAGCTTTCCGACCTTTTCCGTGCCGCCGGTGGTGGCGTTAGTAATCTCCTTGCCGCTTTCGAGCTTTCCGCTCATGACTTTAATAAACGACATCTTGCCTACGAACGGGTCAGCTACGGTCTTGAATACGAACGCGGACATAGGTCCGTCCATCTCGTAGTCTACCTGAACGTCCGCGCCGCTCTGGTCCTTAGCGGGCTTGCCCTTGGTTTCGTGAGGGGAGGGGAGAAGCGTTTCTATCTGATCCATCAAAAGATCCGCGCCGGCAAGGTCTACGGAGGAGATGCAGGTGACAGGCGTGATCATGCCGTTAATGACGCCGTTATGAACGCCGTTCACAAGCTCCTCGTGAGTAAGCTCTTCGCCGTCCAAAAACTTCATCATAAGCTCCTCGTCGGTCTCGGCCACAGCCTCGGCGATAGCTTCCATAAGTCCGTCTATGCGGTAGGTGGGATCGGGCTCGCCCGCGTCTACGCGGTTGCCCTTAGCGTCGTATTTATAATTCTTTCCCGCTAAAAGATCATAGTAGGAAACGATTTTATTGTCCTTGATTATCGGCGCGACGAGCGGGCAGACGGAGGAGCCGAATTCGGTTTTAAGGTTTGTAAGAACGTTAGAGAAGTTAGCGTTCTCGTCGTCGATCTTGGTGACTACGAACATATGCGGAGTCTTATGCTCTACCGCCGCGTCGTAAGCCTTCTTGGTCCCGACGTGGATACCCGACTTAGCGGAGACGGTTATAAGGAGACAGTCCGCAGCGAAAACGCCCTCTACAAGGCCGCTCGCGTAGTCGAAAAGACCGGGGGTATCGAGGATATTGACCTTGATACCGTTTCTTTCATAGAAGGAAAGGGAGGTATAGATCGAGCACTTTTTCTGCACCTCGATGGGGGTATAGTCGGATACGGTATTGCCGTCGAGAGTCTTTCCGAGACGGTCTGTAGCGCCGGCCTTATATAACAGCGCCTCGACGACTGAGGTCTTGCCGGAGGCGGAATGTCCTGCCAAAGCAATGTTTTTGATGTGTGAGCTGTCGTAATTTTTCAAATTGATCTCTCCTATCGGGGTATAATTATATCAAGCGTCTCAGCCTGAAGTTCACTTATTGAGTTTAAATAATAAACAATAAAACCCAACGCTGTATATAATTATATAACATTTTCCCACAAAAGGCAATACAGAAGTTTTTTCCTGTTTTTTGTGCATTCTGCACAAGTTTTGAGGGAACGGAGGGGAGATATGTATCTGCTTGGGCGTGCGGGGGATAGGTCGGAAGCAGCACGCGAACGGCCGGACGGACTCGCCGGACGAAGGACAGCGAGTCGCGCGCGAAGCGCGCCGGGGGTGGGAGCAGAAAGGGAAAGGCTAAATAAAAGGTTTTTGGGAGCGAAAGCAGCACCTGCGGTCATATTGCGCCGAGCGTCCGGAGCAGGGCAGTACGGATTAAATTTTTGCGGCTGCAAACAGTTTCGGAAAATAAAAAAGCCTGCAAAGTATAATTGCAAGCTTTTATCTCTCATGAATTTACCGCTGTGCAGAAATGAAGTCCGGCTATCTAAGCTGACGGCTGTCTGTTTCTGATTTTCATTTCGTATGATAAGAAGGCTTGACTAAGCGTAGCTGCAAATCTCCGCCACTATCTTTCATATCGCTATGAAAAAGGGCGCGCAAGCGGCGGCGGGATTCGCTACTTTACTGCTGAATCTTTACCGACTGCGCCCGCCAAACTTGCCGAGTTTTGTCCGTGAGACAACCGAGACTGTCGTTTTTGTCGAGGACAGTCGAACGGGAACAAAACCGGCAATGTTTTCCCAACCATCTCCCGCTCATCCCGCCGCCTTGTCCCATCCCCTCCTACTCTTCACCCCCGTCGTCAAAAACCGGCTTATCGTCAATCCTCCACCCAAGCCACGACGTTCCCTCCCTGACGTCCTCAAGCATCCCCTCGATCTCATCAATGCACCCCGCGCAGAACTCCGCGCTCTGCATATCACCCGCCTGCGAATAAAGATCCTCGGCGATCTCAAGCATTTCCCTGTAGTCGCGGTACTCCTCAATCGAATACTTCGCATAGCCGATAGCTTTTTTCTTGTATTCGATCATCTTCTCAATATCGCCGTCTCCGAACGCCTTTCGCGCTTTAGCGCTGTACGCAAGCGAAACGAAGCGGTTAAGATCAAGTATTTTGTCGGCATAATTATCCATCTCCTCCGGAGTCTGAGCCGCGGGAAGCTTTTCGACATAAGCCTGAGTGTAAAACGGATAGATCTTAAGCGTGAGATCGTAATTTTTAAGATAATATGCACCTGCCGCCGCGCCGAAATATAAAGAGACAGCGGAAATGATCGCCGCAGCGGAAATAACCCCGCCGCCCGAGCGAAGCTTTATCTTTTCCCCGCCGTCTCCGTCGAGCATGAGGATCAGTATAAATCCCATGGAAACAAACTGCAGATCGAAATCCAAAAGGCAGTGTAGCATGATGGCGGCAGCCGCGGGCTTCGATATCCTGCCCGGAGCCAAAAACGCCTTGACTCCCGCCCAAGCCGAGACCGTGAAGGGTATCCAGCCTATGTCCAAAAGAAGCTGAAGGTAGTCGTTATGAATATCTACTACGGAATAAACTCCGGTCTGGAAGCTCCCCTGGAGCCACTTATAACCGGTGTATCCGAGTCCGAACGGGTGATGGAAAATGACGGGGAGCGAGTCTTTGTAGTATAAAAGCCTCCCCAAGAAAGTGGAGGAGCTTAAGAATCTTTCGGTAAAATCCGAGATCCCGACCAAGAGAATATACCCCAAAGCCAAAACAAGCGCCGCGCAGGAGATCCCTAAAAGAGAAAGCTTTAATTTCTTGTTTCGGGATTTTATCACGAAGATCGCAAGAAAAATCGCGGAAATTATCCAAACCGTTCTTGAACCCGAGACGGCTATTCCGAATATGAGAACGGATAAAATAACGATCTTTTTCCGGAACGTGTACCCCGAGCCTACGGCTATAATTATCCCTGTAAGCAGATAGCATGCGAAGGTGTTAGAGTACTGCATAAACCCCGCGAGCCGTCCGCGAACAGTGAAGTATTCGCCTATCACGGGAAGAAAGCTCAAAGCAAGCGAAGTAACCGTCATGACGGCTCCGGTTATCGGGACCGTTTCCGCAAGCTTTTTCTTTTCATCTGTTCCGATCTGAGAAAGAGCGATGACAAAGAGCGTAAGCGGCAGGAATTTGATCGCGCCGAAAGCGCTCATCCCCTTATCCACGGCCCAGATAGGGCTTAAAATAAAGAAACATTCCGCAACCGCGCAGGCATAAAAAGCCGGAGACTTAGGGATAAAGATATACCCCGCAGCCCTTTTGCAGGATATTAAATAAACCGAGAGCGCGACGGAGATAATCGCGCAGGACCACTCGTAGTACAGCCCGATCAAGAACGGCGAAGCCGCGAAAATAAAAAGCAGGGGAGCAAACGGCGCTCCCGCTTTGGTCTTATTCATCCTAACCTCTTAAATAATCATGTTAAAAATTAAAAATAGTCAAATAATTAAATAATCGCCGCGCATAAAATTATACGCGGCGCGTTTCGGCGTTCGCCGGGGGACATACCGGAAAAATATGCCCCCGGCTGTAATTTTAATTAAGTTCCGAGCTGTCAGTCAAGTCCCGCAAGCTTTCTTAAGATAAGCACCGCGTCAAGACTGCTTATGCTGCCGTCGCCGTTCACGTCGGCGGCGTTGATATTAAACTGTTCGTCCTTGAAGTTAGCAAGGTGACGAAGAATAAGCACCGCGTCAGTAGAGGAAAGCTTTCCGTCGGAGTTCACGTCTCCGGGCATGTACTGCACCGGTATATTCTTTACCGAGTAGACGTTCTGTAGATAAACGATCTGGGCTTTGAGCGGTTCATCAGGCATAAGAGTGTAAGACATTTGATTCGTCTCTGAGAAAGTCCACCATGCAGATGTATAGTTAGAGAAGGCGTATGAGGCCGAGTAGTCGGGACATGCAAACGTATACTCGTAGTACTTCGCGCCGTCAAGATCCGTATTTTTTGACTGGTCTATAGTATATACGGTTACCGTGTATTCCGTGCCGTTATAAGTCACCTTATCGCCGTTTTTAAACTTCATAAGATCGGAAACCTTGACTGAGACGGGAAGGTTGCGTTCGGCCTTTAAAGCGCCGGTGACGAGGAAGTTTGAATAGGCGCTGAAGTTGATATTTGCAAGCTTGCCGTCGTACACTGCAGCCGTAGCGCAAATGGCGGAATAATAGTTCAGCATAGTGTGACATACCGAGCAGTAGTCGTCAACGGGGAAGTATATGTGATAGTATGTCATCTTCGCGGGAGCGCCTTCCATTTCAACCTCTTCCACGTTTTCTTCGCCTACTGTAGACTTGATCTTTGTAAGGAATTCATCCTCGGTGAGATCCAAAAGGTCCGTAAGAACAAGCCCTGAAAGATCCTTTTTCGGCTTAATCTCGTGAGGAGTTATCTCGCAGGCGCTTCCGCAGATCTCACACGCGTATCCGTGGCCGTACATATTGGAAGCAGGGATCGACTTGTCCGGAACGTGCGGTTCGGGAGCAGCGGTTCTGTCATATCCTCCGCAGCTATCGCAGGCTTTATAGTGCCCGTCGGAATCGTAGACATATGTGTATCTGCCGTTATTATAGGTGTGCGGTTCTGACTTGCTGTCGGGATCGATATAATTGCAGCTGTCGCACATTGCTTTATGCCCGTCCGCGTCGACCCATCCTACATAGCCATTTTCATAGGTGTGAGCTATCGGGTGTTCGCGGTCGTAATATCCGCAAATATCGCAGGTGAGATAGTGACCCTCTTTGGTATAGCTGTAGCGGTTTACCGTTTTGCTGTCATAGACGTGAGCGACTATCTTACTCGGATCCGACGTATCGACATAGTTACAGTCGTCGCACATAGGCGCGTGCCCGTTTGCGCCTGCGGAACCTATACGTCCTTTTTCGTAGGTGTGAGGGATAGGATTGCTGTTATAGACGTAATAGTTACATTTGTCGCAGCGGTAGAAGTGCCCTTGGGCGTTGAAAGAATACTGATATATTATCTTTTGATCGAATGTATGAGCTTCCGATTCGCTGTGTTTGTAGTCGCACCGGTCGCAGGTAATATAGTGGCCTGTGCTGTCGTAGCCGTATCTGTTTAAGCTGAAAGTGTGAGCTATCGGCTCTGCGGACGTATCGGCGTAGAGACAGCTGTCGCACCTCGGGAAGTGACCCACGTCGTTATATACGTTATTAGAACTGTATCCGTTGTTATAGGTGTGCGGAATCGGCTCCATATCCTTGTTGCTATAGTAGCATGTATCGCACCTGTAATAGTGACCCTCGGATGTATAGCCGTCGGTAGAGGTAGATACGATCTTTTGATCGTATGTGTGCTCATGAGTCTGAGTCTTATCCTCGTAGTAGCAGTTGTCGCAGAGTAGCCAGTGCCCTGTTTCGTCGTACATATAATTTCCGTTGCTGTAAGAGTGCGGTATTATAGGCGAGCTGTCGTCGGAATATCCGCAGTCGTCGCATCTGGCGTAGTGCCCCTCTTCGGTATAGCGGCTAAAAGAACTGTCTTTATTGTTATAGGTATGCGGAATCGGATCCATATCCCTGTTGGTGTAATAGCAGGTATCGCACTGATAGTAGTGGCCCTTGGAGGTACTATTGTATGAACTGGCAACTATTTTTAATTCATACGTATGAGCCTTGTATTCTCCGTTGACGTATCCGCAGCTGTCGCAGAGAGCAGCGTGACCGTCGTCATTATAGGTGTAATTCTGTTTTTCGTAGGTGTGAGGTAGGACCTTTGATTGGTCCACATACCCGCACTTGTCGCAACGAATATAGTGGCCGGTCTCGTCATAGCTGCCATAGCTTGTTCTGTTCTCGGTATATGTATGCTCTTCGACGTCGACGTTCTGACGGCATCTATTGCAATACTTGTAGTGACCTTCATCGTTATAGGAGTAGTAATCATTTGTATTGTGGTGCGCTGTTCCGCAGACCGTGCAAACGCAGTTGCTCCTATTGAGAGAGTGCGTTCCCGAATCCAACTTCAGACCGCAGACCGAGCAGATATGGTAGTGGCTTACGTCGTCGTATTCCCATCCGTCGAACTGGTGCTCGTGCTCGAAGTATCCGCATACGCACTTGCCGTTTGAATCGAACGAGTGCTGTGCGATATTAAATCCGCGGCCGCACTCCGTACAGATAATCACGTGATTTTCATCGTTGAACGCATACTCGGTACCGGTATGGGTGCAGTTGGAATCTATTACTTCCGTCTTATAGAAGTAATAGGTGTTTCCGATAGGATCAAAGTGTTCGCTTCCGGTCCAGCTGTTGCTGTTTTCAAAATAGTAGTAAAGAGTATCTTCCCTATCGAAGGAGCCGAAATCTCCCTTCTTAGAGGAAGCGGCCTCATACGTCGAAAAGATAGATTCATTCGTACCGGAAACAATAGTTAATTCAGGAATGAACTCCTTGAGCTCGGGAGCTTCGCCGTCAAAGATAATCTTCTGATCCGGAGAAAGTAAGAAAGCGTTTCCGTCGATTTTTTTGACCGACGCGGGAATAGTGACCTCGGGAAGAGAGTAGCAATTATAGAAGGTCGCATATTCTATAGTCGTAAGCTTTTGAGAAATGACGGCTTCGCTCAATGCCGTGCAGGTGTCAAAGGCCGATGGGCCTAAATATACCACGCTGTCCGGAATTACTACGCTTTCCAAAAGCGGGCATCTTACGAAAGCTTCTTCGTCTATTCTTTCAATTCCGTTTTCAAGAGTCAGCTGCGCGAGCTTTTGACATGACTGAAAAGCATTTGAGCCGATTGTCTTAACGTTTCCGGGAATTGTAACGTTAGTCAGCTGGGTGCACATAAACACCTGATTTTCAATAGTTTTCAGCGAAGCGGGGAAATCTATTGACGTTAAGCCGGCATCTCCGAAGCAATACCCTCTTATCGTCTCAAGCGCGGACGGAAGCTTGATAGATGTAAGAGAAGAACAGTTGTTAAACATTCCCCATCCGAGAGTCTTGAGAGTATCCGGAAGATTAACTTCGGAAAGCGAGGAACAGTCGCCGAAAACACTGTCGCCAAACTCGGCGTCGGGGTTTGTGATAGTAACCGATTTGAGATTATTATTGCCGCTAAACGCCCACTCTCCGATTTTAACTACGCTTTTAGGGATAACTAAAGTTTCAAAGTCGTATGACTTTTTATAATACGATCCCCAGTAATGGAAAGCGTCTTTGCCTATGGATGTAACGCCATCCTCAATGACAAGCTTTGAAATTACTCTGCCGACAACCGAGTAGGCAGGCTGTACTTCCCCAAGCGGGTTTGCATTTGAAGAGCCGTAATCCCACATGTCTCCTTCTCCGGAGATAGTAAGAGTTTCGGTTGCTTCGTCGTAGCTCCAGGTTAAGTTATCGCCGCATTTGCCGGAAACCGGTGCGTCTTCCTCTTCCCCCTGCACCGCGTCCTCGATAATCTCCATCTCGCCGATGACTACATCCTCCGGCAAAACAGGAAGCTCCGGCAATTCGGGCAGCTCCGGCAGCTCCGGGACTTCAGTCCCATCCCGGACCTCTTCGTCCTCCGCAGGAGCGGCAGGCTCGGATTCTTTCGGTTGCTCAACCGGCTCTGCGGGCTCCGACTCGGGCTCGGCTTCCGCTTCACCCTCAGCCGCTTCCGGGAGCGTTACTTCCGCCGCCGGATCTTCCGGCAGAGGCTCGGAGCCGACAGGATCCGCATACACGGACGAGGTCATTATGCCCAGAGCCATTACGATCGCCATAATCAATGCTATGAGTTTTTTCATGGTTTCTTTCCTTCCCTTGAAAATTTTTTCGGTCGGCGTTTTCATGATACGACCGACTTATAATTCATATAATAGCAGAAAATATGTCAAATGTCAATACAAAATAGAGAGCAAAAACGCTTTTAGAGGATAGAATTCAGAGACGCGCAGGATAGATGTTCGGGATCCTAAAAAATCCCCCAGCCTTGCCGGCAGGGGATAAGACTCATCTATTTTCCTCCCTTTCTTTTGCGAGCGCCTTGGATACCTTATATATATCCCCGCAGCCGAGGGTTATTACGAGATCGCCCGGCTCGACATGGCCTTTTAGATATTTCACGCAATCCGCAAACGTCGGCGTAAATACCGCGCCGGGGATCTTTTTAACAAGCTCTTCGGCATGAACGCCGTAGGTGTTTTTCTCGCGGGAGCCCATAATTTCTGTTATCACCGCTTCGTCGGCGATGGATAGAGCCTTTGAGAAGTCGTCCATAAGACGGAAGGTCCTTGAATAAGTGAAGGGCTGGTGGACGGCGATTATCCTTTTGAATCCGAGACCGCGAGCGGTATTTAAAGTCGCCGCTATTTCCGCGGGGTGGTGAGCGTAGTCGTCGCAAATGGTCACGCCGCCGAAGTCTGAAATCTTTTCAAAACGTCTCAGCGCGCCGCCGAATGAGACGAGACCCTTGAGGATAATTTCTTTCGGCACTCCCGTAAACTCCGCAGCGGCGAATGCGGCGACGGCGTTCAGAACGTTATGTCTTCCCGGAACGTGGATCTCGGTCTTAGCGATCTTTTCGCCGTTTTTATATATCTCAAACTCGGTTTTAAGGCCATTTTGCGAGATGATTTCGGGATAGAAATCGCAGCTCTTATCCCACCCGAAGCTGATTTTCGGCTTGCCGTCTATCTTCCCGGCCACGTCGGCGGTATTCCTGTCGTCGCCGCGGTAGATAAGGCATTTAGTCGCGTTCCGAGCAAATTTTTCAAATGAATTTTTAAGATTCTCAAGCGTTTTGAAGTATTCCATATGATCCTCGTCGATATTAAGGATCACAGCGATATCGGGGTGAAGCTTTAAAAAAGTATCCACATATTCGTCCGCTTCGCAGACCATATTTTCGGAACTTCCCGCACGTCCCGAGCCGCCTATCACAGGGAGCTTGCCGCCGATCACGCAGCCGAAGTCGTCCTTCCACTCATAAAAAATCTGCGCTATCATAGCTGTAGTGGTAGTCTTTCCGTGAGTCCCGCAAACGCAGACGGCGTTTGAGTACCAGTCGGTGACGAGTCCCAAAAGCTCCTTACGCTCCAAAACCGGCGCCCCCGAAGCCTTTGCGGCGATAAGCTCGGGGTTGTCGGACATAATAGCGGAGGTGTGGACGATAAGATCCGCGCCGATGATATTTTCGGCCTTCTGGCCTAAAACGACAGGTATCCCCATGTCCCTGACTGCCCGGAGCGTTTCGGTCTCGTTGTTGTCCGAGCCGGTGAGATAGAAGCCGAGCTGATGAAGAATCTGCGCGAGCGGGAACATCCCGCTTCCTCCGATACCTATGAAGTGGATATGCTTTTTACCTTCGAGAATTCCTTTATCTATCATAGTTGCCCTCCTGAAAGCTCCCGCAAATAGCGCGGGGAGATGAATATATTTTATATTTTACAGCGACGGAGGTAAAAAGTCAATAGAAAAAGATCGACAGGATGCGAGGAGCGTGTGGGCGAGACGAAGTTTGATATATGTCGCATCCAAGGCAGTTAATCCCCCGCCGCTCCCTTACCCCTTTCTCCCCCATTTGCACAATTCATCCCCCCTAAACCTTTGTTCATTCTGTCTAATTTCCCTATTGACCGTGGGCGGGTTTTCGGTTTATAATATTAGTTTGAAAAAAAGATTAACCTGAGGCTTCGTCGCACGTATAACCGCTCGCGCGGCGCGGCCCTAAAAGGAAGGTAAGATATTTAAATTATGGTTAGAGAAGACTTGAGAAACGTGGCTATCATCGCCCACGTTGACCACGGAAAAACTACGCTTGTAGACGGTATGCTTAAGCAGTCCGGCGCTTTCAGACAGAATCAGGTCGTGAACGAGCGCGTTATGGACTCGAACGATATCGAACGCGAGCGCGGGATCACTATTTTGGCAAAAAATACTTCGGTAATGTATAAGGACGTTAAGATAAATATCGTCGATACCCCCGGACATGCCGACTTCGGGGGAGAGGTTGAAAGAATACTTAAGATGGTCGACGGCGTAATACTTCTTGTAGACGCGGCCGAGGGGCCGATGCCGCAGACGAGATTTGTTTTGCAGCACGCTCTGGAGCTCGGTCACAGGGTCATTATCGTTATAAATAAGATCGACAGGCCGGACGCAAGAATAAGCGAAGTGATCGACGAATGCTACGAGCTTTTGATGGATCTTAACGCTTCGGACGAGCAGCTTGACAGCCCGATACTTTTCTGCTCGGGAAGGGACGGGACGGCTTCTTTGGATGAAAATTCGTCGGGAGAGGATCTTAAGCCGCTTTTTGATAAGATACTTGAATATATCCCCGCTCCCGAGGGAGAGCCGGAGATGCCGCTTCAGATGCTCGTAAGCTCTATCGATTATAACGACTATGTCGGAAGGATAGCGATCGGAAAGATCGAGCGCGGGTCGGTCAGAGTGAATCAGGAGGTAATGATCTGCGACTATCATCACTCCAAGAAGGAGTACCGCGGGAAAGTAGTAACGCTTTATCAGATAAACGGGCTTGAAAGAACGCCTGCCGAGACCGCTACGGTAGGGGATATAGTATGCATAAGCGGCATAGAAAATATCACGATAGGGGATACGGTCTGCGACTACCAGACTCCCGAGCCGCTTCCGTTCGTGAAGATAAGCGAGCCGACGGTCGAGATGACATTTTCGGTAAACGATTCCCCGTTCGCGGGAAGAGAAGGCAAATACGTAACCTCCCGTCATATCCGTGAAAGACTCTTCAAGGAGCTTTTGAAGGACGTATCCTTAAGAGTTTCGGAGACCGATTCCACCGACAGCTTCAAGGTCGCCGGAAGAGGAGAGATGCATTTATCTATTCTTATCGAGAACATGCGCAGAGAGGGCTACGAGCTCGGAGTATCTACGCCGAGGGTGTTATATAAAGAGGTAGACGGAAAGCTCTGCGAGCCGATAGAAGAGCTTGTTGTGGACGTTCCGGAGGAGTCCCTGGGCTCGGTAATGGAGAAGATGGGAGTAAGAAAGGGTGAGATGGTATCGATGTCGCCCATGGGTTCAAGAATGAGAGCGGTGTTCCACGTTCCGGCAAGAGGTCTCTTCGGATACAGAAACGAGTTTCTGACCGATACCAAGGGCGAAGGGATAATGAACTCGGTATTCCACGGCTACGAGCCGTACAAGGGAGATATCCCGAGAAGGACGAACGGTTCTCTGGTAGCTTTTGAATCCGGCGAAGCGGTGACTTACGGTCTTTATAACGCTCAGGAGCGCGGCGCGCTGTTCATAGGCGCCGGGGTGCCGGTATACGAAGGCATGATAGTCGGAGTATCGCCGAAGCCCGGGGATCTTGTGGTGAACGTATGCAAAAGAAAGCATCTCACAAACACGCGCGCGAGCGGTTCGGACGACGCTTTAAGGCTAATCCCGCCGAGGATACTGAGTCTTGAGGATTCGCTTGAATTCATCGCCGACGACGAGCTTGTGGAGATCACGCCGAAGAACATAAGGCTCAGGAAGAAAACGCTTTCCAACGTTCAGAGAGCGAAGGACGCGGCGAAGCTTAAGTGAAATTTACAGGTTAGAGAAAAAGAGCAGTTATCCGAGGATTCGGGTAGCTGCTCATTCTGTTTTTCGATTATCCGATTTTTATTCTCTAAATGGCGCGGAAACCTATAGCAACAGTCTCTGACTTCCGACTTCTCAATTCTGTCCTCTGATAGCCCCAAATTCGCTTTAATTCAACCCTCGTTCGCTTTTCCGGTCTCCCTGAGATAAAATTCAATAGCTTCCTTGACGTTCACGCCGTCTACCGTCATCCCATCAATCTCGCAGCCTTCAAACGAAACGTTTGTGAGATTTGAATTCTTTATCTCCGAACCGAAAAGGTTTAAGCACTGCATTTTCGTGTTCACGGCGTTTATCCCCGAAAGGCTGCTGCCGTCGATATCTATATCGTAATATTTCGAGTAGTCCGCTCTAATGTCGGTGAATACCGAGCCGTCGAAGTTGCAGTGGTTCAAGGTCGCGTTCTTAAGCTCTACGCCGTCGAATACCGTCCCCGACATCCTCACGCAGAGCCTTCCCAAACTCTCGCAGTTTTCACACCCGCCGATCCTTGCGTCTACGAATTCCACGTCGTAAAACTCCGAGCCGGAGAGATTCATGTTCTTAAATTCCGACTTTGAGAGATTTAAATTAGAAAGCTTGCTTTTTGACATGTTCATATTTTTGAGATTGGAGCCGGACATATCAAGATTTGAAAATGAGCTGCCCTCAAGATTCAGACCGTCAAACTCCGCGCCCGCGACGTTTTTATCCTTTACGACAAGCTTACCGTCTATAATAAGATTTTCTTCCATAATTATTACCCCCGCAGTACGCGTTCAAAGTTTTTGTGTTAAATATTTACAAATATCTCAGCGTTGGATCTTTTCTTTCATGCTTCTTTCAATATCGCGGTCGGCAGCGCGTCTTGCGGCGTCGTCGCGCTTATCGTAGAGCTTTTTGCCCTTGCAAAGTCCCATTTCAAGCTTTACGCGGTCATTTTTATAATAAAGCTTAAGCGGGATAAGAGTCAGACCCTCCTGTCTCACCTTGTCGTAGAGCCGTCTTATCTCGTTTTTGTGCATAAGAAGCCGTCTTACTCTTCTTGGATCGCGGTTAAAGATATTACCCTTTTCGTAGGGGCTGATGTGCATACCGTTCACAAAGAGCTCGCCGTCCTTGATTTCGCACCAGCTGTCCTTTAAATTAACGCCGCCGTTGCGGATGGATTTGACCTCGGTGCCTTTAAGCTCGATCCCGCACTCATGGGCTTCAAGAACGAAGTAGTTATGGCGCGCCGCGCGATTTTCCGCGACGGTTCTCCCGTAGTTTTCAGACATTTTTAAATCCTCCGGAAAAATTCTGCAGTGATATTATAATTATAGCACCCAATTTATTCAATGTCAAGCGGAGGGAGGGGAAGTGGAGTGTCCAAAGCGACCTCACTAAAAAATCAACCGTCCCGAAAGGCAAAGCGCAGATAATAAAAGACGGCACGCATTCCGGCGGCAGCTCCGCCATCGAAACGTACCGAAAAGTTTAGAGCGCATCTGGGTGGGCGCATACAATTGCGGCATAACCGCTCAGTGGGGTTATCGCTTACTAATGCTTTTTTAAGTCGTGTGGAAAAGCGGCTCTCACTTTTCACAGCACGACTTATTTTCATCAGCGCCCGGAAATGACTCCCGAATCGCATAGTATTTTCACGCGGCGGGAAAGCGTTGCGGTCCGGTGATATTCAAACCGTTTAGCAAAACCGCAAACGCATTTTTCACCGCCACGGAGCAGCTTCAGGATTTTAATTTTCTTCCATTTTCCTCATTCTCCCATACTCCCTCGCGGCGAGCAGGGCGGCTGCGGGAACCATTGCTGCGGTTATAACATACACCGTCGCGATTCCCAAAAGCCCCCTCTGATACATCGCGGAGGGAACGTCGAAAACGGCGTGGATAAGTATGCAAGCGGGATACAGCCACGTCTTGCCCTTGACTCTTGCTCCCTCAAATACAAGCACCGAAAGCGAAACATGAAGTACGATCGCCATTAAGCGTTCAAAGAGCGACAAAATCATATTCACCGCCCCGAATGCCGCCAGCGTCTCTATCTGAAGCCTTGCCGTTTCCTCAAGCTCGGGTTTTCCTGCGGCGCTGAGCTTTATCATCCCGTCTATACCCATCAAATTTGTGAGAACCGCGATAACTATTCCCGAGACCATCGTCATTCCTAAGATCATAATCGCCTCGCAGCCGCCGTGACCGATTCCGTACATCACGGAGGTTTCGGGGGCGGTTTTCTTTTTCAGGACGGTTTTGAATGCCAAAAACCTTCCGGTCTCCTCAAAAATTCCGGCCGCGAGCGCGCCGTAAATTATGTATAATAAATCGCTCTTTGAGACAATGGGAAGCATTATCGCGTGAAGAATTTGTTCGAGCAGGAGCGCGAAGATGAAGAACGTCCCCGCGCCGACAAAAACCGCCGAGACGGGCGCGGTTTTAACTTTCATTTTGAAAATCACCGCGCAAATTACCGGTATTGCAAAGCAGATAAGCCCGGTCAGAGCCATTAATATTACAGTCGATATTGAAAACATTTTATCCTCCTGTTTAGCGTTTTTTTCTCCGTTTTCGTCGAAGTTTTTTAAGAGCCGCTTTTAAGAGATAAATCGCAGCGCGTCTTCCAAAAGTTTACCCCCAACGAAAACCAACCAATCCTGAAAGAATCGGCGCGGTAATACTTGCGCCGTTCCATGCAGTCATTTAACATTTAGCCTAAATGTTAAATGTATTATATCACACCCGACAAGGTTTGTCAAGACTCGGAGGGGAAAATTTTTAGGGGAGTGGGGCAGGGGCTTCAATCCGGCAGGGCTGCAGTATTTTTCGCCATGCCTTTGTACAATTCCAACAATATTTTAAACCGCATTTTGGCGGGTGTAACAATTTTTGCCGTCGCTTTAATTTTCACTTGACAAATATAACGGTTAGTGATATAGTTATTACAGTAAACGTAATACAGGAGGTGTTAAATTGCGCGATAATATTAAAGGCGGGGCGCTCACGGAAGTGACATTCTTTGTTTTGCTGTCGCTCTATCAGCCGAAGCACGGGTATGCGATTATGCAGTTTATTGAAGAAAAAACAAACGGACGTTTGACGCTTGGCGCGGGAACTCTGTACGGCGCTCTCACTTCTCTTGAAGAAAAAGGTTGGATCGCGCCGCACGGCAATACCGACGGGCGAAAAAAAGAATATCTTATCACAGGCGCCGGTAAAGAGGTCTGCGATAGGGAATTATTAAGATTAAAAGAGCTGGTAAAAGCTGCGGAAAATATTATGGAGGAATGATCATGCGTAAAAAATACTACCGTTTCTTTTGGGGATTTTTGGATAAGCAGAAAAAGTGGCTGAATGAAATGTCGGATAAAGGTTTTCGTTTAGCGGATACGGGGAGAGCATGGTATGAATTTGAAGATTGCGAGCCTAAAAAATATCGGTATACGGTGGAATTTGTCGGAGAGAAATCTAAGCGGAATGCTAAGGAGTACGCTTCATTTTTAGAGGACTGCGGATATCGGGTACTGTTTAAAAACTTAAATCTTGATTATTCCGTAGCGAAAGCCGTTATACGTCCGTGGGCCGACAAGGGCGGCAGAATTGCAACTACAGCAGGCTCATACAACAAAGAGCTTCTTATAGTTGAAAAAGAAAACGACGGCAAAGATTTTGAGCTTCATACTGACGAAGAGGATATCAAAGAATACAAAAAGACGGTTCGCAAGCCATGGATTTTTTCGGGTATAATTATAATTTCTTTATTACTTTTTGCTATAGGCGGTTTGGGATTTGAA
Organism: uncultured Clostridia bacterium; assembly: GCA_947588805.1. Classification (GTDB taxonomy): domain Bacteria; phylum Bacillota; class Clostridia; order Oscillospirales; family Ruminococcaceae; genus Faeciplasma. Next base: position 45,079 of record CANPYR010000016.1, read on the forward strand.
CCCAAGAGCGCGACAAGGATAGGTTATATCGGAAATAACGGCTTAAGCAGCTGGTCCGGAAAATATAGTTTACTTGACGGTACGATGAAGAAAACCATCCGTCCTAAAAACGACGTTCTCGGTATAGATATAGAAACGGAATCGGGGCAGATTTCAATCGAGATACGCGACGATGACGGAGAAGTGATTTTTGACGAGAAAAATATGGAGACCGGGGATTACAGCGTGAGCGTAGATGGGAAGGTTACGGTCAAAATTAAAGCGGATAAGCATAAGGGAAGATTTGGGATCGGGTGAGATTTAGCGGCAAACGGAAGGCATGACATTTCCGGACAGCCGAAGGTGAAGAAAAAGCGCGACAAGAAGATAAGGTACAATATCTTTCGCAAAAAGAAAAAGGGAGCAAAAAATAGACATGTCCCCGCACTTCCGGTAGAATGAAGTAACCACAAACCATTCGAAAGCCTACAAATAAAAAGTCAAGCCCCAAAATAGAACTTGACGAAAAAAATTGTAGGTGAAGTAGGAAGA
>CANPYR010000017.1 GCA_947588805.1 uncultured Clostridia bacterium
GGGAAAATAATTTTGCAGTATTAGTGGACAAACCTGCCTCGAGATGTCCGTTATAAAGTAGAAAGATTTTTCTGATGAGATTGGCAAAAAATCATTTTTCGGTGTGGAAGGAACTGATGGCTTGCAAAATCGAAAAAACTGCATTGAAGGTAATGCAGAAGAAATGCAGTTCACAAAAAATTTACAATCGGATACCTGCTTTTCGTTTGAAAAATGTACGTTATAAGATGGGGAGGATAAATTATGTTCGCATAAAATTTACATTTCAGGTGTCACCAATCGTGCAAAAAATGTCCGTTAAATATAGAGGAGGATTTAAAATGCCAAAGAAATACAACACATCCAAACGCAGCGTTGTCGTCAAAACTCGTATGACCAATGAGGAGTACACAGACTTCTCCGAACGAGCAAAGTTTTGCTGAATCAGTCAGTCTGAATTTATCCGTCAGGCCATTGAGAACGCTGTCATCAAGCCAATCATCACCGTCTCGCCTGTCAATGAAAAACTTCTGTCGGCTGTAGGTACGCTGACTGTCCAACTTGGCAAAATCGGCGGGAATCTAAACCAGATTGCACGGTATCTCAACGAACACGGTGTGCCATATAACACACTTTATGTCGATGTGCAATCTGCGATTTCAAACCTCGCCGATCTGAAGTACGAAATCTTACAAAAGGTAGGTGATGCGGTTGGCGACGTTCAAACATTTAAGCTCTAAAAATTCAGATTACGGTGCTGCCGAGAAATATCTGCTTTTCGAGCATGACGAGTTCACCAACAAACCCATTCTTGACGAAAGTGGAAGGCTAATCCCTCGTGAAAACTGTCGTTTCACTACTCTGAATTGCGGTGACGATGACTTCGCGATTGCCTGTATGAAGTCGAATCTCCAGTACGGCAAAAACCGCAGTCGGGGCGACGTCAAAAGTCATCACTACATAATCAGTTTTGACCCACGCGACGGCATTGAAAAAGGCCTGACGGTTGACCGCGCGCAAGCGTTTGGTGAGCAGTTTTGCCGCGAGCATTTTGCAGGGCATCAAGCTATTGTCTGCACTCATGCTGATGGGCACAATCATTCGGGGAATATTCACTGCCACATTGTCATTAACAGCTTGCGGATAGCTGACGTACCACTCCTGCCGTATATGGACAGACCCGCCGACACAAAAGCTGGCTGCAAGCACCGTTGCACCGAGGCAGCAATGAATTATTTTCGGGCAGAGGTTATGGATATGTGTCAGCGTGAGAGGCTATATCAAATCGACCTTTTTGGTGGAAGTGGCGAGCGCGTGACCGAGGGAGAATATTGGGCGAAGCGTCGCGGGCAAGTAGAGCCATCTGCCGGCGGCAAACCGACAAAATTTGAAACAGACAAGGAAAAGCTGCGGCGGATTATTCGGAAAGCGCTTGAAGCTGCAACAAATTTTGATGAGTTTGCTGAGCTTTTGTCACAGCAGGGAGTGACAGTCAAACAAAGCCGCGGACGGTTGTCTTATCTGACAGCCGAACGTGCCAAGCCTATAACCGCCCGCCGCTTGGGAGATGATTTCGACCTTGCCGCAATAAATGCCGTTTTTGAACATAAATCGCGACAGTTGGAGCAAAATGACGAGCAAGGCATATCTTCCCACCCAAGTATTTTGGACCGCTTACAGACGGCAAAATCCACGAAAATCGACACATATCACGACAGTATTTCGCGAATGGTCGATGTAACGCCTGAAAAGGGTGCTGGATTTGAACATTGGGCTAAAGTGTTCAACTTGAAACAGTCTGCCAATAGCCTTGCCGAGCTTGAAAAGTACGGTTTTAAGTCACTCGAAGATTTGCAGACCGCTCTAAAAATGGCAAAGACCGAGGAAAGCGATTGCCGAGAGAATCTGAAAGCGGTTGAAGCGGAACTCCGCGACAACAAGGAGCTTCAGAAACGCGTACTTGCTTATGCAAATACAAAGTCAATTCGGGAAGAATATCGGGCGTTGAAATCTGACAAGGCAAGGGCAAAATTCCAAATAAAGCACGAAAGTGAGTTTATTATTATGGAGTCTGCCCAGAAATATTTCAAAGAGCATGGTGTTACCAAAATACCGAGCTATAAGACGTTGCAAACCGACATTGAATGGTTGACATCACAGCAGAACGAATTATATGCGGAATTAAAGGAAAAGCACGGTGAGGTCAAGCGACTACAAATGATCACGGATAATATAAACCGAACTTTGCATGAAGAATCAAACAAAGCAAAAGACAAAACACAAGAAATTTAAGGAGGATAATAATGAAAGATTATGAATCAATAGACCTTTGCGAGTGCTACGAGCCGCTTGAATATCTGCCCAAGGAAATTTTGAGGGCATGGAAACGAGAGAGCGAACCAGTACCGGAGCCTTTTTACGGAACTGAGCTTGACGGTGAGAAATTTTTCTACATAGGAAACACCCGCATAAAAGTTTCGGAGCATTTTAATAAAGACGGCAAGCGGTTAGAAGATTTGCTTGAAGATGTAATAAAATATTCCGCAAAATCATCACTTTAAAGCTTGAAATTGCCCCACGCTTATGATATAATTAAACCGTATTGTAAGCGTGGGTGTTTATAAAAAGGAGGTAAAAATGACACTCAACAATACAAAATATAGCACCGCGCTCTACATGAGGTTAAGTAGAGATGACGAAAACTTTGGCGACAGCGTTTCAATAGAAACGCAACGAATAGTTTTACACAAATTCGCGCAGGAAAACGGTCTGATCGTTTATGACGAATACGTCGATGACGGTTGGAGCGGGACAAACTTCGAAAGACCTGCTTTCCAAAGAATGATGGAGGACATAGAATCCGGCAAAGTGAACTGTGTGGTCACGAAAGATTTGTCAAGATTTGGTAGAGAACACGTCACTATGGACTACTATCTGGAGTTTGTGTTCCCTGAGATGAATGTCCGCTACATCGCGGTCAACGACAACGAAGATACGGATAAAGGCTTGAGTGATTTTGTTCCGTTCAAGAATTTGTTCAACGAGTTCATGGCAAAAGATACCAGTCGTAAGGTTAAGGCGGCATTGCACGCCAAATTCGCCGCGGGAGAGCGCACATTCACAACGGCGCCTTTAGGCTATATGCGTCACCCCGAAAATCGGAACAAACTCGCTGTTGATCCTGATACAGCTTGGATAATCGAAAAGATTTTCGACCTTGCTTCTCATGGCGCAGGCGCAGGAAAAATCACTAAGATTTTAGTGCAAGAAAAGATTCCAACCGCAGGCTACATCGACTATAAGAAGTATGGGCAATTCGCAAAGATTTACGAAAATGCCCCTGCGGAAAAGGCTTATGCGTGGGTTATTCGAGCGGTACGCGACATTTTGAAAGACGAAACATACATCGGTAACAGCGTCCACGGGAAGCAAACTAACGTGTCCTACAAGAACAAGAAAAGCGTTCGTAAGCCTGAAAGTGAATGGTTCCGTGTTGAAAATACGCACGAAGCAATTATCTCAAAAGATGTTTTCTATCAAGTGCAGAAGCAAATAGAGAACAGAAGACGGAGTATGAAATCAGGTACTACTCAGATTTTTGCGGGACTTGTCAAATGTGCGAACTGCGGTTGGTCATTAAGCTATTGTGAGCACAAGAACAAGAGCGGAGCGACCGGATATTTCAACTGCTCAAAGTTTCGTCAGCTTGGCAAAGTGGGAGGGCAATGCACAGCGCATTACGTCAGGTATGATACGCTTTATGCTTATGTTCTTGCGAGATTGCAGGACTGGATTTATCAGGCACATACCGATGAAAAGCAACTACTCTCAAAGTTGCTTAAATCAAGCGATAAAGAGGCAGCAAAAGCCCATAAGAAACAGTCTGCCGAACTTAGCAAGGCTGAAAAGCGCAAGATAGAAGTAGATTGGCTTTTCGTCAAGCTCTATGAAGATTGGTCGAGTGGGCGCATTACGGAGTATAACTTCAAGATGTTGTCGCAGAAATATCAGACGGAGCAGCAAGAACTGATTGAGAAGATTGACAGGCTTAAAACGGAGCTTGCGTCTGAAAAGCAGGCTATTGCTGATGCTGAAAAGTGGATTGCTTTGATAAAGCAGTATTCCAACCCCACGGAGCTGACTGCCGAAATGCTCAACACGCTGATTGAAAAGATTGTTGTTCATGAGGCAGTTAAAGATTCCGACGGCACCAGAACGCAAGAAATTGAAATATTTTACCGATTCGTAGGTAAAATTGATTAAAACCCATACGCACGTCTTTAAGTTTGTTAAACGGGGGCTCCCCCTTTTTTGACAGCTATGCTGTCAAAAATATTGTAGTCGGCCGGGCGTACATACGGTATAATAAGTAGGAGCAGAATCCCGCCGCCGCTTGATTGCCCGTGGTTCATAACAAAACGAAAGATAGAAGCAGAAATTTGCAGCTACATTTCGTTCAACCTTCTCGTAATGGCAAATGAAAAATAAAAGCAGAGACTATAGCTACATTCATTCCGAACTCCTACCCAACAAAAAAATTAAAAGCTGAAAGCAACAGGCAAATTCACAGCGGCAACTCATGACGAACCCAAAGCTGCCGAGCCTATACTTTCTGCTTTTTAATTTATCACATTACCCCACGATTTATATCGCTCCCACACCTATAAACCCAAGTCACCGCTCATTTCTCACATATTATTTTCAATAATTAAAATCTTCATCGAAGTCAAAGCCTTGAAATCATGATATCTTAATTCTTAATTCTTAATTCTGACACTCTGACTATCTGACTTCTGATCTCTGCCTACAGCGTTCCATCACCCCGCCAGCTGTAAAACCATCCCCGCAAAAGCCCCGACAAAATATAAGATACCCGCGATAATAAAATTCTCCTTCAAGCTCTTATTCGTCTTAAAAAGCACCACCAAGCCGAGCCCCGCGCCTGTTGAAAGTCCGGAGATCACAGAGCCGAAGCTTAAGCTCCCGGAGACGTAGAGATTCGTCAGGACTACCGACGGCGCGCAGTTCGGGATAAGCCCTATCAGCGCGGTCAGAAACGGCTGTAAGGGACTGTCGGTCATCAAAAAACGGTTGAGCGTTTCCTCGCCCAAGAGCTCGATCCCAAGCCCTAAAACAAAGCTTACCGCAAATACGAAAACCGTGATCTGGACCGTGTGCTTTATCGCGGAATATAAAACGCCGTGCTCGTCGCAGCCGCAGTCCTCGCAGAGGTCGCGGTACGGCTCGGCTTCTTCGTTTTTGCTGCCTTTGATTAAGCGAAGCGCAAGATCGATACAAAGCCCCGCAACGGCTGCAATCACGAGTTTTGCGGCGATGAGCGAAAGAACCTTCCCTGCGCCCTTTGGGCATGCGATGAGGATGGGGACCGCTTCGTCGGAAGTCGCGGTAAAAACTGCGATAAGCGTTCCCAAACTTATGAGCCGTCCGGAATAGAGATTTGAAGCCGCAACGGAAAATCCGCACTGCGGAAGACATCCCAAAGCCGCGCCGCCGAGAGGTCCGAGCGCGCCCATTTTCCGAAGCGCGTTAGGAAGTCGATCTGAGGCCTTATGTTCAAGATATTCGATAAGAAGATAAACTCCGAAGAGAAACGGCAGCATCTTCGCGGTATCGATAAGAGTATCAACAAGAACGTCAAGAAAAATTTTCATATATAAGTCCTTTCAGAGGTCATGTCTATATTATAATTGAAAATATTTACTATGTCAAGGGCGGAGGGAGCGCAAGATGCGACCAAATTATTTTCCGAATATTAAGGCCCAGGCCAGAGCAGCAGCCTTGAAGTTTTGAAAGCCGAATTCTGACCTCCGAAGAATATTGAAGATAGAAACCGAAAAACTCTTGCCTTCCCCATCCCTCCCCCATTTAATATTTTCCCATCTCCCCCTTGACATTCCCGTCTCTATACGTTATAATATAAATAATACACCACGTAGTAAAGGAGACTTACCCATGTCGCATACCCCGAAAATCCTTCTTGTTACCCTTATCGCCATAATTATCCTCCTCTCATCCTGCGGAACCTCAAAAGCTGACTCTCGCGACGCGTTCGGCGGTCTGAATTTCTCCTCGGTCGAGACAACCCCGGACGACATGAAAACGGCGGGAGCGGAGGTCGCAGAGAGCGGCGGGACGGATATCCCGGACTCTTCGGGACCTTCGGATTCCGGGGACGGCTTGCATAGCTGGCGAAATAATCCCTATTATATCGAGTACAATTCGATGGATGTGAGCGAAAGAGCGCGGTGGGAGAGCGATAAAATGCGCGAATATCTTGAAAGGCTCGGGATCGGAGAGTACTACGGCTTCAGATCCTATACGAATTTCTTTACCGGCGAGGAGCTCTTCCCCGGCAGCTTCGGGACCTCTTTTTTGGATGAAAAGACCTACAGATATCAGTTTGAATATTTCGACGAAGAGCTGCACGCGATGTTGATCGAGACGAACGGCGATTCAAAAATCTCTGTAAAGTTTGAGATAGAGCTTGAAGATCCGATCACCGGCGAGACAAAAACCGACGGTTTCACGGTCGAAAACGGGGATGGCGAAAAGGGGATAGCGGCTATATATAAGATACCCGGGGACGGGTTTTATATAAAAAAATCATCCGCTTCGCTCACCGTAGACGGGAAGGAGATCCCGGCTTCGACATATTCCGATACCTCGGAGTTCATAGACCGCGTGCAGAACCTCATTGAGATAAAATTTTCCTATTTCGGCACGCCTTATGTAAATCTACGGTATGAAAAGATGAAGCTTGAAAATCCCGGGAAAAAGATCGTTTTGTGGTTCGGGGACAGTTCTTTACAGGCATTTGATCCCGGCGACAGCGAAGAGATCAACAAAATTTTAGAGGGAATGGGTAAGGATTATCTCGTATGTTTTGCGTCAGCGGGACCTGACGCAGCGGATAAAATAGTTAATGAAAGCGAATTTTTTGACGAGATAGACATCCTTTCCACCGGCGCGGGATCGAATTATACCGAATTTGTGAAAGAAGGAAAATTTCTTCCGATAAAAGATATGCTCTACGGCGATCCGCGCGGGGAAAAATATCTTTCAACTCTTCCGAAAAATTATATCGATACTCTGACGGTCGGCGGGGATATATACGCGATATCGCCGGGGATATCTAATATTCTTCCGGGACTCGGGTACTGCGTAAATAAAGAGCTTGCGGAAAAATACGGCTGGGATATTGATAAACCCGCCTTTGAACAGACGGAGATAATCAAAGAGATAGAAGAAAAGGAGAACTGCGCGACGGCGGTCGTTTCCGGGATGAAAAACTTGGGTCCTATGTATTATCCCAACGGGCTATGCGACATTCCGGGGGTATATTATGATCCGAATACCGGGAGAGCGGATATTATTACAAACGATCCCGACTATATTTATCTTGAAAAAAATCTCGCCGCGATATATGAGGCAGGGGTGAGCGACGGCTCGGAGCTTATTTCCAAGGGACTTAAAAACGAGATCTTTCTGAGCTTCGGAAGAAGCTCTTCACCTCATCGTCGCGGTGAAATATTAAAGATGGAATGCAATCTTATCCCGGGGGAATTTTACGACATGATAGACCTAAGATCTGAGCCGAAGATAAGGCAGGCTTCAAAGGGAACGGGGATAGGCTCCGGGTGCGACTGCATAGACGAAGCGTTTGATTTTCTGATCCTTTCGCAGACCGACGGCGAGATAGCGAAAATAACCGTCCTGAGCGAAAGCGTTCCCTCAAACTCCGTTCTTACAAACGGCTGCAGCGCTAATATATTCCTGCCGGAGTTTTCGGAATATTTCCCGGAGGGCTATGCGGAAGATCTCAGGGAATTTTTTGAAGCTTCATCCCTTCCGGCCGCCCTCGGATTTATCTTCGACGGGACCGGGATAAAAGAATTTGAAGCGGTAAAGGCTGCGTCGGAGTCGGAGGATTTTACCTCCGCGCCTTTTGGTGAAACGTCGAAAAATTTGGAAGCAAAGCTTAAAGAAGCGGGAATTGATACGCTGATAGATGAAATAAACCGTCAGCTTGAGGAATGGAAGAATACAAAATGAAAAGATTGATTTTGATTATACTGTCTGTAATTATAATTTTACCGTTTTCATCCTGCTCCGGGACTGCAAACGTCCCGGATGAGGTAAGGCGAATCAGCACCTTTTACGCTCCAACGGGCGAGGGCGAATTTCTCTATGATTCAAAGCTTTCGTATGTAGACTACAGATCCTTACAGCAGGCGGTGGTATGCCCGTACCCGAACTGCCCGCACACCGACCCGGAGACCTGTTCGGCTTACGGGATGGTATCGAGCATGGCGATGCCGGTATATTATAACGGTCACATATACTTTTTCAGTCAGAAGAGCGAATACCAGAGCGACGGGGAGCTTAAAATCTACAGCGAGATCTTTAAAGCAAATTCCGACGGAACGTCAAGAATAAAGCTTGACGATGTAGACGGGGGAACGGTGAATCTCTCCTTCAACTGGGTGGTAGGGGACAAGCTGTATTTCACGCCGCAGAGCTTTAAGATGGAAAACGGGATATCGAGCAATTATACTAAATATACGCTATGGGAATTTGACTTCAACACCGAAAAGACGGAATACCTCTGCGACCTGATCGAAGGGCTATACATAGGAGCGAGGATAAACGGATATTTCGACGGAAAATTATATATAAACGTCTCCCGCTCGAAGGAGCAGAAAGAATTATCCGTAGACGAGATCATGACCGCGAATATAGAATACGAGTCCTACGACTGCATTTACGACATAGAGACAGGAGAGCTGACGAAGTGGGATAAATGCGCTGCAAACGGCAACGGGAAGTATCTAACCGTCGGGGACGAAGACAAAACCGAAGTATATACTCTTGACGGAAAAGTATACGATATGGAGAATATAAGCGGATATTTACAGATAGTAAACGATTTTATAATTGACGGATACGCGGGCAAGGCCATCGATCTCAAGACAGGGAAGATATACAAAGCGCTTATCGGGAAGGATACGGAGATAGTGGCGTACGTTGACGGAAAGTACATAGGGAAGACAAGAGTAATGGATGGCGGGAACATTACGGGGTATACATATGCGAAGTATGACGGGGAAGAGATTTTTGGGGAGGAGAGTTAGGGAGTCGGTCTGCTGTACGGCAGGGCGCAGCACGCGGACGGCCGTATGGCCGGACGGACTCGCCGGACGGAGGACGGAGAGTCGCGCGCGTAAGCGCGCCGGGCTGCGGCCGGGGTGGGAGCGGAAAGGGAAAGGCTAAAGAAAAGGTAGTTGGGAGCGAAAGCCGCGCCGGCGGCTTCATATCGTCGTGGGTGAAGCGCAGAGTGTTACGATTTTGTCTTGCAATTCGTTCTGTCAAAGCTGCGGATGGCAAAAAGCCGTATAATTAGCCGGGAAATTTCTGCCGCTGAATTTACTGCCGTACAGGAATAAAGCCGGGCTATCTAAACCTATAGCTTTCTGCTTCTGAATATCATTTCATGCTGACTCACACCGCGGCACGCGGCGGCGGGATTCGCTGCCTTTCTGCGAATCGCTGCCGACTGCGCCCACCCACCCTCCCTTCCCCGCTCATCCCGCCGCCGCGCCCCATAATATAATCACCGCCCCCAAAGGAGCCGCTTATGAAACATCCCTTCGCCATCACGATGCTTCTTCTTACCCTCATCTTGACCTCCTGCGCCGCAAACGTTTCCGTCCCCTACTGCGAACCATATTGCTCCGGGGAACTGCACGACGGCGGGATCTACTATGTGAAGATGGAATACGATACGTCCTCGGAAGATGAAAACGTAACCGCGTTCATAGGCGGCAAGGAAGCGCCGGCTTACCGCTCGGTTAATATGCTTTACTACTTTGACGCGGAGTCGTGCGAGGAAGCGGCGGTTTGCCCGAAGCCCAACTGCCCGCATACAGACGCCGAGGAGTGCTTTGCCTTGGGGTTTTCCCACGACGTCCCGGTGATTCGGGTTGAGGATAAAATATATTGGCTGGAGCTTTTGCAGAGCTATGAGGACGGAAAGTTTTATGACGAAACGGTGATCAAAAGAGCGGATAAGTCGGGGATATCGCTTGAGAAGGTAGGAACGGTCAAGGACAGAAGCCCGTATAACACCTGTCTTTTATATCTTGACGGGAAGATCCGGTTCATAGCCGAAAAGATAGGATATGATCCTTCGGGGACTAACGGCGATGACAGGGCGTATCTGTATTCGTTTGATCCATCGGCGAAAAAAGCGCGCGAGGAGATAGATCTCGTGAAAGAGATCCTCGGCGGGAAGAGGGGAAAAGCCGGGATAATCGGGGTATTTAACGGCGAGATAATAATCGAGATTTATCATTTCCAGGAGGACATAAACGAAAAAGCCGTTGAGATAAACGTCTCGGTAGATCCGAAAACGCTTGATATCACATATCTTGACGGCGACGTTAAAAGCGCCGGGAACGAAGCTATGGCTATTTCAAATGGCGAAGACCTTAAGATCCTGACCGCTTCGGGCGAGGAATATATATCCGAAGCCGACTCCGCGACTATCGTGGGGGATATGGCGATATTTTCAGACGGTGAAGCGCTGAATTACAAGACAGGGGAGAGATTCAGACGTATAGCTCCGGGGAGAATTGTCGCGCAGACGGATGACGGGTATATAATTGCAGTGAATATTACTGATTCGCTCGGAGCTATTATTCATACGGTTTATAAAAAGCTTTCGGCTGAGGAAGCTTTTGAGGGGATATAGTGAGAACGGGGCCCCCTGTCAGAAGACAGAATTCAGAAGTCAGAGGTCAGAAGTTGTGACTATAGGTTTCTGCGCTTATAAGTGGGCGCGATGCAGCTCCATGTGCGGCTTTCGCTCCAAAACACTTTTCATATAGTCTTTCATTTCCTGCGCCCTGCCCTAATATTTAATCCCTACCCCACCCTAAAAGAAAAGGAGTCCCAATCATGAACACCTTATCCTTAAACGGCGTAAATAAGCACTACGGCCCAAAGCACGCGCTTATCGACTTCGACTATACCTTCCGCGACGGAATCTACGGACTTTTAGGTCCTAACGGCGCGGGAAAATCCACGCTTATGAATATCATCACCCAAAATATCCCGTTCGATAAGGACGGAGAGATAAGATGGAACGGTAAAAGCGTCTCGGTCTTAGGAAGCGCCTACCGCGAGATCATAGGCTTTATGCCGCAGCAGCAGGAGCTTTATCCAAGTTTTACCGCTAAAAGATTTTTGGGATATATAGCCGCGCTCAAAGGAATACCCGGCAAAAAAGCCCGGGACGAGATCGAAAGAGTGCTTCGGCTCGTCGAGCTTTACGACCAGGCCGATCAGAAGCTGGGCGGGTTCTCGGGAGGTATGAAGCAGAGAGTTTTGATAGCCCAGACTCTTTTGGGAGATCCAAAGCTTTTGATACTTGACGAGCCGACGGCGGGTCTTGATCCTAAGCAGAGGGTTATAACAAGAAATATGATCTCGGGGCTTTCAAAGGATAAAATAGTGATAATTTCCACCCATATCGTCAGCGACATAGAAACTATTGCGGACAGGATACTGCTGATAAGGCAGGGGGAAATTATCGACGAGGGAACGGTTTCGGAGCTCTGCTCCAAGGTCGAGAACGGGAGAAAAAATCTTGAAAATCTGTATATGCAATATTACGGTGACGAGTGATGATAGTACGGGGAGAATTTTATAAGCTTATCAAAGACAGAACGTTTTTGTTCGTCGGCATATGCGTGATCGTTCTGAATATATATTCCGCGTTTTCTCAGAATTTCGGCATGCGCTGCGACGCTTCGGAGTATAAGGAATACTACGAGATAGCGAAGGGGAAAAGCTTCGAGGAAGCGTATGAATATTCCGAAGCAAGACGGGATAATATGTTCGGCGGCTGGGAACCGGGGATGTGGGAGGTCCGCTCGATGATGAACGCGGAGATAGAACAGCTCAAAGCGGTCGGGACCTATTATCAGTATCTTGAAGCGATAGACGAGACCGCCGAGAGGATGGGGACGGTATCCATATTTGCGGATAAGGACAGCTTTTCATACAAAAACATAATGAAAACCCCGCCCGCATACGACAGGGTGAGAAGCATACATCCGACCTTCGAGCCGTCCTACGGAGTTCTTCTTGCCACCGACAATATTTTTTCCGATATTCTTTCGCTTTTCATGATCTTAAGCGCGGTCACGGCGGTGATATATAAAGAGCGGGAAGCGATGATGACGGGACTTTTAAAGCCGCTCAAATACGGAAGATACCGTCTTGCGCTCTCGAAAACTCTTGTGATATTCGCCGTCTGCGCCGCGGGATTCGGGATCATGTATTTTACAAATCTTCTTATCGGCTCCTCGCGCTTCGGGCTTGGGGATCTGAGCCGTCCCGTGCAGTCTCTGAAAGGATATCTCGGCTGTAATTTACCTATAACCGCAGGGCAGTTTATAATTTTCACATATGTAATCAAGGTCTTTGCGCTTTTTATCTGCGCGCTGATAGCGGAGCTTTTATTTATAAAGCTTAAAAACACCGCCTGCCTTATCGTTTTGGCTTTCATCGGCGCGGCCGAGACTGCTCTTTATGTATTTATAAGCCCGACTTCGATGTTTTCGCCGCTCAAGACGCTAAATCTTGCGGCGTTTGTATGCGGAGAAAAAATCTTTAAGACATATCAGAATATCAATCTTTTCGGCGTTCCGATAAATCTTTTCCCGACGACGTTAATATTTATATCCCTGCTCTGCGTTCTCTTTTTCGTACTGTCTTTAAGGGCGTATGCGAAGATAAGCGTTTCGGAGATAAGAAAATCGAAGCGGGCGCTGATAAAAAGAAAAGCCCCGAAAAGGCTCTTCAGTTATTCTTTATACAAGCAGTTCATACTCCACCGCGGCGCGGTGATAATAATATTCGCGCTGGGGTTCAATCTCTATTCCCTGAACGGATTCATAAAATACTACAGCTCCTCCGACTCGTTCTATAACGCATACACGCTCGAAGCGACTTCTCTTTCCTCTACGGGGGAATTATACGAATACCTGAAAAGCGAGGGGGAGGAATTGAGCGAAGAATTTAAGCTTATTTCTTCGGGAAAAGTTACCGATAACGGGGACTACTGGTCTAAGCGGCAGGGCTTCGAGAAGCTTTTGGGGCAGTATGAAAGGGCGCTTAAAATTAGTAGGACCGACGTGCAGGACATGATGTACTACACGACCGGGTGGGAAGAGATTTTCGGGATCACCCCTTCGGGAATTAAGCGCGACTATTCCCTTGGGCTTATAGCAATACTTTCGGTGTGCGCGGGAGTAGTGCCGATCGTCGCATACGACAACCGCGCGCGGCTCGGATATCTTTTATACACCACCAAATCCGGAAAAAGCAAGTATTATCTTCACGCCGTTTTATCGTCGCTTATATATGCGTTTATAATAACCTTAGCGGTATATGTTCCCGCATATATAACCGTTTTATCAAGATACGGCGCTCCGGGTCTTACAGAGACGGCGAGGGTGATATCGGGGTACGGGAATCTTCCGAGCGCGAGCTGTCTTGAATATTTAATTATACTGACGGTCATAAGATATTTCTCGCTGTCGGCATTTTCCTGCCTTATGCTGTTCATATCGAGCCGTTCAAAAAGTCCCGCCGCGGCGACGGTAATGACGGTTTGCGCGTTCGCAGCGCCGATTGTAATTTATCTTGCCGGCGCGAATTTCATGCAGTGGCTTTGCTGGCCGATAAGCGGGAACCGTGAGGTGCTGTTAGGGATTAGAGGTTAGAGGGTTAGAGGATTAGAAGATAGAAATAGAGCGCCGCGGGGTGTGGGCGCTCTTTTTTGGCGTTGGGTTGAGGAGAGGGGACGCGGAGGGAAGCGGAGCTATGGTTTTCTGCGTGTATCTTTCATTTTGAGACAGAGGAAAGCTTTGGGGCGGCGAGATTCGCTGCATATCTTCTGAATCACTACCGACTCCGCCCACCAAACTTGCCGGGCTTTGTCCGTGAGACAACCGAGACTGTAGTTTTTGTCGAGGGCGGTCGAACGGGAACAAAACCGGCAATGTTTTCCCGCCCTCTCCCGCGAATCTCGCCGCCGCGCCGGGCTTCTGCTCCTAATTTTAATTTTCTACAGTCATAAAGCTTCGCAGACTGAACCTATAGTTTTCTGCCCCTGATTTTTACGTTTAGCGCACGCCCGGTCCGGTCAGGTTTTGACAGCATTGGCTGTCAAAAGGGGAGACGGCCTGCGGCGTCTCCCCGTACCCCTTGGCATATACGCTTCGCTTATTCTTGCGTATATGCTTTGCTTATAGAGATTTCGCGCCTGCGGGCGCGACCAGAGGTCGTTGCGATTAAAACTCTTTGGAATCCTGCGGCCTTTTGAGGAAAGACCGGCGAAACCTTTTCAGTTCCCTTTTCCTATCCTAAAGTATCTCGACCTCCGCGGTCTTCATTATCTCTACGCTCTCTATCTTCTCTCTTATCTCCTTCGTCATCTTCTCAACCTGCGCCGCGCATCTTCCGGTGTAAAGCGTCGGCTCTAATACCCTCTCCATCTCGCTCTCGGTCATCTTAAACTCCGGATGCGCGCTGAGCCTTCTTAGAAGGTCGCAGCTCTCGCCTTCCTTCATCCTTGCGGTCGCTTCCATCGAGCATTTTCTGATTATCTCGTGCAGCTGCTGACGGTTCCCGCCGCGCTTTACCGCTTCCATCATAAGGTTCTCGGTGGCGATAAACGGCAGATATTCCTTGACGGCCTTTTCGACCATCTTTTCATTTACATGCATGCCGTCCGTCACGTTCTGCGCGAGTCTTAGGATCGCGTCCGCGCATAGATATCCCTCGGGAAGAGAAATTCTTCTGTTTGCGGAATCGTCAAGAGTTCTTTCAAGCCACTGCGTCGAAGCTGTCATGGGCGCGTTCATAGCGTCGGCCATAAGATACCTTGACAGCGAACAGATCCTCTCGCACCTCATCGGGTTTCTCTTATAAGCCATCGCGGACGAGCCTATCTGATTCTTCTCAAACGGCTCCTCTACCTGACGGTCGTGCTGTAAAAGTCTTAAATCGTTCGCCATCCTGTAGCAGCTCTGCGCTATCGATGAAAGAACGTTAAGTATTCTTGAATCGAATTTTCTCGGATAGGTCTGTCCGGAGACAGTGAAGCATTTTTTGAATCCGAATTCTTCGGATATCATCCTGTTCATCTCGTCTATCTTTTCCCCGTCCCCCTCAAAAAGATCCATAAAGCTCGCTTCCGTACCGGTGGTGCCGCGGCATCCCAAGAATCGGAAGCTGTCGATCACAAAATCTATCTCTTCAAGATCCGACATAAAGTCCTGAGCCCAGAGCGCGGCGCGCTTTCCGACGGTAACGAGCTGCGCGGGCTGGTAGTGGGTGTAGCCGAGGGTGGGGAGGGATTTGTATTTTTCCGCAAACGCGCAGAGATTTTTAAGTACTTTGGCTATCTCTCCTCGGAGATATTTAAGACCGTCGCGGTAAATGATAAGGTCCGCGTTGTCGGTGACATAGCAGCTCGTAGCGCCGAGGTGGATTATCCCGGCGGCTCCGGGAGCGGCCTTGCCGTAGGCGTAGATGTGCGCCATAACGTCGTGACGGACCTCTTTTTCTCTTTCGTGCTCTACCTCGTAGTCTATGTCGGTAATATGAGCTTCAAGCTCTTCCACCTGCTCTTCCGTGATGGGAAGCCCGAGCTTGTGCTCGGCTCTTGCGAGCGCGACCCAGAGCCTTCTCCAGGTCTCTATTCTTGTATCCATCGAGAAAAGCTTAAGCATATACTGAGAAGCGTAGCGCGAAGAAAGCGGCGATTCATATATATTCGTAGGCATTTTATTTTAATTCTCCTTTTTATTTGTTCAGGCCGTGAAAACTTGAAAAATAGTCCGATATCGGGCGGCGGCAGCTGTCAGAAAGATTTTCCGGGAGGGTATCCTTGTTAAACCATCCCACCTCCGAAACCTCGCCGTCGGAAAACTTGATCTCCCCCATGATTTTGTCGGTCGTATAAACGATATCTATGCAGGAGACCTCGTCTTTGTTTGGGTAAACGTGATGGTATCCGTCTCCGGAATAGACTCCGAAAAGCTTCGGATTTTCGGGGACTACGTCAAGCTCCTCGCGGATCTCTCTTAAAAGCGCAGCTTCTATTGATTCGTCTATCTCTACCGCGCCGCCGTGATATCCCCAGTTTCCGTCGTCCGAGCGCTTCTGCAAAAGGATATTCCCCTTCCCGTCGCCTATGATAAGGCAGGCGCACGGCATTATAAGCGTTTTATGACCGACGGTTTTTCTAAGATCCGATATATATCCCATAAGCTGTTTTCCGCTCCCGCCCGGATTTTTATCTGATAATAATGCTGTCGCGCTCGGGTCCTACGGAGACGTATCCTATCTTGCATCCGATCTCGCGCTCTACGTACAGAACATAGTCCCGAGCTTCCTTAGGCAGGTCCTCCCACTTTCTGCAGCCCGAGATATCGCTCTTCCAGCCCTTCATATATTCGGTGACGGGCTTGCAGGAATCAAGAAGCGTAGGGAACGGGAAGCGATCGATGATCTTTCCGTCGAGCTCGTATTTTGCGCATATCGGGATCTCGTCCATAACGCTTAAGACGTCGAGCTTGGTCAGAGCTATAACGGTAGCGCCCTGGCATTCGACTCCGTAGCGGGTGGCGACGATATCTATAGGACCTACTCGGCGGGGCCTTCCGGTCTTAGCGCCGTATTCGTCCCCGGCTTCGCGGAGCTTTTCGGCCTTCTCGCCGAACCATTCGCAGGTAAACGGTCCCTCTCCTACGCAGGAGGAGTACGCCTTAACGACTCCGACGATTTTATCGAGCTTCGCCCCGGGAAGCCCCGAACCCACGGGAGCGAACGCGGCGATGGTATTTGAAGAGGTGGTATAGGGATAGATCCCGTAGTCGAGATCTCTCAGAGCGCCGAGCTGAGCTTCAAACAGAACGTTCTTACCCTCTTTTGTAGCGTTTTTGAGATACTCTCCGGTATCGCATACAAACGGACGGATCTTTTCGCCGTAGCTTTCTATCCACTTCTCAAGATCGTCCATAGTCGTCTCGGGAGCGCCGTAGACGTTTTTGAGGGTAAGATTTTTCCATTCCAAAAGATCTTTAAGATGAGATCTTAGGTGTTCGGGATAATTAAGCTCTCCCGCCATAACGGTCTTTTTTGAGTACTTATCGGAATAAAACGGAGCGATACCCTGCTTTGTCGAGCCGTACTTCTTATCCGCGAGCCTTGCTTCCTCAAGCGAATCAAGATCGCGGTGCCAAGGAAGAAGCAAAGACGCGCGATCGCTTATCTTAAGGTTTTCCGGAGTCACATCCACGCCCCTTGCCCTGACCTCTTCGATCTCCTTATAAAGATTCTCGCAGTCGAGCGCCACGCCGTTTCCGAGGATGTTTACAACGCCCTTTGTGAATATTCCGGACGGTAGGAGATGGAGAGCGAACTTTCCGTATTCGTTGATGATGGTATGCCCTGCGTTGCCGCCGCCCTGATAGCGAACGACGACGTCGTTGTCGCGGGAAACGAGGTCGACCATTCTGCCTTTTCCTTCGTCTCCCCAGTTTATTCCTACGATAGCTGTGTTCATATAAAAACCTCCTAAGCAAGATAACCTCAGCGCTTTCCGCTTCGGCACATACAGATATATAATACCAGATTCCCGCGCGAAATGCAATAGGTTTTGAAAAAAAGATGTGGGGGCAAGTGTGTTTTAATCACAAGGTGAAAGATAGAAGTAAAAAGCTGAGTCTGCATTTAGCCGGGCTTTTTTCACACAAGTCGAACGGGAACAAAACCGGCAATGTTTTCCCGCCCTCTCTTCCGCTCATCCCGCCGCCGCTATCTTCGCATTCTATCTTCTAACCTTCTAACCTCTAACCATCTAAAAGCCTCCCGCATATTATATACGCAGGAGGTGCAGAATGAACAGTTTTGTATATTACGCCTTTTTGGCTACCGTCATAACCTGGCTCCTTACCGCTCTGGGAGCAGGCGTAGTGATATTTTTTAAATCCCCGGCACAGAAAATAATGAACCTGATGCTCGGATTCGCTTCCGGGGTGATGATCGCCGCGTCATTCTGGTCGCTTTTGCAGCCTGCTATCGAGCGCGCGGAGACCGTCTCGAGACTTCCTGCGTATCTCGTCGCAGCGATAGGATTTGTCTTCGGAGCGGTGTTTATGTGGGCTTCCGATAAGATAGTGACATTCGCTGCGAAACGTGCAGACAGTATGCAGGGAAAGCCCGACGAAAGGCTTTCAAGGATAATAATGCTGGTGCTCTCCATCACCCTCCATAACATCCCCGAAGGTCTTGCAGTAGGCGTGGCGTTTGGCGCGCTCGGGCGCGGAGAATTTGATCCCGAAGGACTTATGGGAGCAATAACTATCGCTTTAGGCATAGGGCTCCAGAATTTTCCCGAGGGCGCGGCGGTATCTTTGCCGCTTCGTCGCGAAGGATATTCACGAAAAAAAGCCTTCCTCTGGGGTCAGGCTTCCGGGATGGTAGAGCCCGTGGCAGGATTTATCGGCGCGCTTTTGGTGGTATATGTAGAAGCGCTCTTGCCCTATGCGTTAGCGTTTGCAGCCGGCGCGATGATACTTGTCGCGGTGCACGAGCTGATACCGGAATGCCAGAAAGGTAAGGAAAACAGCCCTTATTTTGCGACGATGGGGATAGTTGCAGGATTTACGGTAATGATGGTGATGGACATAATGCTGGGGTGAAGTTGAGATTTTGGGGGAGCGGGGGACGGTCGGAAGCAGTTGCTGCGGTGGCTGTGATTTAGGTCTGTAGCATGGCAGGGCGCAGCCCGCGGACGGCCGTATGGCCGGACGGACTCGCCGTACCAAGGACGGCGAGTCGTGCGCGTAAGCGCACCGGGCTGCGGCCGGGGTGGGAGCGGGAAAGGGAAAAATTACATCAAAGTCGTTGGGAGCGAAAGCAGCACTTGGAGCCATATCGCGCCGCGGGTAAAGCGCAGAAACCTATAGTTACAACTTCCGACTTCTGATTTCTCAATTCTGTTTTCTAAAAGCGGCGAGATTTGCTACTTTTCTGCCGTATTACTACCGATTGCGCCATCCCTCCCGCCCAAGCCCGCAAATCCCGCCGCCGCTATCACACCGTAAATATAAAATATAACCAAACTACATATCTATATTTACCGTTTTCACCTCCATCCATAGCCATCCCGGCAATTCAGGGGGATCGGGCTAAAAAAATCAGGCAGGACCACCCTGCCTGAAATATTTTTAAGGCGCCACCGCACAATTATTTTGGTGCAGATACGCAGTCAGATTTTTTGTCAGATGAAACAAAAACCGGAGCTAATACTTTGTGTATTAGCGAGGATTTTTGTGAAATATGACGAAAAATATGCAAGTAGATGCGCCAAAAAGGCGTTAGCCGCTAATTGCGCGGTGGTGCCTTAACTTTATTTCAACTTTGCCCCGTCCTTGAAGGCGTTTCCGACTTTATCTCCTATCGCGTAATATCCCGCGCCGACTGAGTCGAAGATAATCGGACAGACTTTCTTGATATCTGGATTTCCGTTATCCCCCAAAACGTTCTCGTCAACCGAAACGTTCACGATCTCCCCGACAACGCAGCCGTCTTCGTTGATCTTTTCAAGCTTGCACTCAATGGTCATGGGGTACTCGTTAATGATAGGCGCGTCTACAAATTCCGACTTGGTAACGCTGAAACCGGCCTTTTTAAGCTTATCCGGAACATCGTTTGCAGAAACGATCCCTACATAGTCTGAAGCCACCGTGTTTTTTACGTCCGCAAAAGCGACGGTGAAAGCCTTTTTAAGCGCGATATTTTTGGTGGTCTTGTGACCGGCGCTAAGTGAGATCACGATCTTATTTGAATCGTAGGTCCCGCCCCAAGCCGCGTTCATAGCGTCAGGATTTCCGTTTTCGTCATATGTGCCTATAATAAGCACAGGCATAGGATAGATCCAGGTTTTTGGTCCGAAGTTTTTACGCATGATGATTCTCTCCTTTTGATAATTAGTTTTGGTATTTATTTTTACGCGTTAAAGCGCGTTTTGACAAAAATATGTAGATTTTGATTGGGATTCGTAACGAGGGGGCGGCGGTTCGCGGTAAGATACCGTGGAAGCCGCGAAAATCGTTGCAGCGGGTTTTAGTTATGCGCCCTGTTGCCCCGTAAATCCTACTCCGTCTTCCAAAAATAAGCCGAATACCCCGGCAGCAAGCTCCCGCCGCCAAAATCATGCTGCTCTCCCGTAATAAGATCCACAGCTCTCCCGGCTTCCGCGTTGAAGTGCGCGACAAAATCCTCCGAATCGGCGTTTATCGCCACAAGCACCCGCTCGTTTTGAGTCTTTCGCTCAAATATGCACTGCTTATTCGTCAGGAGCACCGAACGGAAGCTCCCGTAATTTAACGCTTCCGAGCCCTTTTTTGCTTCTGATAGCTTTGAAATATATTCGCAAAGCCCGTTCCACTGCGGCGCTTCAAAAGACGGACGGAGCGCGGGATCGCCCTGCGACTTTTCGGCTTTTTCTCCCCACTCGCTTCCGTAGTATACGCATGGTATCCCCGGCATACCGAACTCTAACGCGTAAATAAGCGGAAGATGCGCGGGATTTTTGAGGATAGAAGCTATTCTTGTAACGTCGTGATTGTCAACAAAGCTAAAAAGATGCTTGCCCTTGTAAAGCGTCCAGTTTTCCGGGCCGAACTGCCGCATAAGCGAGTGATTTATCTCAAACATATTCATCGAGTTAAAGCTTGAATACAGCCCCTTATAGCACTCGTAATTCGTAGCCGAATGCAGCATTCTGTCGTTCATAAGGCGGTTGTAGTCGCCGTGGAGCATCTCCCCCAAAAGCCAGAAATCCGGCTTAAGCGAAGAAGTAAACTGTCTTAAGCGCGCCAAAAAATTCTCGTCAAGACAGTAGGCTACGTCGAGCCGCAGCCCGTCGATCCTAAACTCCTCTATCCACCCGCGAACGCTTTCAAAGAGGTAATTTATTACGTCTTCGTTCTTAAGATTAAGCTTTACAAGGTCGTAATTCCCCTCCCAGCCCTCATACCAGAGCCCGTCGTTATAGTTTGAATTCCCGTAAAAATCTATTCTGTTGAACCAGCCGACATACGGCGAGCCCTCGCGGTTTTTAAGCACGTCTTTAAAAGCCCGGAATCCGCGCCCGCAGTGATTAAAAACGCCGTCCAAAACGACTTTTATACCGTTTTCGTGGAGCCTGTCGCAGACGGCGGCGAAGTCTTCGTTTGTCCCGAGACGGCAGTCGATTTTTCGGTAGTCGCGGGTGTTATAGCCGTGGGTATCGGATTCAAACACCGGGCAGAAATATACCGCGTTCACGCCGAGCTTTTTCAGGTGAGGGATCCAGTCGAGAACCTTAAGGATACGGGATACGGTAACGCCGTCGTTTTCAAACGGCGCGCCCGCGAACCCGAGAGGATAGATCTGATAAAAAACGCTTTCATACGGCCACATTTTTAGGTCTCCTTTGGTGTGAAAAATTTCCGGAATCATTATAGCAGAAAGCGCCGTGAAAGTCAATCGTGGGGGAGGGAATAGATGTCAGAAGTCAGAAATCAGATATCAGAATTTCAAGGTTTCGCCTTCGGCAAGGAATTTAAAATATGAAAACAGTGTGCGCGGAATGTACACTCTCCAAGTCTCCCCCCTGTTGCATTTTCACAAAAAATATGCTATACTATCCCCATACTGATTTTTTGGAGGGAATGCTTGTGGCTAAATGGGACGACGTTTACTGCCTGCTTCTTAAAAAGATACTTTCAGAGGGGACTGAGGTCGAAAACCGGACCGGGATAAATACCGTTAAGATCCCGTCGTTTTCCTTTTGCCTTGACGTCGGCGAGGAGTTCCCTATCCTTACCACCAAACAGCTCTTTATCCGTCAGGCGGTGCTTGAAATGCTCTGGTTCTATCAGGCGCAGTCTAACGACGTGAGATGGCTCAAGGATAGGGGCGTTCATATCTGGGACGAGTGGGAGATCGACGAGGAGGGGTATTGGAACGCCGTGCAGATGATCCCGGACGAGAACGGCCGGCTCAGAAAAACCGAGGTCCATAAATTCTTCGGCAAGGAGTGGGCGCATACCATCGGCACCGCTTACGGGTGGATAGTGAAAAAGTTCAACCTGACAGGCGAACTTATAGATAAGCTTAAACATAATCCCGGCGATAGGAGAATGGTAATGTCGCTCTGGCAGAACGATTATCTTCAAACGGCCGTTCTTCCGTCCTGCGTTTGGTCGAGCGAGTGGGACGTAACCGACGGGAAGCTTAACGCTTGGATCCATCAGCGCAGCTGCGACGTTCCTCTCGGGCTCCCCTTTAACGTCACTCAGTATGCGGTGCTCCTCTCTATGCTCGCACAGGTCACGGGACTGAAACCCGGCTGTATCGACTGGTCTATCAAGGACGCTCATATTTATGTAAATCAGATCGAAGGCGTTAAGGAACAGCTCGGAAGATATGAAAAAAACGGCTCTCTTCCCGCGCCGAAGCTATGGCTTAATCCTGAAGTCAAAGACTTCTTTGACTTCGACAGCTCCGCGGAATGCCGAGACGTTAAGCTGATCGATTATAAGCATATGGGGAAAATATCCTTTCCTATCGCGCAGTAACGCAGTAATGCAGTAATAAAAAATCAAACCGGAATTAACCTGACAGGAGATTGCAAAAAATGATAAAAATTATCGCCGCAGTCGGAAAACGGAATGAGCTCGGAGCAAACGGAAGGCTTTTATGGGATCTTCCGGGGGATATGAAATTTTTCCGCGAGACTACTAAGGGCGCGACAGTTATAATGGGAAGAAAGACGTATGAATCCATAGGAAGACCGCTTCCTAAGAGAAGAAATATCGTTATCACGTCAAATCCCGAGTACCATCCCGACGGCGCGGAGACGGTAACGTCGCTTGAAAACGCGCTCGCGCTCGCTCTTGAGCATCCCGAAAACCGGGATATTTTCATAATCGGTGGGGGAAGCGTTTACGCTGACGGGATAAAGTACGCGGAAGAGATCCTTCTCACGGAAATAGATAACGAATACCCCGAGGCGGACGTATTTTTCCCCGAATTCGACAAGAGCGGATATGTCCGCACCGTAGCCGCGATGGGAGAAGACGGCGGCGTGAGGTATGAATTCGCAAAATATACCCGAAAGAAAACAGAAGCGTAATATCCGAAAAATATATTTCGTATAATTATCAAAAAAACACCCGAAAAGGAGAAAATAAGATGTTTTCATGGCTGACTCAGACCACTTTAGGAAAAATAGTCGCGACGTTTATAATTTCAATGCTTCCGGTAGTAGAGCTGCGCGGTGGGATCCCCTACGGAGTGGGATTCGGTCTCAGCCCGCTGACAGCGATGCTGACGGCGATGATAGGGAATCTTTTGCCGATACCGTTTATACTGCTTCTTTTGGATAAGATAATGGAATTTTGCAAGAAGCAGAAAGGGTTCTTAGGCAAGTTCGCCAATTTTTTAGAGCAAAAGGCTTATAAGAATAAGGAAACGATAGATAAGTATAAAGCGCTCGGTTTGATAATACTGGTAGCGATACCGCTTCCGGGGACGGGGGCGTGGACGGGCGCGCTGGTTGCAACGGTGCTGAGGATGGATAGGAAGAAAGCGTTCCCGTGCATATGCGCGGGGGTATTGATAGCGGGAATAGCGGTTACGGTCTTGAGTTATGGAGTCAAGTCGATTGTCAGTTAGGGGCGTAGGGAAACGGAATCAAAAAGGTTTCGCCGGCCTTTCCTAAAAAGGCCGCAGGGGTCCAGGGGACAGAGTCACCTAGTCGCGCCCGCAGGCGCGAAACACCCCCAGCGTTAGCAAGCGCAGGAAGGGGAGAAAAAACAGTCCGGCGGACTGTTTTTTCGTGGGGAGACACTCGCCGGGTCTCCCCTTTTTGACAGCTATGCTGTCAAAAACACTGTAGGCAGATGGGTATACATACAGCATGATAATTAGGAGCAGAGACTTGGAACGGCGGGATTTGCTGTCCCTGATGTAACTACTACCGACTGCGCCACCATCCCTACCCCGCTCATCTCGCCGCCCTTCCCCCTCACATTATTTTTCATCAACCCCAAAATCAATTTTTTATTCTCCTCATTTCCTTAAATATCAACAATATTTCCTCATGATACATCAAATATTTTCTCACAAATGGCCTGTAATCAGCACAATTACCAAAGCAGCATATTTAAATATGTCAATACTGCTAATTGCCAATCGCTCCGGGATGTGATACAATGATATGGCAAAATATCAAATTTGACGCTTGCCGTCTAAACGGCTGCGTCGAAAATCAGGAGGTAAATATGAAACGCATTCTTGCTGTTTTTCTCGCGCTTCTGATGATCGTTACGGTCGTCGGCTGCGGAAAGAAAAAACGCCAGCCGATCCAGCTCACGCTCTCTACCGAGGACTCCGAAGCTATCCTCAGAGCCGCGGGCATCACACTTCCCGACGCTGAAAACGCGCCCGGCGCGGGCAGCCATGTGAAGTGGTATTCGTGGTACGATCCGCTGGAAAACTATAATGAAGACGAAATCGTAAACACCGGTAACTGGACCTTTAAAAACAAGTATAACGGCACCGTTGAGTGGGTCGAGTGCGTGTATGAGAACTACTACGACGACCTCGCAAACTACCTCACCGCCGGAACTCCTCCGGACGCGACTCAGGCTACAAGCGGCGTTATGGCGCTCTACCCTATGAACTGCATCAAGGGTATGATCCAGCCTGTGGATCCTTACGTCGATCTTGAGGACCCGCTCTGGGTGGGGATGAAGGAATTCGCGGATAAGTTTATGCTCGGCGGTCAGCACTACCATATGGTAACGGACGTAAGCTTTGACAACGTAGTCTGCTACAACCGCAGAGTCATGAACGAGTGGGGATTTGACGATCCTGCGGATCTGTATTACAACGACGAGTGGACCTGGGATGTATTTTACGATATGTGCATGGACTTCTCGGACGGCGACGAGGACAGATACGCGCTTGACGGATACGCATATGCGGGCGGTCTGATGGAATCTACCGGTCAGCAGCTCTTCGGACTCAATGACGAAGGAATTTTTGTCGGAAACATCGACAGTCCCGAGATCGAGCGTTCGCAGCAGCTTGTATATGATCTTGTAAAGAACGGCTGCACATATCAGAACGGCGGCTGGGCGCTCCGCGGCGACGGCTTCGGAAACGGCATGTCTGACGGAAAGTGCCTGTTCTACATAATCGCGACCTGGGCGTTTACCGGAAGAGTCGAGGAGATCACTCCGATCTGGGGAGACGTAAGCCAGAACGAGGTAATGTTTGCTCCGCTTCCGCGCGATCCTCAGGGCGACGGGATCTATTATCTGCACTCCGGCATCTCCGGCTACAGCATAATAAAGGGCTCCTTCAATCCCGAGGGAGTAGCGCTGTTAGCTTCCTGCGAGAGATTCAAGATAATCGATCCGACGGTAGTAAACATCGACAAGAAGCAGCTCAGAGAGATCTATCTCTGGAACGACGAGATGCTCGATATGTACGACGAATGCTACGAGCTTGCGGCCGCTCACCCGATGATGAACCTTACAAATAATCTTCCAGATAACTTAGGAAACGCGATCGCAGGTCTTCAGAACGGAACTATCCATGGCGGCTCCGAGCCGAGCTCATGGGCGCAGCTCAAGGAGAAGTACGGCGAGCAGATCGAATATTATATCGAGGAGCTGAACCAGACGATAGCGGACTTTAACGCTTCGCAGAGCTGATTTTCGTATAAAATTCAGCGGCGGCTGCGAGAGGAGCGGGAATGCGGGCATCTGGGCCCGCGTTCCCGCGAGCTGCCGGTCGGCAGCGGATCTCGTCGGCCGCTTGGATTTTGTGCAGGGGTAATTATGAGCGCGGGGGCGTTACGATTAGTTTCGTGGCGGGTTGTGGGATTTAATCGCTGCTTTCTGCGGCTGAGATTCATTTTATGCGGGAGGAAAGCCGAGGGGTAAATGCAGCTACGGTTTCGTGCTTTTATCTTCACTTTCTGCGTAAACCCTGCTTGCATTTGCGGCGGCGAGATTCGCTACTTTCCTGCGGAAGCACTACCGACTGCGCCCCGCCAAACTTGCCGGGCTTTGTCCGTGAGACAACCGAAGCGGTCGTTTAACAACGCGATTAAAACTCTTTGAGGACGAGCGGTCGGTCATTTATGACCGCGAAGTCCGAAAAGTAAGTTTTAACGCTTTGTTTTTGAGAGCAGTCGAACGGGAACAAAACCGGCAATGTTTTCCCGCCCTTCTCCGCTCCTCGCCGCCGCTGTCTTCGGAGCTTCATTTCATTCTGAATGAAGGCTCTGATTGATGATTTCGGGGCTTCTGCCGCTGCGCTAATATGCATGAGGGTGCAGAGTAGCGGCGGCGAGATTCGCTACTTTCCTGCGGAAGCACTACCGACTGCTCCCGCCCACCCGCCCTCTCCCGCGAATCTCGCCGCCGCCCGGCTTCCTGCCCCCGAGAACCCTGCGGCCTTTTGAGGAAAGGCCGGCGAAACCTTTGTAGTTCCCGCTCTTTCAGGGGTGGGCGGCTGGATCTAATTTTATCTTTAATAACACCAACAATCAAAGGAGGTCTTCAAAATGATCTTTATCTCTTATTCAAGATACCCTGTCTCCGAAGCCGAATACGCTCCTCGTCTCGGTCTTAGCATGCACCTCGGCGTAAAAACCGATTCCGGCTTCTCTCCTCTTAATTTCAACTACGGCGTTCTCTTCGTAAAGGCTACCCAAAATCCCGAAAATAACGCCCTTAACCCTATGAGCATTAAAAAACCTTTCGTCCTCCCGACTGATGACGGTTTCAAAATCATCGCTATCCGTACTCTCGCTAACGGCGAAAATGACGAGAGCTCTAAGGGCTGCGCAGTCGTTTTTGAATCCCCCGACCTCGTTCACTATACCGAGCTCGGACTTCTGAAGCTTGCCGACGAATATCTTGACGACGTATCTCTCAAGGTCTGCCACTGCCACGGCGGGCTTGTCGCGAAATACTCCGTCGGCGGCGTGGTCTATAGGCGCAGACTTTCGGATATAACTTCGCCTACCGATGATGTGAAACAGTGCGGAGATTTGGGAAAAGAATATACTGATTGTAATATAGAAGGCGCATATGACGCTGTGGAATTTGAAGTTCCGGAGGATAAAGCGGAATATCTTCTCAAAAAGCTCGGCGTTCTCAAGGCGACTGCGGTGCAGTATTCAAAGGAGGTCGAAAAGGATAAGCTTGACGAGTTCCGCGTGACCGTTCACTATTCCGACGGCTCTTCGCATCAGAAGAGAGTCGACTGGAACGAGCCGGAAAACGGTGAGATCACAGGTAAAATTCATGTCGAGCACTACGATTTCCCGATAGCGATAAACCGTGCCGACCCTTGCGTGTACTTCTATAAGGGGGAGTATTACTTCATCGCGACAAACGACGCGGACGGAAACCGCTCGCTCTATGTTCGCCGCGCTAAGACCATCCCCGAGCTTGTAAACGCTCCCGAGAAGCTTATTCTTGACGCGTATACCTATCCGCACGTAGGCGGGCTTCTCTGGGCTCCGGAGTTCCACAACGTGAACGGCAAAGAATATATCTTCCACGCCTGCACCCCGAAGGAATTCGGGGACGAGGAGTCTCACGTGATGGTATTCAAGGAAGGCGGCGAGCTTGACGACAAGGACAGCTGGGAAGCGCCTAAGAAGGTCCTGAAAAAGGACGGCTCCCCGCTTTACGACAAGGGAATAACTCTTGACATGACGACTCTTGAGAGCGCGGGGCATATCTATGTCGCCTGGAGCCAGCGCCAATTCAACCCGATAGACCTCGGCGCGTGGGTATATATAGCCGAGATAGACAAAAACGAGCCCTGGAAGCTTATAAGCGACCCTGTGCTTTTAACGATGCCGGAATACGGCTGGCAGAACAACCACACTCTTGTCGACGAAGGACCGTTCATGTTAAAATCCGGCGGGATGATCTATCTGACATTCAGCTCCGCTCTTGTAGATTCGACATACTGCGTGGGGCTTCTCACCGCAAAGGACGGCGCGGATCTGCTTGATCCCAAAAACTGGGTAAAATCTAACTATCCGCTCCTTCATTCGCTCACGAAGCCCGGAGAATACGGCCCCGGGCATAACGCCTACGTGACCGACGAGTACGGCGACATTTGGAACACCTATCACGCAAGGCCGGGGATAAACGCGCCGCGCTCGAGCGGTATCAGGCGCGTGCACATCGGATTTGATGGCGAGCCGGTTCTGAGCCTGCTTGAGGAGAACGAGCTCCCCGAGGGGATGGAGGAGATAAGTGTCAAGATCAAGTGAGGAGAGCATTAGTTTAGGCGACGGATGAAATTTTTCTCCGGAATAGGTATACCCCCCCGAAGCAAATGGAGCGAATGGACGCTCCGTAAGGCTTCGGGGGGATTTCTATTTCTTCTTGGCACAGATGGGGAGGGAAGTGCTGCGGCGGGATTCGCTGCATATCTGCTGAATCGCTGCCGACTGCTTCCCCGCCATCTAAATAATTGTAAACCCTCACCTCACAATAAATCAATTTTCCTCGCGCTTTGTTCAAATTGTTACAAATCAGCACTAAAACTTTATCTATTTCGCAGGTTTTGTTATTTTAACTGTCTTTAACCCCCGCAAAAGCCTTTAAATAAAGCCTTTGCTGGCTTTTTTAACCATCGTCGGGCATGTTTTTCACAATTTAAATCCTCACAAAAACTATTGACTTTTTCATGAAAATATTGTATAGTAATAATAAGCGAGACTATATAAAATTTCCGCGGGGGGGGGGTACTCTTCACGGGAATTCGAAAATATATACTAAATTACCCTGAGAGAGATGATAACATGGACGCCAGCATTAACGAAAAGTGGAACGAGCTTTTCGGGACCGAATGGTCAAAGATAATGGCTATCAGCCCGGAAATGGGCGGGTTTATGATAGACCATAAAAACCGAAAGGTCATAATGGACGATAATGCGCTTAAGCTCGCGGAGATAGACTTTGTTCCGGACTACGACGCGATGATGGGTTTCCTTGAGATCCTCTCAGGCGATAATAAGAAATTTGCCACCTTGGCGCCGATAGTGTTTTATCAGGACGAAGATTTTGCCGCCGGTATTTTGAGATGGCATTACGACTTCTCCGGAGAACAGGCTAAAAGCGTTGTTCCTATCGTTGAAAAACCGCAGTTTGCGTCGGCGGTCAATCAGGCTAAGGGGCGTTCGCTTCTTGCGCTTATCGAGTTTCATATGTCGGACCAGCGCGATATCAACGACGCTCAGGTGTTCGGCTGCCTTGCGGCCATAAACGAAACGCTTCCGGCGGGGATCTCTATCTGCGCAAATTATCCCAAGTGCTTCTGGCTCTTTATTCCGGAGTATTCCGGGGATTCCGCGGAGCTGATGGAAAGCCTTAAGCGCGTAGTCGAAACAAGCGGTCACGGCGCTTCTTTGGGAAGCACGGGCGAGGAGAGGTATGTCACCTTCAACGCCGGTATAGGAATGGAAGAGGGCGCGCCGGAACAGAGGATGGCTACCGCGGAGTTTGCGCTTTATGAAGCGAATCTCGTCGGAGGCGGCGCTATATTAAAGTATTCCGTTGAGCAGTTCGAGGAGAACAGAGCGGAATACGAGAAGATGTCGAGATTCTTAAAGCTTATAAACGAAAATCTTTTCGTATATCATTTCCAGCCGATAGTTTCCGCGAAGGACGGCGAAATAGTAGCTTATGAAATGCTCATGCGCTCCACTCCCGATATAGGGATGTTCCCACTTGAGATTCTTGACTGCGCGGAACGCTCGGACAGACTTTACGATATCGAAAGGGCGACGATGAAGAACGCGCTTGCGATCATAGAGCAGCACCAGGATACTTTTAAGAAGAAGAAGCTCTTCGTCAACTCTATCACCGCGCATATGCTTGACGATTCGGACTGGAACGAGCTTGTCGAGCGTTACGGCGAGATGATGGAGAAGATGGTGGTTGAGTTCACCGAACAGACCGAGATAAGCGACGATACCGTAGAGGGGATACGCGACAGGCTCGGGAAGTCTAAGATAAAGATAGCTATAGACGACTTCGGAACAGGATATTCAAACACATCCAATTTAATTAAATACAGCCCGGACGTTGTAAAGATAGACCGCTCGCTTATCACAGGTATACATACCAAGCCGACGATAAGAAAGCTTGTTTCGGGATTCATAGAGTTCATCCATGAAAACGGATATCAGGCTCTTGCGGAGGGCGTGGAGACGTATGAAGAGCTAAAGACGATGATACAGCTCGGCTCCGACCTCATTCAGGGCTACTATGTCTCAAGACCGAAGCCGATAATGCTTTACGAAGTCTCTGACAGTGTTTGCAGGGATATCCAGACTCTTAATATTTACAGCACCACATCCGTGATACGTCCCTACCATCCCGCAGAGGGAGAAGAGGTAGATCTCGGAGTGATACTTGCGGACGGATATAACTCGCTGTTTATAGAGAACGAGGTAACTACTCTTTGCGGACGTTCGGATATCAAGTTCGACATGGTAATAATGATAAAGTCGAACGCGAAGGTAAGGATAAACTTTGAAAACGTCAAGTTCAAGACCGAGAAGGATTCCCCGATAGTAGCTATCGGAGACGGCTCGGAGGTATCTCTTTGGTTCTACGGGGATAACGAGCTCGACGGCAGAGGAATATACGTTCCGAGGACGGCTACGCTTAAGATGTACGGCGAAGGGAACGTAAACATAATTGCAAATAACGAGGACTGCTACGGAATAGGCGTGAACCGCGACAACTCCCACGGAATGATCGTTTTGGCTACGAAGGGAACGGTAAATATTACCGCAAACGGAGATACCGCGGTCGGGATCGGAGGAGGAAAGAATGAAGCCTCGCAGCCGATACAGCTTCTCGGAGGAGAAGTGAACGTTTCGGTTTCGGGCGGCTCCTGCATAGGAATAGGTGCGGCCGACGGAAACGCGATAGTAGACTTTTCAAACGTCGTGGTAAAGATGACGATGAGCTCTCCCGATAACGTCGCGGTAGGATCCTTCAACGGGAACACCGATATAGAGCTAAAGAACTTCACTCTCGATACCGATCAGAACGGAATATCGGTAGTAGGCGTAGGCTCGGTAGAAAGCGGCTCCGGAAAGCTTATACTCACAAACGGGATAATGAATTCAAAGATAAAGGGCAGAACGGTGAACTATATCGGAACGCGAGAAGGAAACCTGAGCTGTCATCTTAAGAAGAACTTCATTACATTCTACTGCGAAAGCGGTTCGGTATCGGGGATCGGGGACATGTACGGCGAGGGCGACGTGATACTTGAGCAGAACCATCTCGATTTCGACATGAGGACCGGCGAGGGTCTTGCGTACGGAAGCAAGACCGGAACGGTGAAGTGCATAGATCCGGACGACGATATCAGGATAAACCCTTAGGAGCGGAAAAACGAAACATGAATATCAAAAAGCAGACGTATCCCGTCTGCTTTTCGTATTATTACCGATCACTTCTTGTTACTTACTACTTACTAATTACTATTTACTATCTACTATCCTCTATCCGCCATTCCCCCTCTCACTCCTTCAACCTTTCCCACTCCGTCAGGCTGCCTTTGGATTTGAAAGCAGATCTTACATCCCCCGTCTTCGCGTCAACAAATGCCAAATACTCAAGCTTCGTCCCGTCCGCTGATTTTGAATACACTTCGCAGCTATAGTACTCCCCGATATCCTCAAGACCGGTCTCCGATACGCTCACGCCGTTAAAGGACTTTATACCGGATTCCGCTATCGGTACCTTCGTCATGCTGCATACAATCCAGTACCCCTCGTCGTAAGCGTTAATTCCGACCTTGGCGGCGACGGCTTTTTTGGCTTCGATTCTGCTTATATATTCCCTGCTGTCGGCGTGGACGTGGAGGTGATAGTCTTTATCATAGTCCTCTGTCTTGAGCGAGGAATCCTCGGTCATCTCCTCGGCTCTGTACTTAACTATTTCACCGCTCACGGTATCGATAAGCGCGTGATAGATATACCCTCCGTGGCCGAGTGAAATATATACCGTCGCGGGATCCGTTAAGTAGTTGATCTCGGAGCCGAGACTGTAGTTCTCAAAGCCGCAGCCGTCGTTTATGAGATAATCCAAAAGTATATCCGCGGCTTCGTCGGCGGTGAGATCTCCTAACGCCGAGTCCGGGTTCGGTTTATCGGAAATTTCAAACGGCAGTTCCGAATTTCTCTTTTCGCGTTCTTCTTTGACATGCTCCTCCC
The DNA here is from genome assembly GCA_947588805.1 of uncultured Clostridia bacterium. Taxonomy (GTDB): domain Bacteria; phylum Bacillota; class Clostridia; order Oscillospirales; family Ruminococcaceae; genus Faeciplasma. The sequence goes on from CANPYR010000017.1 coordinate 32,411, forward strand.
AGCTCTCGTCGGCGTTTCTTTCGCAGCTCAATACCTTTTTGGTCGCAGCGTCCATTACAAGGAGGTAAGAATATCCCCCTAACTTCACGCTCACGTTATATATCGGTCTTAAGCCGGAAAAGCCGAAGTCGGCCTCGCTTTCCATCACCTCCCTGTCATATCCGAGGTCTGAAATGACCGCGCGCCCGAGATCTTCTTTTTCACTTTGGTCCGCGTTCATAACGATATAGTCCTCCGCGGCAAGGATCACTTTCTCAGCGGTCTCGCTGTCCGCAAGGCTTGCGACTGCGGCCACGGCGCTTACCGACAGCGCAGCCAAAAGAATCGCCGCGGCGAGCGGAATTATAAATAGCTTCTTTTTATTCACTGTTCTCTCCTTTCGGCGGGGCGAAGATAATTCAAGCGCTTCCGAAATATATTCTTCGTCTATCTCTCCGAAGGCTTCTTTTAGGATCGGTATCCCGTCCGCGTTCTTATTTTTCATAACGTCTCGCCCTCCTGTTCCAAATATTTCCTGAGCCTGTCGCGCGTCCGCGAAAGCATGGATTTGATTTTGCTCTGTGAAAACCCCGTATCTTCGGATATCTCGGATATCCGCTCGAACATAAAATATCTCTTTACGAAAACCGCTCGCGCAGTCGGATCCACGTCTTCCAAGAACCTGTCGATCGCGATCTTAAGATCGATCCTGCGAAACTCCTCCAAAGAGACCGAGTCCGGTATCATGAGCGCTATTTCGGAATCAAAGCTTACGGAAGAGTTCCGGGAGCGCTTTTTTGCAAGGTTGAATTCAAGGCGTTTAAGAGAAAGATTTCTTACGATCCTGCAGGAGTATGCCCGAAGGTCGTCGGGGTTATTAGGCGGTATGGAATTCCAAAGAGCCAAAAGAGTATCGTTCACGCATTCCTCCGCGTCGGAAGCGGAGTCAAGTATATTAAGCGAAAGCTTTTTAAGCAGTCGGCAATACTTGCCGCATAGCTCCGCTACGGCCGATTGGTCGCGTTTAAAAAGCAGGTCAATGATCTCGGTATCTTCCAAAGCGGACAGCGCCTCCTTTCCGGCTCTCAATTATTTAGTACGGATTTGTTCGCGCGAGGTCGCGGGGATTTTAGAGAATAGAGGGTTAGAGTGTTAGAAGATAGAGGGGAGAGCGGCGGCGGGATTTGCGGGGGATGGGCGGGAGGGCGGGCGCAGCCCGGTGCGCTCCGCTCTTAGAGAATAGAAAGTTAGATGATTAGAAGATAGAATTAAAAAGCAAAAAGCAGACGCTTTAAAAGCGTCCGCCCTCGCTATCCCTTTCGCCGCAGATCGGCAAAACCTGCAAGCTTAAACCGACATACGGCTCCTCTTACCTATCTACTAACTGTAAATCATAAAGCTTTTTATACAGCCCGTTTTGCTTTAAAAGCTCCTGATGCGACCCCTGCTCGTGTATCCTGCCGTGGTGCATTACGATTATCTTGTCCGCGTGCTGGATGGTAGAGAGCCTGTGAGCTACCATTATAGTCGTTCTGCCCTCCATAAGCTTCTCTAAAGCTTCGGTTATGAGCGTTTCGGTCTCGGTATCGATATTGGCGGTCGCTTCATCCAAAACAAGTATCGACGGTCTGTGAGCTAAGGTCCTTGCAAAACTTATAAGCTGGCGCTGACCTGCGGAAAGAGTCGAGCCGCGCTCGGTAACTGCTGAATCGTATCCGTCAGGCATCCTCTCAATAAACGTAGAAGCCCTTACGGTCTCGGCGGCGTCCCTTACGTCCTGGTCGGAGATCCCTTCGGTATCGAGCGAAATGTTTTTCTTTATATCCCCCGTGAATAGGAATACATCCTGTTGGACCTGTCCTATCGCTCCCCTTAAAACGTCGGTATCTACGCTCTTTATGTCCACCCCGTCTATAAGTATTTCTCCCTTTTGGACGTCGAAATATCTCCCGATAAGATTCAGGATCGAAGTTTTACCCGCGCCGGTCGCTCCGACGAACGCAACCTTCTCGCCCGGCGATATCGTAAAGCTCACGTCTTTAAGAATATAGTCGTCCTTTTCATACGCGAACCAGACGTTTTTGAATTCTATCCTTCCGCTCATCTTGGGCGCTATCGGGTTTTCGGGATTCACTATTTCCGGCTCAACGTCGAGCACCGAGAATACCTTCTCAGCGGAAGCAAGAGAGGACTGGAGCGTTCCGAACTGCTCGGCGAGCTCCTGGATAGGCTCGAAGAAGGAGCCTATGTAGGTAATGAAGATGAAGAGCGTTCCGAGCGAGATCTTTCCCTTGATTACAAAGCTCGCTCCGAAGCCGATAACTATTATCTTCGCGATTATCGAGACAAGAAAGATCGCGGGACGGAATATCGCGAAGATCATCATCTCCCGCCAGGACGCGTCGAAGAGCTCCTGAGATTTTTTCTCGAACTCCTTGTATTTTTCCTTCTCGCGCGCAAAGATCTGGATAAGCCTCATCCCGGAAATATGCTCCGAAAGGAATGTATTAAGCTCCGTTATCCTGTTTCTTGTGAGCTGGTACGCCTTTCTTGAAACGTATCTGAAATAGAATGTCAGCACCCCTACCACGGGAAGAAGCACGAAAGATACCGCAGTCATCCCCGGGCTTCGCGACAGCATTATCACCGCGTAGCCGAAGATCATTATAACGTTTCTGAAAAGCCTTACAAGAATAGTAGTGAAAAGCTCGTTTATAGACTCCGTATCGTTAGAAACTCTCGTCACGAGCTTTCCCACGGGGGTGGTGTTAAAGAAGTTGAGCGAAAGGCTCTGGATGTGAGAGAATACCTGCTCGCGCATCGAATAGATTATATTCTGCCCCATCTTCTGTAAGATCCAGGTATCGGCCCAGTTGAGCGCGAATCCCGCCGCAAGGACCAAAAGATAGATAAGCGCCGCGCGTATTATTCCCGAAAAGTCCGATTTTCTCAGGATCTTAAGCTGATCTTTGCCGAGCGGCGCGCCGTCGGAATTAGAGTCGATAAAGCTCTTTACGGTATTTTCGTCCGCGTCGGAAAGAAGCTCAGTCTCTTCTGCGGTGAGATCTTTCGCCATGTAATATTTATCCTCATACAGAAGTATCTGATAATATTTAGGCTCCTCCGACTTAAGCTCTTCCTCGGTAAATTCCCCGTATCTTCTTTCGAGCCGCACGCCGTCGTATACCGTCGTACCGAGCTCCGTGACCTCGTACGGCTGGTAATAGCCGTTTATATATCCGTCTATGGCGTCGCCGATTATGATCGGGCGGTAAAGCTCCACCGCGATTATAAAAAGAACAAGCACCGTCGCCGCAAGCATCGCCCATTTATGCGGTTTAAGATATCCCAAAAGTCTTTTCACAGCTTTACCCCTCCTCTCAGCTTTCCTGCGGTCTTATGCCGGCGATATCGCGGCGTATCGCCGCCTTCTGCTCGCCTATCGCGGCTTCGAGCTGCTGGCTCTCGAACATCTCCGCGTAAAGCCCGCCTTTTTTCATAAGCTCCGCGTGATTTCCTACCTCTGCGGCCTTTCCGTCCTCAAGAACCATTATTACGTCCGCGTCCTTTATCGTGGAAACTCTGTGCGCGATTATCACCGTGGTCTTTCCCGCGCGGTTTTTCTTAAGATTGGTGAGGATGTGTTCCTCGGTATCGGTATCTACCGCCGAAAGCGCGTCGTCAAGAATAAGTATCGGCGCGTTCTTCATAAGCGCCCTCGCAATAGACGAGCGCTGCTTCTGTCCTCCCGAAAGAGTGACTCCGCGCTCCCCGACTACCGTCTCGTACCCCTCCGGGAACTCGATTATATTGTCGTGGATGCATGCGGCGCGGGAAGCTTCCACTATTCTTTCCATGCTCTTTTCATGGGTGCCGAATGCGATATTTGAAGCGAGCGTATCCGAAAACAGGAAGTTATCCTGCGGCACGTAAGCTATATTTTCTCTTAAGACGTTAAGGGGGATGTCGTTTATATCCGTCCCGTCAAGCTTGATCATCCCGGGCTTGGTGTTATAAAGGTGCAGAAGAAGATTCACAAGAGTAGATTTTCCGTTTCCGGTTCTTCCGATGATGGCGAGCGTGGTCCCCGCGGGGACTTCAAGACTCAGATCCTTTATAGTCGGCTCGCTCGAACCCTTATGTATAAACGTCAGATCGTCAAAGGTGATCCTTCCCGAAAGGCTGTGGACCGGGGCCGGGACTTCGGGATCGGATATTTCCGTCTCGGAAGCGAATACATCCTGTATACGCCTTGCGGAAGCGAATCCCTGGGAGAACATATTTATCGCGTCGCCGCAGGCTATCATCGGCCACACGAGCATTCCGACGTACTGGTTGAAGGCCACGAATCGCCCGAGAGTTATATCTCCGACTATCGCGAGATATCCTCCGTATAAAAGCGTGATAAGGCTCGAAGAACCGATTATTACCGTCAGAAGAGGATTAACTACCGCCTGCCATTTTACGATGTCAAGGTTCTTGTCCATAGCGTTGCGGTTTGATTTTAAGAATTCTTTAAGCTGCTGCCTTTCCCTGACGAAAGCTTTTATTACTCTTATGCCGGAAAAGCTCTCCTGGACGAAGTCGGTGAGGTCCGATACCGCTTCCTGGCGCTTTTTGTATTTTCCGTGCATGATCTTTCCGTAGTATATCTCCCCGATCATTATCACCGACATCGGGATAAGAACCAAAAGCGTGAGCTTTATGTTTACGTATATCATCATCTGGACTATTACCATGAATCCCATCACGGTAGCGTCGAATATGCTTATTATCGCGGGACCTATCGACATTCTAATCGAGTTGAGGTCGGAGGTGAAGCGAGTCATGAGGTCTCCGGTCTTGTGGGAGTTATAGTACTCCACGTCCATCGTCTCAAGGTGCGCGAACATATCGTTTCTTATTTCCTTTTCGATGGTCCTTGCGGCTCCGAAGAGGAAGAATCTCCAGAGAAATCTTCCCGCCGCGAGGGTTATTCCCAGGACGAGTATCACAAGAAGTATTTTCATTATCTCCGGCATTCCCATCGTCCTGTCGGTAAGACCGTCGGTTATACGGCCGGTAAGCTCGGGGATGAAGAGGTTTGCGTAGTCGACGACGAAGAGGGTTATTATTCCGAAGACGTACTGCCACTTGTGCCGCGAGATATAGCTCATCAGAAACTTGAACGGTGACACTTTTTTCTCCTTTCACAGTACTAACATGTTGATAGATTATAAACTTAAAAATATAACACGCCTATTATAACGCATTTTTCCGAAAGTTGCAATAGACTTTTTCACAGATTTTAAGGTTTTTGGTTGCATTTCTATGGTGAATATGTTATAATAAAAAAGTCGCGGCGTTTTACCGCGCTTAGGTGCTAAAACCTAAACCGGACCTCCGAAGGACGAGAGCGATCAGATCCGTCCGGCATTCGGGAGTCCGTGAAAACAGAGTATATACTGAAAGGAAAGATAAGATGAGAGCAAGCGGAATACTTTTAGGGATAAATTCTCTTCCGGGAGAGCTCGGGATAGGAAAGCTCGGAAAGGAAGCTTTTGGGTTTGCCGATTTTTTAAAGTCCGCGGGACAGAAGTACTGGCAGATACTGCCCTTATCCCCGACGGGATACGGCGACAGCCCATACCAGTCGTTTTCGACGCGCGCGGGGAATCCTTACTTCATAGACCTTGACTCGCTTTGCGAGGAGGGGCTTTTAAAGCCGGAGGAGTATAAGAACGTCAGTTTCGGCGACAACGAGAGATACATAAATTACGGAATGCTTTACGAAGCGATATTCCCGGTCTTAAGGAAGGCGTATTCGAGATTTTCTCCCGACGGGGAGTATGAAAAATTTCTCGAAAAAAACCGCGACTGGGTATCCGACTACGCGCTCTTCGCCGCCCTTAAGGATTCTCACGGCGGCAAGCCCTGGTACGAGTGGGAGGACGGTCTCAGGATGGCGGAGCCTGCGGCTACGGAACGCGCAGAGAAGGAGCTTTCCCGGGACGTTGGGTTTTATATCTTTTTGCAGTATGAATTTTATAAGCAGTGGTTTAAGCTGAAAAAGTACGTAAACGGGCTCGGGATAGAGATAATAGGAGATATGCCGATATACTGCGCCTACGACAGCGTGGAATGCTGGAAAACGCCGGAGCTTTTTGAATTCGACGGCTCGAAGCGCCCGAGGTTCGTAGCGGGCTGCCCGCCCGACCCTTACGCGGAAGAAGGACAGCTCTGGGGAAATCCGCTCTATAACTGGAAAGACATGGAGATGAACGGCTATAAGTGGTGGATAGACAGAATAGCCTTCGCCACAGATATCTACGACGTTTTAAGAATAGATCACTTCCGCGCCTTCGCGGGATATTACGCCATCCCCGGAAGCGATAAGAACGCGGTGAACGGTCACTGGCGCGAAGGACCGAGGATGAAGCTTTTCAACTCTACCAATTACTGGCTCGGGCCTAAAAAGATAATCGCCGAGGATCTGGGATTCATAACCGAAGACGTGGTAAAGCTTCTTAAGGATACCGGCTATCCCGGGATGAAGGTGCTGCAGTTTGCATTCGATCCCGCATGCGACAGCGTTTATCTTCCCTGCAACCTTGAGGACGTTCATTCGGTTATTTACACCTCGACTCACGACAGCGATACCGCTAAAGGATGGGCCGAGAAGCTCGGCGGCGCGGAGCTGAGATTTGCGCTCGACTACTGCGGCGTGAAATCACGCGAGGAGCTCCCGGACGCGCTCTTAAGGCTCGCATGGTCGTCGGTCTCAGAGACCGCGATCACTCAGATGCAGGACCTTTTAGGGCTCGGAAACGAGTCAAGGATAAACGTCCCGGCGACGGTGGGGCTTAACTGGAGATGGAGGATAACTAAGGAGGATCTCGATCCGGCGGTAGCGGAAAAATTGAGAAACCTCACCGAGACCTATAACCGCGCCGGATGGACGCGTTATAAGCCGAGCGACGCGGAGAGAGGGTATACTCTTTAAAGAGTCAGAAAACGCCGGCGGGGTGATATTAAGATTTTGTTTTGGGATGGGAATTTTTACGACAGACGGAAGGAAAAGACATAATGCTTGAAAGAATGGATGAGTTTTTTAACAGCCGTTTGGAGCAGTATGAAGAGCACCAGATGACTGCGATCGAATTTGCTTGGGATTTTTATCCTTTTACCGCGTGGCAGCTTCCGAGGGAGCCGGGCGCGAAGATCTTAGATCTCGGATGCGGGACGGGGCTTGAGCTTGACGAATACTTCAGACTCAACAGAAAAGCCTGCGTGACCGGGATCGACGTATCGGACAGGATGATAAAAAAGCTCAGATATAAACACCGCGACAAGAATCTTGAAGTTATACACGGCTCGTTTTTCGATACGCAATTTTTAAGCGACGAATATGACGCCGCGGTCTCGGTGGAAGCGCTTCACCACTATTCCGAAGAAGAAAAGCTTCCCCTATACCGCAAGCTCCGCGACTCCCTTAAGCCGGGCGGGTATTTCATTCTAACCGATTTCTTCGCCGAGGGAGACGAGACCGAAAGGGTCTTAAGAGAGGAATATTTAAAGCTCCGCGCCGAACAGGGGCTTTCTGACAGGATGATATATCACTTCGATACGCCGATGACCTCCGCGCACGAGATATCTATACTCAAAAAAGCCGGATTTAAAGAAGCGAAGGTCATAGCCGTATGGAAGAGGACCAAGACGATAAGAGCGGAGCGCTGAAGATATTCGCTTGCGGCGCTGCGGGAATGCAAAACCGAGAAATCGGAAGCCGGAGCTTAGATAAAAAGTTAATCAAATAAGTAAGAAGGGGATGAGGAAGTGAACGGAAGTCTCAGAAAGCTTTTGGAGACGGCTTATTCTTCGGAGACGGCCGATCTGATTGAAGAAGGGCTATGTTCAAAAAGCGTCACTTTCCGTGCAAATCTCCTAAAGACTTCGCGCGAAGAAATCTGCGCCGCTTTTTCGGGATACGGAATACGGCTCAGCACCCCGGACTGGTGCGAATACGCATTTATTGCCGAAAACGCTTCGGAAGACGTTATAAGAAAAACGGACGAATATAAGACCGGTAAAATCTATCTTCAGTCTCTTTCATCCATGATCCCGCCGCTTCTTTTAGAGCCCGAAAGCCGCGACAGCATTCTTGACATGTGCGCCGCCCCGGGCGGGAAAACCACTCAGATAGCGGCGATATGTCCGGGAGCGGCGATAACGGCGTGCGAAAAAAACAAGATCCGCGCCGAGCGTCTCAGATTCAATCTTGAGCGCCAAGGGGCGGGAAGAGTTAATCTTATGGTATGCGATTCAAGGCGCTTGGACGGGATGTTCAAATTCGACAAAATACTTCTTGACGCGCCCTGCTCGGGAAGCGGAACTCTAACGGACGGCGGGGAGGATTTTTCTGAGGAGCTTTATTTGAGAATAATCTCAACCCAGACCGAGCTGATAAAAAAGGCTATGTCGCTTCTAAGACCGGGCGGGCGGCTTGTATATTCGACCTGCTCGGTGCTTCCGAATGAAAACTGCGAGCAGGTAAAAAAGGCGATAGGGATGGGCGCGAAGGTCGTGCCGATAGATCCGGACAGGTTTAAAGGCGTGCCGACGCTTCCGACAGAGATCCCGGGGGTTATATGCATACGGCCGACGGAGAGGTATGAAGGTTTCTTCGCAGCGTCGCTGGAGAGGGGGTAGAAGAGGGGGCAGTTGGCAGCGGTTACATGAGAGGCAGCGAATCCCGCCGCCGCTTATGCAAGCTTGCCTTTTACAGAAAGCGAGAGATAGGAGCATGGGAATGTAGGTTTAGGCAGCTAAGTCGTTTTGCCGAATAAAGTAAAAAATGAAGCGGAAAGCATGAGGCCGAGCCGGTTCCTGCATTAGGCCGGAGCGACGGGCGAAATTACCTTATAGCTTTCTGCTTTTATCTTTCAATTGCATTACGCGATAGCTAAGCGAATACAGTTACACCCCCTGCTCCTATCCTTCGTTTTGCTATGAAAAAGGGCGCGAAAGCGTGCGGTCGAACGGAAACAAAATCGGCAATGTTTTCCTGCCCTCTTCTGCTTATCCCGCCGCCTTCCCAAAAAAACTTCCGCTCCCCCAAAGGAGAGCGGATAAAAAGAGTGTTATAATTAAATTATGTCCTTTGTTCATTTGCCCGGTTTCCCGGTCCTGTCTTGAAAATTTAAGCCTTCCGTCACACAACCGAGCTATCGCGTTATCCTTCGTAAAGCCCGTTCGCGTTCATATACGCCCAGAGCTTTTCGCCGTGCTGCTGCTCCTCGGCCTGGATGTGATTCAGAGCCTTTCTCGCGTTCGGATCGGTGAACTCAAATACGCTCACGTCGTAAAGGCTTGAAGCGTGCTTCTCGGAAGCGAGCATATCGGTGCAGAGAAATTTGTCGATGTTTTTAGACGTCTCGTCGCTGTAGTTTACCTTTCGGCACCAGTGATTATTCTCTCCCGAAAGCCCCGTCGGCATCTGCGGAACGGTTCCCTGAAGCATCTGAGTGATGGAATCGTAGTGGCTCCGCTCGGTGTTCGCCATCTCGCTGAACATATTCTTAAGCTCCTCCGAGCAAGCGTCGCAGCTGTATTTGTCATACTTCTCCCAGCAGAGCTTTTCCTGCCCCTTAAGATCCTTAAGAAGCGCCGTTTCCTTAGGTGTAAGATTCATGGTATCATTTCCTTTCTATTCAGAGATGGAAATATTATACCCGCAAGAAATGGGAATATGCATGAAAGAAGAAGGGCGGATGATATGTAAAATATCTATATTGATATATTCGGTGAAACGGGCGGGAAAGCCGCGTCGGCTTCGGTGCCGTCAGACCGCCCGCAGGACGCTCTCTTTGGTAAAGCTCGGAGTCCCGCTTCCGCTTATGCGACATGTCAGATAAAATTCAAGCGCAGAAGTATTTACTATAATGCACTAAACCGACGGCACGGTAAAGGCGCAAGGCAGCTTTCGCTCCTATCGACCTTTGATTTAGTTTTTCCCTCCTTGACCGTCTCAAAAAGATGTGATAAAATAAAAATAAATTTTCTCAGCGAGGAGATATTTATGATTACTCTGAAAGAAGTAGATACAAACAATTTTAACGACGTAGTCAACCTTCCAAGGGAGAGCGTTCTGTACGTCGGCAAGCCGGAATACGTCCTTGCGGAAGCCTATATCTACAGAAGCGACAGCACCGCATACGGAATTTACAGCGAGGACCTTCCCGTCGGGATGGTAATAATCCGCGACCGCCCCGAGGACGGCTACCCCTATTCCTTCACCGAACTTTTTATCGCCGACGGGTTCCGGAAAAAGGGCTTTGGCCGAAAAGCTGTGGAAGCGATAATGAAAAAGTTCCGCGACGACGGTCTCAGGGATTCGGTCGAGATACAGGTAAATCAAAGTAATATCCCCGCGATAAAGATCTATCTGAAGTGCGGATTCAAGGAGATAGGGCGTGCGCGCTGGGATCCGGACTTTATGGTGATGAGAGCGGAGCTTTAAGATACAGATCGGGCATGAAAAAAGTAACATTCCCGAGAACCTTACAGACTTACAGTCAGATATGCTTTAAAATTTCCGCGATATTATCTTCCAACGGCTTAGTCCCGTCTACGCGCAGAACAGGACAGGATAAACATCCCGCCCAATTTTCAACGGTATCCTCCGAACGCGATCTGACGAGCTCAAAAAATCTGTTTTCGGATTCGTAAAGATCGCCGCCCGGCAGCATTCGCGCCCCGAATTTCCCGAAAGAGCGCTCTTTTACACGCTCCATCCGGATATCTTTCGGTACCGAAACCAGTACTGCAAGCGTGAAAAATTCGCAAACCCGTTCGCCGTAATCGCCCTTGACGGCCGCGAGCACGAAGTTTTCATGTCCCGAAATTTCATCCCAAAAAAACAGCCGCCTGACGTCCTCGCGCTGATGAGCAAGCATAGCTTCGGTCCAAGAGCGCGGATTTTTTGTTTTGTTTGTGAGTTTCATATTTTCGTCCTCCGAAAAATTTATTCCAGAAAGAGGACGGAAAGGCACGAAAAAAGCCCATCGTCCGATGGGCTGAAAGTCTTGTTTACCCATCGATCAGACTTTGGCACCTTGCATTGCAGGTTGCCGGACGGTCATAGGGTCTGTCCCTCGCGTCACTCTTTATGGTAATTGTATTATAACACATATTTCGCGAGTTGTCAAGCTGTTTTCCGTGTTGACTTTTCCTCACAAAAGTATTATAATATAAACGCCACGAAATTCAACAATTTTTATGCAAACAGAGCTATGTTTTTACAATTACAAACTTTCCTTACATATATAATTGCAAAGCCGCTTTAATCAATATGATTATTATGTGTAAACAATAAGATTTCAATACGAGGGAATACAAAGATGACCGATAAAGAAATAAAAATCGAACGTTACGCAGAGGAAAACAAGTCAGCCCAAAAGGGACAGACAGTTTTTACAGGATCGTCTCTCATGGAGATGTTTCCCATAAACAAGCTGCTCAAAGAACACGGCGATAACACTGTCATTTATAACAGAGGAATAGGCGGTTTCATAACCGACGAGCTGCTTGAGGTTGTAGATGTGTGCGTCACCGACCTTATGCCGGCAAAGGTATTTATCAATATCGGCACTAACGATCTCAGCCGATCGGATATTTCCATAAGTCAGCTTATTGATAACTATGATAAGATAATAACGGCAATCGAAACCGCCGTTCCCAATGTTAAGATATATCTTATGGCGTATTATCCCGTGAATTACGAGGCTGCTTCCGAGAAAATGAAGGAGTGTCTGAAGATACGCACCAATGAGAAGATAACAGCCGCCAATGCCGAAGTAAAGAAGCTTGCCGAAAAGCACGGTCAGCGTTATATTGACATCAACCGAAATCTCAAGGACGAACGCGGCAGGCTCAGGGCAGAATACACCATTGAAGGCATGCACATCAACGAGGACGGCTACCGTGCGATTTATAATGATATTATGGACTATGTAAGGGAAACGTAAGAAAGATTGTTATCATTTGATGTGCTGAACACCAACACGAAGAAGTTCCACCGCCCCGACTGCTCAAGCGTCGGTCAGATGAAGGACAAGAACCGGCAAGACTTCACCGGCACTCGCGATGAAGTCATTCGCATGGGGTACGACCCGGGTAATGTCAAGTATTTTTCGCAAATTCCCATAGAATGAAGTAAAATTTTTGGATTATCACCCTCGGCATGCCGAGGGGCAG
>CANPYR010000018.1 GCA_947588805.1 uncultured Clostridia bacterium
GCCACTTATTCATTATTTCATTATTTTTTCTTCATTTTTTTGCTCTTTCCTATTGACTTTTTATAGTTGGGCTTTCACTAACAGGGGGAAAAAGAAAAAAGTTGAACGAAAACGTACAACTTTCTGAAAAATTTATTAAAAAAAGCTCCCGGAGTCCAAATGTCCGGACTCGGGGGCCGGGAAGGCGTAGAAAAATTGAGAAAGAAATTGGGCGAAATGACGGAAGAGGGCGGGAGGGCGGGCGCAGTCGGTAGAGATTCAGTAGATATGTAGCGAATCCCGCCGCCGCTTACGCAAGCTTTTTTGCAGCGCAAAATAAAAATCAGAAGCAGAAAGTAATAGCTGCATTTATCACCCCTCCCGCCCAACAAACCAAAAAGGAAGCAGAAAGCATATGTCAATCACACCCGCCCAAGACCCAAATCAGGCCGCTTAACGCATACTTTCTGCTTCATTGCCGTCCGGCAAAACCGAAATAATGTTTTCGTATACCGTAACGTATCTTTTAGCCAAATTATTTATATCTATATCAAACTTCTTTAAATCTCGTTATCCTCGCTCTCGAGGTCTTATTCATGCGAAGCGGTTATACCGCCCGCGCCGATAAAAATATATAAGGCACCACCGCGCAATTAGCGGCTAACGCCTTTTTGGCGCATCTACTTGCATATTTTTCGTCATATTTCACAAAAATCCTCGCTAATACACAAAGTATTAGCTCCGGTTTTTGTTTCATCTGACAAAAAATCTGACTGCGTATCTGCACCAAAATAATTGTGCGGTGGCGCCATAATAAATCCGCAGATATCCGCGCGCTATCTTCTAAACATCGGATTCGCCGCCTTTTCTGAAATTTTACAGTTCAATTTTATACGCGGCAAAAAGCTTTGTCAATATTTTTGACATGAACGGTCTAAATTTCGACATGAACGGTCAAAAAATCCCTCGCCGGGTTTCCCGGGCGGGCGTCTGTGAACTGCGGTCCGCCGTCGGCTGCGAACGCTTTTTATTTCTCCGAAAAAACTATCACCGTTTCAAATCTCTTCTCGGCTTCGTCATAATACGTCTCCGACTTGCCGCCGTATTTCTCGGTTATCCGTCTTATGCTTTTTTGCCCGAGACCGTGGTTTTCTTTATCCGGCTTCCGAGTCGTCAGCTCGCCGTTTTTACCTCTTTGCGGCTTAAAATCGCAGGAGTTGCTGATCTTAACTACCGTGAGCCTTTGTTCCGGCCTTATCTTTATATCAAGCTCAACCGTCTTTTCCTCGGACTCTTTCGCCGCTTCGCACGCGTTGGATAAAAGATTTCCGAAGAGCGCGGACATATCCGTATCGCTTATAAAATCCACGCTCTTGTCGCGTATATCGCAGTGAAATTCCACCCCGTTCTTAGCGCAATCCTTCGCGGTCTCGGAGACGATGATATTTAATATCGCGTTCTGACAGTATCTTGCCCTGTTCCGAAGCGCTTTGTCATATCCCCACTCGGTTATATATTTCTGTATCTCCTCCGCGTTCCCCTCCGCGGCAAGGCCGTTTATCGTCTGCATGTGATTTTTCACGTCGTGGATAAGTATTCTCTGGCTTTCGTACTGCTCCTCAAGCATTTTATAATATTCCGCGTCGTATTCGTCCTTTTGCTTAGCAAGCTTTATAGAGAGATTCTCACGGTTTATTTTTTCCGAGCGGCTGTAGACGCATACCGTGAAAACGTTCGCCAGAAGAAGCGCCGAAACGCATATCAAAGCAGCTATCTGCAAAGCGGCGGGAAGCTTGATCTCGGTATAAACATAACAAATCAGGATCGCGACCGAAGCGGAAGCCGCCGGCATGACGCTCAGCCTTAAAAGCCCGACCGAGCTGTCGCTTTCGGATTTATGCGGGCCGAAGATCTTAGCCGCGATCATGCTGAAAATCATATAAAGAAGTTTACTTAAGACCGCAAGAGCTAAAAGCGCGAGATCGTTATAGGTATAGGATGAAAAGCTCCCGAACGGAAGAGTGAGAATCGCGCCGTTCGCGGCTTCGGAAAGAACCATGAGAGCGGTAAGAAAAGCCGAGTTAAAAAGCGCGGCCGCGAATCCGCAGCAGTATACCGCGGAAAATATCAGAAGACTCGCCCCGAACGATACCGCGCAGTTGAGAATAATATTCCCGCCGAAAATATATACAAGATAGACCGCAAAATACCCCGCCGCATAGATCCCCGCCTTTTTCAGACCGCTTAACCTATCCGCAAAAAGATACTCGGCGTAGATATAATTTATCAGAGCTTCGGTTATCTGCACCGCGCCGATTATTATTAACTCAAAAATATTCATTGTACCGACCTCACGTATTGCATATAAGCGTCCCGGAAGGACCTGTATTTTCGCCGCGAAAGATAAGCGTCTACCGAATATTCCCCGCAGGTCAGCTTGACCGTCTCCTTGTCAAACGACGAGACGTATTTCATATTGACGATAAATCCCCGGCTCGTCTCGAAAAAGCTCGGTACGTCTATAGATTTACTCCAGAATTCGATTCCGGACTTTCCCAAAATTTTGCCGCCTAAAGTGTGTATAGCGGTCCTTCTTGAATCGGACTCGAAGCAGATTATATCCTCTGCGTCCAACGTTTTATACCCCTCGGCTGTTTCGATTATTATCGGTTTTGAATAGGTGTTTATCTGGTAAAGCGCGTCCCGAAGATTCCTAAAAAGCCGCTGTTTGTCGATAGGCTTTGAGAGATATCTGAATACGTGGAACTTCATCGCTTCGTCAAGATAGTCGGAGTAGGAAGTAACGATGATGATCTTTATGCGCGGGTTTAGTTTTTTAAGCTGTTCGCCGGTGCGGATCCCGTCAAGTCCCGGCATCTCGACGTCCAAAAAAGCAATCTCGCCGACTTCGCCGCTCGCCAAAAGCTCCGAGCCGCTTGAGCAAAGCAGATACTCCGGCTCAGGCAGACCGGAGGAGCGGAAGTATTCGGAAACGAGATCGCGAAGAGAGCGCATGAACTTGATGTCGTCGTCGCAGAAGAGGATACGCATGGGATCACCGCCTTTTTGGAAAAGGATGGGGTAGGAAAAGTGGGGTATGGGGATATTATAGCATATTTTCGTCGGGTTGTCATCAGGTTTTCGGAAATTTTGAGGGGGAGGTATTGTGGGATACGGCGGCAGCTTTCTGCTTCTATCTTTCATTTCGCGGTGAGTCGCGTGTCGCTTGCGGCGGCGGGATGAGCTGACTTTGATGTAATCTCTACCGACTGCGCCCGCCCTCCCGCCCTCTACCGCTCATCCCGCCGCCGCTTTTTCCCATATCTATCTTCTAACCCTCTAACCGTCAATCCTCTAAAGGCCTCTGCTTTCCGATTTCTGATTTCTGTCTTCTATTTGCCTGTTTATCCAATTTGTGCAAATTTGGCGCAAACTTTTGTATATAATGTTCATTGAAAGAAGACAAAAAAAGTGTTATAATGAAACTACCAAATTTTATTGGAGGTAAAAATCTTATGAAAAGACTTTTAGCAATTCTTGTCGCTGCGACTATGGTTCTTTCCGTATTTGCAATGACAATCGTCGTAAGCGCCAATACCGCGGAGCTCACCGTTAATTCCGCGGAAGGCACAGCTGTTATCGACGGCGTTATGGATGACGCTTATTCAGCCGCTACTCCCGTGGAGTTCACTCAGTGCGGTAAGGATAACGGCGGCGGAGCAGTTCTTGACACTCCTAAGGCCACCGGTTACATCATCAACGACGCCGACGGCGTTTATGTCTTCATCAGCGTAAACGACACCGATATCGACAACACTTCCACCAACAACTACGAACAGGACTCCGTTGAAGTATTCTTCATGTCCGACAACTCGAAGACTCAGTGGAGAATCCACTACGACGGCACCGTTGACGCCGACTCCGGTCTTCCGGCTGTTGAGGGCACCGACTTTGCCTGCGCTATGACCGACGCCGGATACGACGTTGAGGTCAAGATCCCGATCACCGACGTTCAGGACAACCAGATCCAGATGGTTTTGCAGATCAACTCCGCAGCTGCCGGTAAGCGCGAAGCTACCGTACATATCGCGGGCCACACCGACGGCGACCTCGCTTATCAGAGAAATACCCGTCAGGATACCGCTTATGACGGCTGGTGGACTCTCCAGCTCGTAGGCGAATTCGAGAACACCCGCGTAGACCCCGTTGAGGAGCCCGCAGAGCTCACCGTTAAGAACTACAGCGTTCTTCGCGACGCTCAGGTATTCGTACAGCTCTACACTCAGGATAAGGTTTCTTGGGGCTGGCACGGCGTAGGTACCGGCGAAGGAATGTCCGTCGGCGGTTCCGTAACTCCCGAAGGCTTCACCAACCTCTTCGCTCCCGTTTATGAGTACACCGCAGAAGAGACCGCAGATTGGACCAGCCTTCCTATCTTCGCTCTCCAGATCGGCGACTCCGGCTACTTAGAGCCCTCCATCAAGAATGACGACGGCTCCTACAAGGATTCCGGCACCGTCGGCGATTCCGGCAGATACAAATTCACCTACTCCGACATCACCGTTAAGGCTAACGGCTACAACGACGTAGTTGTTCCCGGCGGCGAGATCGTCGCTAAGTGGACCGCTAAGTCCGAAGGCTCCTACCCCTCCGGCACCGCTTCCACCGTTGACCTCATCGGTCCTGCTGCCGAGCAGTTAGGTCTCGACACTCAGGGCGCATGCACTTGGCTTGCCAACGTCACCGATGTAAACGTAACCGTAAACTTCGATCAGATCGAGCTTCTCACTCTTGAGGACATCAACGCCTTCGAGGAGACTCTCGGCGCTCTCGAGCAGACCTTCGTTGACGAATCCCTCGCCGAGTACACCACCAAGGTAAACGACGCTTTAGCTGCCGCTACCAAGGAAGGCGCTACCGTTGAAGAGATCCAGACCGCTCTTGACGACGCTACCAAGGCTATCAACCGTGCGAAGACCGAGGTCAAGAACGCAGGTTATGCTGAGGACGGCACTGCCGGCACTTACATTGCCGAGACTCTCACTCCTGTTCTCGATCAGATCCAGTCCGCTCTCGACGCAGCTCAGGCTGCCGCCGCTCCCGTTGAGGAAGAGGCTCCTGCCGAAGCTCCCGCGGGCGACGAGGCTCCTGCCGAGACTCCTTCCTCTTCTTCCGAAGGCGGCTCCTCCACCGGTATCATTATCGGCGTAGTAGTTGTGATCGTAGTCGTAGTCGCTGCCGTTATCGGCATCGTCCTCGGCAAAAAGAAGAAGTCATAATTCCGATAAAAACGGATAGAGTTTAGTGACAATTTCCCCCGACGCTTAGGCGCCGGGGGAGTTTTTATCGCTTTCATTTTATCCTCTAATCTATCTCCATCCCCTATAAACATACCCCACCGCTTCAAAGCCTTCGTCCTGCGCCGTGAATCCTCCGTTTTCTTCGGCGTACTTTCCTTGCTGAATATCGTCGTACGGAACCGCGCCGAGATCTATTATGTCCGCGACGATCGCCGCGAAAACCTGCCGAAACAGGCTATTATCGGGCTTTTTTGCTGTCAGGTAAAAGAGAACGCTGTCGTTGATCAACGTTCCGGAATAGTCGGACAAGCCGCAGCCGGCGGTCATGATTAGCGCTCCGTCTTTAAACACCCCGTACTCCAAAACGTTCGGGTCGGAATAGTCGGCTTCGTCGGTCAGGTGGCGAGCATAACCCTCCGGCAGCCGGTCCCTTATCTTTTCTATTTCCGGGATATCGGCCTTACAAAGGCGCTTTAGGGTTATTCCGTCCGGTAGTTTATACTTCGGCCTTTCACCGCAGCAGCGCGATATTGTGCGAATGTTTTTCGCTGCAAGTCCGGCGCTTTCAAAAGCATTTTTCATTTCATCGGGACTTAGCGCCGTTGTCAGCGAAGTATTAGGATAGCTCTCTATGAAACGCTTTATCAGCTTAACGGCCGCGCCCGGCGAATCGCTTATTATGTTTACCGACGGATTTCCGCTGAGGTCGTCAAGCAAATAAAGGATCGCTTTATCATCTCCGTCGCTGAACTCCGCAAGCTTTGCGCCCTGAGCGGCGGCAATTTCAAAAATATAAGCATAAAGCTTGAAATCACGCTCCAAGAGGTCGTCCCACGCGCTGTCGGGCAGAGGTTTCAGGTCGGGGTTTTCATGCAAAAACCTTGAAACTACCGAGTGGTCCGAAACGTCTGCGAGCGTGAGAGCTTTTGATTTATTCTCGCTTCGATAGTCGCTCGGAGTTAATCCGTAGCGCTTTTTAAACGCCTTGATGAATCCCTCGTGGCTATCAAATCCCGCATTTAAGGCTATTTCAAGAATCGAATCGTTTGACCTGCGCAGGCGAATCGCAGCCGTTTTAAGGCGCTGATAATTGATGTATCCCGATACCGTGAAGCCGGTGTGAGCAAGAAAGATCCTGCTGAAATAGTCGAGCGAAAAGCCGGCGTTTTCGGCGATTTCACCGATAGAAATATCCGGGGAGCCATAGCGGCGCTTGACATATTCAACAGCTTTGTTAATTATTTCCGTGTTTTCCATGTAATCACCTCACAAAATTTTAAAAGATTTAATAAATTATAATAAATTTAAAACCGCGGTTTGTGAGATCATTATAGCACTGATTTGCGGATTTGTCTTGAACAAAAGCGGGGAATTCGGAGCATAAATTTAAATTCTCACGGGTGCTCGCGGATCCGAACGACCTCCCATTCCCCCTCCGAGTTTCTTTTGACCTCCCAGAGCGAAGGGATATCCCAGCTTCCGTGGGCGATACTGCCGTCGTGATTGAAGGCCTCGGACGAGTAATACACCCAAATAACTCCTTCGTCCTTCCCAAGATGCGCGGACCACAGCTCTAACGAGTGATTATTAAACGCCGCATCGCCGTATCTGTCAGTATCGGTCGAATAGCGGCTGAGAAGACCGTAGCTTTCTTCGTTTTCGGCGCTTGTATGCTGAACGTCGCCGAACGCTTTATCCGCTAAGCGCAAGACCGCCATAGCTTCTCTTCGGTCGGACTGGGAGCCTATGGAGAGCGCTTTTGCGATCTGTTCGCCGCTGTAATAGCTTGCCGTGGGGCCGAGAATTAAAATGCGGTAGACGGGGAAAAAGTGGAGCAGTATGCAGATAATTATAAAGATCCCCGAGATCACGGCCGCCACGCGGTATGCGGTCCGTCGAAATCTTTTTCGCACCGCTTTCATTGATTTTATCACTTCCGCTTCTATATTATCCATATTATCGCGATTATCCCGAAAATCGCTTTCGGTCTTATCGCTCCCCGCGCCTGTTCCGGACTTCAGAGCTTCAAGCTCCAGGCTGCATTCGGGACAGTTTTGAAGATGCTCCGCGACAAATTCCTCGGTTTCGGCGCTTACCATCCCTTCAAGATAAAGCGGGAGAATATCCCGAACGACGCTGCATTCATTTTTCATCTTCATTTTCCTCCAATTCCAATCCGCGTTGAATCATTTTTCTTGCCCTGTGATAGGTAACGCACGCCCAGTTATCTGTTTTACCGTAAAGATCACCTATTTCCCTAAACGAAAGTTCTCCGAACACCCTCCACATGAATACCTCCCTGTAAGGCTCAGATATACCGTGCAGGATCTTCCGTATCCGAAGCGCGTCCTCTTTTTCGGCGATCTTGATATCGATAGGAGTTTTCGGAGCGGCGATATTCTGCAAATCCGACTCGTCTAAACTCACTTCACGTTTATTCTTTTTCAGGTAGGTGTAAAGGGTGTTTTTTGCGATCCGGCAAAGCCAGACGCGAATATCGCATTCGCCGCGAAAATTATCGATCGAATTTAGAGCTTTAAAAAAAGTCTCGCTCGTGATCTCCTCAGCGGCAAGCTCGCTTCCGGAAAGCTGCCGGACGTAATTATATATAGATTTGAAATAGGTGCGATAGATCTGTTCAAAGTCCATCACGCCACCTCCTTATAAAGAAAGACTCCGCAGACGAAGAAATCTTACAGCGGGAAACCGGCCCGCTCGGTTTTATCGGCGCGCCGTTTGCAGAATTCAAGATATTTTCCCGCACCGAAGCGTTCAATCAAATATTCCGTAAACGCCCCCGCACAGGATAAGTCAATTCGCAACCGAATAGGAAATAATAAGCGCGTCCTCGTGAAAGCTCATGCGTTTAAGCGTTTCACCATATACTGCGAAAACATGATTTATGACGTTTTCGCCCTTACAAATATTGACTGTAACAAATTATAGCAAACAAATAAGACAAAGTCAATCGCAGCTGATTTTATGTTGGAGACGGGAAGCAACTTTAAGATTTTCACCGCTTCCGGGGCGCGTATCACTGCATTTTCTCACAAATAATCCTCCCAAAATTAGCAAAAAATAATAATCTCCCCGGCAGGTATCATTTGGTATCGACCGGGGAGACGGAATTTTATATAATCTTTGATGAAAAATATCATCAGGGAGGAATTAAAATGTCAGTTTATGGCTATATTCGGGTGAGCACCAAGGAACAGAATGAGGACCGTCAGTTGATCGCGATGGCAGAGGTAAACGTCTCGCCGGAGAATATCTACACGGACAAGCAGTCCGGGAAGGATTTTGAACGTCCGAACTACAAAAAGCTTATGCGAAAGCTCAAACGCGACGATCTTCTCTACGTCAAAAGCATCGACAGGCTCGGAAGAAACTATGAGGAGATCCAGCAGCAGTGGCGGGTGATCACGAAAGAAAAGGGCGTGGATATCTGTGTGATAGATATGCCGCTTCTTGATACAAGGCGCGGCAAGGACCTTGTCGGGACATTTCTGAGCGATATTGTTTTGCAGGTTTTAAGCTTTGTAGCGGAGAACGAGCGCACGAATATACGTCAAAGACAGGCCGAGGGAATAGCCGCCGCGAAAGCGAGAGGAGTGAGATTCGGAAGACGGCCTTCGCCGCTGCCGGCGAATTTTTATATAAATTATAAGGACTGGCAGGACGGGAAGATAACCGGAACAGCCGCCGCGAAAGCTTGCAGGATGCCTCTATCAACTTTTCGTTACAGAGCGGAGGTATATAGGAGAACGGAGGGACGGGACGATGTGAAGGGATGATAGGATTGAGAGGTCAGGAATCGGATGTTTTCCTGACGCGGACGTTTCGGCTGCGTATTAACCCGCGAAGATACTTGACTTTCCCCAACGCTTCTGCTATAGTTTATGTATCAAAACAAATTTATGAAATTATCGAAGGAAGGAAAAAATGAAAAAACTGACTGCTATCTTTCTGACGGTCGTTATGTTATTTACCTGTCTTTCGGATACTGCGATTGCAGCGGGATACTATTCCGAAGCGGCGGGAACCGGCCCCGTCGAGGTTATATACGATATCCCGATATTTGCAATGTACGGCTATTTGGACAGCCACCATGCAATTGCGATCACACTTCCGAATAACTTCGGAGCTCCGCAGGATGTAACCGACAGCATCAGATGGGATATATATTATGCCGGCTCAAAGTTTAAGCTTAAGCCGGGCGAGCCGTACAAAGCGCTTGAAGAGCCCGAGTTTAATCCCTATGCAAAAGGCGGCTATGTAGATGAACAGCTGATATGCTTCGGCGCTCTTACGCGCAGCTATTCCGGAGACGGTTTATGGACAACTCTCCCTATTCAGAATCAATACGGCTCCGTGACCTCTATCCGCATTAAAGCCGCTTTTAATATCAAGGGCGGTATCAACGACAGCAGCATAAACAATATAGACAGTCACTCATATCTTCAGTTGGTTGACGCTGAAACTTATGAGCCTGTAATTGGCTCTACCGTTTACGGCTCCGACTGGAAAGCGACCGTGAGAGAACACCACGAGGGGAATTTTCACCCCGTGACGGGCACTACCCACAGCGGCTATTGCGATCTATGCGGCAAAATAATAACGGAGGACTGCATGTTTTCCGGAGGATTTTGCGAATGGTGTTTGCAGGAGGAGAGATTCACGCCTGTCTATTGGGAGCCTAAGGATTCCGAGCTTCCCAATATGTCGGCGGCAAACGAAGCCGTTCTCAATGTCAAATTGAATAAACCGATCGTAGGCATGACCGAATATACTCTTTACGCGAAAGCTTCTGCCGATGCTTCGGACAACTGGTTCAATGTGCCTTCGGAGCGCGTTTTTGTTGATACTGTTTCTGTTGACGGCACGGCAAGCGAGCTTAATTTCAGAGTGCCTGCGGAATATATTAACTCGGGCTGCGAATTTGCGGCATTTGAAAACATAATGCTACTTAATCAGGATGTCATGGCCGACTATATGCATGTCGACCGTGCAAAGGTTGGAAACAAAGCAGGCAGCAAAGGACGGCTTAGCTGGAAAGCGGCAGGAGACGACAGGGCTTATTACGACGGCTTTCCGATCAACTATACAAAAATCGGAGCCGCATACTTAAACATTGGCGCAGACGTCGAAACGATACAGTATTCGCTGACCGCTGACACATCGGGGACTTATTACAGACTCAATCCCGTGAACGGGACGGTTAATTTCGGAACGCCGACATCAGACGGAACTCGTATAGGCTTCAACTCAATTTCGGTTACATTTGACCCAAATAAAATAGTTGTGCGCGGCGGGAAGTTCTCTTCTCAGCATTACGCAAAGCTGGACTATAGCAAGGGCAGCATATCAATATACAAGTTTCCGGGAGAATGCATTTGGAAATCGAAAGGATATTCATTTGAAGGCGAGGACCCGTTTGACACGGACATAACAGCATACGACAATAGGCTCTGTATTTCGCCGATTAACAGCAATATAATGCTTGAATATAACGCGGAGTACTATGTAGTAATTGATCCCGGAGTGATTACGTTTGAGGACGGCACGAGCTTTGAAGGTATCAAAAAAGGGAGATGGAAGTTTAAAACATTGACCGAAGCCGAAGATCATGAACATGTATCCGCCGTCTGGAAGAACGACAAAGACTCTCACTGGCACATATGCGAGATCTGCGGAAGAAAATACGGCACAGAAGGTCATAAATTAGATTCAAACTGTAGGTGCACGGTTTGCGATAAAACTTCGCATACCGCGTCGCCGGATAGACGGAACGTTAAAGCGGCGACCTGCACCGAGCAGGGATATACAGGAGAAGGATACTGCGTAAAATGCTTCGTCACTATCGACGAGGGAAAAAATACCCCGGCATTAGGGCATAATACTCACTGGGTAGGAAACAGCAACAACCCGTACCATTGGAACAGGTGTTACCGTTGCAACCGGAATGTTTCTCAGGAACTGCATACTTTTGAAAACGGAAAATGCACCGTATGCGGAGTAAGAGATCCTTCAATTCTCCAAAGTCCGGAGGGATTTGTAAAAACCGCATGGAAATATGTGGGATACACCGGTCGGGAAATGCATGATCTGTTCGGGCTTAATTCAGGGCATTATACCGGCAGCGGCAGCTGGAGCAAAGACGCCTGGTGCGACAGATTCGTTTATTTTGTAGCCAGAGAATGCGGACTTGACGGTGCGATAAGCTCGTCATCTTTGGGCAATCAGGCAAGTTTGGGGCGAGCAGTAAATTCTCCGCAGCCGGGAGATCTGGTATTCTTTGACTGGAAAAACGGCGGGGGAATAGATCATGTCGGCATTGTTTGCGAGGTAAACGGAGACGAATTCGGGGTAGTACACGGTAATTATCATGTGAGCAGCAATAGCCAAGGCGTGGTTTGCGGCCCTAATAATACCTCTCTCGGAAGAAGCTGCTTATATAAGCACGGCGGCGTGAACAGTACCGCTTATTGGAGAGTTGGCTGGCATGAACTTGAAAAATTTGTTAGAATCGACTGGGACAACATACCTAAAAGCAAAGCCGCCACCACAACAATAAATCTCAGCGGGAACATGATGTTCAGCATAGAGCGAAACGGCGAAGTTCTCAGCTCGAACAACAACCTGCGGCTTATGGCAATCGATACCGAGCAGGAAGAAACTGCCGCGTCGTTTGGGCGCTACGTTGTAAATGAAGACGTGTCGTATGAGATAACGATAGACTATCACAACGATTATAATTTCAGCATGTCGGCAATTGAGAACGGAGAAATCAGCGTCGATATCAACTACTACGATTTTGACGGCGTTTTAGTGAATTCCGTTTCATTCCAAAAAGTTTCCGTCACCGATACAACTACAGTTGAAACGTCGTCGTTCAACGAGTTCGGAGGATATGAGCTGTATCTTATAGACGGCGAGGGAGACGATATTATCGGCTGGGCAGCCGACGGCGGTGAAACGGTTTCAACGCCGGACGAAGAGCTCACCGAATATATTAACAGCGACGAGAACGATCAGCCGGACGAGGGCGATCAGCCTGAGAAGGGCGACGTGAACTCCGACGGCAGGATAAGCTCGGTGGACGCGGTGCTGGTTCTGAGATATCTCGCTAATTTCAAGGACGATAATGCGAACGTCAGCGCGATGGATTATAACGGCACGGGAGGAGTAACGAGTCTCGACGCGGTGCTTATTCTGAGGCACATCGCGGGGTTGGATTGAAAAATAAACTGATAAAAGATAAATGCCTTAAGTCCCGGCCGTCGGAGCAGCGGTCGGGATTTTTGTCTTCTGCTCCGTTCATGCCGTGGACTATTTGTTAGCTTCGGCATTATTGCTATGTGAAAGCTTAAACGATAAAAAGTCCACGATTTTTATTTACAGGCAAAACGCGCTCCAAAAATTCGAGCCGCACCCGAAAGCGCAGCTCACGTATATTTTTAAATCGCCCGGCAGAACGTGTTTCTTTTGGAGAAAAACATCGCGCTCGCAAGGCGGTTTTTTAGAGTATTTTATGCAGCGAAATTGACTTGCAGGCATTGACTTCTGTCTGCCCGACCGCAAAGACAGCATAAAATATTCTCATATAGATTAAATAATAGCCCGGCGCGCAAAAGCTGTAAACTCATATGCGCAGCGCAAATATCGGTTCATATCTGAATCTGAAAATCCCCGAAATCAAACAGTCCGCTTCCCTGCCTGAGCATGCCTTTTTTCTCGATTTGCGAAAAACCTTCTTCAATCTCGTCCATCAAAGAAACGGGCACGCATAACTGATGATGACCGGGCAGGATTTTTGTGACTTTGAGCTCCCGCACGCGCTTCACGGAATCGTAGAAAAGCTGCGGATCGGTAGTCGGATAAAACGCGTAAAGACAGCCCCTGTAGATCAAATCCCCCGAAAACAGGCAGCCCCTCTCCGGCTCGTAAAAGCAGCAGTGCCCCGGAGAATGCCCCGGCGTGTGAACTACCCGAATCCGCCGACCGCCTAAATTTATCAGATCGCCGTCGCGTAAAATTCTTTGCGGCTCGCCCTGGAAAATTTGATAGTTGTCGATATCAAAATCCCTCGGAAAATCGCAGGGGAATTTTGTTAAATTATTTTTAACGGCTTGCAGAGGTATGGGAAATTTCCCGGAAATCCAGTCCTTTTCCTGCTCGTTCACGGCGATGTTATCAAAATACCGATGCCCGCCGATGTGGTCCCAGTGAACGTGAGTCGCAGCCGCCATGACAGGCAATTCCGTGAGACTGCTCACGATTTTCCCGATATCAGAAACGCCCAATCCGGTATCGATCAAAAGCGCGCTTTCACGCCCGCAGAGCAGATAGCAGTGCGTTTCCTCCCAGTGCTTGTACTCGCTGATAGCGAATGTTTGGGCGTCTATTTTTTCAACGGTGAACCAGTCGGACATATTTTCAACCTCGTGAATTTGGAATTATTTGAATAAAATTATAGCAGGAGCGGGATAGAAAGTCAAGAAGTTCGGAAAGGCAAAATGAGGGGAAGATATTTGCGGAATTTGATAAAAACAGAGAGGAGCGGCAGGGGGATAGGATTTGCGGTTCGGTGAGGGCGGGGGTATTGTTGTGAAAAATTAGCTATATGCTGTCCTGCCGAACGTCACAGCGATAATCGAATCCAAGAGGAGAGCTTAACGCGGATATTTCTAATAATTTTTTAAATCCCGCCAAAAATCTTGCCTGAAAACATAAAAACAAACCGATGCAATAACACATCGGTTCGGAAAACAATCAAAATGTTGTTTTATCAGCCCTCAGGCTGTCTTTTCATCCCCCATCGCCCCAAGCTACGCCCCTCACGCGATGGCGTTTCTCGCTTTGTTCACTATACTTTTATCATTTTCATAAGTCAACACCGTCTGCGCTCTGCCTATCTCTATCCAGCGTATCTCCGCGATCTCATCCTCCTGCGGGACGTAGTCCGTATTCTTCGCTTTAGCGAGGAAATACACTACAACCTTCTGAGTGCCGCGTTTCGGGGAATACGAGACCGTCTCCCTGAAGCTCGAATCGATGATCGCGTCGATCCCCGTCTCCTCCAAGACCTCTCGGTGAGCAGTCTCCACCTCGGTTTCACCCGCTTCGACATGCCCTTTCGGGAAGGACCAGTGGCCGCTGTTGATGTGTTTGATAAGCAGGATCTCGGTGTTGCCGTGAAATTTGCGGTATACGATAGCGCCGCAGGATTTTTCGTGCAACATGACCTTAAACCTTTCCCGCTCAGGAATTCCGAAGTCCTCCTTTTTACGCCGGATTTCCCGCGTTCAGTAAAATTCTTTATTATTGTACCACATTTGCGCGAAATTTGCAAGAGGGTTTGCGAAAAAAGTGAGGGATGGGCGGGGATGTTTTTGGGGATAGCCGAGCCGGCCGGGATGTGGAATTTTGATTTGAACTTTATTTGCGAGGATTTATTGGGGGGATGCGGTGGGATGAGCATGAGAGAACGGGAAAACATTGCCGGTTTTGTTCCCGTTCGACTGCCCTCAAAAACAAAGCGTTAAAACTTGCTTTTCGGACTTCGCGGTCATAAACGACCGACCGCTCGTCCTCAAAGAGTTTTAATCGCGTTGTTAAAAGCGTTAAAACTTGCTTTTCGGACTTCGCGGTCATAAACGACCGACCAAAAGACAAGCTGATTTTGCAGCCAATCGACCGTCCGCAGGACGCTCTCTTGGGCAAAATCCCGCGTGTCCCGTCCTCAAAGAGTTTTAATCGCGTTGTTAAAGTATCGCTTCGGTTGTCACACGGACAAAACCCGGCAAGTTTGGCGGGCGCAGTCGGTAGAAACTACATCAAAAGCAGCGAATTCTGCCGCAGCGTCGCGCCCTGGATAGCGTTGCAAAGCAATAAATTCCGCAGAAACTTGCGGAGAACGAAAGCAGTATTTTCGCATTTATCGCTCCATGCGGTCTTCGTACCATAGTGCGATTTACAGCCTTGTAGCTATAAAAGCTTTGAGTCTCTGAACGTCATTTCGTACATAAAAAAGCAGCCTGGCAGTCAAGCCTACAGCTTCCTACTCCTGATTTTCATTTCGTGCAAACCGAAAGCGCGGCAAGCGGCGGCGGGATTCGCTACTTTTCTGCATAATCACTACTAACTGCTCCCCACCCTCCCGCCCTCTCCCGCTCATCCCGCCGCCGCTCCCCTTACTCCCTGCGTGAGCATACATCCCCCCGAATATTAAATAAGCCGACTCCCTGAAATTCCGAAACCCGATATCCGCCCCCGTCTTCTCTCCGTACCCACTTCCGCCGCATCAAAAATCATCCCCCACGGTTGATTTATTCCAAATTTAATGCTATAATATAATCAACTTCTCTCATCTCCCGCCCAACCCCAAAAACTTCAACCAAAGGACTTCAAAAATGGAAAAAATCAGAGACTTTTTTAAACTGTATTCCGACCGAAGACCCGGAATTTTCGGGCTTATCATCGTTCTCAGCCAAACTCTTCTCCCAATGCTTTTCGTCGCCGTCTGCTATTTCGTACTGGGATACGGCTTCAACAGCGCGATCGTGATCTGGCTCTTCACTTTCGTTCTTGAGATCGCAATGCTTCTCTGGACGGAACGTCCGGTTATAGTCGCCACACCGTTTATAATCCCGCTCGCAGGGATCGTTTTGATAGAAATTATCAATTTTCTCGGCCCCGCTTTCGGTCAGCTCGGCGGCGACAGCTCCTATATGAAATCGAACATTATCGTCGAGTTTCTTTCCTATGTGATGATGACAGTCTTCGGCTCCGAGGTGACGGCATGCTTTGCAGCGGTACCGGCATATCTTTTGATAAAGATCGTTATCGCAATCTGGGAGAAAATTAAGTACAGATAGTTTTACATATTGTATAATAGAGCTTAAATATTACAAATTTGAGAAGTAAAAAGCCGATATGACCGTTCCTCGGAGCGGTAAATTCAATACAAAGAACTTCACGATTTCAGTGCGAAAGAATCAGCGGATTTATTTTTGTCGGCGGGACGGTCGTACGGGCGCTATCCCGAGCGCTTAGCGATAGCAATAAAAACTTTGAGACCGTTCCTGCCGCATGTAACGAAGAGATCGGTTTTTACGAGTCCTGCGGATTCAAAAAATCGGACTGCGCAAGCCCGAACGCTTATTTCTCCTCCCCAAACCTATACCTTACCGTCGCGTCCTCCCGAATCCTGATTATCCCTCCCTCATCCTCAAACATCTCCTCCAGCCGTTTAAGATGCGTAATCGCCGCCCACTTCGCGCCACAGCGGTTCAGATATTTAAGTATATAATACATTCCCTCAGCGCCTTCAGCGTAGTCGGTCGTCTGGAAGACCTCGTTAAGAATTATCAGCGCTCTGTCCCCGGCCTGTTCGACGGTATTTTTCATTTCCGCCACTTCCTCCTCAAACCGTCCGACAATATCTCCGTCTCGGTAAGAGCGCTCCTCCGAAGCCATTTGAATAAGTATTTTGCTCGGGATCTCGATTTCTGCGGATTTTGCCGCAATCGGTAGTCCTGAGGCTGTGAAAATTATCGCTAAGGTCGCGGCGCGAAGATATACCGTCTTGCCGCTTGAATTTTTTCCGGTTATTATCATTCCATTAACGCCGCCAGGCATCCTGAAGCAGTTCGGCACGACTGATTTCGCGTCCGGAAGAGTCAGAAGCAGATAGGGATCGTAAAGCTCCCTGATATCGGTATCGCTGCCGAGCTTTGCATAAATCCCCGGGAAGCCTTTGCTTTTTAGTCCGTTGCAGTATTTAACTGCAAAAGAGTAAAATCCGAGGTCGTATCTTATCTGCAAAAATTCGCTGCAAACCGACGTTATAACATGCTCAAACGCTTCGCAGAGTTCCTTCACCGCCGTCGATATCATCCCTGCCGCCTCGTCGGAAAATAGCGCGGCGCGAACGAAGCTTGACGCAGATTTTTTACCGAAGGCTCGCTTTTGGGCCTTAAAATTCTTTTGAGTTTTGAGCGCCCCAAGACATTCGATTTTGCCGTTTTCATCAATTATAATTTCCGACTCGGTGATGTTATCGGAAGCGGAAAAATCGCTGAATTTATCAGCTAAATTGTATAATTCAATTATATCCTGAGACTCTGCAAGGGTGGAGATACGGTCTTTCAGGGCGTTAAGCCCCTCTGACTCGGGAAACCTATCCCGAAAAATATCATAAATCTCGTTAATCAGCCCGCACAGCTTTTTCACGGCGCCCGCTGCCGCCGTTAAAAGCTGCGCGTTGTCTTTTTTGCCGCCGAAGAGCCTAAACATCCGGCTTTTTTCATCTCTGTAATCGCCCGAGATATCCCCGAACCGCCCGAAAAGCTCTGAAATTCGCTCGATCGGAAGCTTTCTTGCGGTGAAGTCCCGGATGATTTCACGTCGGTAATTTATCACCCAAACGTCGGAAAGCGGGCGTTCAATCACTTCACGGGCGGCGTTTTGTAGCCGAATGTCCGGCGTTACAGCCGCAAGAATTTTCCCGAGCATAAGGCTGTCAAGCTTGGCAACGGGAGCAGGTATCGGCGCGGAATTGTAAAGTAGATTTAGCATTTGAACCTCGCTTTCTTTTTTACAAAGTCAGGAAATTCCGTCGGTATTTTTTCATATTTCTATTTTCTAACTCACTAATCTCTATCCTCTAAGATTTGACTTCGCCCGGGCCGTGAGCTGCAAAGTGAAAGACTGCGTCAAAGGCCGTTGGGAGCGAAAGCCGCGCACGCTCCTTCATCGCCCCCTCCCCGTCTCTTTTCAAGCCCCTCTCTATCCATTCCATACTTCTTCAAAATATCCAAAGCATAAGACGACCGCCCGCAGAGTTGCTTAACAATCTTAAAGGTTCTTATATTTTCATTCCCCGAAACCACCGTCGTCAAAGACGGAAAATCGCTCTCGCTCACGCCGTGAAAGTGAGTAACAAAGAGCGCGAATGCTTTTTTTCGGGAGATTTCGGTCATCAGCTTAATTGAAAGCTCCGTCCCCTTTTTCTCATCCGCGCCCGAAAACGTCTCGTTTAAAAGTATAAAGCTTTTCCCGTCGGCGCACTTTAGGACCTCGCTCAGACGGTTCACCTCATTTTCAAGTCTCCCGCCGGAAGCAAAGCCCTCGTTTTCGGGAAAATGCGTAAAAATCCGCGTGAAAGGGTATATTTCCGCGTTTCTTGCATAAACCGGACAGCCGTTCAAAAACATAATCAGGTTTACCGCCGCTGCTCTTAAAAAGGTAGTTTTGCCGCCGCCGTTCGCCCCGCGTATGAAAAACGCCCGCTCTCCTTCCGTCATTTCAATGTCGTTCGGCACGATTTTCGCGCCGTCCTTGAGAAGCAGCGAAATATCGTAAAGGTCCCGAGCGCGGTATCCCGGCGCGCTTGAAATTTCGGGATAGCATATATCTGCGCCGCAAGATTTCGCCCTTTCCCGCAGGCGGTTGATAGAAAAATAAAACTCCAATTCCTCCGCGAGCAGCAGAATATCGGGATTTATAAGTGGAAGCAGTTCTTCGCGCAGTATCTTCATCCGCATAAATTCATCTTTCCGAAGCCCTATCAGCGCATCCGCAAGCCTCGGTGAAATCTTCATCCCCGACCGAATATTTTCCCGCTCCGAACCGTAACCAAGCCTTTCACAGATTTTATAAACCCTTTCGCATACTTGCGTCTCTTCATCCTCGGGATTTTTAACATATACTCCGCTCGGCTCGAATATTATTCGACATTTTACCGTCTTTTCCCACAGAGCTTTATACTTATTTATCCCGTCAAAAAGGCGAACCCTGTGTTCTTCTCTTAAATCCGCATCTTCATTCAAAGCCCGTAATATCGGGATTTTATAGCTGCTTTTCATGCTTTCGACCGCCGAAATATAGCTCTTCGCATACCCGATAAAGAGCGCGCAGCGTTCGATCCCGTGCGCTGAATTTTCAAAGAGAAGCTTTGATTTTTCGAGATATTTTAAATTCAGATACAGCCCATGAAGCCAATCATAAAAAGCTTTATCTTCAAGCAGCTTAAATATTTCCTGCCGCGATAAGATATCATTCGGCGCGCAGATGTGAGACATGACCGAAATTTCCTTTTTCGACAGCAGCTTATCAAGCGACGCGTCCGAAAAAACTTCCTCGGGGATCTCCCCGACAGGGGCGCTTAAATTAAGAACAGACAGCATAAAATCACCTCTTATCTTCATCATAATCTCGAAAATTCGCCCTGTCAAGCAACTAACAATTGCGTGACAACGGGCGAAAAATGTGATATGATAAACTCAGGGAGGCGTTTTTTATGTTCAGTATAGAAAAATTCGGTTCATTTCTTTCGCGGCTCCGAAAGAATGCGGATATGACTCAGTCGGAGCTTGCCGACCGGTTAAATCTTACCCGCCAGGCGGTTTCGAGATATGAGCGCGGCGAGAGCTTTCCGGACGTTTCGGTTCTTGTCAGGATAGTGGAGATTTTTGCGGTTTCAACCGATGAATTGATAAATGCGGGATGTCCGACGGCGGGAGAGTCTAAGATACTTGAAAATGTCGTGAGCGGAAGCGGTGATATTGTCGCCGCAAGCTTTTCCGACATTGCTGGACTTGCTCCGATTTTAAAGCCGAGCGTTCTTGAAAAGCTCGCGAAAAATTTTTCCGAAAAGGGAATAGATATCACAGAGATAATTAAGCTTGCCGAATATCTCAACGACGAAAGCGTGACTTCGCTGCTTAGCGGAGCGGATCTTGACGGGATAAATTACGAGGTCCTGGAAAGATTTCTGCCGATTTTAAGTGCGGAATCCAAGCTTAAAATTTTTGAAAACATCCTTGAGGGAGAGATGGACTGGCATTTTTTACGGGCGCTCATGAAATATAACGACGGATTTTTACTGCAGTCATGGGTGGAAGCGGCTGTTATAGACGGCGCGCTGCCGGAGGATTGCTTGGGGATGATGGGGGTATAAAAGGAGCTCCGAATAAATACTGTTATTTAAATATTTATGACTTGACATTTTTAATCTTTTTAAGCTCTATACTTGCGCGGATAATCATATAAACCGCCATGCAAATCACAACTGTGCACACACCGCCGCCGGCGGCTGCGGTAATGACCTTACGGAACAGCGGATCGTCATCTCCGCCGAACTGCGCAAGCATCGCGGTTTCAAGCGACAGAACTGATACCGGCGCCGCCACCGGATTTATCGCCTTTGCCGCAGAGAGTATCGGGCTTTTATTATTATGCCGCCGAGTTTTTACTATTTCGACGGTCGAGACTGTGACGGCGTAAAACGAATAGGCCGCCATCGCGTAGATCAAAATCCCGGGATACTCGAACCCGCGATCCTGCTGTACAATGAAAATCACGATCCCTGCGAGCGCTTGATTCATAAACAGAAGCATTATCCCGCAGAGCCGGTAACGCCGAAGCTCAACCGCTTCGTCCCGCGCGTTAAACCGCCTAAGAAGCAAAAACCGCATCCCTGCAAGCAAAATATAATAGACCGCAAGCGAGACAAACCATGCCGAGCGGTAGAAAATGCCGGAAAACAGCTTTATTATTATGTAAATTATGTTAATTATCAAACCGACGGCAAGCGAAATTTTGTAGCGAAAGCGAAGGTCGCTCAGGTATTTTTCTCCGAATTTAGTTGAGCGTAATTTTTCTCTGATGGGATGTTTCCGGACGATTTTCACGGCGGCAGCGACAGAAATTATCAATGCGTATGCGGATAAAAGATAAGAGCCGTAGCGCAGAATGGGATGTTGTATATCGAATATAAAAACAGCGGCGACAGATCCGAGCTCGAAGACCGCGAAAACAGCCGTGAAAACCTGCGGCGGGAATAAGATTCTTTTGAGAGAGGATTTAAGGCGCCACCGCACAATTATTTTGGTGCAGATACGCAGTCAGATTTTTTGTCAGATGAAACAAAAACCGGAGCTAATACTTTGTGTATTAGCGAGGATTTTTGTGAAATATGACGAAAAATATGCAATAAAAGCTGGTTTTATTCCCAATCGGACTTCGTGGACATAAACGACCGCCCACTCGTCCTCTTGGATAAAACCCCGCGTTTATTCGCAGATGCGCCAAAAAGGCGTTAGCCGCTAATTGCGCGGTGGTGCCTTAAGTTGTTCTCCTGATTCTGACTGTAAAGGTACTGCCTTTTGCAAATTAAGACGCGTTTTTCCGGCGTTACGATGGCATAATCGAAAATAATTTTTCATATAGATCACCTTAGTTCAATTATATCGCCGCCGACCAAGGCTGTCGAACGGGCTTGCGCCGATATTGCCAATACCTCCCTCTTCACTCCCCAATCCTCATTGCGACTTCCGCTGAAGCTTTCTTTGCAACCTCTCGCAGGGATTTATCGCTTAGGTCCGAGCCGGGTTCAAATACCCCGTTAAACGTCTCGTGCAGCGGCTCGCAGACGGTGTAGTCGTCATATCTCCACTCTATCTGAAGCCCCTCGACGCTTTCGGAAGTCTCGGGGAAGCCCTGAGACTTTGAGCCTTCGCCGGCGCTGATATAGTCGAAAAATTCCGCTAAAAAGCTTGCGGCGAGCTCCTTTTTCTCCGACGTCGGACTCATCATAATATACTCGGCTTCCACATAAGGCCGCTCGGCGTAGACGTAGGGGATATCCTTATAATTAACAAGACTATCTGTTGCCCCGGCGCTTTCAACGGCTTTTTTCATCAACGAATAAAATTCCTCGCCGTCTGCGTCTGAGTATGTCATGCTCTCAAGATCGATATTTTTTCTTATATATGCGCTCAGCTGTTCGTTTCTGAGGTAGAAAAATTTGCCTTCGAGCCGCAGATCCTCAAGATATTTTACAGTATCTTCCGTAAGATTGTCGTACGGAGTCGAACCTTCGGGATAGAATTTCAGATCATACGGCACTCCGAAGCAGAGACCGTCATATGCGGAAACCTGCTCTATAAACGGATCCGAGCGGATTTTTTCTTTTAGCTCCGGGAAATTATACAGATCCGCAAACTGATTATTGGTAATATATGCAAACTTTCTCAGGGTATCGGTGCAGAAGCAGTCGATATCGCTGTCTCCGGCCATAAGCTTAATATTCAGATCCCCGACCTGCTCTTTATCGTAGTGGATCGTTTTCACGATAACTCCGGTTTTGTTTTCAAATTCGCGGATGAAATCGGTTATAACGTTCTGCACGCCGAAATATGCAAGAGTTAAGGACTGCGGCGGGCGCTCGTAGTCGTAGAAGAAATAATTTTCTTCAAGATCTGTGATCAGGGAAGCGATATTTTCCGAAACAGAGACGTTGCATTTTGTCATGCCGTTTGCCTGAAGCTTCGGCTTTGAGATAACCGAGCATTCGCCGGAATCTAAGGCAAATTCCGAGATACAGATCTGCATATCCGAGCCGCAGGCGCTCATTAAAACGCTGTCGGCGCGGGGGTTGTAAGCAAGATCCAAAAGAATATACATATCGTTTATATCGCCAAGCTTTGAGGACTTTTCGGTATTTAAATCAAGCTCCCAGACGGCGCAGTCCGCTGCGGATACGCTATAACAGATCGCAAGAATTTTTTCGTCTTTATAGGAGCAGAGCCTTCGGATATTTTTGGGAGCTTTAAAGGTCGTTATTTCCCCCGAATTTCTGTCCGCGATGGTATAATTCATCCCGGAGCTACCGTTTTCGGTTGCAAAAATATAGAAGCCGTCGCTCACCGCGAAGCCCTTGAAGCCGTTAGGCTCCGGCTTTTTAAAGTCTTCAAGATAGAGCTCGTTTACCGGTTCGCCATCCGGGGTATATGCAAAAAAGCAGCCTTTTTCGGGAAGAAAAAGATGAAGCATGCCGCCGTATGCGTTTATATATTTGCAGTCGGAATCAAAGAGCCGCAAGCTTTCGCCGGTTTCGAGGTTTTGGGAATACACCCCGCCGTTTCCGAGAATATAAAGGCAGTTTCCAAGCTGAGCGGTATCCGAGATATCGGAGGACGGGATGGGGAGCGAGATATTTTCTTTAAGGGTTATGGGAGAATAAGAAGCGCTTTCAGAGGGGCGCAGCGAGCAGGAGGACAGTAGAAGAACGATAATTAAAAATGAAATCAAAAGCCTTTTTATCGGCAGGCAGGATTTATAGAAAATTTGCGCCGTAAGCATCTGTATCACCCCTGAGTTATATATGAAATATTATAGATTATTTTCGTTGGAAAGTCAAGATGGGGGAAGGGGAAAGATGTGGCCAAGGCGGCCACATCAAGAATACAGAAGTCAGATGTCAGACGTCAGAACTTCAAGGCGACGCCTTGAAATTCTGAGCTCTGATTTCTGACCTCTGTCTTCTTAACGGGCCGCATCCGGGTGCTGCCCAAGTGCTCGTCCTGCGGACCTGCCTATTCGCTGCAAAATCAGCTTGTATGCCGGCGAAGTGCAAAAGCAAATTTTAACGCTTTGCTTTGATGGCAGTCGAGCGGTAAAAACAGTAACGTTTTCCATCAATTTCCCGTTCAACATGCTCATCCCGGTCCTCCATCCCCAAAGCAAAGCCAACCCCTCACGGCGCGCGCCCTTTTCCTTCCCAAAACCTACAAATCCCCCTATACTTTCTTAATTTTCTTAAATTTTTATTAAAATTTCTCCCCATCCCCTTAAGAATTCTTGACAAACGTCTCGATTCGCCATAGAATAGGGGGTGAGGAGTGGTTTTTATGCGTACGCGGAAAAAATATTATCTCAAAACGCCGGGGAAAATTCTTATCGCCGCGGCGGCGATCCTTGCCGTACTTTTCATTTTTCGTCGGCCGCTTTCGGCTGTCAAAAGGTTTCTTTTCAGCGGCGCGGAATATTCAAACGCCGACTTCGGGATCGCGGACTACATATCCCCAAACGACAGGGACGGAGACGGTATCGACGACCAGACCGACATTCTTAACGGCGCGCGGGACTATATCGCGACCAAGCCGGAGTACAAAAGCGCATACTACGAGGGCGGCTGGCCGAACGACGGGTACGGGGTATGCACAGACGTAGTCGCGCGGGCGCTTCTGGCGGCGGGGTATGACCTTCAGGCGCTTGTCGATGGGGATATAAAGGCTTCGCCGGAGTCGTACGACAGCGACTGCGGGGATCCGAATATCGATTTTCGCAGGGTCAGGAACCTTCTTGTGTACTTCAAAAGGCACGCGACCGAGCTGACTGCGGATATTGACGAGATCGATCAGTGGCAAGGCGGGGATATAATTATTTTTGAGGGGCATATCGGGATAATCTCGGACAAAAGAAACGTAAACGGCGTGCCTTATCTTATCCACCACGGCGGCGCTAACGGGAAAGGCAGCAGGTTACGTCCGGGATATGAAGAGGACGTTTTGGAGCTGAGAACGGATATCGTCGGGCATTTCAGAATGGGATAATAATTTTAGTTATCAAACGGTTTATCCGATATCTCGCTGCGCCTAAGTTCATCCCCGACATAATAAAGACGAAGATAAAACGGCTTTGTTTCGGTCTTAAGAAGCTCAAGAAATATCTTGTCGCCCTCCCAGAGCGGGAGATTTCCGACCTCGGAGATTTTCACCCATTCCAGCACCCCTTCGTTGCATTCATGCAACTCGCCGGAAAATTCCGCGGCGGTGTAGAGGTACATATCCTCGGTGAAATCCTCCGGATCGCTTTTCTGAATAAATCTCACAACGCCGCGATACAGCGGCTTTTTTATTTTAAGTCCGGTCTCCTCAAAGACCTCGCGTTTAACGCATTCTTCCGGCGTTTCGCCCGGCTCGATGGTCCCGCCTACGCCGATCCATTTTCCTTCGTTTCGGTCGTTTTTCTTTTTAACGCGGTGGAGCATTAAATACTCCCCGTTTTTTTCGATGTAGCAAAGAGTAGTTCTGAGCATTGACAGTCTCCTTTCGTGGGGGGGTAGGAATCCCGCCCACCTATCCCCAACCCAAAAGGGAGATCCCCCCGGATCTCCCTCGTTCTCTTCTTCCTATCCCCTCGGCGCGATCCAGTCGCACGCAAGATCCAAAGCTTCAAACAAATTCTGCTTCTCCGCAGTCTTCGTTATCCTCTCCATCGGCGGCACGTTCTCATCCGTAAGCATCCTGTAAAGCCGCACCTTCGTCGCGCAGCTTACCCCGCCTTCATCCCTGCTGCCGCTTAACTGCATATATACTACCTCGGGATCCCCCATCCTTCCGAAGTAGATCTCGTTGCCCTTTCTTACAAGCGGCAAGCCCTTATATTCAAAAAATTTTGCCATAATTATCCTCCTTCTCTGATCAGATCTATGCGCTAATTGCTATATTTGCGTTAATTATACTAACTTATTTCCGATTTACCACACCTGCTGGAGCTCTTCGCCGGTAGCGCCGTTTTTGAACAGCTCAAGATTCTTTAAAAGCACCGTGAGATAGTTCCTCGGCTGAGAGAAGCTCGTCACTCCGTTCAGTTTAATCGCGACTCTGTTCGCTCCGATGTCGTAAAATTCAACCAGATCCCCCGAACCGTCTCCGCGTCTTATATCCATCCGTGCCAAAAGGCTGTTCTCGTCGGGGTCTTCAAAATAGATGTCGTCGATGGGGCATTTTAGGATGAATTTGTATATTTCCTTGAAGTTGTCGCCGATAAATTCTTCGCCGTTCAGACTTCCCCAGACCTCCGCGGTCTCCTCGTCGCCGCTCACTTCAAAGTGATAGCTCTTCGGATCTTCGCCGTAGTAGTCTATGTCGATGTGATCAAGCTTGTAGATGTAGTTTGAAGTCATCATGGAGGAAAGGATATCAATCGGCATAAAGCTCGCCCACGGAACTTCTGACGCTTCAAAGACGTATATGATATCTATACCTTTGTAGTAGCAGTAATAGCTTGCAGGCACAGAGGTTTCCGCTCCGGTCTCGTCTATTTCGTACTCCGCGACGTTTCCGATGTCAAGATGATAATTCTGAAGCTCCGCGTCGATATTCACGGTGCAGAACGGATCGTCAAGACCGTATTTTTCAAAGTCCTCCTCAGTCGGGTTCACGCAGGCTATATCTATAGCGGTAAGCCCCCAGATTCCATAAATAATGCTGTTTGAGTTTGTAATATCAAGATATGCGTACACGGGCTCTATCATTACCTGAGAGGAAGCCATCGAAACCTCGTC
This sequence comes from uncultured Clostridia bacterium, assembly GCA_947588805.1. Classification (GTDB taxonomy): domain Bacteria; phylum Bacillota; class Clostridia; order Oscillospirales; family Ruminococcaceae; genus Faeciplasma. The sequence goes on from CANPYR010000018.1 coordinate 26,416, forward strand.
CACGGCATAGTTTTTAGTATCGTCCTCAAACCTTATATCGTAGTCGAGATCCTTTCTCGTCACCGTCATCCAATCTATCGTCGGGGCGGTGTTGTTGTTTGAAAGCTCGTCCGTGACTATAAGGCTGAGAAAATCCGTGGGATCGTTATAGAAGTATCCCGAGCTGTTCATCAAAACGGTGTAAACGTCGTTTGAATCGGACAGCCTTACATATCTTGTTCTCTGATCCGGCGCGTCTATTCCGAAGTAAAGAGTGTACTCCGTTCCGTCCTTGAGCTTTACGTCCGCTCTCGCCTTCGGGTTGTCGGCTGAAAGGCCGTATTTGTCAAGATCCTGAGCGTTTTCTTCCGCAAGCTCCTGAGCGGTGAGCTCTGCCGCGCATCTCGCCATCGCCCCCATAATGGTCGAGTTCTGACGAAATTCCGAGTATCCGTCTATCCCGAAGCCCTGGACTCCGTTTCTGACGGTAAACGTTCCGAGCTCGTTTTTTATATCCATCTCCATCACGTCGTCGCGGGAATAGCTCAGCAAACTGAGCCCGCTCTGCGCGCTGTCGGTATCCTCCTCTTCCTCGTCCTTGGGAAGCGTAAGGACAAGAACGGCCAGAACTATCGCCATGCTTATAATGAAAAGCCCGATGATAAGAAGAGTTTTTTTGCGCTGGGCCATTATTTATGCCTCCTTCTTATCCAAACAAAGGTTCCGATCGCAAGAATTACTACCGGTATGACCGCCGCGAACACCAGAGTAAGGGTTCTGGTCTGGGCGGTGGTTATCTCGAAGGTATCGGAAGCCACCGACTTCGGCGTGATGGTAATCCCGGAGGATTTCCCGGTTATTTCGTTAAGCATTGAGATAATGAAGTCGCCGTTATTGTATCCCGAGCTCTTTATAATCCTGCTGTCGAGCATAAGCTCGGTGCCGAAGACGATAACGTTTGTGAAGGTGGAAATATGGTCGTCCTGATTGACCTTTTTCTGACGGCCTATGGCCGCGGAATAAAAGCTTCCGCGCTCCGTTCCCTCAGCGTCCGTCTGATACATATCCCGAAGCTCCGAAGAAGCGCTTGAAGCGATAAGCGGCTCGCAGCTGTTGGTGGAATCTACGTTATCAAATCTTAAACTCAGAGCTCTCGCGTCCGGCACGAAGAAGGAGCGCCCCATATTAGTAACGTCCGAAAGATAGTTTTCGGTGACTATATCCTGAAGCGTATAGGTAGGCGTATCCTGACCTATCCAGCGATCGGTATCGGTCTCGTATATTATCTTCGGCTCGACTGTGATCCCGTACTTGTAAAGAAGACCGTCAAGGTTCGGCGTAGCGGGCTGAGCCGCGGAAGCTACGTATATAAGATCCTTTTCAAGCCTTCCGGTAGGACCTTCGAGCCACTTTTCGATCTTCGTTATCTCGTCTGTGGTATAGTCTACCTTCGGAGCCGGGATTATCGCAAGATCTACGTCGTAAGAAAGCTCCCCGGACTGGATATCGATATTTGTGAGAAGATATCCGTTCACGTCAAGAAGATCGGTAAGCCCCGATACGTCGGCTTCGTTCGCTCCGGGATAGCTTAAAACCGCTACCGTGATAGGATTCGCGTCCGTGACCGTCATTATCGCCGAGGTTATAGCCTGCTCTGCGTTTGAAGTCAGAGTTATCTGCCTTGCGGTCTCTCCCGCCACGAACATCGAGTGGGTGTATTCCTCTCCGTATGCGGCTGCGGAGCTTGAAAGATAGCTCGCGTAGTCCTCCGGGACGTTTATAAGGTCGGTAAGGGATACTATCTTCACCCTGCCGTGAGTCCCGTCGTCCGGCTCGACTATTATATCTCCGCTCTGAAGAGTCTGGCTGTAGTTCGCGACAAAGTCCGGGTTAGATAACATATCGACATATTTTACCGTTATCCTCGGATTGTGCTGGGTATAATTCTTTAAAAGCTCGACCGTCTGCGCGGTGTAGTTGGATATCGCCCGGTATTCCTCTTCGCTCGATAATACCGTTATCGATACCGGAACGTCTATCCCGCCGATATATTCCGCAGTCTCGTCGGTAACGGTGTAGATGCTTCCGGATGTGAGGTCGAGAGTTATCGGGAAACGGTCGAATAAGAGCGTGGCGACGATATTCACAAGCACCACCGCCGCGATTACAAACACCGTGAGAGCCGTAGCGAAGGAGCCGTATTTCAGCTTTCTCTTGTTTAAATGTTCTTTTGTGAATTCCTTTATGTTCATCCTTTCAACGCCTCCTTACGACCATCTGCGGCGCTCTAAGACGCGGACCGTTAAAAACAGGAATATCCCCATGGCGCTTATGAAGAACAGTACGTTTGAAAAGTCGAAAACGCCGTAGGTAAAGGGACTGTAGCGAGTCGAGAAGGACAGGTTAGTGAGAATGTTCGCTATCCACTTTACCGGGATGATAGAAGCGATGGAGCCGATAAGAAACAGCGCGAGCATCGCCGCAAAACCGCCTATGGCGGCTATCACCTGGTTTTCGGTCAGGCTTGAGACGAATATCCCGACAGATATGAACGCCGCGCCGAGCAAAAGAAGCCCGACTACGTTTCCGACTACGGTGAGCCATGAGACCGCGCCGAAGAAGGATACCACCACCGCGTAGACAAGAGTCATGCAAACGCCGACGGAGTATATTATCATCGCCGAGAGAAACTTTCCGATCACAAGCGAGGAAAGACTCAGGGGAGCCGTTAAAAGAAGCTGGTCGGTCTTCTGGCGCTTTTCTTCGGAAAGCGTCCTCATCGTCAGAATCGGTATCAGCACCAAAAGGATATAGAAAAGACCGGAATACATCCCCGACATATCGGTGGAGCCGTACTGAAGGCTCGTCACGCTGAATAAAATTCCCGAGGCCGCAAAGAACGCGGTCAGAAAGATATATCCTATCAGCGAATCGAAGTACGCGCGAGTCTCGCGCTTTAATATCGCAATCATTTATTCTTTCACTCCTCGTTATACTGCTCCGCAAGGTCGTCTGCCTTGTCCGCTAAAAATTCGTTCACGCTCTCTCCCATGGTGAGCTTGAGGAAGATGTCCTCAAGCGAAAGCTCGCTTGAGCGAAGCCCCATTATATACCAGTTTCTCGACATAAGTCTTCGGTTCAGCTCCCGCCTTATGTCGGTACCCTCTACGGCTTCGATGTTATATTCCCAGACCCCTCTTTCGCGCTGCATATCCGCGACTATCGATACGACTCCCGGGATGGTCTGCACAAGCTTTATGACCTCGTCCTTAGGACCGTCTATTCTTGCTATAAGCTTGTGGTCGGCGGTAAGCTCGCGCGAGAGATTGTCTGCGGTATCGTCGGCGACGATTTTTCCCTGATTTATTACCACTATCCTGTCGCAGACCGCCTGGACTTCGCTTAAGATATGAGAGCTTAAGATGACCGTATGGTTCTTACCGAGCTTTTTTATCAGCGTGCGGATCTCGATTATCTGCTTCGGGTCAAGCCCCACCGTCGGTTCGTCAAGAATCAGCACGTTGGGATTCCCCACGAGCGCCTGAGCAAGTCCCACGCGCTGCTTATAACCCTTTGAGAGGTTCGCGATTCTTCTGTCGTATACGTTATCTATCTTCACAAGCTCGCAGATCTCTTTAAGATGCGTGTTTCTCGGCAGCCTGCAGCCCCGAAGCTCGTACACGAAATACAGATACTCTCTCACCGTCATGTCCATATAAAGCGGCGGGAATTCCGGAAGATATCCGATCTCTTTTTTTGCGGCTATCGGGTCCTCCAAAATGTCGTGACCGTTTATATACGCTTCTCCCGAAGTCGAAGAGAGATACCCCGTCAGAATATTCATCGTGGTGGATTTTCCCGCGCCGTTCGGCCCTAAAAATCCTAAGATCTCTCCGTCGTTCGCCTTGAAGCTTATCCCCGCTACGGCGTGCTTGTCGCCGTAGGTTTTGACAAGATTTTTAACTTCTATCACTTAAAGTCCTCCTCTTATCCGAGCATGTCAAGGGATCTTCTTATCCTTTTAAGCGTTTCGTCCTTTCCAATTATCTCTGCTATCTCAATAGCTCCTCCGGGGGTGAACTGCTTTCCGCTTATCGCTACCCTTACCGGCCAGAGTATATATCCGTTTTTGACCTCCATCTCGGCTATTAAATTAAACAGCGAGTCATGAATAGAGTCAAAATTCCAATCCGTAATATTTTCAAGCACCGGAAGAGCCTTCTCAAGAGCGATCTTCGCGGTCTCGGGGCTTGTCTTCATCTTCTTGTTAGAGTATAGCTCCAAGCTGTAGTCGGGCATCTCGTCGAAGAAATCCACCTGATCGGAAATCTCGGTGAGGACTTCGGTGCGCGGCTGCAAAAGGGAAGCGATCTTGAGAATGTCAAAATTCCCCTTGCAGGTTTTTCTTATATACGGCTCGGCGATCTTTGAAAATTCCTCGGGGCTCATGGCGCGGATATATTCTGCGTTTATAGCTCTGAGCTTCAGGGGATCGAATATCGCCGGGGACTTTGAAAGTCCCGAGATATCAAATTCCGCTACAAGCTCAGGGAGCGTGAATATCTCCCTTTCACCCTTCGGGCTCCAGCCCAAGAGCGCGATGTAATTGACGATAGCGTCGCTTAAAAATCCCTTGTTGATAAGGTCTTCATAGCTCGCGTCGCCGTCGCGCTTAGAAAGCTTATGCTGCTTGTCGCGCATGATGTGTTCAACGTGAATATATACCGGCTCCTCCCAGCCGAACGCCTTATATAAAAGGGTATATTTCGGCGCGGAAGCGAGATATTCGTTTCCTCTTACGACGTGGGTGATATTCATAAGATGGTCGTCGATAACGTTTGCGAAGTTATAGGTGGGAAGACCGTCGGTCTTTAAAAGTATCTGATCGTCAAGCGTGGAATTTTCGACGGTGATATCTCCGTAGAGCACGTCGTGGAATGTCGTAGTGCCGTCAAGGGGGATCTTCTGGCGTATGACATACGGAGTCCCTGCGTCAAGCTTAGCTTTGACCTCTTCGGGGGATAAGCTGCGGCAGTGACGGTCATACATCGGGTTCACGCCCGAGGCTTCCTGAACGGCTTTAAGCTCTGTGAGCCTGTCCTTGTCGCAGAAGCAGTAATATGCGCCGCCCATCTCGACCAGCTTCTCGGCGTATTCTTTATAGATCGCTCTGCGCTCGGTCTGGATATAAGGCCCGTAATCGCCGCCTACGTCGGGACCTTCGTCCCAGTTCAGACCTACTGCGCGAAGAGAGCTGTAAATTACCTCGTTTGCGCCCTCTACATATCTTTCCCGGTCGGTATCCTCGATCCTTAAGATAAACTTTCCTCCCGCTTTTTTTGCTATGCAGTAGGTGAATAGCGCGGTCCTAAGTCCTCCGACATGAAGATACCCTGTCGGCGAGGGTGCGAATCTTGTTCTTACTTCCATTTTTATACCTCCTGAACGGTAATAAGCGTATATTAAAATACTAAAATATTAAATATAAATCTATTCAAAAACTATCTCCGCGGGGCCGTCCTTTAAGTTGTCGTCGGTAATTGCCCCGAAATCTTTAAATTCAATCGCAGTCTTAAAAGCCTGTCCATCGGCGTTAAGCGTTACGCGGTATTTTCCCGAAAGCGGGACCGCGATATCAGGCTCGGGGATAAATTCGCCGTTTTTTAAGTCTCCGCATACCGAATACTTTCTCCCCAAGAGTCTTGAAGCTTCGCTCATATCGCCTTTTTCTATAAGTAAACGGATTCTCGTGGTGCTGACTGCGCCCAAGCCGTCGCATACCGTCGGGACCGCTATCGCGTTAATCCCGAGCTCCCGGCAGATTCTTTTAAGGTCGTCTGAATCCGCTTTGCCGCCGCGGCCGAAGTGGAAATTTTCTCCGCAGATGACCGTGCCGGCGTTAAGCTCTTTTAGGAGGATGTTTTTTACAAAATCCTCCGCGCTTATATCCTTTACGCTCTCAAAGCTTACCGAAATAACTCTGTCTGCGCCGAGGTCGGTGAGAAATTTCTTCTTTTTTTCATCGCTTATAAGAAGCTGTCTTTCTCCCTTGACAGTCACCGACGCGGAGTCGAACGTGTATACAAGCTTTTCACCATGCTGCTCGTTCAGCTTCCCGACAGCCGAAAGATGGCCGATATGAAGCCCGTCGAATATCCCGAGCAGCACCGACGTACTGTTTTTATTTATATTTTTATTCTCGTTAATTATTATCATCCCCGCCGAAGCTTTTTACGGCGCTGAAAATACCGTTTTCCGCTTTTCCTATCCCGATAAAATCCTTCCCGTAAACCCGGTAAAGACCTTCGTCGGAAACTCCTATCCTGTCTTTGTCAAGCCGCACGCCGTTTGAGTAAAGTCTTTCTGACTTTTCGGTGAGCGTTATCTTCGGATAAACCGTGAAGCAGCTCTCCGCGGGAAGTATCATCTCGCCGATGCTGCCGGACAGCGCCGCGCTTTCGACCTCTTCAAGCGTTACGCAGTCTTTTATGTCAAAGCCCTGAGAATAGGTTCTTCTGAGCCCGCTCATGACTCCTAAGGTCTTAATGCGTTCGCCGATATCGTTTATAAGCGTTCTTATATATGTCCCTTTGGAGCAGGAAACGTCGAGCGTTCCGCTCTGCGAGGCTTCGTCGAAGCTTAGGATCTCAAGCGAATAGATCTCTATCTCGCGGGCTTTTCTTTCGCACACGCCGCCGGAGCGTGCGATATCATAAAGCCTTTTTCCTCCGACCTTGACCGCGGAATACATAGGCGGCAGCTGCAATATCTTCCCGCGAAATTCCGGGAGTATTTTTTCTATGTCTTCAAGAGCCGCTCTGACTTCGCTCTTTTCGGTTATTTCGCCGATCGCGTCCTGAGTATCGGAAGAATATCCGAGCTTGAATTCCGCGCGGTATCTTTTCTCCCCGTCCGGAAGAAGATCTATAGCCTTGGTCGCCCGTCCTATAAATACCGGCAAAACTCCCGTCGCCATCGGATCGAGCGTTCCGGAGTGGCCGAGCTTTTTGGTCTTTAATATCCCTCTGAGCTTAGCGATAACGTCAAAAGACGTGAACCCCTGCGGCTTGTCTATAAGAATTATCCCGTTCACAGATACTCAGCCGCGGCTGCCATGAGCCTTTCGGCGACCTCTTTTTCGCTTCCCTTTACAGTGCATCCCGCCGCTCTGACATGCCCGCCGCCGCCGAAGCGTGAAGCTATCGCCGCCGCGTCCGCGGAAACGGTTCTCACCGAAGCCTTGTACGCGGTCGGATCCTCGGCTTGCTGCTTAAGGGTTATCCCTATCTCTACTCCCTCTACGCTTAACGGTATCCCCGCAAAAGCGTCAAGCTCGGCTCTGTCTATTTTGCAGCTGTCGATAATTTCATTGGTTACGGTTATAAGCGCGATCCTGCCGTCCTCGCTGAACCGCATGGTGCTTATCGCCTTCTGCTCCCCGAGGATCCTCCCCCGGGACTTTACCTGAAACATCGCTCTGTTTATCTCGGCAGCCCTGCACCCGGCTTCTTTAAGATCGGCCGCCGCGCGGTGAGCGTCGGGGCTTGTTCCCTCAAACATGAAGCACCCCGTATCGGTGGCGATACCGGTATAGAGACAGTCCGCAGCGAGCGGAGAGATCTCCCCGCCGACGAGCTTTATAACGTTATAAATAATAAGGCAGGTAGCGCAGCAATCTCCGTCCACATAGCTCTCGCGAGCAAACATACGGTTAGAAAAGTGGTGGTCTACGCAGATATCTATCCTGTCCGCGTATTCCTCTTCAAGCGGAGAGCCTAAAAGCTTAGTATCCGCAACGTCTACCGATACCACGGTCTTCTCTTCAAAATCAAGATCCTCGTACCCTTCGGCAAGGTATGAAAACAGCGCGGGGAAGCCGTCGGAATTTTTCACGTTCGCCTTTATCCCCCTTGAACGAAGCCAGTAGCAGAGCCCTAAACCCGCGCCGACGGTATCTCCGTCCGGGCGGGCGTGAGTAAGGATCGTGACGTTATCTATCTGCGTGAGCTTTTTCGCAAGATCGTTAAGCGTTTCAATTTTCATTTTCTTCCTCCTTGACGTCCTCGGGGATGTTAAGCTCTTTAAGCATTTTTGAAATATGCGCGGAGTATTCGGCCGAATCGTCGGCGATAAAGCGAAGCTCCGGCGCTTTTCTAATCCCCAAGACCGCGACTATTTCATGCCTTAAAAGCCCAGAAGCGCTCTCAAGACCTTTTACCGCTTCCTTAGCGGCGCTTATCCCGTCAAGGCTTGAAACGTATACCTTCGCCACCGAGCGGTCGCGCGATACGTCCGCTCTGACTACGGTAAGGCGCTCGGCGTTAATCCTCGGGTCCTTAAGATCCCGAAGCTTGCCGCCGATTATCCTCTGAATGTCCGATGAAAGCCTTGCGGCCTTGAAATCAGCCATAATTTTCTCCTTAAATATATTACCGAATTTATTACCGCTCTTCTTCCTGCATCACATAGCCCTCGAAGATATCGCCCTCTTTGAAGTCGCTGAACTTTTCGAGCGTGATACCGCATTCAAATCCGGCGGCCACGTCCCTGACGTTATCTTTGAAGCGCTTCAGGCTCGACATCTTGTCGTCGGCGATGATGATTCCGTCGCGCACTATTCTTACCTGATCGCTTCTTGAGATCTTCCCGTCGAGCACATAGCATCCCGCTACCGCTCCGACTCCCGTGATCTTATAGACCTGCCTTACCTCTACGCGGGCGGTATCGACCTCCTTGAACTTCGGAGCGAGCATGCCCTTCATAGCGGTCTGGATCTCTTCTATCGCGTCGTATATGACTCTGTAGAGTCTCATATCCACTCCGTCGCGTTCGGCGTTCGCCTTTGCTACGGGGTCGGGTCTTACGTTGAAGCCGACGATGATGGCGTTTGAAGCGGAAGCGAGCATAACGTCGCTTTCCGATACCGCGCCCACGCCGCCGTGGATGACCTTGACTCTGACCTCGTCGTTCGAGATCTTTTCAAGCGACTGCTTTACAGCTTCCACCGAGCCCTGTACGTCCGCTTTTACTACGATCGGAAGCTCCTTCATCTCTCCCTCGGAGATCTGACTGAAGAGGTTGTCGAGCGTTACCTTCTGGTACTGCTTGAATATCTCTTCCTTGGCTTCCTGCTTTCTCTGCTCCACAAGCTCCCTTGCGAGCTTTTCATCCGCTACCGCGTTGAATACGTCTCCCGCGGACGGAGCTTCGTCGAGTCCGGTTATCTCCACCGGCACTGCGGGACCCGCTTCGGCAACGGCCCTTCCCTTGTCGTCGGTCATGGTCCTTACGCGTCCTACGGCGGTCCCGGCGATTATGATATCTCCCATCTTAAGGGTGCCGTTCTGTACCAGGACCGTCGCCACGGGCCCGCGGCCGCGATCCAAGCGAGCTTCGATGACGGAGCCCTTTGCGAGCCTGTTCGGATTCGCCTTGAGCTCCAGAACGTCCGCGACTAAAAGAACGTTTTCCAGAAGCTCGTCGATACCCTCTCCGGTCTTTGCGGAGACGGGAACGCATACCACGTCGCCGCCCCATGCTTCGACCACAAGATCGTGCTCGGTGAGCTGCTGCATTATCCTGTCAGGGTTCGCGCCCTCTTTATCCATTTTATTTATAGCTACGATTATGGATACTCCCGCCGCCTTAGCGTGGTTTATGGCTTCCACGGTCTGCGGCATGATGCCGTCGTCCGCTGCGACTACGAGTATAGCGATATCCGTTACCATCGCTCCTCTTAAACGCATGGCGGTGAAAGCTTCATGTCCCGGGGTATCAAGAAAAGTTATGTCCCGCCCGTTTACGGATACCCTGTAAGCGCCGATGTGCTGAGTGATACCTCCGGCTTCGGTCGCGGTGACGTTCGCGTGACGGATCTTATCAAGAAGCGATGTCTTGCCGTGGTCGACGTGACCCATGACCACTACCACGGGGCTTCTCTCCACAAGATCCTCTTCCTTATCCTCTTCGTCTACGATAAGGCGCTCCTCGATGGTGACTACCACCTCTTTCTGGACCTTAGCGCCCAGCTCCTCCGCGACGAGCGAAGCGGTATCAAAATCGACGGTCTGGTTGATGTTTGCAAAAATTCCGAGAGTCATGAGCTTTTTGATTACCTCGGTGGCCGTGACTTTAAGGCGCGAGGCAAGCTCGGAAACGGTTATCTCGTCCGGTATGGAAACGCGGAGCTGCTGCTTTCTTGCGCGCTCAAGCTCCAAACGGCGAAGCTTTTCGGCTTCGGTCTCGCGCTTTGATGAAAGCTGCTGCTTTTTCTGCTGCTTCGATTTCTGCACGAGCTTCTGCTTCTTCTGGTAGTTGTCGTTGTTCTTTCTCCCACTGTCCGCAAGATTGTCGTAGTGCTCGTTGTATTTGTCTATGTTCACATAGCTTCCGCGAGTATCGACCACTCTCTGCTGCTTCTCCGCGACGGACACCGATCCCTGGGTTATAAGCTTCTGACGCTCGCCGTGCTCCTGCTTCTTCGCGGGCTTTTTCTCCTGCTTCTGCTTTTTGGGCGGCTCGGGCTTTTTCGGCTCCGGTTTCGGCTCGGGCTTGGGCTCGGGTTTTTGCTCTTCGGGCTTCTTTTCGACCTGAGCGGGCTTCTCGGGAGCGGGAGCCTCGGGCTTATTCTCCTCGGGCTTCTCGGCGGGCGCGACCGCTTTCGGCTCGGGCTTTTTATCCGCAGCCGCAGGCTTTTCTTCGGTCTTTTTCGCTTCCGCGGGCTTTTTGGGCTGCTTAGGCTCGGGCTTCGGGGTTTTCGACTTGTCGGCGAAGTATTCCTCGAAGCTCTCTACCTGATTTTTGGAAGTAAACAGCTCGAATACATAGTTTACCTCCTCGGGAGTCAGCGAAGCGCTCGGCTTTTTCGCGCCGAAGCGCGCCGAAAGGACTTCTACAAGCTCCGCTGACTGCAGCTTCAAGTCCTTTGCCAGATCTGTCAGTTTATATTTTTTTATCATAGGCATTAGTCCTCCAGTCGAATGTTGTTTTCATTTTCCGTCTTTTTCAGAATAGCGTCCGCAAAGCCCTTATCCTTAACCGCCAAAACTCCGTAGGGCTTTCCGACCGCCGCGGCTATACCGTAAACGCTTTCGGGAGCGGTAATGCATCTTACCCCGCCCCGTCGGCATTCAAATTCGATTCCCGCGCGTGATTTTTCGGAAAGATCGCAAGCCGTTATAACAAGCCTTGCTTCCTTTTTTCTTATCGCATTTTTCACCTCGTCGGTCCCGCCGACGAGCTTTCCCGCCCTTCGGCAGACCGAAAGAATGCTTCCGAGTCCGTTCATGGCGTTTCCCCCTTTGAAAGCTCCACTTCAAGACGGTCGTATATTTCGGGAGAAATCTCGCAGGAAAACGCTTTTTCAAGCTTTTTTCCCTTCCGCGCCTTTTTAAGGCATTCCGGGTTTCGGCAGATATACGCCCCGCGCCCCGGCTTTTTGCCGACCGCGTCGAGACTTATCTCGCCCTCCGGCGATCTCACTATTCTGATAAGCTCCTTTTTAGGCTTCGATTCAAAGCAGCCCACGCAGGAGCGCATCGGAATTTTCCGCGGCTTTATCACTCTTTCGCTTCCTCCCCGGAGGTCTCAAAATCCGGCTCCGCTTCGTCGGAAATTTCATCCGTAAGATCAGCCTTAAGCTCCTCTTCGGGTTCGCTCTTAGGCTCTGAGGACTGTGACTTTGAGACTATATCTATTTTATATTTTGTAAGTCTTGCGGCAAGCTTTGCATTCTGACCGCGGTTTCCTATCGCAAGCGAAAGCTGATTGTCCGGAACGATAACCGTGCAGCTCTTCGGGTCGGTATCGTGGATATCCACGCTCAGGACCTCCGCGGGAGCGAGCGCTCTTGCGATGAATTCCGAATCGTCCTCGCTCCAGGGAATAAGATCTATCTTTTCGCCGCAAAGCTCGCCCTTTATCGCCGCGATCCTGGTCTGCTTGGGACCTATGCACGCGCCGACCGGATCTACGTCCGGATTGTTTGCGGAAACTGCGACCTTGCTTCTTGAACCTGCTTCGCGGCTGATGGCCTTGATCTCTACAAGCCCGTCGTATATCTCCGGGACCTCAAGCTCAAACAGCCTTTTAACGAAGTCCTGATGGCTTCTTGATACTCTCACATAAGGCTTCTTGTCCGGACGGATGCTTACCACATATACTTTAATATGCTCGCCGGGACGGTACTGCTCTCCGGGGATGTGTTCCGCTCTCGGGAAGTATATCTCGTCCTTGTCTATCAAAATAACAGCGTTTCCGGTCGCAGGCTCCACCTTCTGCACCGTCGCGGTCACGATTTCATGCTCCTTATCGCGGTACTGCTCGATAAGTCTCTCGCGCTCGTACTGCTTTATGTCCGAGCGTATGGACTGCTTAGCGGAGCTTGCGGCGACTCTGTGAAGATGAAGAGGATTAAGCGGGATCTCCACTATCCCGCCGACGTACGCCGACGTATCGTAGGTGAGCGCTTCGTCAAGCGTTATCTCGTTGTCGGGATCCTCCGGCTCGCCCTCTACGACGGTCTTGATAAGCCCCATAGAAAACGTCTCGGTCTCGGGATCTATCTCTATTCTGATATTTTCCGTGTACGGATAGTCGTGCTTTATAGCTCTTGCCATTCCCGCCTTGATCTTCTCGATAAGCGCTTCGCCCGAGATGCCGTTCTGCTGTTCAAGGCTCCTGATAGCGTCAAAAATTTCGTTGCTCATTTTTTCTGATTACCTCGCTTTGTTATTAAATGTTTGATACTTCTGATACTTAGATACTTGGATAATTTGGTATTCCCTGTTACTGTTTTCAAAATCCCCCGTCCTCTGCTCCTTAAGAACCGAAGTCGAGATCCCCGAAGTCTCCGTCGTCAAGCTTCACGAAAGCCGTTTTTGAAAGTTCGATCTTTCGGCCGTCTTCTTCGCCGTCCCGACTCAGCGTTATAAATCCCTCGGGATCGTATCCCGAAAGGATCCCGGTAAGCTCCTTTTCGCCGTTTTCGGGCCGTATGAATCTCACCCTTACCCGGTCGCCGATACAGACCTCAAAGTGTTCCGGACGTTCAAGACGCCTTTCTATGCCGGGCGAGCAGACCTCGAAGATGTAGCTCTGAGGTATCGGGTCAACTTCATCCAAAAGAGCGTCAAGAGGGCGGTGCAGCGCTTCGCAGTCGTCGATAGTCACCCCGCCGTCCCTGTCGATATACACCCTCAGATACCAGTTCGCGCCCTCTTTTTCGAGCTTAACGTCCCAAAGAAAAAGCCCGAGCCCGTCGCATAGCGGCTCCGCGAGTCCGCGAACGGTTTTAACCGCCTTGCTGTCAGCCATATTTCCCTCCTTACGTTTAAACAAAAAAGGCGGGAATCATCAATCCAGCCTTTCTTAATACTTATTGATAATTATTATAACACATTTTTTGAAAAATGCAATAGTTTTTGCAAAAAAATTTTTGAAGGGGGATTGAAACGCATTACCCCGCCGGGGACCGTTCCGCACAGATTATTTCCGGTTTTTAAAATCTTTGCGCATTCCGAACTTTTTCGGGGATTTTCATGCACAACCCAGCGATATGCCTACAAAAAATACCTCTATGCGGGGTATTTCTTTTGCGCTGAAACTTCGCTTCTGACGGCTGCCCGAATCAAGATCAAGACTTTAGCGTTTGCGCAAGCCTTCCGTTTCATTCTTTCAATTTCCTGAGCTAAACTATCAAACCGCTTTTTGCATACTTCGCCACTGCCGCGATGAACTCTGAGTTGGTCGCCTTTCCGGTCTTAGGGTTTGCAATATTCCCCAAAATTTCATCCGCTATCCTTTCGTCACAGGTCGAAAAACAGGCTTCGACAGCGGTTCTGACGCAGCGCTCCACCCTCGCGGGCGTTGACGCAAACTTTGCCGCGACGGCGGGATAAAGCTTTGAAGTTATGCTGTCGATATATCCGGGCTCCTCCGCAACCGCGCAGATCGCCGCTAAGAGATACCGGTACCCGGAAAGCTTTTTCGGCACTCCGAGCCGTTCAAGCGCGGCGTTGGCGGCATTTATAAGGCTTTCCTCCGTCGCGCCGCCATGATTTTTCAGACTTTTCCTCGTCCCTTCTTTCTCTCCTGAAAGTTGATTTTTCGATTCGGATTGCGTCATAATATCTCTCCTGTCACAATTTTTAGCAGCAAAATTGCCGCCCGTAGCCGAAGTCGAGCCGCATATGCTCGGTTTCGACTTTTTTCTACATTATAACAGGCCGGACCGGGGAAGTCCTTCTATTTTCCTGGGGATTGAGGGGGATGAAGAATTTGTGTAAGGCGACATGAAAAGCGGCTGGGTTACGGGAGATTATGTGCAGGCGCGACAAAGAACCGGAAAAATTTGCGGGGGGGGGGTACAAATTTACATGGAATTTTATGTAAATAGATGCTTGCATTTTTTCTGAAATCAGCGAAAAAAGTCGAAAAAATAGAAAGCTGTTAGCGGGGTTGATTATTTGGAGGGGAGAAGGAGGGATGAGCAGCTATTAGAAGACAGAATTGAGAAATCAGAAGTCGGAAGCTGTAACTATAGTTTTCTGCGCATAAAAGTCGGCGCGATAAAAACCCCGGGTGCGGCTTTCGCTCCTAACGACCTTTTCCCGATCCCAACCCGGGCGCAGCACGGCGCGCTCCGCTAAACTATCTACCCCACGCCCGAATCACCCATTCCGCACACATTATTTCCAAATTTCCAATTTTTAAAATCTCTACCAATTGCAAAACCTAAAAATCTGAGATCTGATTTCTGACCTCTGTCTTCTTGAAGCGCCTTTCCCTTGACAAACCTCCTCCAAAATGCTATAATCTCCCTACAGACCGAAGTAAAATCCGTTCCGAAGGGGGTGCAAGCAGTATTTATCCTTTTTGTGCTAACGTCTGAATATACCATGAAAGGGGACTGCCTTATGTCAAAAATTAGTAAATCGGTGATAGTAATCTGACCTGGGAGACCGGGCGTCTCCCGAAAAATTTCCATTTTTCCGGAGGACAGATGAAACAAAAAACTGTAAAAAATCCTGAAAACAGCTATTTTGGGACTGCCGACGGCGCGTTTAAATGCCAATTTTGCGGCCGAACGGTCTCGCCTGACGGCGCGGGCACGCGGCACCGCAACCACTGCCCCTACTGCCTTTGCTCGAAGCATCTTGACATTGAGCCGGGCGACCGCGCTGCGGACTGCGGCGGCACGATGGAGCCTGTCGCGGTGTGGGTAAGAAAGGGCGGCGAGTGGGCGATAATCCATCGCTGCCGGGTTTGCGGAGCGTTTTCGTCGAACAGGATCGCAGCCGACGATAATCAGTTGAAGCTGATTTCGCTGGCGCTGAGACCGCTCGCGCAGCCGCCGTTCCCGCTGGACTCTATAGCTTTAAAGGATTAAATCACACAGCCGGCTTATGTCGGCTGTTTTTAATTGCTAAGCGTGCGAATCTGAAATATTGTTAAATAGTGTATTAACAAGTAAGCTGTTTAATTTCTAAAGAATCCTTATCAGCGTTAATCAAATGAAAGATTTACAACGGGTTTCGGTATTCCATATCCTCTTTGCTGCAAATAAGCCCGCATGATTTATCAGAATTCCAGACCGAAACAAGCGCTTCGCGGTACGCGTCAAGTTCCACCCCCGAAAGTCCGTCATGCCGTCAATGCCGCATCCCCTAAACCCCTCCCATTCAACGCAGCGCACAACCCCAAAAACTTATTGCAACATCAAAAAATCTTTCCCCAATCCGTCAGCAAAACCCCGCAAAATCTATTGCATTTCTCTATGAGTTGATATATAATGTCAGAAAATTGATGTTTTGAGGTGATTTGATGTCAAAAATCGACTGTATTAAGCTAATTGCAGTCGTGATTTCTTCGGCGGTTTTTCTCGTTTCCTGCGGGACGGATAAGGCTCGCCAAGGCAAGCAAGGCGTTTCATCCGGCGACTCGGTTTTTTCCGGAATTTTTAAAACCGATCGCGAATCGGCGCGCGTGACCGTCTCGGGCGACAAGTTCATGGTCGGCGGCAAGGAGATCTTCTTCAGCGGCATGAACGCGCCGTGGCAGAACTGGAACGACTTTAACGGCGGTATGGACGAGGACTTCTGGGAAGCCGAATTTAAGCGCTTTTCGTAGGATCATATCAACTGCGTGCGAATCTGTGTCAACTGCGACGGCGAGAGCATTGTCGACCTGAACCCGGACGGCAGCATCGCTTCCATAAACGAAAATCACTGGGAAGATCTGGACGAACTGTTTAACATCGCTAAGAAATATAAGGTCTACGTCATGCCTACGCTTCTCTCCTTCGACCACTTCAAAAACGGCAGCGGGCCGGTCCGGAGGGCGCTTTTGGAGAGCCGGGAAAACTGCGACGGATACGCGGAAAAGTATGTAAAAGAATTTTGCGAACGTTTTGGAGATAACGAGTACGTCTTCGCGATAGATCTGATGAACGAGCCGGACTGGGTGTACGAAAACGAGGAGTGCGGGAAGCTGCCGTGGGAGGATATAAGTTATCTTTTTGCGAAGTGCGCGGCGACAATCCATGAAAACAGCGACATTTTGGTGACGGTACATATTCGATATGTTCGCTGTCAAGCTGCAAGAACCGCTCCCTGACTGCCGACTTTGGAATATCCGTGCCGTTGATACGAACAGTAGCAGACGGCGAGCAGATAGCGTCAAGCATGAGAGTTACTATCTCGTCGATCTGCCGCTTGTCATTCTGCTTGTTCTCAACGATTATGTCGTAGTCAATGTTGGATTTGATTTCATCTTCCAACTCGCTGCGCGTTTTCATCTCATCTGCCCTATCTACCAAAGATGGGTGATTGATTGAATCAGTATTTGATTTTTTAGTATTTGTTTTATAAGTATTTGATTGTCCCGGATTTTCCCCGCGTGGATTTTCCACAGGTGGATTATCCACGTCGGGATTATCCACAACCGGATTTTCCTCATGTGGAGCAACGGTTTGAGGTTTCTCATAAATCTCAAAAGCCGTGCAAGTCATTCTGCCTTTTTCGTCGCGCAGACGATGCCGGGCAAGATAGCCGTGCTGTTCAAGCTCCTTGAGAGCCGATTGGATTGCGTCGGGACCTTCTTTGCATATTGCCGCCAATCCCTCGGTGGAGAATTTCCAACCGTCGGGGAACGAGAGCATCTTCGTCAGCAGTCCTACCGCTTTGAGCGATATAGTTATATCCTGCAAGTGGTAGTTCGCCATGACGGTATTGTCAAGTATTTTTCGCAAATTCCCATAGAATGAAGTAAATTTTTTGGATTATCACCCTCGGCATGTCGAGGGGCAGTTTAACGATTTGAAGCAATACCGTGGAACTATTCCGCGGCCTCACCAAGATATTTCATACACAAATATCTCTTGCACCCCCAATCCTTTCCGGCAACATAGCGAAGCCTCGCACAAACAAGCATTAAAGCCGAATTCCCATCGGGAAATGCGCCGACCACTCTCGTTCTGCGCCGAATTTCGCGGTTCAGCCGCTCAATTACGTTGTTCGTGCGGATTTTCAACCAATGCTGCGACGGAAAATCCATATATGTAAGCGTTTCTTCAATCCCATCCTCAAGCTTTTTTGTGGCGGCATTGAGCTTCATTTCTCTCAGTTTTTCAGCGACCTCTCTCGCCTTTTTCCTCGCAGCTTCTTTGCTTTCTTGGGCATG
>CANPYR010000019.1 GCA_947588805.1 uncultured Clostridia bacterium
GTATTTGCTGATGCAAAAGAAAAGCATTCAATGCGATATACATATATTCGAGGTCTTTCCCATGTGACGAATTGGGTAAGGCTTAAATTTGCTGCTATGAACCTTAAAAAATATGCGATACATAGGTTAAAGGAAGAAGCGTCTCTCCGCTTTATTTGGTTTCCTATCCGAAAAATCGCTTCCTTTTAAAAATTTTACCCCTGATTTGCGCAAGTCAGGGGGGTTCTACAAGCTGAAACGGCGTGACCGAAATCATGCCGTTTCAAAAAAATTGGTTTCGACTTCCTTATGACGCCCCGCCTAAGCCGGGGGTTTTCGTTACACAAAAAATCTTTCCGGGAAGCGCGAACGCCGCCCGAAAAGATTCTTTTTTCACCGTTATCTCTGCACTCTTCCGGAGCCGTCGCCGCCGGCGAGAGCCTGTACCTCGGATACCGAGCAGAGGTTGAAGTCGTGCTCTATAGAATGCTTAAGGCAGGAAGCAGCCACCGCAAAGTTTATAGCCGCGTCGGGCTCATAGCCGGAGAGAAGCGCGTAAATAAGTCCCCCGCCGAAGCTGTCGCCGCCGCCTACTCTGTCTACTATATGCATATGGTAGCTCTTTGAGAAGTGCGCGTTTCCGTCGGTGTAAAGCATTCCGGCCCAGTCGTTGTCGTTTGCCGAGATGGACGAGCGGAGCGTTATCGCAACATATTTGCATCCGAACGCGTCGGTGAGCTTTTTGGCTACGCTTATATACCCTTCGTGATTAAGCTTTCCGGAATTTATATCCGTGTTGTCGGCTTCGATCCCGAATACGTCCTTAGCGTCTTCCTCGTTTGCGATGCAAAGATCGATATACGGCATAAGCTTAGTCATAGTCTCCCTCGCCTGTTCGCGGGACCAGAGCTTCTTGCGGTAGTTGAGATCGCAGGATACCGTTATCCCCTTCTTGCGAGCCTTCTTGCAGGCTTCAAGGCATATCTCGGGGAGATTTCCTCCGAGAGCGGGGGTTATTCCTGTGAAGTGGAACCAATCCGCGCCGTCAAAAATTTTATCCCAGTCAAAATCCTTCGGCTCGGCCTTCGCGACAGAGCTCCCGGCGCGGTCGTATATGACCTTAGAGGGACGCTGCGAAGCGCCTTTTTCCGCAAAGTATATCCCGAGCCTTTCGCCGCCGCGTACCATCAGCGAGGTATCTACCCCGTAACGCCTCAGCTCGTTTATAGCCCCCTGTCCGATTTCATGAGCGGGGACCTTCGATACGAACGCAGCGTCCATTCCGTAGTTTGCAAGAGATACCGCCACGTTCGCTTCGCCGCCGCCGTAGGTGGCTTCAAGCTTATTCGCCTGCAAAAATCTCAGATACCCCTCCGGGTTGAGCCGGAGCATGATCTCGCCGAATGTGATTATTCTTTTCATAGTATTTCCTCCTATTTAATAAGCGGCAGTCAAGGACGGGGCGCGGTAAGGCTTCTGCGTTTAACGCATTCCCCTGCAGAATCTGAGCCGGCGCGGGCTTCGCCCCCCGCTCACTGCAGGCGCCCCCTGTCTGTTATCCTCGGCTCCCGCCCTGTTACTTCTTTATAAGCCTTATCCCGCCGCATTCGAGCCCGACCGACTCGATATAAGCCTGAGCTCTTGCGACGTTATTGACCGCAAGCGTTATCCCGTCGCGGGAAATCTCTCTTACTTCAAACCCCTGCGCCGCGAGCACCGCTTCACGCGTGAGCTTTTTGATCCCTTCCCAGTCGCCCTTGTCGATAAGATCCTTTTTTACCATCCATGTCCCGCCGCATGCTAAGATCTTCTCAAAGCTTAAGTAGGACGAGATGTTCTTCTCGTTTATCCCTCCCGTCGGCATGAAGCGAAGCTTGGAATAAGGCGCGGATACCGCTTTAAGCTTTGCTATGCCGCCGTTTTGCTCGGCCGGGAAGAATTTGACTATGTCAAGCCCCATTCCCATCGCCTGCTCCATCTCTCCCGGAGTCGCCGTTCCGGGCATTATTACCGCTCCGACCGAAATCGCGTATCTTACGATCTCGGGATTGAATCCCGGAGTCACTATAAACTGCGAACCGGCTTCGAGAGCTCCGTCAACCTGCTCCTTTGTAAGGACCGTTCCCGCGCCGACGAGCATTTCCGGGACCTCGCTTCTGATCCTTCCGATCGCTTCCGCCGCGCAGTCGGTCCTGAAGGTTATCTCAGCCGCGGGAAGCCCTCCCTCGCAGAGCGCTCTTGCAAGCGGAACAGCTTTTTCAGCGTCGCTTAACGCGATCACAGGCACCACGCCGAGCGTTTCGATTCTTTTTACGATTTCTTCTCTTGATGACATTATACCGTCCTCCCGATTTTTAATATATGATTATGATTTGTAAATTTTTACTGCCGATTTATAAAGCTTCTGAAATTTTCGGGGCTGAGCTCGTACTCGGCTGCGGACTGCAGTCTTCCGAGCTGGTCGTGCCAGGAATCCTCGGCTACCTCCGTAAGCGTAAACCCAAGCCGTTCGCAGACGTGCCTCATTCTTGAATTTTTCGAGTCGGGCCTTGCCGTTATCATCTTATATCCCATATCGAAAAGCTCGGTTATAAGCATACTCAGAAGCTTCTCTCCCCTGCCCTTTCCGCGCTCTTTCGGAATGCATACCCTTATCTCAAGATTCGCTACCCCTTCCGCTACCGTCTTATAGCTCAGCTCCCCTATCGCCATGCCTTCGCATTCGGCTATAAGATGCCTGTTTTCATCGCTCTCGCGCGAAAGCTGCACTCTTACCTTGTCGGTATTTGTCCTAAGCCCGAGCGGAAAACCCGTGTGCGACATAAGCGAACCGTTATTCCACCATCTCGCCAAAAGCGCCGCGTCCTTCGCCGCAGCGTCCCTTAAAAGAAGGTCTTCATATTCTATATGCATATGCTTACCCCCAACGTTTTACTGCCCTGCGGTTCCAAGGCTGTCGTATCTTTCCTGAGCGTCTTCAAAGGACTTCGTGCTGAAGCAGATGTTATTTCTGTCTCCGTAGTAGTAAAGGACGCATTCCGCGCTCGCGGCTCCTCCCGATACCGTTACGTAGGTCTTCACCCTCGCTTCGCCGAAGAACATATCCCTGTCGTTTCTTCTTTCGAGCTTTATGTCAAACTTGAACGGCAGACTGTCAAAGGATACCGCGCCGCTGTTTCCGACGCCTTCCGCAACGGTATAGTCCTCGGCCTTGTATTTCTCCCCGTCGATAGTCATGCTGTCCGGGCAGGATTTGGATACCAGGAAGTCGTCCGCGTCAACGTCTATCTGTACGCTCTCGATCGAGCTTAAAGACGTTCCGAGCGCCGCGCTGACCGTCGCCGATTCGCCGTTTCCCATCTCCATGCTGTCAAGCTTCAGCGCTACCCAGAATCCCGTAAGCTCCTTCTTAGTCTCTGTAGTCGCCGCCGCAGCAGTAGTCTCGGGCGCGGGAGTAGTCGTGGGCGCAGGAGTGGTAGTGGGAGCCGGCGTAGTTGCAGGCGCGGGAGTGGTAGTGGGAGCCGGAGTAGTCGTAGGCGCGGGAGTAGTAGTCGGCTCGGGAGTCGTCTCCGGCGCGGGAGTAGTTTCGGGTACGGCGGTGGTCTCGGGCGAAGCTTCGGTCTCGGGGACAGTCTCGGCAGTCTGAGGTTCCGAAGTAGTCTCATCCGGAACCGTCTCCTCCGGAAGCGTTTCGGATGAATCCGCGCTCACCGGCGCGCCTTTTTGTATTACTACATCAAGATCCCCCGCCTTGACCGAGCAGCCGCAAAGAATTGCCGCCGCCATAAGCGCGGGAAGAATTCTCTTAACAAGTGAAAGCTTCATCTTTATCTCTATACCTCCATGGAAAATATTGCCGATTTTTAAAAAATCATATAACTATATTTTCCCAGTCGATTTTTTCTCCGCGTCTGAAATATTCCCTGTCGTACTCCGAGATCTCCCTCATCACCCGGCAGGGATTCCCTACCGCCACGACGTTCGGCGGGATATCTCTTGTAACGATACTCCCCGCGCCGATAACGGAGTTTTCTCCGATAGTCACCCCGGGAACGATAACGGCTCCCGCTCCTATCCAGACGTTTCTTCCGATATTCACCCCGCGGTTATACTGCATCCCCTTCTCGCGAAGCGCCGGCCAAATCGTATGATTAGCGGTAGCGATAGTGACGTGAGGGCCGAAAAGAACGCAGTCCCCGACACTTATATCCGCGTCGTCGACCACCGTAAGCCCGAAATTGGCGTAGACGTTATTCCCGAAATAGACGTTTTTCCCCGCCCAGTTCGCATAAAACGGCGGCTCGACATAGCATCCCTCTCCGCAGGAGCCAAGCATCTTCTTTAAAAGCTCGTCCCTCTTTTTCTGCTCGCTCGGGCGGGAGTTATTATAATCGTAAAGCATTTCCAAAAGCTCCGCCTGTTCTCCCTTTAACGATTCGTCGGTGGGATCGTATACCAGTCCGAGCTCCATTCTTTCTCTTTCAGTCATAATATTTCGCCCTCAAATTCCCTTATAATAATTATTTTTCCCGGCGGTCGTCCCGCAAAAGCGGTAAAAAGACGTATTTTTATTATTATAGTACTTTGCACGCCCAAAGTCAACGCCCAGATATAAGAAATATTCCATTTTGCAAGAAAAAACTGAATTTATAGCTTGATAACTCCAAAAGAAAGTGCTATTATATATTTTGAAGACGGCAATTCAAATTTTTTTGAAAGGATGATATTCATATGAAGATGACATTTCGCTGGTTCGGCTCGAAAAGCGATTCGGTAACGCTTTCGCAGATAAGGCAGATCCCCGGCATGAGCGGAGTTATGGGATTTTTGGACTATAAGGCCGCCGGAGAGGTCTGGACCGAGGAGGAGATAAAGTCCTATATAGACGAGGTCCGCGCCGCGGGACTCGAATGCGAAGTTATCGAGAGCGTGAACGTCCACGAGGACATAAAGCTCGGGCTTCCGACGCGGGACGAATATATCGAGAACTACCGCATAACGATCCGAAATCTTGCAAAATACGGAGTCAAGGTGATAGTATATAACTTCATGCCCGTGCTCGACTGGCTAAGAACGGACCTTGCAAGGCCGAATCCCGACGGCTCTACTTCGATGTATTACGACGAAGCGGAGCTCGGAACGCTTTCTCCGATAGATATCGTAAAGCGTACCGCCGACAACTGCAACGGCTTCTCGCTCCCCGGCTGGGAACCGGAGCGGCTCGCGGATCTTGAAAAGGTCCTGAAGCTGTATGAGAATATAGACGAAGAGAAGCTTCTTGAAAACTATAAGTATTTTCTTGACGGTATTATCCCGACCTGCGAGGAATGCGGGGTAGTTATGGCCTGCCACCCGGACGATCCGGGCTGGAAGATCTTCGGGCTTCCGAGACTTGCCCACGATCAAGCGGGGTACGACAAGATTATCAAGCTCCACGACAGCCCCGCAAACGCCATCTGTCTTTGCACCGGCTCTCTCGGCTCTAATGTCGGAAACGACGTTCCGTCGGTCATTCGGCACTTCGGAAAGATGGGAAGGATAGGCTGCCTTCACGTCAGAAACCTGAAGCACTTGGGCGACGACCGCCGCTTCTGCGAATCGTCTCACCTTTCCTCGGACGGCGATCTTGATATGTATGAGATCATGAAGGCGATATACGAGGTCTGCCCCGATACTTATATCCGTCCCGATCACGGAAGAATGATCTGGGGCGAGGTCGGAAGACCCGGCTACGGACTTTATGACAGAGCGCTCGGAGCGTGCTATTTAAACGGTCTCTGGGAAGCCGTTCAGAAGTCGGAGAACAGATAGTCGGAAATCAGACAGAGGACAGATCGTCAAAGATCAGACGGTCAAACGGTAGATCTTCTGTTCAAAAGGTACCGAGGATCGTTATAGCTGATGTAAAAATCTGATTTCTGATATCTGATCTCTGTTTTCTAATAGGAGGATTTTTATATGAAACTCAACATAGCCTCTTTGGAAAATAAAGGCGCTTGGGAGGCGGCGGGGATAAAGCTGCCGCAGTACGACGTTAAAGCCGTCGCCGACAGGACGAAAGACAGCCCGATGTGGCTACACTTCGGCGCGGGAAATATTTTCAGGGGCTTTATCGGCTCCATCCAGCAGCGGCTTTTAAACGCAGGTCTTTCGGATCGCGGGATAATCGCCGCGGATACCTTCGATTACGAGATCATAGACAAAATATATAAGCCGCACGACAATCTCACCCTTAACGTGAGTCTTAATCCCGACGGCTCCGTCGACTGCGAGGTCTTAGGCTCTGTTGTGGACGCGCTTAAAGCCGACTGCTCGGACGGCGAGGAGATGGCGAAATTCAGGAAAATTTTCGGATCGGAGTCCTTGCAGATGGTAAGCTTTACCATCACTGAGAAAGGATACGCCATCAGAAACACCTCCGGCGAGCTTATGCCGATAGTTGTTTCGGATATCGAAAACGGTCCCGAAAGTCCTAAGCACGCCATGAGCTTTGTCGCTTCCATGCTTCTTCACAGATTCCTCTCCTGCAAGACTCCTATCGCCGCGGTTTCCATGGACAACTGCTCGCACAACGGCGAGAAATTAAAAAGCTCGGTTACTGCGATAGCTTCCGCGTGGGTAGAAAAAGGTTTCGCGCCGAAGGAATATCTTGAATATCTCGAAAACGACGTTTCATTCCCCTGGTCCATGATAGATAAGATCACGCCGCGCCCGGCTAAATCCGTAGAGGAAAAGCTTAACGGGCTCGGAGTAAGCGGCATGTCCGCTGTCGTCACTTCAAAAAATACATATATAGCGCCGTTTGTGAACGCCGAGAGACCGGAGTACCTCGTTATTGAGGACGATTTTCCGAACGGCCGTCCTCCGCTTGAAAAGGCTGGAGTATATCTTACCGACCGCGATACCGTAAACAAGACCGAGAGGATGAAGGTAACGACCTGCTTAAATCCCTTGCACACCGCGCTTGCGGTCTACGGATGCATGTTAGGATATACTCTTATCTGCGAGGAAATGAAGGATAACGAGCTTGTCAGACTGATCAAGAAGCTGGGATACGAAGAAGGGCTCCCGGTAGTTACCGACCCCGGTATCATAAGCCCGAAGGCGTTTATAGACGAAGTGGTGAACGAAAGGCTTCCCAACCCGTTCATGCCCGACGCGCCGCAGAGAATCGCCACCGATACTTCCCAAAAGGTCGGGATACGTTTCGGCGAAACCGTAAAGAGCTACAGCGCGATGGGAAGAGCAAACGAGCTTACCGCCATTCCTCTCGCGATAGCGGGCTGGCTCAGGTATCTTTTAGCGCTGGACGACGATCTTTTGCCGATAGAAGTCTCTTCGGACCCGCTAAAAGACGAGCTACAAAAAAAGCTTGAGGGTATAGAGATCTCTAAACCCGAGACAGTCGGCGATAAGCTTAAGCCGATACTTGAAAACGAGACCGTTTTCGGCTCGGATCTTGTAAAAGCCGGGCTTGCGGATAAGATAGAGGGATATTTCGCGGAGCTTATCTCCGGCAAGGGCGCAGTAAGAGCGACTCTGAAAAAGTATCTGGCATAAAATTATATAAATAAATTCCTGCCGAGGGATGATAATCGCCCCCGGCAGGTTTTTTTCGCCTTAAAAGCTGATTTTTGACAGGTTTATATGAACTTACGCCGGAATTTATCCGCAGGTTTTCTTAATTTCCGGATTTATAAAGCTTTAAATTATTTTCCAAAAACGCCCGCAAAAAATCCTTGCAAAATAAAAAGAATACTGCTATAATATATAATACGTTTGATGTGATTATATATCGCATTTTGCAAAAACGGAAACGGGCAGGTTTTTACATACCCCGCTTCCCTTGGAAAGAAGTGTTTAAAATGAACGGATTTCATAAGCTTAAAAAAATTTTAGCCGTCATATCCGCTATGGCCGTATTTTCGGCATGCTCTGCGGGAATCGCCGAAAAAGAGCGAGTCTCGGAGACAGCGAGGGAAACTTCCTCCGCTTCGACTACAGTCGAAGAAGCTTCCGCCGCTAACGAAACCGCGACAGAAGAAACTACCGTCATTACCACGCCGCCTGCGACCACCGTTACCACTACCGAAGCCGTGGAAACGTCTCCCCCGGAACCGGAATTTCTTAGGGTCAGTCTTTTATGCGCCGGGGATAATCTCGTGCATTCATCGATCTATAACCAGGCTGCGCGGCGCGCGGCTTCCAACGGTCTTACGGGCTACGATTTTTCATACCCTTACGAAAAGATCGAAAAATATGTCTCCTCGGCCGATCTTGCGATTCTGAATCAGGAAACGATAGTCACCGATATGCTCCCGCCGTCAGACTATCCGAGATTCTGCTCCCCGGCAGCTTTGGGAGATCATATGATTGATATCGGCTTCGACGTTTTTTCAATGTCAAACAACCACGTCCTTGATCAGGGCGAGCAGGGACTTCTTTACACGCTCGACTTCTGGGATTCTCATCCCGAGGTCATAAGATACGGCGCGTACCGAAACGAAGAGGATATGAACAACATCCGAACCAAGGAGGTAAACGGTATCACTTTCGCGTTTTTGGGGTACATGGAACACACAAACGGTCTTTCACTGCCCGAGGGTTCGGATTGCAGGCTTGTATATCTTAAAAATCTTGAGCTTATCGAAAAACAGATACGAGCCGCGGACAGTCTTGCGGACGTAGTTATAGTATCCCCGCACTTCGGGATAGAGGTCTCAAACGACGTTACGGAAAGTCAGAGGGATCTTGCGAAAAAGTTTGCGGAATGGGGCGCGGACCTTATAATCGGCACCCAGCCTCACACCGTCCAGACGATGGAATACATCGACCGCGCGGACGGTACCAAAGCATTCTGCTTCTACTGTCTCGGGAACCTGATATCTTCGATGGACAGGCCGCTTTCGATGGTAGAGATGCTCGGGAGCCTTGACGTGGTTAAGAACACCGCGACCGGGGAGATAACTTTTGAGAATATAAAGGCCATACCGCTTATAGATCAGTACGGCGCGAATTATCATCAGGTTCACATCGTCCCCTATGCGGAATACACCGCTTCCGACCTGTCTTCGCACGGCTGCAAGGGGTTTGATCAGTCGGTCATAGACAAGGTGCTTTCAAATATTCCGGAGGAGTTTATGGCTATGGAATAAAGCAGCTATCCCCTGCGTACTTTCCGAACAGATAAACCCCGCTTCGCGGCTTTACCTGTTCGACAAGTCTGAAATGAAAATCGGTATTTGACAAAGGAGAGTGATTTCATGAAAAAGACAGCAAAACGGCTTGCGGTTATTTCTGTTGCCGTTTTTGTAATTGATTGGGGCGTTATGGGATTGAAATTACTTGATAACGATTATCTTATTACAGCGGAAGTAATCATAGGGCTGATTTCCCTTGCAGTCTTTTGGGTTTGTATAATGTATATTAAACTCACTGATCGTTGTCCTAACTGTGGAAAGACAAAGCTATCCTTTGGAAAATATTGTCCTTACTGCGGCAAGGAAATAAACTAACAGCTTCAGATTTATTGTTCCGCCCTTAAAACTGAATACCGAAAAATTGACCGCCCGCGCACCGGCTCACCGGTGAAAAAGCAGGCGGTCTTTTTTATTCAAGAATCAAAAAGTATGTCATGCAAATTGCAAAAACAATCGATCGGTTCAACGCTTTAATCTTCCTCTTCCGCTTCCGTATCTTCTACATACTCCTCCGCGTCCTCGGGGGCCGTTATCTCGGGAGTTTCGCCGAGATTAACTATCTTATAATCCGCAGTCATCTTCGCCGCCATCCCGAGAAGAATATTCAGCTTTGCGTCCGCTTCGACCTTCATTGACGATATCTCGTTTTCCGGCGTGAAATACATAGTTATATCCGCGCTGTTAAACGATATCATATTCTGTATGCTCCCGGCTCCCATCCCGAAATCGTCCATCAGCTTTTCAAGAGTCTCCCCCGATAGCTCAAAGCCGAGACTCTTGCCGTTTTCATCCTCCGCGATCTCTATCCCCTCAAACATCTCCTCGGTCAGCGACGTTATATCCGAAGCTTCTATATCCGGCTTGTTTTCATCATCCTGACGTTTTGATCTCTTCTTCTCGCCGAACGACATGCTGTATACGTCCTCGCCGACGGTTATAACGCGCGAGATCTCCTCGCCGTCCATATATACCGAAATATCCGAATCCCGACCGCTTATCTTTATCTTCATCTCCATCGAAACGTTGATAAGATCGGTAAGCATCGATATCTCGCATTCCGCTTCCACCCCGCCCGCGGATCTTATATCGCTGACGGCTTTTGAGTAAAGCCCGAACGCCGTCAGTTTATTTCCTAAGCCGCAGGACGATAAAAGCGTTATGCAGAGTAAAACGCAGACTATTTTTTTAATCATTCGCACTCATTCCCCCGTTTTCCGGCTGTACAGCCTTGACCTCTTCGCCGTTGTTGCCGTTCACGAAGCTGCTCACGTCCATAAACGCTCCGGCTTCTCCCGATACTACCGGGAGCTTTCCGTCCCATTTTTCTATCTTGTGGTATTCTATAAGCGCTTCGGTCAGGGACTGCGCGATAATGGCGTTAGCTTCCGCTTCGGCCTCAGCGGTTATCTTTAAAGCCTCGGCTTCGGCTTCGGCTTTGACTTTGATCTGCTCGGCTTCGGCTTCCGCGTTCGTGATCTTTGTCTGCTTCTCGGTCTCGGCTTTGAGAAGCTCCTGCTGTGCGACCTGCTTTTCTTCTATCGCCGTGATATACGCTTCGGAAAATTCAAAGTTTATGATATTCACGTCGGTGACATAAAGCCCTATCTCGTTGAGCTTGTCGTTTAATCCCTGTACGAGCCCGGTCGAGATAAGCGTGCGGTTAGTTACGCTCTCCTCAGCGGAATAGCGCGAAACTATCGCTTTCAGAACCTCGTTCACCGCGGGAGTGACCAGCACGTCCTCATACCCGGAGCCGATATTCTTATAAATGCTGTACGATTTCGCGGTATCTACCCTGTAGTTGATCGCAAGCTTGGTCTCTACCGTCTGCAAGTCGCTCGAAAACGCTTCGGTATCGACTTCAAGCTTATTTATCCTGTTATCGATCATAACTACGTTCTGCACAAACGGGATCTTGAAATGTATCCCCTCCTGCAATACGTTATCGTCAACACGTCCGAGAGTGACTACGACTCCGGTATGTCCCGGCTGTACGATAGTAAAGGATTCAAGCGCTAAAATTACTACCGCGATAATTATCAGCACCGCCGCTATTATCTTCTTGTTGAAAATTTTTGACATAATAAACCCTCCTGAATTTAAATCTTTGCACTTAACGGTCCCCCTCGGACCCCCTGCCCTGCGGCCGGAGTTCTTTGGGGGACTGATTTTTTATCTTTTAAATATCCGAGCTGCCGAATTACTGTCTTCTTCTGTACATCTCGATCCCGATTACGACTACTCCCGTAAGGGCGATAGCTATGACCGCAAGAAGAAGCGTTCCGCGGTTCGCGGTCTTGTTATCCACGCCCTCGGTATATACCTCCGAGAATCCCTCCTCGGAAGTGGTAGTAGTGAAAGCCGCGTCGTTCATAGGCGTAGTCTCGGTAGTCGTGACCTCCGAAGCGGTAGTCGTAAGGATCTCCGTCGGCTCGGGAGTAGTGGTGGGAGCTTCGGTAGTCGTGGCTTCGGTGGTGGTGACTTCGGTAGTGGTCTCGGGCGCGTCGGTCTCGCGCTCCGTCGTGGTAGATCTTCTGCGAGTCGTGGTAGCCTTCGTGGTGGGAGCGGGTGTGGTAGTGGGTTCGGGAGTGGTGGTAGGCGCTTCGGTAGTTACCGGCGCTTCCGTTACATCCTCGACTATCTCCGTCTCATCCTCCTCAAAAAGCTCCTCGGTCTGCTCCTCGGAATCGGTAGTCTCATCCGAAGGCGCGTTCGGATCGGTCCCGGTCGAGGGATCCGGAGCTTCGTTATTTCTGTCCGAGCCGAAGTATACAAGAGTGGTATTCCCGTCAACCTGCGCTATTATTCCGTTTCCCGAGAGCGCGGATACGCTCGCGTAGAGAATGCTTCCCGTATCTGGAGTCGCAAGCGCCTTGAACGTGACCGTCGCAAGAAGTCCCACGTCGGTATGGTCCTGGCCGTTTCCGGTCCAGGTCAGGGAGACTATCTGCCCGTTCTCTACGTAATAGAATCCGTCCATAAGACCCGCGTCCTTTACCTCAACGAAGTCGAGCTCCTGATAATTGAATCTTATGTTGACGCTCATATTTCTTATTCCCGGATTTCCGTCGAGCCTTACCTCGACCGTGAAGTTTCCGTCCTTGTCCGCATAGCTTGTCTGCACAAGACTTAAAGAACCGGATTCCGCAAAAGCGGTCGCGGTCAGCGCCGAAACAGCTATTATTACCGCGAGCGCAGCCGCCAAAATTTTTTTAAGCATAAAAATTACAATCCTTCCGAATATAATAATAAAACATGATCTCAAAATTGCGCGGTTTTCCTTTTTACACAAAAACACATTTTAATTATACCACACCGTTTTTAAAAAAGCAATAGGCAATTACAAGAAAAAAGTTAAAAAAACGGCTGTATGAAAAGTCAGTTTTCGTAAAGATTGATGAATCGTAATTTTTCTTTGTAAAACTACTTGACAAACAGTAAAAAAAGGTTCATTATAAATACAGTAATAATCGCGATTTGCGAGACTAATTCAAAATATTGACAGCAGGGAGGAATTTTTCAATGGTTGATATAAACTTCGTATGGCTTAACTCTGTCCACGAGCCCGACTTTGTTTATTTCGACGGCACGCACGACTGGTGGCTTTTGCTGCAGACCAAGTCAAAGGCCATTTTACACCTTACTAATCCGGAGGACAACTCGGTCGATAGGGAGGATATTGAGATTCCTTCCGATACGATACTTCTATTCCCTCCGCGCATGGCGGCTTCCTATCAGGCGGCGGGAGTTCCTTACGCAAACTACTACGTAAGGTTCTACACCGACGAGGACTTCATCGACAAGCTAAGCATCCCCTACGGCAGACCTATCTCTTTAGTCGATCCCGACAGCATGGGGCATCTTTTCAAGGTCCTTGAAAAGGAATTCTTCTTTAACTTCTCCTATTCTCAGCAATCCATGGTACTTCTTCTGAGACTTATGCTTATGAAGGTAGCGGAATCGGTAGAGGATTCGAGCATGAGCGATCAGCAGAGAGACCTGATAAACCTTCGCTACGACATCCAGACTCGCCCGGACTACCAATGGACGGTCAAGGAAATGTCCGAAAGGGTCCATATCTCCGTCGGGTATCTTCAGAGCATTTATAAAAAGCAGTTCGGCGTAAGCTGCATGCAGGACGTTTTGAACAGAAGAGTCGATCTTGCGAAAGAATATCTTTCGAGCTCGGTGTATTCATCCCAGAAGATCGCTCAGCTCTGCGGCTATCAGTCGATAGAACACTTCTGCCGGCAGTTCAAGATAATCACCGGCATAAGCCCGCTCCAGTACAGAAAGCAGATGCAGATGAAGCAGCTCAAAGCTCAGAGCGGGGAAGATTCCGGCTCGGACGGCGCGGAATGACGGAATAATAAATAATAAAATAACAGAACTGTAGAATTATACGGCAAATTTAAGGAGAATATTATATTATGAAAATCAGAACGCTTTCTAAAATCGCGGCATTCATCACCGCCGCTTCGCTTATAATGACCTCCTGCGGCTCAAAGCAGGAGTCGCAGTACGCATACGAGGACAGCGCGCCGTCCCTTGCCGAGGCCTTCAAGGACCACTTCCGCGTCGGCGCCGCGATCAACTCGTGGGACATAAGCGACCCTAACAGCAATCAGTACAAGACCATCGTAAAGCAGTTCAACACTCTTGTAATGGAAAACGAATCAAAGCCCGACCATCTCCACCCTGCCGAGGACAGATACGACTTCGACGCGTTTGATAAATTCGTAGACTTCTGCGTTGAGCACGATATCACCCCTCGCGGCCACTGCCTTGTCTGGCACTCTCAGGTCCCGGGATGGATGTTCAAGGACGGAAACAAGGACGCTTCCGCAGAGCTTCTTTTGGAGAGAATGAAGGAGCATATAACCACGGTCGTGACTCGCTATAAAGGAAAAGTAAAGAGCTGGGACGTATGCAACGAGGTAATAGGCGACGACGGGCAGCTCAGA
Source organism: uncultured Clostridia bacterium (assembly GCA_947588805.1). Classification (GTDB taxonomy): domain Bacteria; phylum Bacillota; class Clostridia; order Oscillospirales; family Ruminococcaceae; genus Faeciplasma. The sequence continues at coordinate 14,144 of CANPYR010000019.1, forward strand.
TTCAGCGACTGGTCAAGAATAGTCGGAGACTACGACGGCGACGGAGATAAATACGACTTCATAGAGGAAGCCTTCCGCGCAGCGCGCGAAGCCGATCCTGACGCAAGGCTCATGATAAACGACTACTCGATAGAAAGCTCTACCGATAAGGCTATAAGAATGTACAACGCCGTGAAGCAGATGCTTTCCGAGGACGTTCCGATAGACGGCATAGGTTTCCAGATGCACATCGGAAAAGGTCAGAGCCCGGAGGGTCTCAAAGAATGCTTCGACATCCTCAAAAGGCTCAGAGATATAAAGCCGGATCTCGTATTCGAGGTCACAGAGCTTGACGTAAACTGCTACGGCTGGGGTCAGGAAAAGAAGGACGTAGAGCTTACCGACGAATTCCTTGAAGAATTCAACAAGACCTACACCGATACCTACAAGGTACTTTTGGAGCTTGCGGACGAGGGGATCTTAGACAGCGTTATCATGTGGGGACTCCACGACGGAGTGAGCTGGCTTAACGACGGCCATCAGAACTATCCTATGCTGATAGATAAGGATCTTAAGCTTAAGGAAGCCGCATACGAAGTAATGGATCTCGCGTAATTTTATTCGTAATAAATTTTAGCCCTCGGCTTAGTCCGGGGGCTTTTAGATGACAGAATTGAGAGATCGGAAGTCAGAATTGACGAGCTGCGCCTATTTATGCTGCGCCTTCGGCTTGATAAGGGCGCGGCTCCTAACTTTCTTACCTTTCAATCTCCCGTAATATCCATTCCTCAAAATTCTGACTTCTGACCTCTGATTTCTGTTTTCTATTCGCTCTTGACATTTTACACAAAATAGTATAAAATCAGTATATAATCTTTTAAAAGGAGCGATAGTATGATCACAAGAGAAGTTTGCGAGCGGGTGCTCAGAAAGGCCATATCTACCGGCGCGGACTACGCCGAGATATTTGCCGAGCATTCCGTCAACCACTCGATAAACATGATAGCCGACAAGGTGGACAACATCTCCGACTCGGTAATCGCCGGAGCGGGTATCCGCGTGTTCAAGGGCCTTCGCAGCGTGGCCGCTTCGACCACCGATACCTCAGAAGCCGGTCTTTTAAGATGCGCGGAAAAGGCCGCGGACGCGCTCGGACAGGGCTCGGCCGAGATCTCTATAAATCTCACTGAGCGTCTTTTCGGCGATATCCATCCCATCAAAACCGTTCCTTCCTCCGTCCCGGTCGCTGAAAAGATCAGGATCCTCAAGGACGGATATTTCGCCGCGAGAGAATACTCCCCCGAAATAAAACAGGTTAGCGGAACGCTTTTGGATATCGATCACAACATCCTTATCGCAAACAGCGAGGGGCTTTACGCCGAGGACAGACAGATAAGAACGAGGATCTCCGTAAACGCAGTCGCCGAAAAGAACGGCGAGAGCCAGACCGGTTTCTACGGCCCCGGAAGAAGAATGGGTATGGAGATGTTCGAGCATGAGGTCGACGCGAAAGCGGTAGGCGTAAGGGCCGCTCAGCAGGCTATAACAATGGCGGGCGCGGGCTACTGCCCGGCAGGGGTTATGCCGGTCGCCATCGGAAACGGCTTCGGCGGCGTTATCTTCCACGAAGCCTGCGGACATTCTCTTGAAGCTTCGAGCGTAGCTTACGGTCTCAGCCAGTTCTGCGGGAAATTGGGGACTCAGATCGCAAACCCGAAGGTCACGGCGATAGACGACGGAACCATCCCGAACGCCTGGGGCTCGATAAATATCGACGACGAGGGAACTCCCGCTCAGAGAAAGGTCCTTATCGAAAAGGGCATACTTAAGACGTATATGGTGGATAAATTCAACGGAAGAAGGATGGGACTCCCTTCCACAGGCTCCGCAAGGAGACAGAGCTACAGCTATGTCACGACTTCAAGAATGACCAACACCTTTATCGCCGAGGGCGAAGACAGCAACGACGATATCATAGCTTCCATGGAATACGGGCTCTTTGCTAAGGAAATGGGCGGCGGCTCGGTAAATCCCGCCACGGGCGAATTTAACTTCGCGGTAAACGAAGGGTATATGGTAAGAAACGGAAAGATCTGCGAACCGGTCAGGGGAGCTTCTTTGGTAGGAAAAGGCTCCGACGTTATTATGAATATCGACATGGTCGGAAAGAATCTCGATCTCGGCACCGGAATGTGCGGAGCTTCAAGCGGCTCCATCCCGACCACAGTCGGACAGCCGCTTATAAGAGTTTCAAAGATCACCGTCGGCGGAAGATAAGGAGGAAGCGATATGGATTTCAATGAATTCAAAAAATGTGTTATAAACGCCGCTCAGTCTCTCGGGCTAAAGGAATACGAGCTCTATTACAGCGCTTCCGAGAGCACCGATATCGGTACCTTCAAGCACGAGATAAACGAGTTTTCAAGCGCCGAGGACGGCGGGGTATGCTTCAGATGCATAGTCGGCGGGAAGATGGGATACGCTTCAACCGAAGAGCTCAGCGCTGCCGAAGCCGAGAGCATAGTAAAGCGCGCCGCGGAAAACGCAAAAGCGCTTGAAAACGACGATACGCAGTTTTTGGTTGAAGGCGGTCAGGAATACCGAAAAGCCGAGGATAAGGGCTATCCCCTCCCCGATACTCCGGAGCTCATCGCCACCGCCCTTAAAGGCGATAAAGCGCTTTATGACGCGGATCCGCTCGTCATAGACGGCTCGCAGTGCGGGACGGGAGTATCGAGCTTCAAAGTAGCTATCGCTAACTCAAAGGGCTTGGATCTGAGCTATGAGAGCAGCACCGCGTACTTCATGGCGGCGGCGGTAGTTTCGGACGGCAAAGAGATGTCCGACGAATTCAAGGTGGTCCACGGCCCGTTTGACAAGTTAGACATAGACGGCGCGGTCAAGGAAGCGGTCGAAAAAGCCAAAGCCATGCTCGACTACGACTCGGCTCCGACCGGAAATTATCCCGTGGTATTCTCCCCGGAAGCCATGACAAGTATGCTCGGCGTTTTCTCGGGGATATTCAATTCCGAAAACGCTCAGAAGGGTCTTTCAAGGCTCTTAGGCCGAGAGGGAGAGAAAATAGCCGCGGACTTTGTCAGCATAATCGACGATCCGTTTTATCCCGAAAACGGCATCAATCTGAGCTTCGACGACGAAGGCTCTCCGACCTGCACCAAGGCGGTAGTTGAAAACGGCGTTCTTAAAACGCTTCTTTACAATCTCAAGACCGCCAACAAGGCCGGAGTCAAGACCACAGGAAACGCTTCCAAGGCGGGATATTCCGCGAGCGTAGGGATAAGGCCGTTCACGTTTTATATCGCGCCCGGGAATATCAGCGAGGAGGAGCTTCTCAAAAAGGCCGAAAACGGAGTATATATCACCTCGCTCGGCGGGCTTCATGCCGGCGCTAACTCGGTATCAGGCGATTTCTCGCTCCAAAGCTCCGGGTTCATGATAGAAAACGGCGTAAAGACGAAGGCCGTTAAATCCTTCACGGTCTCCGGGAATTTCTACGAGCTTTTAAAGAACATCTCAGCGCTTTCCGATACCGTAAAGCTTCCGCGCCCCTACGGAAAGACCGCGTTCGGCTCTCCGAGCGTATTGGTCGAAGGACTTTCGGTCGCGGGGAAATAGTATAACAGTATCTGCAAACAAATATAAAGATCCCGCGCGGGGCTTATTATCTTCGGCTCCGCGCGGGATCTGTTTTTTATGAATTTCGGATTATGAAATCTAAATTATGCGGGCGATTTAATTCTCCGCATTTTTCTTTTTGCCCTTTGCGGATTTGGATATGACCGCCGCCAAAATCGCAATTACCGCCGCTGCGGCGACTGCTATCGCTGCGATAACTATTATCGCGGAGGTATTCGTCCCCGCGCTGCCCTCTTCTATAAGCTCCGCGGTGATACAGTCAAGATAGAACTTCGATTCAAGATCGTTTTGCATCCTTACCTCAACGTCGTTCTCGCCCTTTTTGAGCTTGCATTCGATAGCCGCTTCCTTCCAGGCTCCGTTCGTATCCTCAAGCTCGATATTCGTCTTCTTTCCGTTCACCACTACCTGAACGCTTCCTCCCGCCGCGCGGTATCTCACTCCCAAGGAATACGTCCCGGAAACGGTCGCGGAATAGATATCCTTAGCCTTGGCTCCGGCGTTCATCCCCATCATCAGATAGCCCTGGCCCTTATAATCTCTTACATTCCCCGAAGCTCCGTTTGCGACCACCTGCTCGCAGTCAAGAGTATCGAACACTTCGGCCTCATGCTGCAAGATCCCTAAATACTCCTCGGGAGCTTCGGGAGCAGTCACTGACGGCTCCTTTATCTCGGTCTCCTTTCCGGTTTCGGAGCCCGAGCAGCGCACGGTTATGTCAAGCGGACCGTTATGGCTGACAGTGAGGGTATAAGTAGTTCCGGAATAGCTTTCGCTCACTTCCGCCGCAAGACAGTCCACTCCTCGGTCGGTGAATTCCATTTCCGGCTCCGACGTGCATCCCTCTATCGTGATAACGTCCTTTTTAAGCAAAAGCGCGCTCTCGTCGTCGTAGTTTGAAAGATATATATCAAGATGATCGGAATATTCCTCGACTACGCCTGTAGAATATCTCGGGAAGTCTATACTCATGCTCTTCGCGGTATTATATTTCAAAGGTATGACCGCCGTGGCGTTCTGATTTCTCTTATATGGGTTATAAAGCACCCAGGTGTTAAGATATCTTCCCGCGTAAAGATCTCCCTCATACTCCTCGGGGAATCTTTCGTTGAACCATTCGACCTTCTCGTCCTGATCGGCCCAGAAGTCCTTATATTCGCTCTTATTGAGCACCGTTTCAAACATTCCCTCAAGGCTCTCGTCCGCGAATCCCGCAGTCTCGGCGATGGATGGATATCGGCCGGTCTTTTTGAAGTGGCTGTGGTTGTCTTTGAGATTTCCGTCGCCGTCCATCTTGTAAAGACCCTCGTACATATTAAGCGGCGTGCAGTATTTATCGTCGTCCTTTCCGGTCTCGACGTCGTTCACCATGATGAACTTCTCTCTTTTAATGACCTCTTCGCGCTCGGGGATCCTGAAATCTCCGCTCACGAATTTCCTGAAGCAGTCCATTACCACGTTTTTGAACTGAGTCTTTGAACCCCAGTTTCTTACGTTGTATCCCTTGCCGTCCTGAGTGGTCTTATCCTCGTAGAAGTCGTCCACCGTGACGAGCTCCGGGCCGTCGATCACCGTCGCGCCGTTAAAGAGCATTCTTTCAAAGTAAAGCGGAAGTCCCGTAGACATAACGTATCCCCCGGTCCCCTGTCCCGACTCGTCGGTCCAGCCGGTATCGTCGTATCTTATTCCGAAGTTTCCGCAGTAGCCGGAAAGATAGGTTCCGAGAACAAGGCTCTCCATGTCGCTCAGATATCCGGTCTGGGTATATTTCTCAAGAAGTATGAAGTTGTCGGAATAAAGCCTTGCGGCCTGCTCGAATTCCGGGATCCTCTTTATCATCGCAAGCGGGTTTATGGACTGTCCCCACTCGTTTCCGCACCAGGAGTCCACAAGATATCCCCCGTACTTGTTGCAGAGCTCCAAAAGCCCCGCGAAATGCAGATATCTCTCCTCGGCTTTTATCGGAAAGCCCTTTACATAGTTGTCAAAGCCCCAGAACTGCTCGCAGTAGTTAAATCCCAGGAAGTTCGGATAGTCGCGGAAGAATTCCGCAAATACAGTATCTTCATAGTCCGTCTCGGCGGGATTGTAGTCCGGCAGATGGCACGGCCCTCCCGAAGCTGGCTGTACGAGCGCCCAAACTCCCGCTTCCGCGCAGGCTCTGAGCCAGGATTTTGCAGTCTCGTAGCCGTATTCCACCACCGTGAATTTCTGCTGATCCTCGTTCCAGCTCACAGAAAGCGAGATATTGAATACTACGTAGTCCCTGATATCCTCCGGGATAAGATCTATTATCTTAAACGGGTCGGGAGTGTTCCAGGTATCGATATGCACTATCCACATCGGCCTTTCGGGGCTTACCTCGCGCCTGAAGCGTCTTTCGGCGGTAGATAATACCGGCTCGTTCTTAGGCGCCGTTACGCCTTCCGAGAAAACCGTCAGCGGAAGCGCGGAAATAATTATGACAACAGCCAAAACCGCCGCCAAAACTTTACTTAACTTCATAATATATCCTCCAATCAAAAGCGTTCTTTAACGCCCGGGCTCGCGCTTATAAAAGCGGCGATACCCCTGCTTTTTGATTATACCATACAAAAGGCGGGAAATGTTTGCGTAACGTCACAAGTTTATTTCAAAAAGGAATATTCTTGAACAAATTTTTAAAACCGTATTGCAAAAACGCTGTGATTAGTGTATAATTAGACAAGGAAAGCGCAAGCTCTGCGCCGACCTTTCATCCTTCACCGGTAACGACATGAAAAAAAGGAGGAAGATCTTATGAAAAGAATGAAGACTAAAATACTCGATACCGCGCTGACGCTCGTCTTAACGTCTTCTCTGCTGCTTTCTGGCTGCTCGGGAAGCGCTAAAGAGCCGCCAGAAACCTCTAAGCCGGAAGAAACCGCTCCCGCCGAGGAGAAGGTAAACACAGAAGAGCTGAACGAAGCTTTAAAAAGCGCGAAAGCGGAGGATATTTCCGGCGCGCTGAGCGGATATTATCTTGAAGCTGCGGTAAAGGAAGCGGAGGATCTGTTAAACGGTTCTCCGACTCAAAAGGAGGTAAGCGATATGGCAGAAAAGCTTAACGCCGCGAAAGAAGGACTGTACTCCCACGCCGATTTCAAAGACACTTCCGAGCTTGAATCAAACGGCTCGATACGGGATCCGTTTTTATTTGTTTCGGGCGGCTATGTCGAAAGCAAAGAGGAATGGATAAAGCGCGCGGAGGAGATATCCGCGGAATATCAGCACTATATGTACGGAAAATGGCGGGACGGCTCAGACGAGGAGATCTCATATACTCTGACCGAGAATTCCGACGGCTCCTATCTTCTTAAGATGGACATAACGAGGATCTCTACGGGAAGCGGCGCGTCGTTCACAGCGACCGCTAAGCTCCCGGACGAATCGGTCTCAGCGCCCGAGGGAGGATATCCCGTGATAGTCGGTATGCACGCGGGGATATCCGAAGATACCGCCACGGCTCTCGGGTACGCGGTGATAACGGTAGACGGTTTCAGCTACCCCGTAGCTTCAGACGATACTCAGCACAAGGGCGCGTTTTACGATCTGTATCCGTACTCGAAGGACGATCCCGACGACCAGACGGGAGTTTTGGCGGCCTGGGGCTGGGGCTGCTCAAAAATCCTTGACGCTCTCGAAGCCGGCGCGGGAGAGGAGCTTAATATAAATCCCGAAAATTCAATAGTCACCGGAGTCTCAAGATGGGGCAAGGCCGCGATGGTGTGCGGGGCGTTTGAAAGACGCTTTAAGATGGTCGCGCCGTCCTGCTCGGGCGCCGGCGGCGTAGCGCTTTACCGCTATAAATCAGAGGGAAAGACCTATGATTTCAGCTCAAAGGGCGCGGATTCAAAATATACCTACGGCCAGAACGAGCCGCTCGGAAGCCTTCAGTCCACAGGCGAGCGCGGATGGTTCAACGATATGTTCTTAAAATTCAAAAACCCCGAGACTCTTCCGATGGACCAGCACGAGCTCTGTTCGCTCGTCGCGGAAAATGACAGGTACCTCTTTATAATAGGCTCCTGCATCTATGAAGACTGGGTGAACGCCCCGGCGATGTGGCAGAGCTATCTCGGAGCAAGAGAGGTATTTGACGCTTTGGGGCTTGCGGACAACATCGCGATAAACATCCACAAAGAGGGCCACGCGGTCATTCCGGAGGACGTGGAAAAAATGGTAAGCTACTTTAATTACCACGTATACGGAAAAGAGCCGGATACGGATCTTGACGAGCTTAAGACCTCGGTGTTTGATCTTGAAGAAAACCGCGATCCGGATATGGAGAACTACTGGGCCCACTGGATAAGGCCCTGAGCATAAATTACAAAAAAGTAAAACAGATTATTTTTAAGCAGGTGGAATTATGATTGGATTCAAGAGATTTATTTCGGTTATTCTTGCGGTTCTGACTCTCGCGTCCCTTGTCGGATGCGGCTCAGGCGGGAAGGATACGGTAGAGACGGAGCCTATAAGGGACGATCCGGTTTATGAAGCGGATCTTAGCGGATACGATATAAGCGGGACCATAGAAATAGATCCCGCCGAGAAGTTTCAGCTCATCCAAGGCTTCGGCGGCATCAACTACCCGGGATGGATAGACGATCTGAGCGAAGATCAGAGAAAGACCGCGTTCTTAAACGGCGAGGATCAGCTCGGATTTTCAATTCTTCGCATACATGTAGACCCCGACAGGAATAACTGGGAAAAAGAGCTTGAAACCGCGAAATATGCATACGATCTCGGGGTGAAGATCTTCGCTTCGCCCTGGAATCCCCCTGCGGATATGTGTGAAAAATTCAACCACAACGGCAACGCAAACGCCCAAAGGCTTCGTCACGACAAGTATGCGGAATACGCTCAGCACCTAAACGACTTCGTTACTTTCATGCGCGAGGGCGGCGTAGAGCTTTACGCGATATCCATCCAGAACGAGCCTGACTACGCCGACGAGTGGACCTGGTGGTCGACAGAGGAGATAATAGATTTTATAAAAAACTATTCCGACGTTATCGACTGCAGAGTGATGTCTCCGGAAGCGTTCCAGTACCGCAAGGACTTCTATAACGCGATATTAAACGACGAGGAAGCGCTTTCAAAGATAGACGTTTTCGGCACCCACTTCTACGGCACACAGAAGCAGGACATGCGCTATCCGCTTTTTGAAGAAAAGGGCGAAGGAAAAGAGCTTTGGATGACCGAGGTATACGTTCCGAATTCCGACTCCGACGCGGATACCTACCCGGAAGCCGTTGAAGTTGCGATAAATATGCACGACGGACTTGTAACCGGAAATATGCAGGCGTACGTCTGGTGGTATATAAGAAGATTCTACGGCCCGATGAAGGAGGACGGGACCATCTCCAAGCGCGGCTACATGATGGCGCACTACTCCAAATTCGTAAGACCCGGTTATCAGAGGATCGGCGCTACCGAAAATCCGACTCCCGGAATAATGGCTTCGGCGTACATGGGCGAGGGCAGGATAGCTGTGGTGATAATAAACCACACCCTTTCAAAATACGCTCAGAAGCTCAGCCTTAAGGATATCCCGGGGATAGAATATGTGGAATCCTACCGCACCGATTATAATGGGAATCTTGAGAGGACCGGAAATATCAAGAACGAAAACGGCGAATTCTCGGTCGAGCTTACCCCCGAGAGCGTTACAACCGTCGTGATAGACCTTGCGGACGACGCGCAGGAGGAATGAGAGAAAGTAAAATAAATTTAAGGCACCACCGCGCAATTAGCGGCTAACGCCTTTTTGGCGCATCTACTTGCATATTTTTCGTCATATTTCACAAAAATCCTCGCTAATACACAAAGTATTAGCTCCGGTTTTTGTTTCATCTGACAAAAAATCTGACTGCGTATCTGCACCAAAATAATTGTGCGGTGGCGCCTTAATATAATATCACAGTATTATAAAATCATAGGAGGAGAGAAAATGTCTAAAAATTATTCCGGATTAAGAAACGAAAGCGATATCAGAGGGATCGCTATCGAAGGCGTTGAAGGGCAGGAGGTAAATCTTACCGAGGAAGCCTGCCGCGACGTAGCGAGGGGTTTCGCGCTCTGGCTCATTAAAAGATCACAAAAAACCGATCTTCGGGTAGCCGTGGGGCGCGATTCAAGACTCTCGGGCGAAAAGCTTTTGAGATGGATGGCCGATACGCTCTCGAAGGAGGGAATTTCCGTCACCGATATGGGGATGGCTTCCACTCCCGCGATGTTTATGACCACTAAGACCGAGGGCTATATGTTCGACGGCGCGGTGATGGCGACCGCTTCGCACCTTCCCTTTAACAGAAACGGCTATAAGTTCTTCACCCCGGACGGAGGAGTCGAAGCCGAGGATATCAAGGAAATGGTTGCGCTCGCCGAGAGCGACACGCATTCCGGTCTGGAGCCGAAAACCGTTTCCAAGGGCGAATTTATGGACGCATACTCAAAACGGCTTGCAGACATGATAAGAAAAGAATGCGGCGGCGAGAGGCCTCTTGAGGGACTCAGGATAGTCGTAGACGCGGGAAACGGCGCGGGGGGATTCTATGCCGAAAAGGTTCTTAAGCCGCTCGGGGCAAATACCGACGGTTCAAGATATCTTGAACCCGACGGAAGCTTCCCGAATCACATCCCGAACCCCGAAAACAAGGAAGCGATGGCTTCCATAACCGAAGCGGTAAAAGAAACCTCTGCCGATCTCGGCGTTATATTCGATACCGACGTTGACCGCGCCGGAGCAGTTCTTCCGGACGGCTCGGAGCTCAACAGAAACCGCCTTATCGCTATTTTGTCTGCGATGCTTTTAAGAGATCATCCCGGGACTACCATAGTCACCGACTCCGTGACCTCCTCGGGGCTTGCGGAATTCATAAAGGAAAAGGGCGGGGTGCATCACCGCTTCAGAAGAGGATACAGAAACGTCATAAACGAATCTATCCGTCTCAACTCCGAAGGCACTGACAGCCAGCTCGCCATCGAGACCTCGGGTCACGGAGCGTTCAAGGAAAACTATTTCCTGGACGACGGCGCTTATATCGTCACAAAGCTTATAATCGAGCTTTCACGCTCTAAAAAGCAGGGCTATACTCTCGGATCGCTTATAGCTTCTCTGCGCGAGCCCGTGGAGAGCATGGAGTTCAGGATGAATCTCACGGTCCCGGACTTCAAGTCCTACGGTCAGAAGATAATCGACGATCTTACCGCTTTCATCCCCTCTACAGCGGGTTGGGAACCCGCCGAGAACAACTACGAGGGAATAAGAATAGTCGCCGACAGCGCTCACGGCAACGGATGGCTTCTTTTAAGGCTTTCGCTCCACGAGCCGCTCATGCCGCTTAATATCGAGTCTGACGAGCCGGGAGGGGTTAAGAAAATAGCAAGAAAGCTTGTCGGCTTCCTTGGACAGTACGACGGTCTCGACTGCTCGTCTCTCAGAAAATACGCGATAAAATAATTAGTTATTAAAATGCGCGCCACGCCCGAAAACGCGCCGCGTTCAAGTTTTTTCCGGAGGTTATCATGCACGGTTTCATTTACGATATTAAAACAAAGGTTTATTTTGGAAGCAATCATCTTTCAACTCTCGGCGGCGAGCTTTCCGCGCTCGGAAAGAAGGTCCTGCTATGTCGCGGCGGCAGCTCGGTAATAAGATCCGGGCTTTACGGCAAAATAGTTTCCGAGATTAAATCAGCGGGGCTTGAAATGTTCGAGCTTACCGACATAGCTCCGAACCCGAGGATAGACAGCGTCCGCGAGGGAGTTAGGATCTGCAAGGAAAACGGCGTTGAAGTCGTTTTGGCGGTAGGCGGCGGCTCTGTTCTTGACTGCGCGAAATTTGTCTGCGCGGGGGCCTTATGCGACTTCGACCCTTGGAAATTCATGTCCGAGGGAGCGCCTGTCAAAAGAGCTCTTCCTCTCATCACCGTTCTCACGCTTTCCGCTACCGGATCCGAGATGAATCCGACGGGAGTGATTTCAAATCCCAAGACCACCGAAAAGCTCGGAAGAAGCGCACCGGCGCTCCGTCCCGCGGTATCATATCTCGACCCCGAAAACACCTACACCGTTTCAAAATACCAGACCGCCTGCGGTTCCGCGGATATCCTCTCCCACATCTTCGAGGTCTATTTCCAGCGCGAACCGGGGATGTATATGATCGACTGCTTCATGGAGGGGCTGATGAAGACGGTTATAAAGTACGCGCCGATAGCTCTTTCAGAGCCGGAAAACTATGAAGCCCGGGCGAACCTGATGTGGGCGTCGAGCTGGGCGATAAACGGCTTTATTTCCGCGCCCGCCGGCGGCGCTTGGAGCTGTCACCCGATGGAGCACGAGCTTTCCGCGTTCTACGACGTAACCCACGGGCTCGGGCTTGCGATCCTGACTCCGCGCTGGATGAAATACTGCTTATCCGAAGAAACGCTTCCGAGATACGTTCAGTTCGGCGTAAACGTCTTCGGGATAGATTCCTCGCTTCCAAAAAGCGTTATAGCGGAGCTTTCGATAAAAAAGGTCTCGGAGTTTTTATATGATACCCTGGGGCTTGACGACAGCTTCACCAAGATCGGAATCGGGAGAGAAAACTTCAAGGCGATGGCGAAAAAAGCCTGCGAAGGCGGCGTGATCAACGGATTCCGGCCGCTCGCGCAGGAGGATATAGAGAAGATATACGAAATGTGCTTATAATTTATTAACTTATTCGTAAGAGCAAGCATGAAAAATTGCGAGCTTTACCCGCTCGCGCCGGGGATATTTGCGATTTAATATAAAGCTCGGCGCTTATGGACCGTGCCGAAAAAAGCGGGAGATTTATCATGAAAATTTGCAGGAATTGCGAAAACGTCTTTGAATCCGGGAGTCTCTGCCCGGAATGCGGCGGCGCTTTGCACGACGTGTCCGAAAAAGAGGAAAACGCCTACAACGCGCGCCTGAAAAGGACGGTAAGCCGGCAGTCTTCGCGCTCTTACGGCCTGAATTCGACATTTTCTGACAGTGTCTTAGGCTCTTTAAGCCTTTTCGGCACGTCGCTTCAAGGGCTCCGCCCGCTCCGGGCTGCAAAAGCTCAGACCGAAAACTACGTCGGGACTTATGCCGGCGCGGGGATCGTTTTCTTTCTTTTGGCGGCGATAAATTTCCTGGCTCCGAAGCTTGTCCGGGCGATCAGCTCGATCCGTCTTCGGCTGACCTCGGATGAAAAACCTACCCCCTCGGCCTTTTGGGTCGCGACAAAAAATATCGCAAAATATGCTTATTTTGCCTTCGGTGCTATGCTTTTACTGCTTAATCTGATTGAAATTCTGTAGGTGATGACATGAAAAAAATTGCAAGCTTTACCGTTAATCACGATACGCTCACGCCGGGGATATATGTATCAAGAATAGACGGCGACTGCGTTACATACGACGTAAGGATGAAAACTCCTAACGCCGGAGACTATCTCTCCACAGGCGAAGCCCACACCGTCGAGCACCTCTTCGCTACCTACGCGAGAAACAGCGACATATCCGACAGCGTTATATACGTAGGTCCGATGGGCTGCAGGACCGGATTTTATCTCATAGTGCGGGACTGCGTATCCTGCGAGAGGGTGATAAAGCTTATAAACGAAGCGTTTGAATTCATCCGTGACTTCGCGGGGAAGATACCGGGCGCTGAGAGAAAAGAATGCGGGAACTGGCTCGACCACGATCTCAGGGCGGCCAAGAAGACCGCCGAGAAAATTCTTGAGACGTTTTCGGGATGGAGTCCCGAGAAGACGGTTTATCCCGAGTGACAGGCGCGTGATTCGGTTATTAGTTATTGGTTATTGGCGAGGAGGGGTTCTGCAAAGAGCGGTTGGGAGACTCTGAGGGCGAAGCCCGCGGCCGTTCTACGAACGGCCGTCGCGCAAACCGCCCCCGGGCGGCCTTTTGGGGCCGTTCGGGGGCGGTTTGTGCGAGCGCGCTCCGCGCGCCGGGCTTCGCCCGGGCCCCGGTGCGCGCTGAAGTCCTCCCTGGGAGACTATGAAACCCGAGCCCATTTCCCCTCGGCTACTTTTCAAGCCCCGCTAAGAACCTGAGTATCAGCACCGCGTCAAGGGAATTCACCTTTCCGTTGTTGTCTACGTCATAGTGCCTTTCCGAGCTCGCCTTATGCCCGCAGACTTCGCATTTTCCGTCCTTAACGGTATGAGCTTCGACGTTTTGGGTAAATCCGCATACCGAGCAGATCTGCCAGTGTACCTCGCTCACAGCGCCGTATTCCGTAAAGCTGTGCTCGTGCGGGATACTGCTACCCTGCGGGGGATAGCTCACCGAAGCTATCTCCGCGGTTCCGGAATATACCTTAACTTCAAATTTAGTCGTGAATCCGTGCGGCAGAACGCAGCTTCCGGACTGGACCGTGTACTGACATATGTCGCTTCCCGATGTGATTTTTACCGTATAATTTCCAAAGCCCGAAGCGGTAAATGTCAGAAGAGAGGTCCATGGACCGCTTACGGTAAGCTCGCACCCCGTTCCGTTTGCGTTCGGGACATAACCTCCGTACCAAGCTCCCGCGCTCTGTACGTTTCCGTCGGGATCGACGGTTGCAAATCCCACGACTCCCAAAACTCCGTTCTCGGCGCAGGCGTGTACGACTATATAATTTAATTTTCCGGGGGCATATGTAACCTTAGCGTTTAATACGGCTAAATTATTTTCGGAATCTACGACCTCGCCGTCGCAAATCGCGCTCACGCGATAGCTCTTCGCGCCCGGGTATGCGTTCCAAGCCACAGCCGCTGAGGAATCCGTCCCGAGAGTTACCGAAGCGATACCGGAGCCCGTGGTTGTTCCGGGGGAGGAAGATGACGCGGCGTAGCTCACCGAAGCGATCACCTGAGTGGTGGAATTTGACAGTACCGAAACGCTGAATGACGTGGACGAACCGTAAGGAATTGTGCAGTAGTTATAAGACGAATAAAAAGTCTGCTGTGGCGAACCGTTTGCCGGGGATACAATTACCACGAACGGCCCGGGATCGGTTGCAGTCCAGTTTACCGTCGAATTATAGGCGCTGTTTATGGTTAATGTGCAGTTTACGCCGTAAACCGTATTTCCCGTTCCTGTCCCTGTTCCTGCGCCGGGAGTGTAAGTCACCTGTCCCGTCGGGCTGACGGTAGCGGTTCCTACGGTGTAAAGGATCTGGCTTCCTGAACAAGCCTGAACGGTAACGGTATTTTCATAACCGTATCTGAAGCTCACGGATACGCTGTTAGAAGTGATCTGATCCTTTTTGTCAACAACGACGCTGCCGTTATTGATAGCTACAGTGACGAGATAGTGAGTAACTCCCGTGTTCGCCGAAGTGTTCCACGAAACGTTCAACGCAGTCGTTGAAGCTACGGTTACATATATCCCGTTGCCGCCCGAAGCAGTCCCGCCGCCGTTTGAATATGTAAACGTCGCATACGGAACGTTCGGATTGGAATATGTATAGATCGTAAACGTCACGCTCTGTCCGTACGCAAGCTTAGATATAACCTCGCTCACGTTCAGATAGTTATAAGGTATCGGGTTTACGGTAAGAGAATACATCTGCCCGTTAAGACTGTAAAATACGTAATACGATACCCCCTCCCCCGCCGAAGTCCAGCTGAGTATTCCGTTAGCGCTCAGATTCACCCCGGAACCGGAAGCGCTGCCATTTCCGTAAGCGTTGTAATAATATGTCGCGTAAGGGATGGAAGTATTGCTGCTTAAATATACTTGGAAATAAAGATTGTTTCCGTATACGCCGTAATTTCGGATAATATTTGAAACATTGATATAAGTTTCGGTAATAGGAGCAGATGTAACCGCATATCTCTGGCCGTTTACATAATAGTAAACATAGTAGTAAACTCCGACTCCCGCGGACTGCCATGACAGCACGCCGTTGGTAAGCGTTATATTGCTTGACGAAGTGGTATTGCCGCCGGCGGCTCCCGAGATCGGGATGACTACGCTTGCGGAGGTCGTGGAGGTATCAAGAAGGATTCCTCCGGCGTTATAGGTCGAAACAACCGCGGTATAGGTGCCGCCGGAAAGATTCGACGCGGAATAACTGAGCGTCGCTGTCGCTAAAACTCTCTGTGCGCTGCCGTAAGCTGCGTTATCCCTGAGAAGCTGCACGGTGTAGTACGAAGCCCCGGATATCGCCGTCCAGGTGACGGTCACGCCGGTATCGCCGGACTTGGTGATGGAAGGATTTGCCGCGGCCGCAAATGCGCTTGTGCTGAACATGGAGATAATTAAAACGGCCGAAAGAATGATTGCGAGTGCTTTTTTCATTTGGATTCCTCCTCGGAAAGAATTTTGATATATTTTTATTATACCGCGAAAGGCGGAAAATGTCAACGGCTGGCGGAAAGAGAAGCCTTGTAATTCTGAGATCTGAATTCTGTCCTCTGTCTTCTTGATCGGGTGGGAGTGTCTAAATCGCCCGCATTATTCATTATTTTTAAAATCGTCGCCATAGGCGACGCCTTGAAGTTCTGACATCTGACTTCTGACTTCTGTATTCTTGATGTGGCCGCCTTGGCCACATCTTGATCGGGCCATTTCCTTGACATTTTCCGATAAATATTGTACAATTATAATAACGCTTTCTTGAAAGGAGAAACAGCATGAAAAAAATTTTTGCCGCTATTATTTCCGCGGTCCTGATCCTTTCCATTATCCCCTCCGCGGTATTTGCGGACTTTTCGGGAACGCTTGCCGCCGAATCCGACGGCGCTACCGTCACTCTGTCTTGGGAAAAGGCTTCGGGCGCTAAGGAGTATACCGTTTATTACAGGCGCGCCGGGACCGATGACTTCAAATCCCTCGGAACATTCGGCTCTTTAAAGCTTAAAGTCAAAAAGCTTACCTCCGGCGCGGAGTACGAATTCAAGGTAAGATCGGACTCGGGCGAAGAAACCCCGGTCCTTAATATCACCCCCGAAACCGGAAAGAAAAAATCCGCGACCGCTTCGGATTCCGACGGGTTTGAATCGGCTGCGGACGCGGTAAAGAATATGGGCGCGGGGATAAATATCGGCAACTCCTTCGACTCCTGCGGCTCATGGCTTCCTAAGAACGCTACCGTAAAACAGTTTGAGGAAGCGTGGGGGAATCCTCAGATAACTAAAGCTCACGTCGAAGCTCTTAAAGACGCGGGCTTCGGCGCGGTAAGGCTCCCCATAACCTGGAATTATGTCTCGGATGAAAAGGGAAATATAAGAAAAGACTGGCTCGACAGGGTCCAGAAAGTCGTTGATTGGATCTTGGACGAGGGGATGTACTGCATAATCAACGTCCATCACGATACCGGGACCGAGGGCTGGATACACGCTTCCGAGAGCTCATATAAAAACGGTAACGCGAGATTTGCTAACATCTGGAAACAGGTTGCCGAGCGCTTCAAGGACTACGGTGAAAAGCTTCTTTTCGAGTCGATGAACGAGACTTTAAACGATTCCAACGACTGGAATTCCAAGAACACAAACGACTTCAAGATAATAACAAAGTGGCATCAGAAATTTATCGATACTATAAGGGCGACCGGCGGCAACAACGCCGTCAGAAATATAGTCGTGAACACCTACGCAGGTTCTTCGAGCGACTATTCGATAAATAACTTCGAGCTTCCTAACGATACCGTTTCGGGGCATATGATAATGGAGGTCCACAACTACGACCCGCAGGGCTTCACCTGGAAGAACGTCGGATATGATACCGAGCGTTCGGAATGGGGAACCGCGCAGGAGAAAAAGAACATGGAGCACTTTATTTCCACTCTTGCCGCAAGGGCCAAAAAGCTCGGAGTGCCCGCTATCGTAGGGGAATTCAGCTCCGACAACAAAAACAACGAATCGGAACGCGCAGAGCATGCGGAATACATGTACAAAACCGCCGGAAAGAGCGGTATAGCGGTCTTCTGGTGGGACAACGGAGACCACAACGGCTGCAGGATCTTTGACCGTACCACCGGGAAGATCACCATGCCGAAGATCGTGGAAGCGATAATCGGAGCGACCAAATGAATTATTGCATAAAAGGCTGCGGGTATCAAAAAACTTGCGCGAAATCCGGATAATATAGCTAATTGCCAAAACTTGAAACAGTTTTACTAAAAATTGCTTGACATTCCGAAGAATGTGTGGTAGTATAATAACTGTAGATTCTCAAATTTACTCAGAATCTTAAAATGAATTTAGGAGGTCATAAAAAATGACAAAGAAAATTCTTGCAGCCGTCATAGCCGTTATGATGGTTATGGCGCTCGCCGTAAGTGCTTTCGCAGCCGACGTTACTGATATGAACGACGGTGCAAAGGACGTTTACGATGGCGAAAACGCACACGTAGCTATTCCCGAAGGCGTAGATACTGCTGACGGCGCTGTTATCACCGTTCATGTTGTTGGACACAGCGATAACACTCAGTTCAGACTTTATCTTACCAATGCCGGCGACGCTAACGGCCGTGTTTCTGACATGGTTTACGTTGACGGTGGCGATTTCGACATCACTGCTGAACTCAAGGTAGAGCTCGGCGTATATGACACTGACGTTGTTCCTACTCACGTTCAGATCAAGGGTCCTGACTACCAGACTCCTCTTTCCAACACCACTATCACCCTCTTCGAATTCGTTGGCGCTGAGGAAACTGCTGCCGAGACCGAAGCTGAGCCCGAGGCAGAGGCGGAGGCTGAGGCTCCCGAAGCTGAG
The DNA here is from genome assembly GCA_947588805.1 of uncultured Clostridia bacterium. Classification (GTDB taxonomy): domain Bacteria; phylum Bacillota; class Clostridia; order Oscillospirales; family Ruminococcaceae; genus Faeciplasma. The sequence goes on from CANPYR010000019.1 coordinate 32,521, forward strand.
GCTGAGGCTGCTCCTGCCGAGACCGAGACCGAAGCTGCTCCTGCTCCCGAAGCTGAAGCTGCTCCCGCTCCTGCTGAGACTACCCCTGCTGCTCCTGCAACCGGTATCGCTCTTTGCGTTATCCCCGCTGTAGTAGCTCTCGGCGCTGTAGCTGTCTCCAAGAAGCACTAATTTTGGACTAAGCGAAAATAAAAAAAGCTCTCCCGATTGGGCAGCCCCGCATAAAACAACAAAACAGAAATTTTAATGTGACGGTCTGCCAAAAGGGTGCTAAACAAAGCCATATCCGAGCAATCGGGTATGGCTTTTGCTTTATGTAGTTATTTTTTCTTTAACGTCTTTCCCAGCCTGCTTGCCCTATTTTTCAAAATCGTTGACTTCTGCAAGATGTTGATCAGCGTTACAAACTCCTCTTTTGACAGCTTGTTATAATCAATATTCAAACTTGAAAGCCATAATTTTGCGCTTTTTTCCTCCTGACTGCCTTCAAAGTTGCAGAGCAGCTTCAACGTTCGCTTGCATATTCGCCACGGTCGAATCAACATCAGCAGTAGTGGTATCGGACTTATGCGTTTCCCTTACATCTTTGAGAATCGCTTTCAAATCGTCGTAAATGATATGAGCAAAGTATTCGGTTTCGTCAATCTGCCCGACTTCCAATGAGCGAGTATAAACATCTTCGCCATCTGCCTGTTCAATTGCTTTCTTTCTTGCAACTTCAAGCATAGCGTTCACGTCATTTATCCGCATATCGACGATTCGGTCAACGTAAATCTCGCTGTCAACAAGCAACCTCTTGAAAACCTCGTGACAAAGAATTTCACAAATTATCCTGTTATTCAACTTGCCGCTTTTCAAAACATCTATTGCTTCATCACTCAAATGCAACTCACTAAGAGTTGTGTTTGGGTGATTTTTTGTTTCGGTCAGACCGAGGAGGTAGTCAGAAGATACTCCATAAAACTCCGCAAGCGTGACAATCGCAAACGGACTTATGTCCTTGTCTTCGTCGGTTTCATATTTGCCGAGAGCAGATTTTGACAAGCCTGTTTGCTCTGCCAATTCTTCCAAAGTCAAGTGCTTCTGCATTACTCTTAAATCTTTTAATCTTTCGGGAATTGTAGGTTTTGCGTACATAATAATCACCTCAATCCCATTATAGCACAAAAATATGAATTTCCAAGAGCGTGGGAATTTTCGATTTTCGAGCGAATTTCCATTTTTATGGACATACGGGAAAACGGTCAAAACTTCGCTATACTGTAATTGTCGAAAGACGAGCACCTTGAAAATTGAATGACAGTGAGAAAGTGATATGCCCGTCGGTGAAGTTTGCGATGAAAGTCTTAACGACCGAGCGAATCAAGATGGGTGGCAACGATTCAGCAGCGAAAACCGCGTCAGGAACGGCTTTCAGGGAAGCGGCAAAAACAGGGCAATCGCGAAATAGTGAATTTGTTTACGATTATATGCGGATAACTATATCAAACAGCGTGATGCCATATAGCGAACAGAGTTTGTTATATAGTGTGAGTATTTTCGGTGTAGCGAAAAGCCATGCTAAACAGCGTAATTGACTATGCCAAGTTTGAACAGGTATACGCGCCAAGGAAAACTGAAAAGATAAGCAAAAGCAGAAAAATACGCCTGACAGATATACACATTCTCGGAAATGCGAACGTTTTATGCTGCCAAGCGAATACAAAATTTGGAGGAAAAATGAACATTCTGAGCCACTGCCCGACAACTTTTACAGCAACTATCAAAGGTGGAGATCGGGCAAAATAACAGGCACAGCAGCTGCTAAAGCCTGTAATATGCCGCTTTCGACGTTTCGCTGTAGGGCAGAAATTTACAAAAAGTCTGCCATTTTGCAGCAGACTTTTTTACAACAATGTGTACATTTTTGCGGAAAAATTTATATCAAAAAAATTCGGCGAAATAATCAAAAAATGCCTTCTCAACACTTGATTTTTTCGGAGATATGTAGTACAATATTTATGTATAAATTTTCATGATTTAATATGCAAAAAACTTACACTTTTTTGTAATTTTTACATATTGAGAGGCTCACTCATCACCCTTTCACCCCGTTTTTCTTCGCGTACTCGCTTGTCCTTTGCCTGCGCTCCTCGCTGTACGGCTCGGTCAGTCTGAACGACAGGCGACCCTTTGCTATAACTTCATGCAGCCAAGCTCAATGGCATTGTCCAGCAGCTTGCGCTCGGTCGGAAACTTTTCGGCATAAACGGCAAGCCGCTTTTTTAGGTCGGTATTGTGAGTGCGGATATGAATCGTCGGCTCTTTTTCGTTGAACCAAATTTCGGTAGTTTTCTGCGTTTTTGTAAGTCCTGTTTTCATAGGATTGACCTCCTCCTTAATTTTTTCATGATTTTCAAAAGTAGGGCGTTTTTCGCTGATTTTTCTCGGCTCTTGAATTGACAAAATTTAAGATTTTCTTGTTGAACACCCTCATTTGATGAGTTTATCGTAAACATAAAGTAGAACCGAGAAAATGTGTTTTCTTCGGCTCTTGACTACAAATTCAAATCTCTGCTGACGAGCGCGGAATAATAGCTGTCCATTGTCGCGGGAACGTTGTAAAGTGCGGTCACAGATATGCCATAATGTTCCTAATTTCGGGCTTTGACCTCTCCATAGCGAAGATAACATACTCTATTTCTTTATTTCTTTCGGATTTTCCTTTTGCGGCTGCTCATAGATGACATACTCTGTACCTTTCAAGCGACCTCTTTCGTCACGCTCACGAGTGCGTACGATGTACCCGGCGTTTTCAAGCTCTTTGATTGCTTCACGGACTGCGTCGATCTTTTCGCGGTTAATGAATGACAGCCCCACGAGGGTATAATCCCATTCCTCGGGGAGAGATAACATCTGCGATAACAAACCTTTTGCCTTGAGCGACAGATTCTTGTCGCGAAGATGATAGTTGCTCATGACAGTGAAACCCGTGGTGTGTTCTACTCTGAATATTGATATAATTATCCTCCTAAATAAAAATTTCACTCATATTTTCATACTGCAATGAGCGGAAATTAAGTATTTATAATGCATAAAAGCCCATAAAAAACGCCTTTCAGCGTTTTCTGAATGGCTTGTTTCTGCAATTAACATGAGTACAGATTTTAGTTTCTTTTTTGAAAGTAAATTCCAACAAGATTCCGCATAGGGCAAAATGAGCATAATGCAAGCTGGTTTTGTTGCTGCGCGACCGCCCTCGACAAGAACGACCGTCTCGGTTGTCGCGCAGACAAAACCCCGCGTGCATACGCGAAATTTGTTCCCGTGGTAGAATCTTGCTCTAAATTTCTTTAAGCCTACAAAAACCTTGCTTTTCCCCCCCGTTCCGATCTTTCGGATTGGAGGGAGTTCTTATACACTCGATTTTTCTAATTCTTATACACATCAGAAAAAATTGATTGAAAGTCATTGACTTTTATTCAGCGAATGTGCTATAATGAAACCGTGCAAGGAGATGATATCGTGGAAAAGAAAATGACAAACCGGCAGATTGCCGCGCTGGAAACCAGGCGCAAGCTGCTTGAAGCGGCGAAAAAGCTGGTATGTGAAAAAGGCTTGGTCAACACATCAATCGAAGAGATCACAAAAGCCTGCGGCGTTTCAAACGGCACGTTCTATACCTACTTCAAGCGCAAGGAAGACGTAGTTTTTGAATTGAGCCGGGAGATGTATCGGGAAATTTATGAAGAGGCGCAAGCTCACGACGGTCCGTTTATGGAGCGGCTGGAATTTTACATGGTGAATTTCTCCGGTCACATTGAACGCGACGGGCTGAAGCTCTGCCAGGAATGGGTGCGCAACACCGTTGACCCCGATCTCGTGGAGGCACCGTACAACGCGGACAAACTCCGCGCAGATATTGATTCCATGAAGGGTATGATTGAAACGGGAATCGAGCGGGGCGAACTGACGGACGATACGCCTGTAGACATGCTCGCAGGTGCGCTGATAGATGTGATTTACGGCGAAATGCTCTGCTGGGATATGTCGGGCGGCGCATATAGTTTTGAGGAACGCACAAAAGAATTTTGCAGGCTGTTTTTACCGGCAATGATACGACCTTATATCAGCGAAAATAAATAATAGGAGGATTCAACAATGATTTACAAAAACTTTCAAAATTTAAAATTATCCGCTCTCGGCATGGGCGCTATGCGGCTCCCGGTGTTGGACGGAGATGATTCCAAAATCGATGAAGCGGCCGTGAAAGAAATGGTTGCTTACGCTATGGAGCATGGCGTGAATTATTTCGACACCGCATGGGGCTATCATGACGGCAATTCGGAAATCGTGATGGGAAGGGCCTTAAAAGAATACCCGAGAGAGCGTTTCTATCTTGCTACCAAATTCCCCGGGTATGATTTGTCCAACATGACGAAGGTGGAAGAAATTTTTGAGAAGCAGCTGAAAAAATGCCAGGTGGAATATTTTGACTTCTATCTGTTCCACAATGTCTGCGAGATGAATATTGAGCAGTATCTTGACGAAAAGTACGGCATCTATGACTACCTGATGAAGCAGAAAGCAAACGGCAGGATCCGTCATCTCGGATTTTCAGCGCACGGAAGCTATGATGTGATGGAACGCTTCCTGCAAAAATACGGAAAGAGCATGGAATTTTGCCAGATACAGCTGAACTATCTTGACTGGAGTTTCCAGGACGCCAAAGCAAAGGCGGAACTTCTGAAAAAATACAATATCCCGATTTGGGTGATGGAGCCGCTGCGGGGAGGTCGTCTGGCAAAGCTGACTGATGAAGAAAAATCCCGGTTAAAAGCCATGCGCCCCGATGAGAAAATCCCCGCATGGGCGTTCCGCTTCTTACAGTCTATCCCCGAGGTGACTGTCATACTGTCAGGCATGTCCGACATGGAGCAGATGAAAGAAAACATCAAGACTTTCCAAGAGGAAAAACCCCTTTCCGAGGAAGAAATGAAAAATCTTTTGGCTATGGCCGAGGAAATGGTTCGGAAAATCGTCCTGCCCTGCACCGCTTGTCATTACTGCGTGAGCCACTGTCCGCAGGGGCTGGATATTCCGACCTTGCTGGCTTTATACAATGAACACTGCTTCACCGAAGGAGGATTTATCGCGCCGATGGCGCTGTCCTCGTATCCGAGTGACAAGCTGCCGAGCGCCTGTATAGGCTGCAGGAGCTGCGAAGCCGTTTGCCCTCAGCAGATCAAGGTTTCAGAGGCTATGGCTGATTTTGCGGATAAATTAGGCATGTAAAACGATTTAGCAAAGGAAAAATTTACATATAGGAGAGATCACAATGAAACAAAATATCAAAAATTTAACGCTTTCGGCGATGTTTTTAGCGCTCGGACTGGTGCTGCCGTTCCTGACGGGGCAGATACCCCGAATAGGCAGTATGCTCCTGCCAATGCACATTCCAGTCTTTCTCTGCGGGCTTATCTGCGGCTGGCAGTACGGAGCCGCGGTCGGGCTGATTACCCCGCTCCTGCGCTCGTTCATCTTCGGTATGCCCCCGCTCTACCCGACTGCGGTCGCGATGGCTGCTGAGCTTCTGACATACGGTCTCGTCGTCGGGCTGATGTATTCAAAATCCCGCTGGCAGTGCGTAATTTCGCTCTATAGGTCGCTTCTTGTGGCGATGATAGCGGGGCGCGCAGTCTGGGGCATAACAGAAATAATAATCCTCGGAATCGGCGGCGAAGCGTTCACCTGGGAAGCCTTTATGGCGGGTGCGTTCCTCAATGCGATTCCAGGCATAATTATCCAGCTGATACTCATTCCCGCGATAATGGTCGCGCTCAATCGGACCGGACTTGTCCGTTTTCACCGTGCAAAGCAACCGTCCGATACTGCGGAAAATTTAAAATGATACGGCAGGCGCCGGACATCATTCGGGAAGAAATTCAGAGAATTTTACAAATAAATGCCGCTCCTCTGGTTGCCGTGGACGGACGCTGCGCTTCAGGAAAAACTACTCTTGCGGCGCAACTGAAAAAGGATTTGGGCTGTAATGTTATTCACATGGACGATTTTTTCCTCCGCTCAGAGCAGCGAACCGAGGACCGACTGCGGCAGCCGGGCGGCAATATAGATTGGGAACGTTTTCGGGAAGAAGTGCTGAGCCCTTTCAGACAGGGCGTTCCCTTTTCCTACCGCCCCTACGACTGCCATATGCAAGACTTTCGTGAGCCGGTTTCGGTTATACCAAACAGGCTCACCGTGGCGGAGGGCTCTTATAGCTGTCATCCGGAATTATGGGGCGATTACGACCTGCATATCTTCCTGTCCGTTTCACCGGACGAGCAACTGCGCCGTATTCAGGCACGAAACGGGCCTGACCAAGCGAGGATTTTTCAGCAAAAATGGATTCCGTTGGAAGAACGGTATTTTCAAGCGTTCCAAATCGCGCAAAGATGTGAGCTTTGCTTTGATGAAAAATGTTGGTAAGATAGTTCCAAATATCCGCAAATGGCGTATGACCTCAAAAAACAAGGAAACTCAAGTATGAGAAAACGGTTTTTGCCTTTCTTCCTCGCATTCCTGTTGCTGTCAACGGTATTCACAGGTTGCAGTACAAAGAATGAACCGACAACAGGCAGTTCCGGAAATCAGGATCAAGCATCGTACAGCGTCGATCCGTCCGGAACAGATTCCGAAAAGAAAGACGTTTCAACCGACGTTGAAAATGACAGCACTCCGTCCGGTGAGCAAACGAATTCAGATTCGGACGTTCCGACCGTTTATATGACGACTGACATCAGCACGGAGGTAATGCTTTCGATTTATGAAGCCCTCGGCTGGGAGCCGACTGGAAAAGTCGCCGTCAATCTCTCCACAGGCGAACCTCCCGCGAGCAATTATCTCTGCCCCGAGCTGATAAAAGACATAGTAGAAGCCGTTGACGGCACTATCGTTGAGTGCAACACCGCATACGGAGGCTCACGCAGTGAAACCGCGATGCACTATCAGGTCACAAAAGATCATGGATTTACCGACATTGCGGATTTTCAGATTTTGGACGAGGACGGCTCCATGACTTTGCCTGTTGAGGGCGGCAGCGTACTTACAGAAAACTATGTGGGCGCGGCGTTTGCCGACTATGATTGCTATGTTGGTCTTTCTCATTTCAAGGGCCATTCCATGGTGGGCTTTGGCGGGGCGATCAAGAATATCTCAATCGGAATCGTCTCTGCGGCGAGTACGGATAATACGTAAAAAGTCTCGGAGCGCGGCCGGCGTTTCATTTTATGCACGCTGTATTTTCAGCGGCGTGAGATTTACTTCGTATACATTTTGCTCGCCTGCCGTCAAAGACTGACAGTAAAGGTCAAGATAATTTGTCACGCAAATATCCGTCTCCTCCATGCCCGTGAACACCCGCACGAGATTTTCCCCGTTCAGGCCGTCTCGGTCGTAAGGAGCCCATTTTTCTGACGATCCGGACGGATTTTTTACTTTAATTAGCAGTCTGCCGTCCTCCATTTCCGCCGAAAAATACCTGACAAACGTGGGATCCCCCACGGCTTGGATCAGCGCCCTGTCCCGCGCTCCGTCGTAAAACAAAAGCCTGCATACGTTTCCCGCCGCTACGTCGATCTTCCGGCACGGGTCCCATTCCTGCTGGAACACCGTCGCCGCACACTCACACGCATGCCCGTTCCCTGTTGTATGCTCCGTTTTTGCCATTTCGGCCGCCTGCAACTTTTCTTCGCTTTTTTCTCCGAAGAGAACGCCGATCGGCACGTCCAGAGTCTTTGCGATAACGGGGAATAAGGCGACGTCGGGCAGTCCTATGCCGCATTTCCACTTGGAGATCGCCTGCGGAGAAATGCACAGCTTTTCCGCGAGCACTGTCTGCGACCAACCCTTTTCCCGCCGAAGTCGTGAAATAACGTTGCAAAAATCCTGTAAATGAGCCATAGCTGCACTCTCCTTTCGCGAACAGTATATCACAAAACCGGCTATGGCGCAATAACCGCGCGGTTGATGTCAGCAGAAAAACGATACAAGAAGCGGGCAATTGGTGAGTGTGAAAGATTTCGGAGTGAATTGTCCTCGGCAAAGTGGCGCCCATGCGAAGTCTGCGACAAAAATCACAAACCTTGGCGCGCTGAAAATTGTGCTCGGAATGAAGCGGTTTATATTGTATCTTGCATTTGTCATGGCGTTTTCACTGGTGACGGGGATGATTGTGAATGTTGTAATATGATCAGAAAAAGCCTAAGTCAATCCGTCTAAAGGATTGACTTAGGCTTCTAAATATTGTCTGTAAGCGTGGGTGCGTCTTTAAGTATGGGGTCCCATCCTGAAGCATACAAACCGCACACATTATAAGGAAACTGTGTTCTCAAAATTCCCGTCAGTGCTTACTTTACGCTTTCAACTTTTTATTTTAACGTGAGCGGAACGGGCGCTCCCTCCCCGGGTGTGTCCATTCCGCCCGCATTAAAGGAAATCAACCAGTCCGAAAGGCAATTCGCCTTTTGGATACTTCTCACGATACATCAATTTTGCAA
>CANPYR010000020.1 GCA_947588805.1 uncultured Clostridia bacterium
GTAAAAGGTGTTACGATTTACTCCGCAGTCCGACACAATATCTTTCACCGTGATTTTGGACAGCGGCCGTTCCGTCAGCAGTTTCAGAAAGGACTCTTGAATTGCTTTCTTCGTAAAGTTTGACATGGCTAATCTCCTAAGGGCTTTATGGTTACATAATACGTTGATGTATGATGTATTATACCACAAAGGACGCTGGGGTGCAAGAGTGTTTTGAAACTGGGAGTGTCCATTCTGCCCGCATTATCCCCCACATTCAAATTTGTCACCGAAGGTGACACCTTTATGCTCTAACATCTAATATCTAATATCTAATACCTATGATGTGTCAGCTTCGGCCACATCCTTGAAACTGAGCACAGGGCGATCAGCAAATCCGCAATAGAGCTAAACGATCAGCGGACGGCACAAAGCGAAGGCTCGGATTATGGATTTTGGCTTATATTGTAGCATATAGAATTAGCGCCTGCACATTTCCGAAAGAAGGCGCCGGATTGATTGGATTGTTTTACTTTGATTGTAAGCGTGGGAATGGGTAAGGGTCTTTAAGTGTGGGGAACACCCGGCGAGTGTCTCCCCACGCCAAAACAGTCCACAGGACTGTTTTGGCTCCCCTTCCTGCGCTCGCTTCGCTGAGAGATTTCGCGCCTGCGGGCGCGACCAAAGGGCCAGCCCTTTGGAATCCTGCGGCCTTTTGAGGAAAGGCCGGCGAAACCTTTTTGGTTTCCTCTCTATTAAGGCTTTATTTTTTCTATCACTTTCCGCTCTTTGCTCCCTCCGTTATCATACCTGCCGTCTTCAGCATAACTTCATCCCCTTCCTCCGTCACCCTCACCTTCCCGTTCCCTCCCGCTAAAATAATATCCGCAAGCGGCCCCTCTATCTTCTCCGCTATCACCCTCGATATCTCCCTCGCACCGAATCTCTTATAATCCGCAGCGTCCCGTATCCTTCCGTATATCCCCTCCGGGATCTCTAAATCTATCCCCTTCCCCGCAGCCCTGTCTCTAAGCTCCGCGAGCCTTAATCCCGCTATCCTCTCGCAGTCCTCCCCGGTGAGCCTTCTGAATGTGCAGACCGCGTCGAGCCTGTTCATCAGCTCAAACGAAAATACCCCCGAAAGCCCCGATCTTGCGGTATCCTTCCCCGCGCTTCCGAATCCCAATCCCCCGCTTCCTCCCGCCATCGCGTTCGTCGTGAGAATTACTATGCAGTTTTTAAAGGATACTTTTCTTCCGAGACTGTCGGTAAGAAATCCCGCGTCAAGGATCTGCAAAAGTATCCCTATAACGTCGCGGTCGGCTTTTTCAAGCTCGTCAAACAACAGAACCGACGACGGACGTTTTCTCACCCTTTCCGTCAGCTCCCCGCCGCTCTCATGTCCCACGTACCCCGGAGGCGAACCTATAAGCCGCGAGACGGTGTATTTTTCGGAAAATTCCGACATGTCAAAACGTATAAGCGCTTCGCCCGTCCCAAAAAGCTCGGCCGCCAAAAGCCTTGCAAGCTCGGTCTTTCCCACACCGGTGGGTCCCGAGAACATCAGCGCCGCCATAGGTCCTTCCGTTCCGCGAAGTCCCGTCCCGGAGCGCTTTAGCGCGTTGATCAGGGTGTAGATTGCTTCCTGCTGACCTATTATTTTTGAGGACAGGGATTCAAAAAGCTCCTGGGCTTTTGAAGCGAATATTCTGTCCTCCGGGATCTGAGTCTGCAGCGCGATAACGCTCTCCACGTCCTTAGCTCTGACTCTCATCCCGGGATTCCGCTCTCTTCCGGAAGTCTTTTCAAACAGCTCCTCGAAATATCTCTCTTTTGAAATCTTCCCGTTCACATAGTCGTTAAAGGCTTCGGAAAGCCCGCTTTTTTCATTTGAATCGGTAAATCCCGTGAGATTTACATGCGCGCAGGCTTCGTCTATCAGATCTATCGCCTTGTCGGGAAGCCTTCGGTCGGTTATATATCTTGTGGAGAGATCCACTGCTGCTTCCAGAGCTTCGTCCTCGATCGCGACCTTGTGATGCTGCTCATATTTTGTCTTAAGCCTTCTGAGCATTTTTATAGCCGACTCTCTTCCCGGCTCGTTCACCTTTAATACGCAAAACCGCCGCTCAAGCGCCTTATCTCCCTCTATCGTCTTACGGTATTCGTCATAAGTGGTCGCGCCTATAAGTCTCAGCTCTCCCCTTGCAAGCATAGGCTTAAGGATATTCGCAGCGTCTATCGCTCCCTCGGCGGCTCCCGCGCCTACAAGAGTATGAAGCTCGTCGATAAATAAAATCGCGTCCTTTGTTCTCGTCGCGTCGTCTATGCACGCCTTAAGGCGTTCCTCAAAATCTCCCCTGTATTTCGCTCCCGCCAAAAGAGAGGTAAGGCTCAGGGAAAATATCCTCTTACCGATAAGCGCCTGCGGGACCTCTCCGCGCGCTATTTTTGTGGCGAGCGCTTCCACGATAGCGGTCTTTCCCACCCCTGCTTCTCCCACAAGGCAGGGGTTGTTTTTCGATCTTCTGAGTAAAATTTCCGTCATTCTTGAAATCTCCGCTTCACGCTCCACGCAGGGGTCGTATCCCGTCTTTTTCGCATGGTTCACCATGTCGAAGGCGTATTTTTCAAGCTGCGTAAGTCTTTGGGGATCCTGCTGCCGGGTCATAACGGCGCTTTTTTCGACCGCTTCGCCCGCAGTGGAGCTGAGCTTTGAGATGTTGCAGTTAAGATCGTATAGAATGCTTCTTGCGGTAGAATTCTGCTGATTCAGTATCGCGCAGAGGATATGTTCGGTCCCGACTCTTGTGTTTGATACCTCGCAGGCGGTCCTCTTAGCAAATCTTATACATCTTTTCGCGGCCGGCGTAAGCATAGCCCCGTTCACCTCGGTAGGCTCCCCCGTGCCTATAAGCTCCTTTATCTTCTTCTCCACGTCGCGGTATGTCACCGAAAACCTTGCAAGTATTGCCGCGCCCGCTCCGTCGGTGTTCAAAAGCCCCAAAAGAAGATGCTCGGTCCCGACATAGGTGTGGCCGAACTGCCCGGCGCGCCTTATCGCATGGCCGACGGCTTTAAGGGAATTCTCGGTGAAGTCGTCGTTTTTATACAGCTCGTTGAATTCAAACATTTCTATCCTTCCTTTCTATGGATAACCCGCCGGATAGATCTCGGCAATTTTCCGGCAAAGCTCTTTCTGTTAAAGTATCGCCTGAATTTTGCGGTATAATCAATTCATGCTAAATTATATGTTTATATCCTGCTTGATTACGCCCCGCGGACCAAAAACGCTTTCGGATACGGTCATAAAATATCTGTAACACTTTTTCGGGATTTCCATAAACTGTAGTATGAAGTGCTTAAAGCTTCAGAATCTTACATGAAGGAGACATTTATATGAATTGTTTCGGTAACGGCTACTGGTGGATCATCATCCTCATCCTCATCATTCTCTTCGGCTTCAACGGCTGCAACAGCTGCGGATGCAATTCCTGCGGCAACAGCTGCGGGAACGGATGCGGAAACGGCTGCGGCAACGACTGCGGCTGCGGATGCTGAAAAAAGCTTTCCCTCCTGTCCTTTAAAGGGCAGGGGGGAATTTTTTATGCGTAAGCCCGGAAAAATCGCTAAAATTTTTCGTAAAGGTTGATTTTTTCTTACGGCAGTGGTATAATTATATAAAAGCAGTTCAGATTCTTTCCGGAGGAGGAGTTTATAATGGAAGAAAGAGATTCCCTGCGTACCGTGCTTTACGGTTGGGCGAGATTCGGGCTTTATTTTCTCATCTGCGCTTTCGCTACCATAATCGGGAAAACCGCCGTGCTCGGCGTAGTCGGAACCATGCTGCCGCGACTCGCTTTATACGACAACCCGAAAACGCTTTCGCTCTTTAGCTGGTTCATAGTTCTTGCGTTCCTTATTCCCCTTTTCTGGGACGACGGCAAGCGCCATACCGCCTACGGCACATATAATCCCATCACCGTGGCTATTATTATGATACTGACCGGAACGGTGTTTTATATTCCGGTATTTTTCCTTGACTATCTTGACGACCTCGCCGCCAAGGCTTCGCTCATCTCCCTTTACTTCACAGACTTCTGGCTCTCGGGGATAAGCGACGATCCACAGGTCTACGGACTTATCGGGACCGTCATAAACGTTTTGATCTGTATTGCCGTTTATATTATTGCAAACAAATTCTACCGCGGGAAATTCGACGAGGAAGAGGAATAATTTCCGGTCGGCTTATATATGCGAGAAAAGCTTTTTAAGCTTTAAAAGCGTCTCGTAGCACCAGAGCTTATATCTGACTTTAGAAGGCTCCCTGAGTATCTTTATTTCCCCTTCGGAAAATACCTCGGAGTCCTCTATTTTTATCGCCGCGCCTATGCAGACCTCGGGGTAGCATACGCACCACCAGTTCTTTCCGTTTGCTTCCCCTATTCTTATGCATAAGCTGTCGTACATCCCCGCGGGGAGTATAAAACCGTCATATGCGCGGGGTTCAAAATATTCGCGCTCAAAGCTGCAATCTACTTTTTCATCCCCCGCGGCTTTTTGGGCTTCCGACTCTATCTCGGAAAGATTTTTTCTTATCCTCTCGACCGCTTCCTCTTTGGTCTTAGCTCCGGTGAGATATTCCCCCGACTTTTCAAGTATTCTGTCCCTCACCGTCAGCTTGAGCGCCTGGTCGGCTTTTGAGTCGGAATTCGCGATTATATGGATCCTTATAAATTTATCCTCGGTTTTCTTCACCTCCCCCGCCGCGCCTAAAACGCTGACGGAAAACATTATGAGAAGCGATACTGCAAGCGAAAGAGTAAATTTCTTCATAAAAATTAAATTCCCTCCGAATTTTTTCTCGGAGGGATTATTGGTATTTTTTGGATTTTTATTCGTCTTGGGATTCTCTCTCGGCCTTTTTTCTTCTGTAGTCGAGATATCCTTCCAAAATTAAAGTCGCCGCGACGGTATCTATCACGTCTTTGCGTTTTTTGCCCCTGACGTTTGTTTCGTTCAAAATCCCTATCGCCTGGACCGTCGTCACCCTTTCATCCCATAATACGGTCGGGACCCCGGTCTCGGCTTCGAGTCTTTTCGCAAGCTCCTCGCAGAGCTTCGCTCTCGGGCCCTTACTTCCGTCCATGTTTACAGGATGACCGACGACTATAAGCTCGGCCCCGATCTCGGATATCTTTTCCTTTATTTTTATAAAGCGCTTTTCGGGCGATTTTTCAAATAAAGTCCCGAGCGGCGCAGCTATAGATTCCGACCTGTCGCAGTAGGAAAGCCCGGTTCTTGAATCTCCGTAGTCTATCGCTAAAATCTTCATATCTTCATATCCCTATCAGCTTCCTCCGCAGTTCATCATGTCTACGGCTATCGCTATAGTCATACCCAAAAGCTCGTTTGCGGGGCGAACAGCTTCGAGCAGGTAGGTATCGCCAAGATGAAAGATCTCCTTTGAGATCCTTGCCGCAGTCTCTCCCCTCGCGTCCCTTATCTCATAGTCAAGCCCCAAAAAGTCCCCTTTTATCTCCCAGCCGTTCGAGAGAGTATATCTCGGCATGAAAAACGTGAATTCCCTCGTCATAAGTATATCTTCCCCCATGACGTGAAGGTCGGCTTTATGCAAAAACGTAAATATCCGCTCGTCTATCCTTGAAGTCTCGCGACCTGTGGACAGATCGGTTATGTGGATGTGATGGCCGAGAGTCAAAAATTCCGTATTGACCGCGTACCTCGGCTTGCCCGTATGATCGCAGACCTCGTAGGTATCGGTCAATGTAAAGATCTTCTGGCGTATAAGTAAACTCATATTTCACCTGCCGGCATTTTAAATTCTGAGCGCGGAATTCGTCCCCCCTAAAAAATTTTTGGCGGGGGTTATTTACTATTTACTTATTCCCAAAAACGCCGCGCCTATTATTCCGGCTTCGTTTCCGAGCTCCGCTCTCACTATCTTCGTATTCCTCTCGGAACGCTTTGAATATACTTCGTTCTTCACAAGCTCCCTGAGCGGCGCCATAAGCGCTTCGCCCTCGTTGCATACCCCGCCGCCTATGCATAATATCTCGGGTTGGAAAATATTTATGGTGTTCGTTATCCCAATCGCCAGGTACTTTATGTATTTATCAACTACTCCCTTCGCCGCCGCGTCCCCTGCGCGCATGGCGTTAAAGGCAAGTCTTCCCGAAACGTGATCCCCCATCATCTCATGCATCTTGGACTCGGGGTGCATATCCATCGCTTCCTTGGTCATTCTTATAAGCCCGGTAGCGGATGAATAAACCTCAAAGCAGCCGTGACGGCCGCAGGTGCATTCCACGCCGTCGGCTTCTATGACGGTATGACCGATCTCGGCTCCGGCGTAATTAAATCCCGAATATATCTTCCCGTCGATTATTATCCCGCCGCCGACTCCGGTCCCGAGAGTGATGCAGACTGCGTTCTTAGCCCCCCTCGCGGCTCCGGCGACAAATTCACCGTACGCCGCTGCGTTTGCGTCGTTTTCGACATACACCGGAAGCCCGAGAATGTCTTTTACATATTTTGCCACGGGCTCGTTATAAAAATCAAGGTTATTTGAGTATTCAATGACTCCCGTATCGCTGTTCACCGTCCCGGGGGAGCCGACTCCTACGGACTGAATATCCGCAAGCTTAAGCCCGGCTTCCTCGGCGGCTTTTTTCGCCGTGAGCGCCATGTCCTTACATATTTCCTCGCAGGAACGCGGACGGTTTGTAGGAGTCGAAGCCTTTGATATGATCCTGAACTCGGAATCTACTACTCCGGCGGCAATATTCGTCCCGCCGAGGTCTATACCGATATAATATTTCATAAATATTCCCCTTTCGCCGGAAAAGATGAATATATTTTAACACAGGCGTTATAAAAAGTCAAGGGCGCAAATAGAAAACAGAATTGAGAAATCAGAAATCAGATCTGATGAATTTACATCTCTGCGTTTCTCCCGCGGCGCTCTTTAACTCCAAGCTCGGCTTTCGCTCCAAACGACCTTGATATAGTCTTTCACTTTGCTGCTCCCTTAACTCGCTGCGGAATCTATCCCTCTACCCTCGCTTTCCCGTCTTCAAACCTAAGAACCGCTTCCGTCTCCTCATCTATCGCCGCTTTCTCCCCGTCCTCGGCTATGATCGCAAACTCCCTGATATACGCCGTTCCGTCTTGATCCGTCGTACAGTAAAAGCTGTATTCTCCGTCTTCAGGAGCGGTAAAGCCGAAAACTGCATGAGCCCTTCCGTTCAGCTTGCATATAAACGGTTCGCCTAAATCGATCTCTGTCCTTCCTACAGCAGCGGCGGTAATTTTCTTCGCCGTCTCTTCTATGCCTTTATCCCCTCCGAGGTCTATGAATAACGCCGCATTCTCTCCGGATTTCATCTTCGCTCCGGAATCTTTTCCGTCCCTTCCGAGCTCGTATACCTGCCCGCCATCGCGATAAATCGCCCCGACGACGTATTTTTCGCCTTTATCCATCTAACCCATGGAGCTTGACTTCTGCGCGGCCGCTGTCATCTCCGCAAGCACCTCTTTATCGGGTCTTTCGGGATCGAGAAGTCCCGCCCACTTCTTGCATGACGGGTTGAATTCTTCCACGTCAAGCTTGATTTTTCCGAAACGCATCTCTTCACCGCTGTTTTCCGCTTCTACCCAGCGCCCCGGGATGAACGCGGTCGGCGCGGACAGATTTGAAACGTGGAAGAAGTAATATCCGTCCTCGGGAGCTTCAAACGGGAAGATAAGGCAGGTCTCGTCATATATGAACGGCTCTCCTAAGCTGTATCTTGTCTGGGGACCTCTGCTCGGCTCGCCGGAATCCGTGAAGATTATTTCTTCGCGGATAAATCCTGCTGTCACTGAAAGGTATTCCTCCGGTACCGGCCTTTGAAAATCAAGGATCAGCGCCGCTCTTTCTCCCTTTTTGAATATCTTTTCGTCCATCTCGGAAACTCCGTCGGTTATAACGTCGTGGACCTGTATCATCGATACTCCGCTGCATAAAGTCCCCCTGCGGTAGCGAAGATCCTCGTCCGTCGATCCCGCCGCTGCTCCCATGAAGCAGTAAAGCTCGGTATCGGTATGAAGCGGAGCCGTGATCTCGCTGACGGTCAGAAGCTTTATCGGAAGCTCTCCGTCATAGCTTCCGCTGACATAGAAATTATATTCCCCGTCCTCGGGCGCTGAAAATATCGCGCAGGCTCTTCCCTTGTCCACTATTACGGTATCGGCGGGATTTTCATCCCCGACTTTAACTATCCCGAGCTCTACCGGAATATAGCGGTAGTCCCCGATATCCTCCTGAGCGTAGGTGAAATATACCGACTCGTCCTTTTTAAGATCATAGCTGTCCGGCAATCCGTCGCCGTCGCCGTCAAAATATACCGTCCGGATCTCGTCCTCTGAAGTCACGGGCTTTTCAGATGCTTTTCCGTCATTATTTTTCTTCGGTTCATAGCTTACGCTCTCCGATTCAAACTTTTCTTCCTCCTTTGGGACGGGATTCACGGACGAAGCGATAACCGTCGCGGATACCGTCGCTATAAGAAGCGAAGAGGTAATTATTGATAAAACCGTAGTCTTTTTGAATTTCATAATAGATATTATCCTTTCTTCGGTAGAATTTTTTGCAAAGCAGCTGAGTAAAGGCGTACCGAAGCTTCTGCTCTCTTCGATCGCGATAAGAAGCTTAGCGTAGGAGGACTTTTTGTCCTTTCCGAGCTTTTTTATCACGTCCTCGTCGCAGCGCCCTTCAAGATCCCGCGAATAAAGTCTCCACATCGCCCACGCGAACGGGTTGAACCAGTGGAGGGATACTGCGGCGGCGAATACGAGCTTTCTTAACGAATCCTTTCTGCGGATATGGCTCAGCTCGTGCTCCAAAATCATTTCAAGCCTGAAATCCGGAAACCTTTCCCACTCCTTCGGCAAAACTATCACCGGGCGCGCTATTCCGTATGTAAGCGCCGACGGGATTCCGTCAAGCACTCTTACCGAGATCTTTCCGTTCTCCCCCAAAATCGCTTTTACGGCTTCGCTTTCGCATTCCTTCGCGCGTCTGAGCTTTCTCAGCGTTAAAATATATCCCGCCGTCAAAAAAGCCGCGGTCAGCGCCGTTCCGGCTATCAGGATCTTCCAAAGAAACGCTTCGGTAATTATTTTAGAAACTTCTTTCTTATCCTCTACAGCCGTATCTCCGGACTTGATTCGGTCTTTCTGAGACGCCGGCTTAAATTCCGTAGGCTCCGAAGCGCTGTAAATAAACGTCTCGGACGACGTTTGGGCGTATGCGGAAAAATCCTCGCCGGAAATTATTTGCTCAGGCTCGGTCTGCGCGGGAAGTATAGGAAGATCGAAGGAGACGGGAAGAACGAATCTTAAAAGCGCTATCTCCCAGAGTATCACAAAGCAGCTTTTTGGAAGCCTTGTCCTGAAAATCGTCCGAAATACCGTTATTACGGCCACCGCGAGCGCCCCGTACAAAGTCGTTTCAACAAAAATTCCCATATTATTTTCCTCAGTCTTCGATCTCGTTCACAAGCTCTTTGAGCCTTTGGATCTCCTCATGCGAGAGCTTTTTTGAGCCGATAAGAGCCGCGAAAAGCTTGTCGGTCGAGCCGTCGAATATCTTATCCAAAAGCTCGCTCGCTTCGGCCTGTCTTACCTCTTCTCTCCCTATAAGCGCCCGGCACATGAAGTTAGGCTCGGTCCTTTCGATCGCGCCCTTTTCAATGCACTTCTTAATGACCGTGTATGTTGTGTTGACGTTCCACCCTACGCTTTCGCCAAGCTTCTTCGCTATCTCCTTAGCGGTCAGAGTTCCGCAGTCCCACAGCACGTTCATCACCTTGAGCTCGGAATCAAAAATCTTGATTTTCATATAAATAAACACTCCTTTTTTCGGCATGAAGCCTAAACTATTGCAATAGTATAAGATTATACTATCACAATAGTATGGATTTGTCAAGGGATTTTTAAAAAATTTAAGAAATATTTTTTGCATGCAAAAAAGTGCGGCCGAATCCGACCGCACTGCGTTAAAAAGACGTAAATCAGATTTTTTCGGAGCCATGAATCTTATGCCGCGAATTATCCGAAGGGTCCGAATAACGCATAAGATATATGCTACCGAATGATTTTTCCGCTTTTATACCATAAGCTCCGAGACGAGAGATGTGAATTCCTCCGCGTCCTCGATCTCAAGCCCGGAAAGAAGTCTTGCCTGAGCGTAGAGGAGCTTGCAGTATTTTTTGCACTTTTCTTTATCGCTTTCATAGAGCGCTTTTATCTTCTCGGTGACGGCGTGGGAAGAATTTATTTCAAGTACCAGAGAAGCCTTGAGACCTTCTCCCGCGTCAGGCATCTTTGAAAGGACCCTCGCCATCTCTATCGACATGCCGCCCTCGCTTGAAAGCGCCGCGGGGTGGCCGCCGAGGGTGTTTGAAAACTTAACGGAATTAAGACCTCCCACCGACTCCTTGATGAAATCCAAAAGCTCTTTTCCGGATTCGTTCTCCTTTTCAAGCTTCTTGTTTTCATCCTCTGTCGCAAGATCGAGCTCGTCCGTAGAAACGTTCACGAATTTCTTGTCTTCATAGTTCATAAGAGTCTGGAGGGTGAATTCGTCTATATCCTCCGAAAGAAGAAGTATCTCATAACCCTTTTCCTTTACCGCTGCAGCCTGCGGAAGTCTCAGGGCCTTTTCGGGCGTATCGCCGCAGGCGTAATAGATCGACTTCTGACCTTCCGGCATCCTCCCGACGTATTCTTTAAGAGTTACGTATTTCATCTCATTTGAGGATATGAACATTATAAGATCCTGTAAAAGCTCCTTATGAGCGCCGTAGTCGGAGTATACTCCGTATTTGAGCTGAGAGCCGAACGCTTTGAAGAAGGTCTCGTATTTCTCCCTGTCGGTCTCCATCAGCTTAGCAAGCTCGTTCTTTATCTTTTTCTCTACCGCCTTTGCGATGGTCCTGAGCTGGTAGTCCTGCTGGAGAGTCTCGCGGGAGATATTAAGGGATATATCGGAGCTGTCTATCAGTCCCTTTACGAAGCTGAAGTAGTCCGGGAGCATATCCGCGCAGCGATCCATTATCATTACACCGCTCGAATAGAGAGTAAGTCCCTTTTCATAGCTCTTTGAATAGTAGTCGAAGGGAGCGTGGGAAGGTATAAATAGAAGCGCGGTATATTCTACGGTCCCCTCCTGCTTATAGTGAAGCGTTTTGAGCGGAGCTTCATAGTCGTAATATTTTGAGCTGTAGAAGTTCTTATACTCCTCCTCGGTCACTTCCGAAGCGGGCTTTTTCCAGATCGGGGTGATGGAATTGAGAGTGCGGCGTTCTATAACCTTTTCGGTCTTGCCGCTGTCTCCCTCTACGGGCTTTTCGGTCTCGAAATCCATCCGTATCGGGTAGTGGATGTAGTCGGAGTATTTTTTGACCAGCCTTTGGAGCGAATACTGATCGAGATATTCGCAGTAGTCCTCTTCCTCGGTATCCGGCTTTATATGCAAAACTATCTCGGTACCGACCGTCTCTTTTTCGCATTCCTCAAGAGTATACCCGTCTACGCCTTCGGATTCCCATCTGTAGGCCTTGTCCGCTCCGTATACCTTAGAAGTCACCGTAACCTTGTCCGCTACCATGAACGCGGAATAGAATCCCACGCCGAACTGCCCGATTATATCCACGGTATCGCTGTTGTTCTCGGTCTTGAAATCCTGAGAGCCGCTCTTAGCGATGGTGCCGAGATTATTCTCAAGCTCCTGAGCGCTCATCCCGCAGCCGTTGTCGCTTACGGTGAGAGTGCCCGCGTCCTTATCGACCGAAAGAGAGATCTCATATTCCTCTCTCGGAAGCCCGGATTCGGTATCGGTAAGGGAGCGGAAATATCTCTTGTCGATAGCGTCGCTCGCGTTAGATATCAGCTCGCGCAGAAAAATCTCCCTGTGGGTATAGATCGAATTGATCATCATATCCAGAAGCTTTTTTGATTCCGTCTGAAACTGTCTTTTTTCCATTGATATATATCTCCTTTTAAAAAGTATTGACAAATTTGCGTATACTATATATTTTACCACGGAATTCTGAAAAATCAAGAGCTACTTAAAAAGAATTATAAAAACCGCGCTTTTTTCGGCGAATTTTAAAAAAATCTCCCCGCTCACCTCGGTTATTCTCCGCATTCTGCTTTTTTGCCTTCCTCGCGTATTTGCACTTTTTCGGCGGGGATTGAATAATATATAGTGAGTCACGGACAAAAATCCCGACTTTAATACTTATACAGGAGGATCTATATGGCAGAATTTGCTACCAACCCCTACGGCTTCAAGGAAGCGGTAACGGTCCAGGCCGAGAGAATTTTCGACAGCTGCTCCGACCGTGACTGTCTTGAAGATTTAGAGGTTGTTTTCCCGGATTTTGAATCCAACCGGCTCGTAAACGAAGCCGCCTACGCCAAGGCCCGCTGCTGCGAGGTCACGAGCGCCTATTTCTCCATCGAGCCCATACAGTTCAACAAGGGCTTCTATTCGGTGGACATTACTTACACCTTCAGCATCGAAGCGGAGCTTATGGCGAGCGCTTCACAGACCGTTCCCTCGAATATTGTTAAGGGCACGGCTTCCTTCACCAAGAAGGTAATTCTCTACGGCTCGGAGGGCGGTACTAAGCTCTTCACCTCCTCCGAAAACGGTTCGGTATCCCAAAACGGCTGCTGCTACAACAACCCGCCGAGGGCTACGGTAGCCGTCGCGGACCCGATAGTCTTAGGACTTCGGCTCGTCACCATCCCCGCATACTCGGCCTGCACCGACGCTACCTGCGATACTGCCGTCACCGTTCCTTCAAGAAAGGTGATATGCTGCACCCTCGGGATGTTCTCAGTAGTATCGCTTTCAAGAAGCGTGCCGGTAATGCTTCCGGCCTTTGACTATGAGATCCCGTCAAAGGAATGCACGTCGAACACCGAAAGCCCCTGCGAGCTTTTCGACAAGATAAGCTTTCCGACTTCGGAATTCTATCCCAAGGGACTTGAAGAGCAGAAAACCTCGGGAGATAAGAACAACTGCTGAATTTGCGGCGCGAAAATGCCCCGGAATGAACGACCGGGGCATTTTAATTTTACGTCTTCTATTTTTTAAATCCTTCGCATATTATTTACCAAAAAATATCAGGGTGATAATATGCTTTATACTTTATCGGAAATCAGAAGAAAGGAAATAATCGATACCCAGACCGGGATAATCTTAGGCCGCGCGGACGACATTCAATTCGACCCGAAGACCTCGGAAATCATCTCTATGCTTATATACGGCCGCCCTAAGCTCTTCGGATTTTTGGGAAAGGAAAACGATCTCTGCGTAAGGTTTGAAAACATAAGCCTTATCGGTAAGGACGCTATCCTTGTCACCGCTCATGAAGCGCTTGCGGGCTCCGACTCTGAGCATTCGGAGGATAAGAATACCTGATCCTGTCACTCCGCAAGCTTTTTCGCGCGCTCGGTGAGTTTTTTATATCTTTCCTCGTTTCTTGCAGGATCGAACCATTCCCAGCCCTTTACCGCTGTCATAGCGCTGTAGATAATGCCGCTGTCCGAGATCCAGCCGTCTATCGATCCGCTTGCGTTTATTTCGCGCCGCGATCCGTCGGGAAGCTCGATCACCGATTCTCCCTTTATGTATACGATATTCCCGAACACCGCTTCGTCTCCGAAGCTCAGCTTCTCGCCCTCGGGTATCGCTTTCCACTTCTCGGCGTAGTCAAGCGCGAGCTCCAGGTACTTATACCCCTCTTCCTTTTCGCCGCCGCCTATGAGCGCTACCGCCGACAAAAGGCAGGTCCTTGACGCTCTTGCATAGAACGCCGGAGCGATAACGCCGTTTCCGGCGGCTTCCATAAGCCTGAGATTGTATAAGAATCTCTTAGCCCTTGTTACTGCGTCCCGGAAGAAGTGATGGCCCTTCGTCATCTGATGAAGAAGAATATTTATCGCGTTGCAGCTTCCCTCAAGATTCGCTTCGTCATATTTTTCGAGACTGTCAAGGCGCTCCTCCTCCATCTCTCCCATAATGGAACCGTAGAGCGTGATCTTCTTCGGCTTATATCTTATGCCGGTCTTATCCGCAAAAATTACATTCTTTCCAACGCTGTCCTTTGCGTATACATATTCTGTCGCGCCCACATATCCGTCGGTTAGGCCGAGGTCCTCGTAACGCCGTCTCATGCCCTCTTCTATCGGCATATAGCCTTCTCCGACGCCTTCGTAATCCGTCAGCTCGTATGCGCTCTTTATTCCGGATTTAGAATATATCTCCGCCTTCACAAGCCCGACTCCCGGGGCGAAGTAATATACTCTTCTTCCGTTTCGGTATTCCTGACCCCACTCGAATCCCTCGCAGAAGGTATCTACCGACAGACAGTTTTCAAAGCTTCCGGCTTTTACCTCTACCGTTCCCGCGTCCTCGCATTTTATCTTTGTCTTAAGAACGCAGTCGTAAAGGTCAAACGTTTTCTCGGCGCTGTAGCCCGGCTTCCACTGCTCGTCAAAAAGACATTCCGTAACGTCGTTTAAGATCCAGTAGATGTGGTTTGAAAGAAGTCGGTCGCAGAGCGCAGTGCCGTCGTAGCCCTTCCACTCAAACGAGAATCTTGAACCGCCCTTTGAAATTCGCGTCTTTCCGTCGGCGTTTTCAACCTCGATACGCCTGAAGAAGTTCCAAAGACCTATCGCTTCGCTGTTCGGATGATCCGTCTCGATTATTCTCTTCACCACCGAGTATGCGGTCTCGGCATGAGCCTTCTCACAGGGCGTTTTTGCAAGCTCTATCGCGCGCTTTGCATATTCTCTTACGTCCTGTATCTTCCACATATTGGATCCTCTATCGACGCAGTAGTCCGCGCGAGTCTTTAAGATCATATCGAGCCAGGAATTTTCGTCGTATTTTTTCCTTACCGAGCGCACCGTCATGTTAGCGACGGCCTTTTTATTATCGCAGGACAAAATCTCGATCCTTGTCGGAGATACGTAGGCTTCGGGATTCATTTCGATCCCGTATTCCCAGAAGTTACCCTTCTTGATCGGCAAGATCCCTTCGCCGCCCGCTATTCCGTAGCTTGAAAGAAGTCTCGTTTCCCGTACTCCCTCGGAAATCGCTTCCTGCCTGACAAGCCCTACGCCGCTCTTAAGCCAGCTTCTGTAAGTGCAATCCCTGAGCCGAGAGGTCCATACTTCGCAGCCGATAAAATTCCCCGCCGGGACGGTTACCGTCTCGCAGTCGGCTTCAAAGGTAAGTGTCGAGCCGTCGGAGGCGGTGAAGCTCTCCCCCGGCTTTATATCCGCTCTCATCATCCCGTCGCAGCACATGAGATTGTTAAGAAGATAATTAGCACCCCAGTTATAACCGTAAAGTTCGCCGAAGGAAACTGATTTGCTGTCGGAAATTTTTATTCCGTCCGCAAGACTTATCTCATATGTCACAGATACGTTCATGCGGTTTTGGTTATCGTTGACAAACTCATCCGTAACCGATTCCTCAAAGCACTTTTTTGCGCATAAGGCATGATGGTAGTGTATCCCGTCCGAAGGCGTTACAAGCTTTATCGCCGCGTTGAAGGCTTCAAGAGCGTCCTTCGGTTTTTTCTCTGCGTTTATCCCGTAAGCTATCCATCTTTCCGAGACGGTCAGCCTGAAATCCTCGGGATCAAGAGACGGTATCTGAACGTTCTTTATATGGTTCAGCCTGTCCTCGTCCCAGTACTTATAGCACTCCCGCGCAAGTACATAGGACATAACGTCGTTATTTTTTCCGAGTCTTGCGGCCTCCTTGATCCTCTCAAAGAGCTTATCGTTCTTCTCTCCCGGCAGCCACCAGTATCCTCTCATCAGAACGTCCGCGAGGGCGTGATATTTTTCTCTGCACTCCGGCATGGTATCTATATCCTTTAATACGCTGCCGTAGACCTTCTCGAATCCCGCCTTGGAGTTCCTATACTGCCAGTTCTTGACCTCTTCGATCTTCTTATGTATCTTCGTAAGCAGAGTGTCGTTTAATTTTTCATCCATTGAGCATAGCTCCTTTCGCATTTTTCTTCTGCCGTCATGGAGCTGCGACTTGACCGTTCCGACCGATATCCCCATAAGCTCGGCTATATCCTCCGCGCTGCAATTCTCGTAGTAGTGAAGATATATTACCTGCCGGGCCCGGTCGGGAAGCTTCCGCAGTCCCCGGCGCATGAGCCTTGCCTCCTCTTCGCTGAGCAGCATCTGTTCCGGGTCGCCGTCGTCAGAGCAAAACGAATCGATGTTATCCACGTCGTCAAGACTGAGATAATTCCGGAACCGTACCGCCATATTTTTTGCGCAGTTTTTGGCGATACGTCTTACCCACACTCCGAACTTTTCCGGATCGTTAAGACGGTCCAGCTTAAGCCACGCGGCCAAAAAAGCGTCCTGAGCCGCGTCCTCCGCGATATGCGGGTTATGTATCACGGAATACGCCGCAGACCTCGCGCTCTTCTCGTGCCGTCTTACCAGCTCGTCGTATGAATTAGGATCTCCCGACAGCGTTAAAAGTACCAGCGTGCTGTCGGAGCACTGAAGATGAGACATATTTTTCTTCCTTTCGTGAAAGCTTTCAATTATAAGACTCGAAAAATGCGAAAAAGGTTGGGATATCTGAAAAAAATTTTTTTGTAAATGAAAATACGTTTCCTTTTTCGGAGGAAACGCATATCAAAAAGACGGAAAGTCGGAATTCAAAGGTTTTCAGATCATGAAGCGGACTCAGTCCCGTAGACCTCGTCAAGCTTCTTCGCCATCTCAAGCGCGTCCTTCGTATAATAGTCCGCGCCGATCTTCTCGGCAGTCTCTTCATTGAGAACCGCGCCGCCCACGAATATTTTCGCGCTCAGTCCCTCATCCCTTAACGCTTTTACCGTCTCCTCCATGCTCGGTACGGTGGTAGTCATAAGCGCGGAAAGACCGACTGCGAACGGATTTAATTCTTTGACCGCTTCGACTACTTTTTCAACCGGCACGTCCTTCCCGAGATCTGTTACCTGCCAGCCGTAGGATTCGATAACTACTTTTACTATATTTTTCCCGATGTCGTGAACGTCTCCCTTTACCGTGGCGAGAACCACTCTCCCCTTCGGCTCGGCGTCCTTCGGCAGCCGCTCGGTTATCACCGCAAAAGCGGCTTTAGCGGCTTCCGCGGAAGATATAAGCTGCGGCAGAAACAGCTTTCCCTCTCCGTAGAGCTTCCCCACGTCGTCGAGCGCTTTTATTAAAATTTTATTCACGATCTCCATCGGCTTCAGGCTCTCAAGCTCCCGCTCCGTCATCTCGGGCGCTCTCGTCTTAAGTCCCAGCCTTACGCAGTCGTAAAGACTTTCAGCGGTCTTTTCTTCTTTGACGGCTTTAACGGTCCGGCTCGCGCTCGGAACGTAATCTTTATATATTTCGATATAATTCTCGGCGTTTTTATCTATCCCCGCCAAAAGCTCGTACGCCCTCGCCGTCCCGCTCATCTCGCTGTCAAGCGGATTAAGTATCGGCATATTCAGGCCGCGCTCCATCGCCATCGCAAGAAAAGTCCTGTTAAGAAGCGGACGGTTAGGAAGCCCGAAGGATACGTTGGAAACTCCGAGCGCAGTTTTCACACCAAGCTTTCTCACGGCTTCAAGCGCTCTCACCGTCTCTTTGACAAGCTCCTGCTCTGCGGAAGCTGTGACTACAAGAGTATCTATCATTATCTTTTCCTTCGCTATCCCGAATTTCCCCGCAGTCGAGATTATCCTCTCGGCTATTTCAAGCCTTCCCTCCGCAGTCTTAGGGACTCCGTTCTTATCCATCGCAAGACCCAATACCACCGCGCCGTATTTCTTCGCGATCGGGAATATTCTTTCCATGACCTCCGGATCCCCGTTTACGCTGTTAATAAGCGGGATACCGTTATATATCCTCGCGGCTGCGGCGATAGCTTCGGAGTCTGAGGAATCGATCTGAAGCGGCAGGTCGCAGTATTCCTGCAAGCTTAAAATTATTTTCGGCATAAGCGCCTTTTCATCTATCTGCGGCAGCCCGCAGTTCACGTCTAACAGATCCGCGCCCGCGTCCTGCTGTTTAAGAGCTTCGTCGATAAGATACTCCATATCCTCGGAAATAAGCGCTTCTTTAAGCGCTTTTTTGCCTGTCGGATTGAGCCTTTCGCCGCATATCTTCACTCCGTCTATTATGCAGACGCAGTTAGCGGAATTTACCGCCGTCGCCGGGCAATATTCATGCTCTCTGACTTTTTGCCCGGAATACCCCGACAGCCTTCTTATTATCTCGGGATTCGTCCCGCAGCAGCCGCCTATTACCGATACTCCCATCTCTATAAGCTTTTCCGCGCTCTCTATAAATTCATCCTCGGTAAGCTTATAAACCGTTTTACCGTCCTCCAAAACCGGAAGCCCCCGGTTAGGCTGGACGATCACAGGTACCGACGTGCATTTTAAAATTCTTTCCGCTATCGGTATAAGCTCCTTCGGGCCTAAAGAGCAGTTTATCCCGAGCGCGTCTACTCCGAGTCCCGAAAGAGTATTTGCGGCTATTTCCGGAGTAGAACCCGTGAGCGTTCTTCCGGTGGAGTCAAACGTCACCGTTGCAAATATCGGCAAGGACGTATTTTCTTTAAACGCCAGTATCGCCGCTTTTATTTCGTATATATCCGAAAACGTCTCAAGAATATATCCGTCGCACAGATCGCGCGAAACGGTCGCGACCTCTTTGAATGCTTCATAAGCGTCGTCAAACGATAATTCCCCTATCGGCTTCATCATCGCGCCGGTGGGTCCTACGTCGAAAAATACCGGCTTTCCCGCTGCCCTTGCGTTATTTACCGCAGCTTTTGCAAGCTCTCTAAGGCTGTAAGCGCCATGATATTTGACGGGGTTGAGTCCGAAGGTGTTCGCGGTGATTATATCCGCGCAGGAGTAGGAACGGTGGATGTTTTTTATCTCCTCCGCGGCGGTTATATTAAGATCCTCCGGTATCCCCGTCAGCCCTCGCTTTTCAAGCTCGCTTCCGAAGCCGCCGTCAAATATTATCAAATCTTTTCCGAGCCTGTTTTCGAGCATAGCGTATAACACCTTTTTCCTTCCTTGAGATACTCGCAGGAATTCGCCATAAAGCATCCCTTACAGCTTTTTTCTTCCTTTTTTCCTTTTCCTACAGCTATTATCCCGGCCATAGATTTTGACGGGAGCATAAAATTCGATTTATTTAAGCTTATCCCTATCTTTCCGGGATCTATAAGCTTAAAAAGCTCAGGCAGATCCTCCACGCCGCTGCCGCCGTAGCCTGGACAGAAGCGGTAGGAAAGATCCTCTCCGAGCGTTTTTTCATATTTATCGGAGCACAGTTCAAGATACGCGCTCGCCGACGCGTCAAGAACCACGCCCTTTGACATGTCGGTCCTCATATATCTGTTCACAGCTCTGTCTACGCCCGCGCCTAACGTCGTCGCGCAGACTATAACTCCCTTCGCGCCGTTAAGATAGCTTAAATACGGCTCTTTTTTCAAAAACTCCGGCAGCGCCGTAAAATATTTATAAATATAATTAAACTGCGAAAGCGTTTCAAGCTCTCTAAGCGCGTTATCTATCAACATATCCGTCTCTTCGCTTCTTCCGACGCCGCGAAAGCCGAGATAGTTATATATCTGCGGGAGAATGATTTCTTTATCTGAAAAGTTCGCCGAATACATTTTTAAGCCTTCCGCATATCTCAAAAGCCGTCTCCGCTTTGTTCATGATCTCAAGGTGAATCCCCGGCGCGCCCTTCGCGATAAGATCGGTTATCTGATAAACCGCGTAGTTTATCCCCATCTCGTGCATTACATTAGGCATAGTCGCATATTTTTCTATCATGTTTCTCAGATCGAGCGGTATCACCGACCCGCAGAGCGCTTTTACCGTATGGATGCTCTTCACGCTCAAAATCGGCATAAGCCCCGGGATTATCGGAACCGTAACTCCCGCTTCCTTTGCTTCATGCAAAAGACGGTAGTAATAAGAGTTATCGTAAAACACCTGGGTTATCAAAAACTTCGCCCCGGCGTCCTGCTTCTTTTTGAGATTCAAAAGATCCTCCCCGAGCGTTTTGCACTCGAAATGCCCCTCGGGATAGCACGCCCCGCCGAGACAGAATTTCCCTTTGAGCTCCTCCATAAGATCGGAAGCGTGATGATAATATTTTGCGTATTCAAAATCCTCCGGCATGTCTATGGGCTTATCTCCCCTGAGCGCAAGAACGTTTTCGACTCCGCAGTCTTCAAGCTCTTCGGAGAGTCTCTTTATTTCTTCGGGAGCGCTCGGGCCGCCGGTGATATGTGAAAGCGGCTCTATACCCATTTTCTTGATCGTGTGGGAAATTTCCACGGTATCCTTTGAATTGGATCCTCCCGCGCCGTATGTAACGCTTATGAAGTCGGGTGAAAGCTCCTTAAGGCTCTCTATCGCTCCAAACAGCTTTTCTTTATCCTCCGAGCCCTTCTGCGGCGGGAACACCTCAAAAGACAGCGTTCTCTTCCTGCTTAATATCTCATCTATTCTCATCGTCTTTATCCTCCAATGAATATTTTTCACCTATAACGAATCTCAAAGCCCTTGTGAGCGGATCGAATAGCAAAAACGTGCTCAGAGTCGCGCAGACCGTCTGCGGGAGCATCGCTAAAAATCCTCCGTAAAAATATACCTCCGCAGCCTGTTTTGAATATCCGAAAAAGAGCGGAGTTATAACGTCGTCCAAAAGCGTGAAAAATACCGTCATTATTCCTGCAAGGGTGGCCGCGTTCACCGATTTCCCGGTCCTGTCGGAATTTTTTATACGCGGCAGGAATATACCTCCCAGGGAAAGAGCCGCGAATATTACGCAAAGCGCCCAGAGAAGTATCTTTATCCTGAAACTGTATATTATACTTATCTTTATAGCCCCGCTCAGAGCAAGCGCCGCGCAGGAAAAGGACGCGACGCCAGCCGCCAGCGGCGATACCCGGCGCGGAGGGCTTACTTTTCCCGAAAGCGAAAACGCCAGGGCAAAAAGCGGATAGTATATAAGATATAAAATTATCGCGCTCGGATAGAAGCCGTAGATAAGACAGCGAAGAAGCGAAAAAGCGACGGCGGTAAACGCTCCGGATCTCGCTCCGGCACTATAGCAAAACGCCGCAAAAACCGGAGTTACCAGCTCGACCCCGGAGATGAAGCCGAGAGCGAACTGTATCGCGCACAAAAGCGCCGCCATCACCGCGCATTCCGCAAGTCTTTTCGGGCTCATCAGTAGCTTTCAAGCACCAGGGCGTAATATTCCCCCGCCACTACCGGAAGCCCGGATACCCCGTATGAAGCGCTTGCAAGAGTTTTTCCGTCAAATTCATAGGTCCCGTACTCGGAGCTTGAATAAACTGTCCCGTCGGCTTCGCCGAGAGTGGTATATACCGCCCAGTACTCGTTATTTTCCGCGTTCGCCGCTCTGCCGTTCACGGATTCTATGAAAAGCCCGTACTCTCCCGTCGAGCCCTGATAGTCGAGCTCGCCCGCGTCCTTTAAGGCGTTCAGGGCTTCCTCAAGGCTCCCTCCGTCGGCGTTAGCCTTTATCACCACCGCGGTTTCGCCCGATTCCGCTACCTCAACGTCTGCGGCCGCGCTTCCGCACGCCGTAAACAGTAAAACCGCCAAAGAAATAATCGCTAAAATTTTAAGTACTTTTGTCTTCATAATACTTTCCTCCGATTTGTTTTTTTACTATAACCGCACAGTATTCAAGCGTAAGCGCCGTTTTACTGTGCGGGTTAAATTTATTCAACGGTCACGCTCTTGGCAAGATTTCTCGGCTTATCTACGTCGAGTCCTTTAGCGCAGCTCACATAGTATCCCATGAGCTGAAGCGGAACTACCGCAAGGCTCGCAAGGAATAAATGATCGGTCTTCGGGATATAGACCGTGAAGTCCGAAAGGTCTTCTATCGCATAGTTTCCGTAGCAGGTAAGACCCATAAGATACGCCCCGCGGCTCTTTACTTCTACCATATTCGATACCGTCTTTTCATAGAGCGCTTGCTGAGTCACAACGCTTATGACGAGCGTTCCCGGCTCGATAAGGCTTATCGGGCCGTGCTTAAGCTCTCCCGCGGCGTACGCTTCGGAGTGGATATAGCTTATTTCCTTCATCTTAAGGCTTCCCTCAAGTCCTACCGCGTAATCTATTCCCCTTCCGATAAAGAAAGCGTCCTTGACCGACGCGAACTTCGCCGCGAACCACTGTATCCTCTCTTTATCTTCAAGGATCTTTTCTATCTTCTGCGGAAGCGTTTCAAGCTCGGCTATAAGTCTTGAATACTCTTCGTCGGAAATTTCTCCCCTCGCTTTTGCAAACTGTATCGCTAAAACATATCCCGCGATAAGCTGCGCGGAGTAAGCCTTGGTAGTCGCGACCGAGATTTCCGGTCCCGCAAGAGTATAGAACACGCTGTCCGCTTCTCTTGCTATGCTCGAGCCGACCACGTTCACTATTCCGAGAGTCTTAGCCCCCGAAGCCTTCGCCATCTTAAGCGCCGCTAAGCTGTCGGCGGTCTCTCCGGACTGGCTTATTATCACCACAAGGCTGTTATCTCTGAGCTTCATCTTTCTGTATCTGAATTCCGAAGCGAGCTCGACTCTTACCTGCATCGAGGTAAGCTCCTCGATAACATACTGGACCGCGCAGCCGACGTGATATGCCGAGCCGCAGGCTACGATATATACCTGCTCTATGCCCTTTATATCTTCGTCGCTTAGTCCCACGCCGGAGAGATCTATTTTCCCGTCCTTAAGAGCGGAATATAAAGTATCCTTTACCGCCTTCGGCTGCTCGTGGATCTCTTTGAGCATGAAGTGCTCGTATCCCGCCTTCTCGGCGGCTTCCGCGTTCCATTTTATCTCTGAGAGCGGCTTTTCGATCTCCTCGCGGTCGATATTGTAAAATCTGACTTCGCCCTTTGTGAGCTTTGCTATCTCAAGATCTCCGACGTAATATACGCTCCTTGTGTATTTGAGGATCGCCGGAACGTCCGAAGCTAAAAACGTCTCGCCGTCCGATACTCCTATTATCATCGGGCTGTCCTTGCGTATCGCGTAGATCTCGTCGGGATAGTCCTTGAACATAAGCTCCATGGCGTAAGAGCCGCGTATTCTCGTCATCGCTCTCGCAAGCGCGTCGATAGGTCCGAGACCGTATTTTTTATAGTAATAGTCCACAAGCTTTACGCCGACCTCGGTATCGGTCTGGCTCTTAAAGGTATAGCCGCTCTTCGTAAGCTTCTCGCGGAGCTCCTGATAGTTTTCGATGATACCGTTATGAACTCCGACTACGTTTTCGTCGTCAGAGCAGTGTGGATGGGCGTTTGTGACCGAAGGCTCGCCGTGAGTCGCCCATCTTGTGTGACCGATCCCGCAGTCTCCCTTTACGGCTTCGCCCTCGTTTGTCATCTCGCGAAGTATCTTAAGCTTTCCCTTCGCTTTTACTACCTCGATATCCTTTGTTCCGTCCCTTACGGCGATACCCGCCGAATCGTAGCCGCGGTATTCAAGCTTTGAAAGCCCGTCCAAAAGCACCGGGGCGGCCTGTCTTTTTCCTGTAAATCCGACTATTCCGCACATAATTATTCTCTCCTATTCCGCGATTGAAATGCCGAAAAAATTTATCTCCGGCGTTATCCGATTTGCCGTATTTATTAAACGGCGTGGCCTTTTTCCTTTATGACGCTGACGACTGAGTCTACATATTTTTTGCAGATCTTATCGGTCTCCGCTTCTACCATCACCCTGATAAGCGGCTCGGTTCCGCTCTCGCGCACAAGTATTCTTCCGCTCTCTCCGAGCGCGTTCTCTGCTTCTTTCACAGCGTTCACGACGTCGGGATCCTTCTGCGCCGCGGCCTTATCCTTTACCCTGACGTTCACAAGAAGCTGCGGATAGATAGTAAGACCTGCGGAAAGCTCGCTGAATTTTTTCTTGGACGCGAGCATTACCTCCATCATCTTAAGGGATGTGAGTATTCCGTCTCCGGTGGACGCGTATTTGGTGAATATGATATGTCCGGACTGTTCCCCGCCTATCCTGCAGCCGTTTTTCTGCATATATTCATACACGTACTTATCTCCGACAGCGGTCTTTGCATATCCTATCCCCGCTTCGTCAAAAGCCTTATAAAGCCCGAAGTTTGACATGACGGTAGTCACGACGGTATTCGTAAGAAGCTTTCCGCGCTCCTTCATATACTTTCCGTAGATATAAAGAATATGATCCCCGTTCACGACGTTTCCCTTTTCGTCCACGCAGATACATCTGTCCGCGTCGCCGTCGTATGCAAAGCCTACGTCAAGCTCCTTTTCGACCACGAATTTTTGAAGGTTTTCTATATGCGTAGAACCCACGCCGTTATTTATATTAAGTCCGTCCGGCTCCGCTCCTATCACGTACGTCTTAGCTCCAAGCGCGTCGAAAACCGATTTAGCGATGTTCCAGCTCGAACCGTTCGCGCAGTCAAGTCCGACTCTCACGCCCCTGAAGCTGTAGATCCCGAGCGAGATAAGGTATCCGATATAGCGGTTTCTTCCTGCTACATAATCAACCGTTCTTCCTATCTTTTCACGTTTTGCATACGGAGCGTCGGAAAACGTCATGCCGAAAGCAGTGACCTCGCCGTCGATGTAATTCTCGATAAGCGAGATGGTATCCTCGTCCATCTTCTCGCCGCTTGAATTTATAAGCTTGATACCGTTATCGTAGTAAGGATTATGGCTCGCGGAGATCATTATCCCGCAGTCAAAATCGTCCGTCTTGGTTATATACGCGACCGAAGGGGTAGTGGTGACGTGAAGAAGATAAGCGTCGGCTCCGGAAGCGGTAAGGCCGCCTACAAGCGCGTATTCAAACATATAGCTCGAACGCCTTGTATCCTTTCCGATAACTATCCTTGCAGGCTCGACCGAGCCTCCCAGGCGTTTTTTCTCTCCGTAGTACCATCCTAAAAATCTTCCGACCTTGAACGCGTGGTCGGCGGTCAGACCTACGTTCGCTTCTCCTCTGAAGCCGTCAGTGCCGAAATATTTACCCATAAGCACTCATTCCCTTTATCTGTAAATTTTCGGATCGTAAGACCCTATGCTTTTTTATTATATTACAAAAACGGCGAAAAGTCAATATTTTTGGGAGAAAAAACTGTCGGATGACAGAATTGGGTAATGTCAAGTATTTTTCGCAAATTCCCATAGAATGAAGTAATATTTTTGGATTATCACCCTCGGCATGCCGAGGGACAGTTTAACGCTTTGAAGCGATACCGTGAAATTATTCCGCGGCTTCTTCAAGATATTTCATGCACAAATATCTTTTGCACCCCCAGTCCTTGCCGGCGACATAGCGCAGCCTCGCGCAAACGAGCATCAGCGCTGAGTTCCCATCAGGAAATGCTCCGACCACCTTCGTCCTGCGGCGGATCTCACGATTTAGCCGCTCAATCACATTATTCGTGCGGATTTTCAACCAATGCTGCGACGGAAAATCCATATATGTAAGCGTCTCTTCGACCCCGTCCTCAAGCTTTTTGGAAGCGGCATTCAGCTTCATTTCCCTCAACTTTTCGACGACCTCTCTCGCCTTTTTCCTCGCGGCTTCTTTGCTTTCTTGGGCATGGATTGCTTTCAACATCATCGTGACTTCCCGAATTCTGTTTCTCGGCACGCTTGACATGATGTTGCGGTAGAAATGCACCGTGCAACGCTGGTATTTTGCATCGGGAAAGACCTCGTGCACCGATTCACACATTCCGAGATTCTTATCTCCAACAACCAATTTAACGCCGTCGAGCCCGCGTGATTTGAGCCATACAAGGAAATTCCGCCAGCTTTCCTTATCTTCTTTCATACCCTCAGCAGCTCCTATCACCTCTCGGTATCCCTCTTCATCAACGCCTATTGCAACAAGTATGCTGACATTCTCAAACTCGCCGCCCCAATTCCGCTTAAGGTATATTCCGTCAATGTAGACATACGGATACTTGCAAGACAGCGATCTTTGCCGCCACTCCTCAATATGCACATATGCCTTTTGATTCAAATCGCTGATGGTGGACGCTGATACCCGACTGCCCCAAAGCGCCTCGCTGATGTCCTCAACCCTTCTCACAGAAACTCCTGCAAGATACATCTCAATCAAAGCTTCCTCTACAGAGCTTTCGCGGCGGCGGTATCTTTCGATGATTGCCGTTTCAAACGGTACTCCTTTGAGCTTAGGCACGGACAGTTTTACATTTCCTGACGTGGTGGTGAGATTTCTCGTATAATGCCCGCTGCGATAGCCTTTTCGGGCTTCAGAGCGTTCGTATTTGCTCGCTCCGGTCAGTTCTTCGGCTTCACTGTCAAGGAGCTCGTTAAGTGTTTCTTCCACGCTTTTGCGCACCAAATCTTTCAGTTCGGTCTTGACTGCATCTTCGTTTAATGTTATAATCTTTTCGGACATGTTTCTTACTTCCTCTCGAATGATTTGTGGTTACTTCATTCTACCAGAAGTGCGGGGACATGTCTACTTTTTGCACCTTTTTTCTTTTTGCGAAAGATATTGTACCTTATCCAGAATTGAGAGATCGGAAATCAGACATGCCGACTGTAGCTATCTGCGCTGCGCCCATGACGAGATAAAGAAGCGGGCGCGGCTTTCGCCCCGCTGTGCCTTTTATACCGTCCTTCACTTTCTGCGCCCTCCGCTCCCGCGATCCCCCCGCAAAAAACAGACGGTCCGAAGTCAGCTTTTGCTCTGACTTTCCGACCGTCTGAAATCTTTCATCCGATAACGCCCTGCGGCGTTAATTTATTTACTTAAAAAGTTCCAAAGCCCGTCGTAGAACGGATCTCCCGAACGGTGAGTCTCGGGATCGTCCGGATTCTCCGGCTCCTCGGTCTCCTCCGCCGCAGGCTCCTCGGTCTCGGGCTGGTACGCGTCAAAGTCAGCCGCGATAACGATTATATCGATAGAGTCGCTGAGATCGGGATTGAAGTCCGCGCCGAAGATGAGGTTTACATCCGGAGCGGCCGCCTTGGTGATGGCGTCTGTGAGCTCGGTTACGTCTCCGGTTCCGATATCCTCCGACATCGTTATGTTCAGAAGAAGTCTCTTTGCGCCCTTGATCGAAGTCTCAAGAAGCGGGCTGGATATGACCTGCTGAACCGCGTCGGCGACTTTATCCTTGCCCTCGCCGTGGCCGATAGCCATGTGCGCGTAGCCGGAATCCTTCATTATCGACTGTACGTCCGCAAAGTCGACGTTTATCCATCCGTGGCAGAGAATAAGCTGAGTTACCGATAATACCGCGGTCTTGAGTATATCGTCCGCGAGCGCGAAGGACTGGCGCATCGTGAGATTTTCTTTTCCCGTGAGAAGCTTCTGGTTCGGGATGACGACCAGCGAATCCACGTTCTTAAGAAGGGAATCTATTCCCCTTTCGGCCTGCGCAAGCTTCTTTGCGCCCTCAAACATAAACGGCTTGGTGACTACCGCTACGGTGAGTATCCCCATATCCCTTGCGATCTCGGCTACTACCGGAGCGGCTCCGGTGCCGGTGCCGCCGCCCATTCCGGCTGTGATGAATATCATATCAGCGCCCTTGAGAGCGTCTGCGATCTCGTCCTTTGATTCCTGAGCGGCTCCCTCTCCGACCTCGGGCCTTCCTCCGGCGCCGAGACCGTGGGTAAGCTTCTGGCCGATCTGGATCTTTACCGTCGCCTTTGAATTCTTAAGCGCTTGCGCGTCGGTATTGACAGAGATATACTCGACATTCTGGATGCCGGTGGATACAATGCAGTTGAGCGCGTTACCGCCGCCGCCGCCAACGCCTACCACTTTTATCTTAGCTAAATCAATTCCTTCGTTTTCCATAATGAAGCCCATAGTCAACATCCTCCAATATCTAATATATATCATGCCGCAGCATAAATTCTGACGTATTTACATAATCTGTAATAAACAAACCTAAAATAAGACATTCAGGCCGTATTTTGTACCTACAGTAATATAGTATCACAAAATTTTGATTTTGGCAAGAGTTTTTTATATATTTTTTAAGGAAAGTTATCTCAATTTCAGTCGTTTTCTGATTCCTCTGCGTTTTCGTCGGTATTTTCCGGCTCCGGAGCGTTAAGCTGAGCTTCTCTGTCGGCCTCGTTCTGCAAAATATCTTCCTTTTTTATGAACGACGCGCCCGCCGCCGAGCTGTGATAAATTATCGTTCCCTCCTCGTCGGGGTCGAGATTTTCTTCTATTATCGCCGTGATATATCTCAGCTTATAGTCATAGTCGAGCGAGGAGCCGAAGTCTATCGTTATCCTGTTATCGTATACCATCGAGATATTCGTTCTGTCGGTGATATCTATTTCGGTTATCTTTCCATCGCAGGTCTCGGATATCGCGTTCAAAAGTTCGAGTATGATCGTTTTTTTCGTATCGTCCTTAGAAGCGAAGTCCTGAGCAAGCGCCACGTCTTTAAGCTCCATTCCCTTTATAAGCATAAGTCCCGCGCGAGCGTCAAGCTGTTCGGTTTCAAGATATCTTCCGCTCTTGGTTATGATAGCATACCTGTTATCGTATTCCACGCACGCGTAAGCCTTGGCTTCGGTGACTTCGACTACGAATTTATCCGGAAGCTTTCTCTTAAGATTTACGTCCTCGACATATACAAGGGTATCCTTTATCTTCTGTTCGGTCTTTTCGATGTTTATCCCGTACATATTTCTTCCGTACCGAAGATTCCCGGCTTCAAGTATAGTATCGTCCGCATAGAGCTTATTTCCGCTGACAAGATATTCGTTTATATTAAAGAAAACGGTTCTTGAAAGAACAAGGAAAATAAGTATGCATACGGTTATTATCATAAGATAGTAAAGCGACAGGTTTCTGCGCCTTCTTCTTGGGCGCGTGGGATTCCCCTGCGGCTTCGCCGTTTTTACAACGTCCTTCAATTCTTTCAGCTCCTTTATTCTATTTTCTCCTTAAATTCGCTTTATCTTCGCGCCTATCGAGCGAAGCTGCGCTTCGATCGCCTGATATCCTCTGTCTATATAGTGAACGTTAGATACCGTCGTAGTCCCGTCCGCGGCAAGCCCCGCTATCACGAGCGCGGCTCCTGCTCTCAGATCTGTCGCCACGGTCGCGGCTCCCGAGAGCTTATCCCCGCCCTCTATTACCGCTACCTTCCCCTCGGCCTTGATATCCGCTCCGAGCCGCCTTAGCTCCGCGGCCGCGCGGAAACGGTTTTCAAAGATATTCTCAACTATCATCGAGGTTCCCTTAGCCCTTGTCAGCACCGCCATCAGAATCGGCTGGCAGTCGGTCGGAAAACCGGGATACGGGGACGTTCTCAGCGTCTTTATCGCCTGAAGCCGCTTTTTCGCGCTTATATAGATCCTATCCGCGTACTGGTAAAGATCGCAGCCGGTCTGCTCATACGCGCTCAGCGTAGAATTCATATCCTGCGGTCTTACTCCCGTGAGCATAAGCTCCCCGCCGGTTATCGCCGCCGCGCCCATAAGAGTAGCCGCGACTATCCTGTCCGGCATTATTTCATATTCCGCGCCGTGAAGCTTTGAAACTCCCTTTATAATCACCGTCGAGCTTCCCTGACCTCTGATATCCGCTCCGCAGGCGTTAAGATATCC
This sequence comes from uncultured Clostridia bacterium, assembly GCA_947588805.1. Lineage (GTDB taxonomy): Bacteria > Bacillota > Clostridia > Oscillospirales > Ruminococcaceae > Faeciplasma. Next base: position 29,740 of record CANPYR010000020.1, read on the forward strand.
CGCAAGATCCGCTATCTCCGGTTCTCTTGCGGCGTTTTGTATTACCGTCTCGCCCGAGCCTATCGCCGCCGCGAGCATTATATTTTCCGTAGCTCCGACGGAGGGAAGCGTGAGGTTTATTATCGCGCCGGTGACGGTCCCGGGAAGAGTGCAGTCAAGAACGCCGTGATCCTCGGTTATCTTCGCTCCCAATTTTCTTAGTCCCGAGAGGTGGATATCTATAGGTCTCGGTCCGAGCTCGCAGCCGCCCGGAAATGACAGTCTGCACCTTCTCAGCCGTCCTAAGATCGCGCCTAAAAACACGATAGAGGAGCGCATCTCCCTCATAAGCTGTTCGGGGATCTCATAGTCCGAAAGCTTCCCCGCGTCTATTTCAAGAACATCCCCATCCTGCCTGCATTTGCAGCCGAGCGAGGTCAGGATCCGGCAGGACGAGAAAACGTCGGAAAGAGCCGGGCAGTTTCTCAGCCTTGACGTTCCCGACGTCAGAAGCGACGCCGCCAAAATCGGCAGAACGCTGTTTTTCGCTCCCTGCACCTTTATCTCTCCCGATATCCTTCGCCCGCCCTCTATGTAAAGTCTGCTCTTATCCATTGCTCCTATCCCCTTTTGATATTATGTACTCTGCATAATATGCAATCGGTTACGAACAGGTGCTATTAGATGACAGAAAACAGAGGTCAGAAGTCAGAAATTTGGTTTTGGGGATGAATTGTCTATTGGAAGAGGGTAAACAGACGTCAGAATTTATGCTATCAGGGAGGAGATTACGGTCCAGATTCGGTCGGGGGCGTCTGAGATGAACTGCTCGCCGGCGTGTTCGCTCATAACGCTCAGAGCGTACGGGTCGTCTATAAGGTCTTTCACTGTTTTTGCTATAAGACCTTCTGTTATGTCTTTTTGTTCATAAAGCACCGCCGCGCCTGCGCTCTGTAAAACAAGACCGTTATAGTACTGATGGTTTTCCGCAAGATACGGCGAAGGGATCAGTATAGAAGCCTTTCCTTCGGCTTCGATCTCTGTCAGCGCTCCCATTCCGCACCTGCTTATAATAAGATCCGCTGCCGCCATGCAGGTAGACATATCGTCTATATATTCCTTTACGATGAAATTAGGGTGCTCGGAAAGAACTATATTCTTCTCTTTAAGAGCGTTTGAAAATTCCTCGCGGTTGTTTTTTCCGTAGGAATGTATATGAGTTACCTTGACGTTTTCCTTTATATACCATTCCATCAGCTCTATCGCAGCGTTATTTATCGCTCTCGCCCCAAGGCTCCCGCCTGTAGAGAGCACTACCGTTTCGTCCCCTATCCCGAGGATCTCTCTTGCCTGAGCCTTAGTGGGCTTATTCTCGGTAAATCCTTCTCTTACCGGCAGCCCGGTCACGGTGCATTTTCCCCTGTACTGTTCGTCAAGCCGCTCGGCAGCCTTATCTACCGTCAGCATGATTTTATCCACGTCCGGAGCCAAGAGCTTAGTCGTAAGCCCCGGGAACGCGTTCTGCTCGTGTATCAGCGTCTTTATCCCCATCTTCGCCGCCGCTCTTACTATCGGTCCGCATACATATCCCCCGGTTCCTATAACAAGATCCGGCTTAAAGTCCTTAAGTATCTTCTTCGCGCGCGTCCCGGCAGTGGTCAGATACGCCGCGGCCTTTATATTTCTTCCGATGTTTTTAAGGCTCAGACGGCGCTGGAATCCCGCGACCTTTATCCCCGCGAAATTAAATCCCGCTTCCTCCGCGAGCCTGTGCTCCATCCCCTTCGGAGTTCCTACATATAAAAACTCGGTATCGGGTCTGTGATGTTTTATTATCTCCGAAATCGCGAGCGCCGGGTTCACATGTCCCGCCGACCCGCCGCCCGACAGAATAATTCTAAGCATAATTTTTCCCCGCTGAAATAACTTCAAATCCGTCGCCGAAGGCGACTCCACAACTAACTACTAATAACTAACTACTAACAACTATCAAATCTCGCACTGTCTTGAAACAGCAAGTATTACTCCCATCTCCGCAAGCTGCATAAGGAGCGCGGTGCCGCCGTAGCTGAAAAACGGCAGCGAGATACCTGTGTTCGGGAACGCGTTGCAAGCCACTCCGATATTTAAAAGCGCCTGTAAGCCTATCTGGAAGGTTATACCCGTCACGATTAGCATTCCGAACTTATCTCTTGCTTTTTTCGCGATGTAAAATCCCCTGTAGATAAAAAGACCGAACAGCACTACCACCGCAAGCCCGCCGATGTATCCGAGCTCTTCGACTATGATCGGAAGGATGAAGTCGTTTTGGGATTCGGGGAGCCAGGCGTATTTCTGTCTTGATTCTCCGAAGCCGAGTCCGAACCATCCTCCCGAGCCGATAGCGATAAGAGACTGAGAGGTCTGCCAGGAGTCGTCGGTTATCTCCCCGGCGCTCGCCTGGTTCATTCCCGCGAAGCGGTCAAGCACATAGCCGAGACCGTTCCCCTTAACGGACGAATATACCACCGCCGCGATTATCGCAAATACCCCGAGCACCGCACAGAGCTTCGCGAAGCTCTTAATAGGCATCCCGCCCACAAATATAACGCAAAGACCGATCACCGCCATCAGCAAAAGTCCGGAGATATGGCGCTGAAGTACCATCATACCGCATACTATGCATAAAAGGATTATAAACGGAAGCACGCCGGTGCGGAAGTCTTTGAGCTTAGTTTGGTTCTTGCATATCAGATACGCTAAGAATACTATCAGCACCGCCTTCATAAGCTCCGACGGCTGGAACGACTGGCCGCCTAAGTTTATCCATCTGTGAGCGTTGGCTTCGGCGTGCCCCAAAGGCTCGGGAGCAAAGCAGAGAATCATGAGACCGAGCGTAAATATGAAGCCGAAGATCACGAGCTTGGAATTCATAAGCACATGATAGTCCCAGAAGGAGATGAAGATCATCATCACGACTCCGAATATGGCCGCGATCGCCTGAGTCCTTACATAGTGATATCCGTCGGGGTTCTTAAGACTTAAGCCCGCCACATAGCTTGCGGAGAACATCATTATTATCCCGAACGCCAAAAGCACTATCACTATGGTGAAAAATACCATATCTATAGGACCGTCGTAGATCCTGAGCCCCGGCTCGCGGTGCTTTATGCGCTCACCGTTCGCCGCAGTCTCGGAAGATTCTTCCTGTCTCGGAGCCTTCGCAGGGCGGCTCGTTCTTCTTATCCTTGACGCTTCGGACGGCTGAGCATACGCCCGGTTTCTCACAGAAGGCATTTCCTTCCCTCCTTGCTTATTGCTTATTGCTTATACTTTGTATACCGCTTACCGCTTTACGCTGAATACGCCGATCATCCTTTTGCATATATCGCCGCGGCCGCTATCCCTAAAGCTCCCGCGACGAGGGTTATCCCGGAAAACACAAACATTATCTTATATTCGCTCCACCCCGAAAGCTCGAAGTGGTGATGAATAGGCGCCATCTTGAAAACTCTCTTATGCCTTAACTTATAGCTCCCTATCTGTATAACGTCGCTCATCGCTTCTATCAGATAAATTATCCCGACGAGCGGTATCAGAAGCTCAAGCTTTGAAGCAAATCCGAGCGCCACTACGCACCCGCCCAAAAACATCGATCCCGTATCGCCCATGAAGACCTTGGCGGGGTGAAGATTCCAGACCAAAAATCCGAGACATCCTCCCGCGAGAGCCGTCGCGTAGACCGAGTACTCCCAGTTATCCAAAAGCGCGAAAATCACCGTGAACGCCGCCGCGTATACGAGAGTCACCGAGCCGCAAAGCCCGTCGACTCCGTCCGTAAGATTAACTGCGTTTACAAAGCCGTAGATCGCTATCGCCATAACGGGATAGTAAAAGATCCCGAGATCTATATCCCCGATAAACGGAAACGTCACCGAAGTCGTATTTCCGAGCGCCCAAAGCCCGACAAGATATAAGATCACGATAACCGCCTGACAGAGACTTTTCGCTTTAGCGTTAAATCCCCGGTTACGCTTTTTTATGACTTTAATATAGTCGTCCGCAAATCCTACAAGCATAAATCCCAGCGACGCTCCGATTCCTAAAAGCAGCTTCAGAAGCGCGTTCTCGGGAGCTTCTGTCAGATTAGCCGCGCGATAGCGGGATATTATCAGATACCCAAGAAGCGAGGAAAATACGGTAGAGACTATGAACATGAACCCGCCCATAAGCGGCGTTCCCTCTTTGTCCTTTTGCCACCTCGGGCCTATTTCAAGTATATGCGCTCCCGCTTTGAGCTTTTTAAGAAACGGTATCAGTATAACTCCGAAGCCTGCTGCTATCGCCGCGGAAACTGTCGCGACTATAAGATTTATCCAAAACGGCATATTTTTTACCCTTTACCCTTCCCGATCCTTTATCTTTTCAAGCGCTTCCGCTACTATCTCTCGCTCGTCAAAATGTATTTTCTCGGTCCCTATGACCTGATAATCCTCATGTCCCTTTCCGCAAAGAACGATGGTATCATTTTTCCGCGCGTTCTCTATCGCCCAGAAAATCGCTTCCCTGCGGTTGTCTATTTCAATATATTCCGTCTTCTCACCGGAAAGTCCCGCGATTATCTGCTCTATGATGGCGTGGGGATTCTCGGTCCTGGGATTATCCGAAGTGACGATCAGAAAGTCCGCATACTTCGCCGCGGATTTCGCCATAAGCGGTCTCTTGATGGGATCCCTGTCTCCTCCGCAGCCGAAAAGGCATACCACCCTTCCGTCCGCGCATTCCTTTACGCTCGATAAAATATTTTCAAGCGCGTCGGGACTGTGCGCGTAGTCTATTATCACGGTGAAGTCCCTTCCGGTCGGCGCCACCTCGCACCTTCCCCTGACTCCGTGAACGTTTTTGATAAGCGCGGTAAAGTCAGAAGGAGCGTATCCCAAAAGCTCCATAATCCCCATCGCGCAAAGCGTGTTCGATACGTTATAGCTCCCCGGGAGCTTTATTTCGGTTCTGTACGCCCGGCTTTTCGATACGTACCAGTAAATTGAGCCGTGCGGACGGAGCGCTATAGCGTCGGCGATGAAGTCGGTCTCGCCGTCTATCGAATATCCGTACTTTTCGCACCCGATCTCTTCATAAAGCCTTCTTCCGTATCCGTCGTCAAGATTTACAAGAGCTTTTTTGCACTGCGAAAAGAGTATCTTTTTCGCCTGATAATAATTCTCCATATTCCCGTGGAAGTCAAGATGATCCTGCGTGAGATTAGTAAACGCCGCGACTTCAAATTCGACTCCCGACAGCCTTCTCTGCTCAAGCCCCTGAGACGTGGCTTCCATTATGCAGTACTTGCAGCCCGCGTCGGTCATCTTCTTAAGAAGCGGATACAGGTCCTCCTGCTCCGGCGTAGACGGCGCGAGCCGGTCGGAGTGATAAAACGTATCCCCGATCTCGTCTCCGCAGGTGCCGATAAGTCCTACCTTTTCGCCCGAAAGCGATAAAAGATTTTTTAACACCGTCGTCACGGTGGTCTTTCCGTTCGTCCCCGTGACCGCCACCATCTTCATCTTCTTCTCGGGATTCCCGCAGAAGTTAGACCAAAGTCTTGAAAGCGCCGCCCTTGTATCGGAAACGATTATCTGGTTTTTAATGTTGCAGTCCCGCTCGGTCACAAACGCCGATACTCCCTTTTCGGAGAGCTCTCCTATCGCGGAATGCGCGTCGAATCTTTTGCCGTTTAAACACACAAAGAGACTTCCTTCCCCCATCTCTCTTCTTGAGTCGGAAAAAAGCCCCGTTATTTCGATATCGGAAAGTTCCTCCGGTACGGCCGCTATGCCGTTAAACAGTTCCTTCAGCTTCATAATATCTCCCCTGCCGCGCGCCGTCAGTGACCCGGCTTTTTTGTTTCCGGCCGGGTCGCAGCGCAGTTCTCATTTCTATATAAAATCGTATTTAAATAATCATCCTGTTTCGTCGTCCACTATAAAGTACGCTTCGATTATCGTTCCGACCTCTACGTACTGATCTTTATAATTTGATACTCCCGAGCACCTTGCGTCCGCTTTCTTCGCGGCTCCGCCGAGCGGTTTAAGATTCAGCCCCGCGTTCGCTATAGCTTTATTCGCGCCGTCAAGCGTTTTTCCGGTTATGTCCGGAACGTATACGTACTCCGGCTCTATTCCGTCCTCGGTATATAATACCGCCGTGCAGCCCTTAGGCATAGCGTCTCCCGCAGACGGTACCTGTCTTACGACAGTATCTCCGTTTCCGACCGTCTTTGTCTTAAGCTCAAGCGCTTCAAGAGTCGCCTGAGCGGAGCTCACGTCGGAACCGACTACGCTCGGAATCGTAACGTCAAGATTGGAGATATCCTCTTCGCTGTATTCCGCATAGTATCCCATATACGGCAGGATCTCGGTAAGAGCCTGAGATACCGCTGGCGCTGCGACCGCAGAACCGTAGTATTTTCCGTTTCTCGGCTCGTCTACCATTACAAGCATTATTATCTCCGGATCGTCGTAGGGATAAAACGCGCAGTAGGATGACACGTAGGTATCTCCGGCCGGGTTTTCATCAAGCTTCTGAGAGGTTCCGGACTTCCCTCCGAGACTGTATCCCTCTATGCAGACGTTTGAACCCGAGTTCACCGTAACCACCTGATGCAGTACGTCCCTCATTATCGCAGAGGTCTCTTCGGAAATGACCTGGCGCTTTATCGTCGGCTCGAATTCCTTTACGATATTCCCGTCCGCGTCTACTATCTTGTTTACGATATATGGCGTTACGAGATAACCGCCGTTTACTACCGCCGCGTATGCCGTTATCATCTGAAGCGGGGTTATCTTATTCGCCTGACCGAACGCGGAAACCGAAAGGTCTACTACCGACATCCTTGAATACGGAACATAGATGGAATCCGTCTCCGCGGGAAGATCTATTCCGGTCTTTTCGGTAAGTCCGAACGCCTTGAAGTAGTCGCTGAAGGCTTTCGCGCCGAGAGTCTGGCCTATTGTCATAAACGCCGGGTTGCAGGAATTCGTCATCGCCTGCACGAAATTCTGAGTCCCGTGGCCGCCGTGGGTGGTCCAGCAGTGAATGGTCTCGGGTCCTACCTGCATATATCCCTTGCAGTAATACGTATCTTCAAGCGATATCGCGTGCTCCTCCAGAGCCGCAGAGCCTGTAACTACCTTGAAAACCGAGCCCGGGAAGTAAAGCTCGCTTATCGCCTTATTCCTCCACTGCTTATTCCAAACCGTCGCGCGCTCTTTTTCATATGCCTCCTCGCCCTGCTCGGCAAGGATATTCATAAGATTATTTTTGTCCTTTTCGTCGTAGATCTCCGCGGGGGCGTTCAGGTCATACCCGTTTTCCGTCGCCATCGCGAGGATCTTCCCGGTCTTGCATTCCATAACTATCGCGCAGCCGCGGTTTTTCGCGTTGTTATCCTCTACCGCCTGCTTAAGCGCTTTTTCGGTATAATACTGTATTGTCGTATCGAGATTCGTATAGATAGAATCCCCGTCCTGTGCGTCGTAGCTCTGCTTATATTTATACGGCACCTCCTGCTGATGCGCGTCTACCGCGGTAATTATCTTCCCGTCAACGCCGGTCAGGTAGTCGTCATAATAGCTTTCAAGCCCGTAGATCCCGTATCCGTCGTAGTGAAGATGCCCGATCACGCTCGCGGCGAGATCGTTATGAGGATAGTATCTCTTCGCGGTGGGAGTAGCTCCGACGGATGTTACGTCCTTTTTTATCTCAAGACCCTGCTTTTTCATCTCGCTCTTTTCTTCGGAGCTTTTATTCAAAGTATCCATTATCGCTTGGACCGTGGTCTTGCTTACATCCTTGGCTATGATCTGGTACTGATTATCCTTATGAAGCTTCTCTCTTATTTCCTCGGACTTCACTCCGAGATTGTCGCTGAGAGCCGCCACAATATCGTTTTCGCGGTCGAGATCCCTCTCCATAAACGTCTTCGGGTCTACAAACACCGTATACACCGTAACGCTCTGCGCAAGGACCTGTCCGTTGGAGTCATATATCGAACCGCGGTTTGCGGCGATAGTCATGGTCTTGAATTGCTGAGAGTTCGCCATCTCCTGATACATCCCGCTCTCCTTGACCGCTACCCTGTACATCTGATAGGATACGTACCCCGCGACCAGAAGCATCACTATAAATACCATACACAGAAGCCTGAATCTCATCGACTGTGTTGACTTTTCCAAAATCCCTACCTCCCGAAGCTTATCAAACGGTCAAACTACTAACAGAAAAAATTGAGCTTATTTTCCCGACCTTTTAAAGCTCAACTTTTTCGCTTCTTTAAATATTTATTATCTTAAGCTCCCAAATATTCCCGGAGCTCGTTTATCTTGTTCCTTATAATTACGAATATATTCTTCTGCTCGGTCTCTACTATCTCTATGACGCTGTCGCTTTCAAGCTCGACGTATTCTATCTGGGACTTATCAAGCTTTTTAAGCCCTAAAACGTTTTCGGCATAGTCCTCTACGTTCTTAAGGGAGGTTCTTGATTCATACTCCGCGGCGAGAGTGATATTCTCGCTCTGAAGATTTTTAAGCTCCTGCTCAAGACTGTGGATCTCGTTAAAGAGAGTATTCGATTCGACCTTGCTGTAAAGCACCGCGCAGAGCACCGCAAGAATGAACGCAGCCTTTAAAAAGATCTTGAACGCGCTTTCTTTTCTGACGTGGCCGGCGTTTTTCTTCATCTTGATCTGCGGTTCCTGCGGCTTCGGAGCCTGTTTTGCCCTCGGCTCGTATACTGACAGATCGTAGGCTAAATTTCCCTTCGGCAAAACGCTCAACTCCTTTTTTTCGCAGTTATCGGTTAGTTATATTTATAATATCTATCATTGTAGACGGCGCCGTTTGAAATTCTCTGCAAGGCTTTTGTCTTACCGAAAACGCGGACGGCGCCGCCCGCTCGCCTTAATTTGATTTATAATCTTATAATCCGATATATAATTTATATCTTAAATTTATATCTTCTCTATTACCCTCAGCTTCGCGGAGCGGGAACGCGGATTTATCCTCTGTTCCTCCTCCGAAGGCTCTATGGGCTTTTTAGTTATAAGCCTTCCTCTCGGCTTTTTTCCGCATACGCAGACCGGAAATTCCGGAGGGCAGGTGCAGCCTTGGCAGAAGCCCGCAAATTTCTGCTTGGTGAGTCTGTCTTCTAAGGAATGAAAGGTTATGATACAGAGTCTTCCTTTTGGAAGCAGAAGCTCAAAAGCTTTATCTATAGCCTCCGACAGTGAGCCGAGCTCGTTGTTGACCTCGATCCTTATTGCCTGAAAAGTCTTCCGGCAGGGATTCTTTTCCCGCCGAACCTTTTGCGGAACCGACTCCTTTATTATCTCAGCCAGCTCCGCAGTTGATTCGATGGGCTTTGATTCACGCAACTTTACTATATTGGAGGCGATGTTTTTGGCATATCTTTCCTCGCCGTATTCAAAAATTATCCTTGAAAGTTCTTCATAGCTGTAGCCGTTCACCACGTCCTTAGCCGAGATTCCCTCTTTGGACATTCTCATATCGAGCGGCGCGTCGTCGTGATAGGAAAATCCCCGTTCGCGGTTGTCAAGCTGATAGCTCGATACCCCGAGATCCAGAAGAACTCCGTTCACTCCTTCTATCCCAAGCTCCCGCGTGATCCTATCCATCTCGCAGTAGTTGGAATTTACCAGCTTAGCGCCGGTTCCGTAAAGCCTTTCTCCCGCCGCTTTTATTGCGTCCGGGTCGCGGTCGATTGCAATAAGCTTTCCCGTAGTAAGTCTTCTTGCGATCTCGAGGGAATGTCCCCCGCCGCCGGCGGTGCCGTCTATATATATCCCCTCCGGGTCGATATTCAACCCGGTCATGCATTCATCCAAAAGTACCGGTAAATGTGAAAATTTCAAATCTTACACTCCCAAGGCGCTCAGAGCTGCATATATCTCGTCCTGACTGATAGACTGCGTGAAGGTCTCGTAAGCCTGCTTGTCCCAGATCTCCGCGGTATCCATCGCTCCGACCACATAAACGTCCTTGAGAAGCCCCGCATATTCGCGAAGCGTTTGCGGGACAAGTATCCTTCCCATTTTATCGCACTCTACCGGTATCGCGCCTTTTATATAAATCTGTTTAAGAATTTCCTTCTGTCTTCCTTCGCTGAGCGCCGAAATCTTCAGCAACAGCTCCTGCCATTTTTCCTCGGAATAAGCCGTGAGCCTTCGGTCCGCGCCGCGGGTAAGCATGAATCTGTCGCCTATTACGTCCCGAAATTTCTGCGGGAAGCTCATTCTCCCCTTCTGGTCTATCGTATACGGCAGCTCGCCGCTCATCATTTGCGACGTCTGCGACTCCGCGATATTTTCGGCCAACAGATTCACCCCCTTCTTGGAGCTTTGCGGATATTTCGCCTTTTAAACCGCTTTTAAAGGGCCACCGCCCTGCGCTTTAAAAGGCTTTTTCGGCTCCGCTCATCCACAAAATTGCACTATATACCACTTGATACCAAAATTATAGCACTATCTCCACCAAATTTCAAGATGTAAAGCCAAAACAGTGAAAGGGAAATAGATAGAATTTTTCAAGGGATTTTTGTGCAGACTGAACAAAAAGGGGATAAGGTACAATATCTTTCGCAAAAAGAAAAAGGACAAAAATATAGACATGTCCCCGCACTTCTGGTAGAATGA
>CANPYR010000021.1 GCA_947588805.1 uncultured Clostridia bacterium
TATGGCGTGATTTGTAGTAGGTTTTCCCGACCTTCCGCGAGCCTGATATGCCGCGCACTGCTTGCGGCTGCAATCTCGCAAATACCACTCGTTCATAATGTTCAGAAACGGCGCGAACTCGTTGCTGTTCTGATCGTTGCTGTCAACGTTATTGCCGACGGCGACGAAATGTACGTCATACTGTCTGAACAGTACCTCGGTATAAAAACCTGTCTGCAAATAGTCCCTGCCGATTCTGGACATATCTTTTACAAGGACGTGCGCCACTTTCCCCGCCTCAATGTCCGAAACAAGCTGCTTCCAAGCGGGTCGCTCGAAGTTGCCGCCCGAGTAGCCGTCGTCGGTATAATGGACAACATTTTCATAGCCTTGCTGGGCGGCGTACCCCTCAAGGTATTTCTTTTGATTGATGATCGAATTGCTGTCGCCGGCAGTGTTTCTAATCACGCTTCCTGCGAATAATGCAGGGCTAGCAAAGCCCGAAATGTTATGTCGCAAAATCTCCGCGTCGGGTTTTTCCAATCAATTTCAAGCTGCTGTCCGCTGTATGTGCCGAAGCCTTTTAACTGACTTTCTGCAATCGGAGCCATACATATCCCATCATTATCGACAAAACTCTGCAAAATTTTTATTTCCCTTTGCAACGCTTCAAGATACGGCGCTAACCCGCATCGGCATAACCATTCTAATCTATCCAAATATGTATAATGTACCCCGTTTTCTTCAAGCCCGAGCCGATACCCCTCTTTTATGCAGCCTGTCGTGCCGAGCACATAGCCGACCCATGAATCTCCGCCGACCTGCTTCTCGGGGCGATCTGTACGCATAAGCTGTTTAAATGATTTCGCAAGCATTTGTATATTTTCATCGGTTTTCCAAGAATCAGTATGGGCAAGAATATCAAGATGATAATAGCAGGGCCATTTTTCATAATCGTTAAATACGCGTTTCTCTTTCCCGCCGATCTTCCTGATTTTCGTTATATCTAAAATCGAATCCACTTCAAGCACGCGCTTAAACGAATCAAGCGCCAACTGTATCTGCGGCTTTATATCGACACATCATCGTAACCTGCACGGGCAATACAGGCGCAGCGAATGATATTCTGACCGTTTGCGGCATAGCGGAACTCGTCAAAATATCTTCCCTTTGTGCGATAGCAAGGGTCGTTCAGCTTGGTGGTGACAAAGGCTTCCATAGCCTTTTTCAAAACAGGCGTATCTTTGTATACAAGCTTTTCGCCCAAGTACTTTGTACCCACCTCTTGATTCTCATAAGGCCCTGCGATTTTATTTGGCCCGTGAAAACCGTCGCCGAGCCAACCGTTTTCCTTTTGGCAGGCTATGATAGATTGTATGATCGGCTCATTCAAAATTTCCGCCTGCAATTGATCCTTTTCGGAGACAGATAATTCCTCGTGCAGCACCTCCGACCTGACGCGATAGCGAATAGACGGGTTAGCGTTAGTTAGTAAAAAATTGATCATTTTATCTTTCATATTTTTTTCTCCTTGATGTAGTGGGCAATAACAAATTTTCATCAAACATTTTGGCGATGTTTCATCTGAAATATCTTCATTGCCCATCTTTTACTAAAAATTGTATCATAAATAAATTCAAACTTCAATATTAAATTAAAATCTTCAATTCAAAAATGTATTACGATGATAGCTCTTGCTATGTCGATGAGCGGCAAGCCCACGGCTATGAATATGTCGTTTCAGCGGGGGTATGCCGAGCGTTTTGACTGGCTGAAACAGCAGTTCACCGACTGGATATTCATTTTCTCGACGAGCCTGCTTTATTACGAGGGAAGCGATGACGAGGACACAAAGGAGCTTTTCAGACAGGCGATGGCCGCGTTCGACGGTAATGCTCCAACATACCACATCGAGCTGCGCGATAAGCCGACGGTCGTCTGGGATTTCCATTCGCTGCTTTTGATGATACAGATGATGTTCAGCACAATGCTGACTGATGAGAAAAACCCGCTGCGGCTTTGTAAGCACTGCAACAAAGTCTTTGAGGCGAAACGCCCCGACAACCTCTTTTGCAGCGCAGAATGCAAAAACAGGTTTAATGTTTATAAGTCGAGAAACAAGGATAAATAAAAAGCCGCCCTCAAGCGTTTGCCTGAGGGCAGTTGTTAAAGTGTGTAAATTAGCTCTGCAAGAACGATTTCTTCCGCTCGGCTGCGAATACTGTTCATCTTGCGGACCCATTCAAGCTGGTCTGACGCCTTTAACGATTCAGTAACGCCATCGCTTTCGGCAAGCATCGAAACTATTCGCTCCAGACGTGCTTGACAGGAAACCTCAACCTCTGCGAGATGTTCCCAAAGAGAACCGCTAAGCAGCATATCGTTATATACGCCACGGTGATTTTCTTTCAGAAACTTCTGCCGAAGCCGAGAGTAGTGACCAAAATGCAATGCTTCGTCACAATATGCAATATTTGGCAGGAGATAATCGCCGATAGTGGTATAACCTATAGCCATAGCCCCTCCTTTCGCCATTTTTCTGCTCCTTTCCTCATAACTCGCTATTTCCGCAAATGAGCCGTCAGCTATGATATATTAGGTGTGATTCTCACCCTTTATATCATACATCTTCTGAAACTTGATGACACGCTATAATACGCGGTTTGCGGGAAGCCATCGACATCAAATAAGCATTCTCTTTAGTTTCCGTTTTAGGCTTTTTGCCTATGAACCAGTAAAGCTCGTCAAGCTCGTTAAACTTCTGAAAATCGTCAATTTTACTAAAAGCCCCAGAAGTCTTCAAGCGGTTTTTCGGCACTTTGTTGATTGATTATTTCATTTTTTATCCAGTTATAGACATTTGCCTTATTAAATCCAAGGTGTGACCTGCCTGTCTTCCGCATGAGCCTGAGAAAAGCATTTCAATTGCGAGTTCTCCGGATATTCATGCTGCTTCGGTGCGGGAGCGTAGTAACGCTTGCAATCGTTGTAGTAATATTTCTGTGACCCCGACTTGTTTTTGCCATATTTGACCTGACGTTCGTGCTTGCCGCATTTTGGACTATATATGTTTTCATCAATTTTTGCTACTCTCGACATTTTTATCACCTCGATGATATTATAGCATATTGTGAGCGAGTTGGGCACTCCCTCCCAGCCTATCCTCCCCTCGCAGTCCTCCCCCATCCCCTAAAATTCAAAAAACACTTGATTTTTTCTGCGAAATATGATATTATTAAAAAGAACTAATGTTTACAAAGGAGGATGGCGATGGCTTTAAGCGAAAAGGACAGGCGGGTTTATGAATACGTCAGCTCTCGAATTGCCGAGGGATTCGTGCCGTCGGTCAGGGAAATCTGCGGCGAGCTCGGATTTAAATCCACTTCAACCGCGCACCGCTCCCTGCAAAGGCTCTGCGACGAGGGCCTTTTGGAAAAGCAGGGCGATAATCTCAACCGCGCAATACGTCTCAAGGGAGACGGAAGCATCCGCGTTCCGATAATCGGGACCGTCACCGCCGGCCAGCCGATCACCGCTATCGAACAGATAGAGGGATATCTCGGCTTTAAGCCAGAAAAGCACTACGAAGGGAAGCTTTTCGCGCTTAAGGTCCGCGGTGAATCGATGATAAACGCCGCTATTTTAGACGGCGATACGGTGATCGTAGAACAGTCTCCCGTCGCGGAAAACGGGGATATCGTGGTTGCGATGACGCCGGAAGGCGAAGCGACCGTTAAAAGATTCTATAAAGAAAACGGACGGTTCAGGCTTCAACCCGAAAACGATCTGATGCCGCCGATCTTTCTTGACGAGGTATCGATTCTTGGCAGAGTCGTCGCGGTCGTCAGATACATAGACTATTGAGGTGACGGAAATGGATTCGCATTTATTTGAGAAAACCCTCTCGACCGAACAGATTTATGACGGCGTAGTGGTAAAGCTTTGGCGCGATAAGGTGATGCTTGAGGACGGGAAGGAATCGGTGAGAGAGATCATAAAGCACCCGGGCGGGGTATGCGTTCTGCCGCTTGACAGCGACGGAAATATTTACATGGTCAAGCAGTTCAGATATCCGTTCAAGACAGTTCTTACGGAGATCCCGGCCGGAAAGAAAGAGCCCGGCGAAGAGCCGCTTCAGTGCGGAATCCGCGAGCTTTCGGAGGAGATCGGCGCGACTGCGGAAAAATTCACTCTGATCGGAAAGCTCTATCCGACGGTCGCTTATGATACCGAGACGATCTGGATGTATCTTGCGGAGGGCCTGAGCTTTTCAGGCGGCCAGCATCTTGACCCGGAGGAATTTGTGGACGTGGTAAAGGTTCCGTATCAGAAGGCGTATGAGATGGTCTTGCGGGATGAGATCCCGGACGCGAAAACGCAGATAGCGATTCTTCGTGCAAAGGGAATTTTGGATTTGCGGGGCAAATAGCGGCGGGAAGTGCGGATAGTGCGGACAGTTGCGGATGGGAGCCGCGCGTTTATGCGCGAGGATGGGTAAACGGAAGGTTGAGGGCGGGATGTTGGGGTAGGATATGCTCTGTAATGATAGCATGCATAAAGAAATCGGATTTCGGAATTTCTTCGTAGAAGAATTAAAAACGGGAATAGTTTGTGCGGAACGGGCGCTCTCGGATATTCCCGCTTATAAATAATCCTAAGACAAAAATCTAAAATCAAAAGCGCAAAGTACCGGGTTTTCCCATGCTTTGTGCTTTTTACGTTTTTAGAGCGTTAGTTATTAGTTCTGCTATTCCGATACACTCTTTCGCAGTCAAGCCAAACCAAATTGACAACGTTACAACATTCAATGCTCGAATAAACTCTTTTTGTGAGCGTATAAATCGCCCGCATTTAGGCGAAAAAAGTGAGAATCGGAAAGCGGTTAGCAACGGCGAATCATCAAAAGCAGCGGGATTGAGCGCCCGCAGCTCATGCAAATCGGTTTTCATCTAAAAATTGCCGAATTATCGATTAAGCGCTCTAAATAATCCCCGAACCGTCTTCTTTGCCGAAGGCAAAACCTTGAAATTCCGACATCTGATTTCTGACCTCTGTCTTCTTGAATGCGGGAGTGTCTAAATCGCCCGCATTATTCATTATTTTAAAAATCGTCGCCATAGGCGACACCTTGAAGTTCTGACATCTGACATCTGACTTCTGTATTCTTGATGTGGCCGCCTTGGCCACATCTGAATGCCCCTCCCTTGACTTTTTCTCCTCTCTGATATATAATTATTAAAACGCTCTCTGAGCGAAGAGTGAAAGGAGACCTTGCTATGAAAAAAATTATCGCTTTACTCCTTGCGGGCCTGCTCGCTTTGACGGCTTCGGGCTGCTCGGAAAATAAAAAAGCTCCGGATATTTCCGAAAACAGCCATAACTCGGCTTCGGAAAGCTCCGAGAAATATACTATGGACGAGATCCTTGATGAAATGGGCCTTGGGTGGAATCTCGGGAATACTCTTGACGCGCCCGACGGCGAAACCTCTTGGGGACAGCCGGTCACGACTAAGGAAATGATAGATAAGATTCATGAGCTCGGATTCAATACTATCCGGATCCCGACCTCGTGGGGACTTCATACCTCCGGCGCGCCCGACTATACGATAGAGGAGGAGTGGATGCAAAGAGTTGAGGAGATCGTTAATTACGCCCTTTCTGACGACATGTTCGTGATCCTTAACTCCCATCACGATAACGACTTCTACTACCCTACCAAGGAGCATAGCGAGGAGAGCGTGAATTATATCGAAAAGATCTGGACTCAGATCGCGGAACGCTTTAAGAATTACGATCAGCACCTTATCTTCCAGTCGATGAACGAGCCGAGACTTACCGGCACTAATAACGAGTGGTGGATAGATTATAATAATCAGCAGTGCCTTGAGGCTATCGAGGTGATAAACGACTGCAACCAGAAGTTTGTGGACGTCGTGCGCGCGTCTGGCGCTGAGAACGCGGACAGATTCCTTCTCTGCTCTTCATACTGCGGCTCCCCGGAATATTCCCTTCAGGACCCGTATAAGCTGCCCAAGGACAGCGCAGAGGGAAAGCTTATGATATCCGTGCACGCCTATACTCCTTATAATTTGGCTATGAATTCGGACCCGAGCTACCGCACCTTCGGCGAAGCGGAAAAGCGCGAGCTTGACAGCGTTATGCAAAGGCACTACGATAAGTACGGCAAGAACGGCGTGGGAGTAATTATAGACGAGATGGGGATAATAAATAAGAATAACCCCTATGACCGCCAGGATTGGGCCGCTTACTTCGTTGCAAAGGCGAAGAGTTTAAACGAGGTCTGCGTTTGGTGGGATAACGGAAACGTAACGCCCGGAAATGAATCCTACGGCCTTTTCAACAGAAACGCGCTTGAGATCTTCGAGGAGTCAAAAGCCCCCTACGACGGCTTAATGACGGGCTTAAGCACTCCTCTTGACGAAATAAAATCATCAAAACCCGAATAGAGATCGGATATAAAAATTTAGATATAAAATATTAGATATTAAGAATTAAGTATTAAGTATTAAATATCGGATATCGGGACTGTCGGAGGACAGATTCATCCGAACGCTTCTTTTTTCCGGAACGGAGGATAACTATGGACAGAAAAATTTCCGATTCGCTTATAAGCGATATGCGGCTTGGCTGGAACCTCGGCAACACGCTTGACGCTCCTGCGGGAGAGACCTCCTGGGGCAACCCTCCCACGACTCGCGAGATGATAAAAGCGGTGCGGGCGCTCGGCTTCAATACGGTTAGGATTCCGGTATCATGGCGCCGCCATATGGATGAAAATCATATAATTGAGCCGGAATTTATGCAAAGAGTCAAGGAAATAACCGGCTGGACGCTCGAAGAAGGGATGTACGCGATACTTAACATCCATCACGACAACCACGAGTTCCAGCCCACCGACGAAGGCGCAAAGCGAGGGAAGAAGTATCTTTCCGACGTATGGATACAGATAGCGGAGAGCTTCGGGGAAGCGTCGGGAAAGCTTATTTTCGAGGGCATGAACGAGCCGAGGATGATAAGAGACAAGAACGAATGGCATCTTGACATGAACGACGAAAGGTGCCGAAAGGCTGCGGAGTATATAAACGAATTCAACCAAACCTTTGTCGATACCGTCAGAGCGACCGGCGGGAGGAATGCTGAGAGATTTCTTATGGTTCCCTCCTACGCCGCAGGTCCCGCGCACGCGTTTGATCCTTCGTTCAGAATGCCTGAGGATCCCGCGGACAGGATGATAGCTTCCATTCACGTATACGACCCGCAGGGGCTTGCGCTGACGCCGGATCCCGAAAAGACGGAATTCAACCGACACGCTGAGAAGGTGCTTGATGAGATATTCTCAAAAGCGTACGAAAAATTTGTCTCAAAAGGAGTGCCGGTAATATTCGGAGAGATGGGGATCATAGATAAAAATAACCCGACCGACAGGTACGAGTGGTGCAGATATTTCGTCAAAAACGCGCGCGAGCACGGTACGCTCTCCGTCTGGTGGGACAACGGCGGCCGTGATTTCAAGCTTCTTGACCGCAGAGCTCTTAAGCTCTGCCCGAGCGGGGAGTACGTAATGAGCGGGTTGCTTTTAGAGGATAGAAGGTTAGAGGGTTAGAGGGTTAGAAATTATTAGGGGTTACGGAGAAAAAAGTCAGAAGCCGGACATGCGGTTAAGCTGTCTGCTTCTGATTTTTGCTATTAGCTTGTATCCGAGCCGGGCAGGTTTTGACAGCATTGGCTGTCAAAAGGGTAGCCCCCCGGCAAGGTCTCCCCACGAAAAAACAGTCTGCCGGACTGTTTTTTCTCCCCTTCCTGCGCTCGCATTTCTTTAAAGCGCTTCCAATTCTAACTTCTAACCTTCTAACCCTCTAACCTCTACTTATGGTATTTCCCTCCGCTGTTTATCATAAACGCTCGGTAAATCTGCTCTAAAAGCACTACCCGGCAGAGCTGGTGCGGAAGAGTCATTTTCGATATCGAGAGCTTAAGGTCGCAGGAGCTTTTTATCTCCTCCGACATCCCGTAAGAGCTCCCTATGTAAAAATTTACGGTCCCCAAACCGCCCGAAGCCGCTCCCGAAAGCTTCTTTGCAAGCTCCTCGCTTGAAAGCTGAATCCCCTCTACGCACATCGCGACGTTCAGGCATGATTTTTGCAAGAGATACGGCTTCATCAGCTTCGATTCGGAATTAAGCGCGGCTCTGATATCTCCCTCGGTCGGCTCTGACGGCAGTCTTGACTCGTTAAGCTCTGTTACCGAAGCCTTGCCGAACGCCCCAAGGCGCTTTAAATATTCCCGGCAGGCTTCCCGCCAGTACTCCTCTTTGAGCTTTCCTACGCAAATAACGTTGACGTTCAGAAGCTCACCCCCGTTCCCGGATTTTCAACCGGAGCTATCGAAAGAAGATAGTCCCGGTTTCTGACCAGCTCGCTTCCGAGCTCGTTTAAAAGCGTTTTTTCGGCGACCGCGGGGGTGTTGTTGTGCTGACTCAGGTGGCCGAGGATTATTCTTTCAGTGCCGGAGAATATCAGAGATCTGACCTCTTTTGCGCTGTCGGCGTTTGAAAGATGTCCGAGCTCGCCCCTGATCCTTTTTTTGAGCGGCGGGGGATACGGCCCGAGCTCGAGCATTCTCTCGTCGTAGTTTGATTCCAAAAGAACAAGCTCCGATCCCTTGAGCTCGTTATGTATATTTTCCGGAACATATCCGAGATCGGTGCAAACGCATGCCGTCTTGCCGTCCGGTGCGGTTATTTTGTAGAATACGCTCTCCATAGCGTCGTGCGGAGTATGAAATGCCCTGACGAAAAATCCCGACTCATCTACTCCGGATTCGCTTGCGACGGAAAGCTTAGATTTTGGGGATACGCTGTCGGAATTTTCGAGATACTTAAGAGTGGCTCCCGAAGCGTAAACCGGTACGGGATAATTTTTGGTGAATACCCGAAGCGCGGAGATGTGGTCCGAATGATCGTGGGTGATAAAAATCGCTTTTACGGCCGCAGGAGATATCCCGCAGCGCAAAAGCGCCGAACAAAGCCTTTTACAGCTCGTCCCCGCGTCTATCAGAATTCCTCCGTCCAAAGTCCCGATAAAGCAGGAATTTCCCGAGCTTGATGAAAAAAGAGGATATATCTGAGCCATATCCCACACTCCTTAAACAAAGCGTCGCCCAAAGGCGACAGCTTAAAAAAATCTATTCTCTGGTAATATAATTGTCTAACTTTCTAACTATCTAATTATCTAACCTCTAAATCGCCATCCTGGTCTTATCGTAGTCGGTCGCTCTTTCGATATCCGCTCCGAGCGAGCGAAGCTTGTCGTCGATATTTTCATATCCGCGCTCGATGTGATAGATATCCTCAACGACCGTAACGCCGTTCGCCATAAGCCCCGCGATCACAAGCGCTGCTCCGGCTCTTAAGTCTGTAGCCTTGACGGTCGCCCCGCTGAGCTCGTCAACGCCCTGAATAACCGCGGTAGTGCCTTCAACTGTGATATCTGCTCCCAAGCGCCTTAGCTCGTTCACATACCTAAATCTGTTGTCAAAGATAGTATCGGTAACTACGCTCACGCCCTCGGCGGTGGTGAGCATGGTCGAAAACTGCGGCTGCATATCGGTGGGGAATCCCGGGTGCGGCATAGTCTTGAAGCTCGTCTTCATAAGCCTTCCCTCGGCGCTGACATGTATCGCTTCGTCGAATTCCTCCACGAACGCCCCGGCTTTTCTAAGCTTGTCCGTAATGGACTCAAGGTGCTTCGGGATAACGCCCTTGATAAGAACGTCGCCCTTAGTCGCCGCCGCCGCGACCATATATGTTCCCGCTTCTATCGGATCGGGGATTATACCGTAAGTAACGCCTTTAAGGAATTTTACTCCGCGTATTTTAATAACGTCAGTTCCCGCGCCCATGATATCCGCGCCCATTGAGTTTAAGAAGTTAGCGAGATCAACTATCTGGGGCTCTTTTGCTGCGTTCTCTATGACCGTAAGGCCCTCGGCCTTGACAGCCGCGAACATGGCGTTAATAGTGCCGCCGACGGTAACTATGTCGAAGTAGATCTGGCTGCCGATCAGATGATCCGCGCGCAGACTTACCACGCCGCCGTCGATAGAATATGTCGCTCCGAGCGTATTAAAGGCTTTAAGATGCTGATCTATCGGCCTGTCGCCGAGATCGCACCCGCCCGGCATCGGAACGTCGGCCTTATGAAAGCGCCCGAGGAGGGTTCCCAAAAAATAGCTCGACCCGCGGCAGGCTCTTGCGAGCTCATACGGAACGACCGGGTCCGTAATGCTCCTTGCGTCAATTCTTATCGTGTTCTTATCTATAATCTTAATGCTCGCGCCCATCTCGTAAAGGATCTTGACGCAGGCGTTTATATCTCTGATCTCGGGGACGTTTTCAAGCACGCAGGGCTCGTCCGACAAAATAGCAGCGGCTACGACCGCAACGGCGGCGTTCTTAGCTCCGCTTATAAGTACCTCTCCGCGAAGCGGACGCCCACCTCTTATTATAAACTTTTCCATATTATATCTCCAAACCGTTAGTAATTGTATTTTATATATATCAATATCAAATGAAAATTTCACAGGAAAATATCATCAGCTGACCGCTGATACGCTAATACATATATCATACCACGCTTTTTTGAAAATAGCAATTACAAAAGAGTAACAATTTCAGAATTTTTTAAGATTTTTTCTCATTTTCGGGGATAATGGAAATAATTGGAAGCAAAATAGGAAACATATGTTTGAAAAATATGAGAAAATCAGCATACACAGGGGCGATTAGAAGACAGAGATCAGAGGTCAGAAGTCAGAGGCTGCTGACTGTATGTTTTGCGTTAAGCCGTCGGGGCGATAAGAACGAGGGAGACTTTTAGACGGTTAGAGGTTAGAGGGTTAGAAGATAGAAACGGGCGTGATCTTCTTTCACGCTTCCCATGAGTATACATTCCCCGCGCTATCCCCGATTTTCAAAATCTTCGCCGCAGGCGAACCCCTTGAAATTCTGACTTCTGATTTCTGACATCTGATCTCTGTTAGCGTCTTGACATCCTCACAACAATATAGTATAATTTGAGACGGTTGTTTACAAAATGTTTTCATTCAGGCTATAATTTATAAATAAAAAGAGGATATAATAATATGACAGACTCAGATGTTAAAACGATCGTTTTGGGGCTTCGGGCTTCGCGGCTTTTTGACGGCGTTGAGCTTTCAAGCTTTCGCGAGGGGTATCTCGCGCGCTTTTCACGTTCCGACATTATTACCGAGGAATACGGCGGCGCGGACTGCGTGGGGGTGATACTCAGCGGGAGCGTTACCGTCGAAGCCGGCGATAACAGCTCGGTATCCGTTTTAAAACGCGGCGGCGAATTCGGTATATGCAACGTCTTCGCTAAGGACAGAATGCCTACAAGACTCAAGGCGAGAACCGACGTATCGGTGCTCTTCATCCCTAAAACAGAGTTCTCAAGGCTTTTAGCAAGCGATAACGCGCTTATGTACCGCTATGTGAGACTTTGCAACGAGAAGATGATATATCTCGCCAAACGGCTCAGGATCCTTATGACGGAGGACTGCACCGAAAGGGTGATGACATATCTTCAGACCGAAGCCGTGAACGGAGAGGTCCTTGTAAAATCCTCACGTGACGAGCTTGCAAGGACGATAGGGATATCCCGTTCAAGCTTTTTCAGGGCGATCGCAAAGCTTTCGGAGTCCGGCAGGGTGAACGTATTCCCCGGGGGTTACATAGTATACGATCCCCCAAAAAATAATTAAGGAGATTTTTTATGAGCTTAAAAAGATTTTTAGCAGTAGTTTTAGCGCTTACGCTTGTTCTGGCCGCTTTTTCCGGATGCGGATCCGAAAGCGGTCCCGAACCGGAAAATCCCGACGCGGGAAATAACGCGGCTGCAAACGCGGCCGAGCCGGACGATTCTTCGGATGAAGAAAACGCGGCTTTGGAGGAAAACGTAGAAACCGTCCCCGAGACAGATACCGTTAAAATCGCTTCCCTCAAGGGACCTACAACCATGGGAATGGTCAAGCTGATGGACGATTCTGACAACGGCAACACCTCGGTAAAGTATGACGTGCAGATCTTCGGTACTGCCGACGAGATAGTGGGACTTTTGGTAAACGGCGACATAGACGTTGCAAACGTGCCTGCGAACCTCGCTTCGGTGCTCTATAATAAGACGGAGGGCGGCATTACCGCCGTTGGGATAAACACCCTCGGAGTTCTTTACGTCCTTGCAGCGTCCGATCCCGCTTCCGCGGAAAACGCCGAGGAGCCCCTCAAGGAAATTTCGGACCTCCGCGGCAAGACGGTATATTCGACAGGAAAGGGAACCACTCCCGAGTATGTTTTCAACTACATTTTAAGGGAGAACGGTCTCGACCCCGAAAAGGATCTCACGGTAGAATATCTCTCGGAAGCGACGGAGGTCGCGGCGAAGATGTCTGAATCCGCAGACGCTATCGCGGTGCTTCCCCAGCCTTATGTGACAGTGGCTATGAATCAGAACGAAAATCTCAGGATAGTATTCGATCTCACCGAGGAGTGGAACAAGATAGACGGCACGCAGCTCGTTACCGGAGTTACCGTCGTGAGAAACGAATTTCTTGAAGCTAACCCGAACGCCGTAAAGACATTTATGAACGATTTTGCGGCGTCGGCCGAGTATGTGAACTCGAACGTTGACGAAGCGGCGGCGCTGGTCGGAAAATACGACATAGTGGCCGAGGGAGTCGCGAAAAAGGCCATACCCTACTGCAACATAGTTTTCCTGACCGGAGAGGATCTTGAAACAAACCTGAAGGCATACCTGAGCGTTCTTTATAACGGCGCGGATCCCGCTTCGGTGGGCGGCGCTCTTCCCGACGACGGATTCTATTACAATTTCTAATTACTAATTATTACAAGCCCTCAATTTCAGACATGGAAACAAATTGTGCTAATATGCTAAGAGGACAGAACTTTAAAACAAAAGCGAAAAAAATCGCGATAAAAATTTCGGCCGCAGCCTTCTGGATCTTGATCTGGGAGGTTACGAGCCGTTTTATAAACAGCGAACTTATAATCTGCTCTCCGCTCACCGCTTTAAGGCGGCTTATAGAGCTTTTAGGGGAGCGGGACTTCTATAAAGCGCTGGCGTTTTCATCCTTAAGAATCCTCACGGGATTTTTCTCCGCGCTTATTTTGGGAACGCTTTTAGCGGCTCTTTCGGCAAAATTCCCGCTGATGAAAGCGCTTTTAGAGCCTATAACATCGGTGATAAAGGCCACGCCCGTGGCTTCGTTCATAATTCTTGCTCTTATATGGTTCGGGAGCAGAAACCTGAGTATGTTCATATCCTTTTTAATGGTATTTCCAGTAATATATTTAAATATCTTAGAGGGGATAGAAGCTTTGGATCCGTCGCTTTCGGAGATGGGGAAGGTATTTAAGATGGGAAAGCTTAAAAAGCTTATCTATATCGACTTTTTGCAGCTTCTGCCGTTTATCTGCTCGGCATGTTCGGTAGCGCTCGGTTTATGCTGGAAAAGCGGAGTCGCCGCCGAGGTTATAGGGATCTCTACGGGCTCGGTCGGAGAAAGACTGTATCGCGCGAAGCTTTATTTTGAGACCGGGGATCTTCTTGCCTGGACCGCTGTAATAATCGCGGTGAGCGCGATATTTGAAAAGCTGTTCATGTCGGCGATTCGGTTTATAGAGAAAAAGGCGGTGGGGATAGGAAAATGATACGGCTTAAAAATGTAGATAAATCCTTCGGGGAACAAAGAGTTATAGAAAACTTCAGCATAGAGATACAAGACGGCGAGAAAGTAGCGTTCATGGGACGCTCGGGAGCCGGAAAGACAACGCTTTTGAATATGATACTCGGGCTTATAAAGCCGGACGGCGGCGAAGTCTTTTCGGATATCGAAAACGTGGGCGCGGTTTTTCAGGAGGACAGGCTGATAGAAAGGCTCAGCGCCCTCGGAAACTGCCGCGCGGTGATGAAAGATACCGGCCGCGAGGAGGAAATACTTCTAAAGTTAGGACTTTCGGGAGGTCTTGAAAGAAAGCCCGTGAGCGAGCTCTCGGGAGGGGAGCGAAGAAGAGCTTCGATAGCTCGCGCGCTCTGCTGCGGGCCCGAGCTTCTTATACTTGACGAGCCGTTCAAAGGAATAGACGGCGAAACGCTTCCGAAGGTCACGGAGCTTATAAATGAGCTGACAAAGGAAAGCACGGTGATTTTGGTCACGCATTCGGAGGATGAAGCCAAAGCGCTGGGCGCGAGGATCGTTGAGATTGCGGGGAGAAACGAAAAGGCATAAGCGGAAGCCGACGGATAAATCGGCAATCCACGTTTACCCGCCGGGCGCTCCACTGTCAGTCAAAGAATCTGACCGCCGATTATTTCATCAAGCTCCGCTCGCACATCCTTCGGCACTACATAATAAAACCTCGAAAAATCTCCGGAAATGCCGATATTATCCATAATTTCGCCGACGACTCCGCTTGAAATATCCGCCCGGATATACGCGCTGTCAAGAGCTTTAGCGTTACATCCGGTTAAAATAACCGTGCAAATTATAAGTATAGTTAATAGTCTTTTCACGGCTTTCTCTCACGCTGCTTTAAACCGTGATATCTGCATACTCAAACGGAACCAGCTTTTTAAGATCATCCGGGGCGACCTCGACCTGATAACCGATTTTCCCGGCGCTGAAAAATACGGTATCAAACAGCGAAGCGGTTTCGTCTAAAGTCGTGCGGAAGAGCTTTTTCATCCCGATTGGGGAGCAACCGCCGTGGATGTATCCCGTCAGCGGTAGGAGCTCCTTTGATTTTATCATCTCGATACTTTTTTCTCCGACAGCCTTCGCGGCTTTTTTGAGATCAAGCTCGGACTCTACCGGGACCATAAAGACGTAATAGGAACCGGAAGCGGCCCTTGTGACGAGGGTTTTGAAAACGCGGTCGGGATCCTCTCCGAGCGCTGCGGCGACTTCTGAGCCGCTCACAGCGGAGGTTTGGGAATAGGAGTAGCTTTTATAGGGGATTTTATTTTGTTCAAGAAGACGCATTACGTTTGTTTTTTCGGACGGTTTCATGGTTACTCTCCTGATTTGGAATGTGAGGGAATTGGAACTAAAAAGGTTTCGCCGGCCTTTCCTCAAAAGGCCGCAGGATTCCAAAGGGCTGGCCCTTTGGTCGCGCCCGCAGGCGCGAAACACCCCCAGCGAAGCGAGCGCAGGACGGGGGAGCAAAAACAGTCCGGTGGACTGTTTTTGCGTGGGGAGACCCTCGCCGGGGGTCTCCCCACCCTTTTTTTGACGTCGTCCCTATGACGTCAAAAAAAGGATTTTGCTCAACCCGGGTATCAGAAAGAAATGATATTCAGAAGCAGGAAACTATAGGTTCAGATAGCAAAGCGTTATCCCAGTACAGCAGTAAATTCAGCGGCGGAATACTGCGGTTAATATTATGCAAGCCGTTTTGCCGCCCCAATTTTTGATAAAGCCGCGAGAATTTAATCCGTATTCGATACGTTGAAACCACGGCGATATAACCCTCTTAGAGGATAGATGATTAGAAAGTTATAAGATAGCATCAGTAAAGCTCAGCTGCAGGATTCACAGTCTGAACGAGAAAATACGGTCAGTCTTACTCCCGGCAACCAAAAGCCGATTCCCTCATCCTCTAACCTCTATCCCTCTAACCTCTAACCCTCTAAATGCTTCCCGATAAACTCCATCGAAGCCGCAACATACCCCTCGGTATCAACCATATAGCTCGCCGCGTGCGGAGCGCCTTTCACCCTCAAAAACCTCTTCTCCGACGCGCAGGCTTCATACAGCTTCTCTCCCATCTCAAACGGCACGTATCTATCGTCGTCGCCGTGGATTATCATTATCGGGATGGAAGTCTTCGCGACAGCTTCAACAGCGCTCGTCTCTTCAAGATCGAAATGCGCTCTTAGCTTGCAGCTTATCTTCAAAAGCGGCCAGCATATCGATACCGGATATCCTCCCTCGCTCGCGACCTTGCAGATTATTTCCTTCGGGGATGTGAATCCGCAGTCCGCGATTATGCACCTGACGTTTTTAAGATCGAGATCAGAAGCGTTCAAAACCGTCGCCGCGCCGAGAGATACTCCCGAAAGAACTATCTTTACATCCCCGTTAAATCTCTCGTTTATGTAATTGACCCAGTCGCGGCAGTCGAGCCGCTCAAGTATCCCGAAGGTTATCACGTTGCCGCCGGATCTTCCGTTCGCTCTCTGATCTACAAACAGCGCGTTCATCCCGTTCTTTCTGCACATGTCAAAGCATCCGCAGCCGTCTCTTAAAGCGGTCCCGCGATAGCCATGGAAGAATATATTCACGATGTTTGAATCGGAAAATCTGTAGAAACGCCCGTAAAGCTCCGTTCCGTCGTGCGAGGATCTTATCTTTACATCCTCCGCTTTCTCCTCTTCGGCTGAGGATACAAGCGCGTGGATCCTTCCGGTAAGGTTTTTGTACTGCTCCTCGCCGAATTCGATATGGGGATCGTTGTGGCGGGCCTTCGCGCTGTCCGAATGATAGCAGGTGACGTTGTAGGTGCGGTTTGCAATTAGGATTGCAAGGACGATAAGGATCACGGCGAGCGCCGCGGCTATGCCCAAAATGATCTGGAGTGCTAAAAGCATAAAAAATCAGCTCCGTTCGGAAAAAATTTGTCACTAATTACTATTTTAATCATTTTTGAAAAAAAGTCAACTAAGTACTTGACAAATCCGAAAAAAAGTTATAAAATATAAAAGCTGACTTAAGTCTTCGGGCTCGTAGCTTAGTTGGTAAAGCGCCGCGTTCGCAACGCGGAGACCGTGGGTTCGAGTCCCATCGGGTCCACCACCGCATTTTCCCGTCGCACAATGACCTGCGGCGGGATTTTTGCATTGTAATCCCCGGTTAAGCCTTTGGATATTTATTTATTTTTCTCTCAAAAAGCGCCGCCGTATCTTCACAGCAGCGCTTTAAATTTTTACAGCTTTACAGTCTCGCCCGGGGCTACGGTTACGGTCTCGCCGAACTTGCCGAGCCATACTGTTTTCGCGGTCGGATTATATACGCACTTCCCGTCCGCGGAGTATTCAAGAGCTTTGGCGGCAAGGTCGTACTCGCAGATCTCGATATTTGTCGCGTACCATACGTCCTCAAGTCCCGAAAGCTTCTTAAGATATTCCTCCATCATCTCCCAGTTTCCGTGGAGCTTGAATTCGGGAGCATGGCCCCAGATATATAACATTCTCGGCTGTTTCGGTTCCTCGTTTAAAAACGTCTCGATAATCTCCGGAAGCTTCGGATCGTCGTGATGAGCGGTCGGACGAAGCCTTAGCCAGTCGGTCGGCATATTCAGAGAATAGTCGCTCCAGACGGTGCGGCAGTATTTGATACCGCAGCGCTTAAGTATCTCCACGCTCAGGTCGTTAAAGCTCCCGTAGGGGTATGCAGCGCCGCGCGTCACCCCGCCGAATTCCTTTTCGAGCGCGGCCTTATCAGCCATTATCTCGTATACAAGCTCGGGCTCGGTGATTTTTGTGAAATCGCGGTGAGTCTCGCCGTGAACTGCGACCTCGATAAAGTCCTGGTTATAGGCTTTTCTCTCGCTTTTCGTCATTCTCTCCCAGTGACCGGTAGGCTCTGTGCCTTCGGCTCTTGTAATGCCGGAGCTGACGTTAAAGGTTCCGCGTACTTGATAGGTTTTCATAAGCTCGATAAGCTTAAGATCGTCATAACAGCCGTCGTCGTAGCTGAGGGTGAAGGCTTTTTTTAGGCCGTTCGGGAAAAGTGTTGGCAACATAGTTTTGAGCTCCTTTATTTTAATTTTTTTATTTAACGATATGGGATCGGGATAGCGGCGGCGGGATTTGCGGGCAAGGGAGGGCGGGTGGGCGCAGTCGGTAGTAATTCAGCAGTAAAGCAGCAAATCCCGCCGCCGCGATTCGCCCTCGGTATCAGCACAGCGAGGGGTAGGAGTAGAAAACCGTAGTTTCAGTCGGCTCGGCTCGTTTTATACGCAAAATGAAATTCAGAAGTCAGAAGTTGTAGCTACATATTTCTGCGCTTAACCGTCGGCGAGATAAAGGCGCGGGTGCGGCTTTCGCTCCCAACGACCTTCTGCTTGTCTTTCCTTTTCTGACACCCACCCCGGGCGCAGCCCGGCGCGCTTACGCGCACGACTCGCCGTCCTTTGTCCGGCGAGTCCGTCCGGCCATACGGCCGTCCGCGGGCTGCGCCCTCCCGCACTGCAATTGCAATTGCAACTGCAATATTCCCCACATGTGAGCGTACATTCCGCTCGCATTATTTCCAATTTCAATATTTTAAATTCCTCGCCGAAGGCGAAGCCTTGAAATTCTGACGTCTGATTTCTGAATTCTGCCGTCTACTTAGCTGCTTCCTCTTGAAAATCCCTCAAAAATATGCTATATTTATCTCACGGAATATCCTTTTCTCCTATATTGTACCACACTCTTCCCGCGTTTTCAATACTCCCGCGCAAAATAATTGCCGAAAGGAAAATATCATGACTCTTTCTCATATCTTCGATACCCACTGCCACTACGACGATAACGCGTTTTCCGACGACGCTTTCACGCTTTTGGATTCCCTCTTCGCTTCCGGACTGTCCGGCGCTATGCATGCTTCCACCGATCTTGAATCTTCAATCTTCGGTCTCAGGACCTCCGAAAAATATAAGCGCTTTTATACCTCAGTGGGACTTCACCCCGAAAATACAGAAAAATATACCCCCGAAACCATTTCCGAACTTCGCGAGCTTGCGCTTTCATCAAAAAAAGTCAAGGCGATAGGCGAAATCGGTCTTGACTATCACTATGAAGGATTCGACCGCGAAAAACAGAAAAAACTCTTCCGCGAACAAGTCGAGCTTGCGAATTCTCTCGACCTGCCGGTTATCGTTCACTGCCGCGACGCGGTCGGAGACTGCATGGAGATACTCAGAGAGCTTAAGCCGCGCGGGGTAATGCACTGCTTCTTGGGCTCCCGGGAGACCGCAAAAGAGGTCCTGGGGCTTGGGATGTATATCGGCTTCACGGGCGCTCTTACCTTCAAAAACGCAAAGAAAGCCTGCGAGGTGGTAAAGAATATGCCGCTTGAACGGCTGGTTCTTGAGACCGACTGCCCGTATATGTCACCCGAGCCGCACCGCGGCGAACGCTCCCACAGCGGCCTTATACCGTTCATAGCGATGAAGGTCGGTGAGATAAGGGGGATAGCGTGGGAGGACGTAGCAAAGATAACCGAAGAAAACGCCTTCAGACTTTACGGTCTTGATTCATAAAAAAAACAATAAGAGACACACAGAATAACAGTCAGCCATATAACAGTATATCTGATAAAAAGACCGCCGGCATTTTCGACGAGGAGTCGGTATGTCAACGGTCAATCTTTTGGTATTAAATTATCAGAATTGTTAAAAAGCTAAACCCGCGAAACGGATTTAGCTTTTCGGCAAATACACTTAGGATAGCCGCTTTAGCGGCGCAAGGGGGATGAAGTCCTCTGACAGAGCAAAAAGACTAATCCTCTCCGAGGTCGGCTTTCTGTTGCCGGAAAGGAAGCCGCGCCACGCGCACGATACATGGTCGCCGGACCTATGTATAGAAGTGCGCCCTTTAGTTCCTAAAGGGGTTTGCAACGTCTTGGCAAGCGGAAATTTACTTTTCTGATTTTTCCAAGGCAAACGAAAAACTTCCCTCGGAGCATTTACCGTCCGATTCAATTATTATGTAAATCGTTTTATTGCCTGTGAAAGCTTCGGTTTTTCCTTCAACGGAACCGTTAGCTCCAATTTCAAATAAGCTCAGCTTTTCACCGTCAAAATCATAGTAAACCTTTATATTTCCTTCTCCCAACGCCGCTTCATAATTTATAAACACCTCATCTGCGCTTTTGTTCTTCATTATTACATATGTTCCGCTAAAACTGTCAAATGAAACCGACGCTTTATTTGGGGCATTTTCCCTTACCATCAGCATAGCATTATAATGGCTTACATATTTATTTCCGCAGGCTGATAATGTAAAACACCATAGCAATGTCACCACTGCAATGATTACGCTTGCGTATCTTTTCATAATACACTTCTCCAACAAATTTCACTGCCTTTTAAGTAATCGCTGTTTGAAAGCTCTTATTCTTTGCCCATAACGACTTGTAAAGACGCTGCCGCATAAAATCATTCCGATTAAAGAAAACACTGTTTAAAGCGGCATAACCTTTTGGGCCATGCCGCTTAAAATTTTATTCTGTTTTCTGTCGGCAGTCCGGTTAATTCTCGGCTTAAGTCCGTCCCCGAAAAAGGGATTCTCCTAAAGCCCGATCTCCGATATCCGAAATCCGCAGCTTAAACCCCGTACTTAGCGGTGTTGCACTTGATTCCCACGCCCATGGTAGAGGAGATGGTGACCGACTTGAGATACTGACCCTTTGCGGCGGCGGGCTTTGCCTTTACGACCGCTTCAAGAAGAGTCTCATAGTTTTCCGCAAGCTTCTCCTTACCGAAGGAAGCCTTTCCTATCGGGCAGTGGATGATATTGGTCTTGTCGAGTCTGTATTCGATCTTACCGGCCTTAGCTTCGGTCACAGCCTTCGCAACGTCGGGAGCGACCGTACCCGCCTTCGGGTTGGGCATGAGTCCGCGAGGACCTAAGACCTTACCCAAACGCCCTACGACTCCCATCATGTCGGGAGAAGCGATAACAACGTCGAAGTCCATCCAGTTTTCCTTCATGATCTTATCCACGTAATCAAGACCGCCCACATAGTCCGCGCCCGCGGCCTTTGCGTCCTCATACTTGTCTTCCTTGCAGAAAACGAGGGTTCTTACGGTCTTGCCGGTTCCGTTCGGCAAAACAACGGCGCCGCGGACCTGCTGATCGGCGTGACGGGAGTCTACGCCGAGACGGATATGGACCTCTACGGTCTCGTCAAACTTTGCCTTGGCATTGTTAGCGCAGAGCTCGCAGGCCTCTAAAGAATCGTATACTTTAGTTCTGTCGACAGTCTTTAAGCTGTCTGTATATTTTTTACCGTGTTTCATTTAAGTTTACTCCTTTAATAAATAAGGTTGTGGTTAAGCGGTTAATGAAACCTCCCACATCGGGCGGGAATAGTAGTTAGTTGCGGAGCGCCTTCGGCGGGATTTTTTGACGGGGGACCGTTTCTCAGAATCCCCGCGACTTTATCCCTTGCGCTTGCCGCGAGTTTACGTATCCGCGCGCCCGGACTTGGATGAAAATAATCTGTTATTCGATTATTCGACGGTCACGCCCATAGAGCGGGCAGTGCCGGCGATCATCGACATTGCCGCTTCGACCGAACCTGCGTTGAGGTCGGGAAGCTTCTGCTCGGCTATCGCTCTCACCTGATCCTTGGTGAGCTTCGCCACCTTGGTCTTGTTGGGAGTTCCGGAGCCGGACTCGATTCCGCAGGCCTTCTTGATAAGAACGGCGGCCGGCGGCGTCTTGGTGATGAATGTAAACGAACGGTCGGCATAAACGGTGATAACTACCGGGATGATAAGACCGATATCGTTTTTGGTTCTCTCATTGAAATCCTTGGTGAAGGCGACGATATTAACGCCGTGCTGACCAAGCGCCGGACCTACCGGCGGCGCGGGAGTGGCTTTACCCGCGGGAATCTGCAGCTTGATAATTCCTGTAACTTTCTGTGCCATAAAATTTATTCCTCCAAAAATTGTGGTAATGGCAGGCGCTCCTGCGCGGATCTTCCTCCGTTACCGTCCGCATTATCTTTGAAACGGACAGCGTGCGCTTGCCGACTGGCGAACCGTTAAATATTTCGGTTCTCCCACTTGCCGGGAAATCATTCCCCGACTTTTTTGACCTGTGAAACCGGCAGCGTCGCCGGCGTCTCGCGGCCGAACATAGATACCGAGATATCTACGGTCTGGTCCTCGAGATTGACGGCTTTAACTACTCCTACCCAGCCGTCGAACGGGCCGCCTGAGACTGTTACCTCGTCGCCCTCGCTGAAGTTTACGCTTGTCTGGACCTTTCTTATATCCACGCCCAAGGCTTCGACCTCTTTATCGGTAAGCGGGACCGGCTTTGAACCGGGGCCCACGAATCCGGTAACTCCGCGGGTATTTCTGACGATATACCAGCTTTCGTCCGTCATGACCATCTTTACAAGTACATAGCTCGGGAAGAGCTTTGATTCGGTTTCCTTCTTCTTCCCGTCTGCGCCTGTCTCCTCGATAGTCTCAACAGGGATACGCACCGTTTGAATGGTATCGCGGAGCTTTCTGTTATCGACTACCTTTTCGATGTTCTGGGCGACCTTGTTTTCATATCCCGAGTATGTGTGTACTACATACCATTTTGCGGTCGTCTCTGCGTCCATAAAAACAATCCTTTCTGTGAAGCGTTATCAGCTCGGCTCGCTTTCAAGAGCTTCAGGCGCGGACCAGAAGCTGTACCAGCGCTGCGAACGCGGAGTCGATAGCGAAGAGCGCTATGCCGCAAATTATGCACATGACCAAAACGACCGCGGTATTATTAACTACCTGCTTGCCGGACGGCCACGTCACCTTTTTGACCTCCGCTATAAGATCGCGGAAAAACTTCCCGATCGCGCCGAAAACGCGCTTAAAGAAATTCGGCTTCTTTTCCTTTTCGTCTTTTGCCATTTACTCTCCTCCTTACTTAGTCTCTCTGTGGAGAGTGTGTTTGCGGCAGAACTTGCAGTACTTGTTCATTTCAAGCCTGTCGGGATCGTTTTTCTTGTTTTTCTTTGTAATGTAGTTCCTCTGCTTGCACTCCGTGCAGGCGAGCGTGATGTTTACCCTCATTTTCGGCACCTCCTGAAGATATTTACGCCTTTACGGGCTATAAAAGCGCATTAGATTGCCTCCCTCCG
Organism: uncultured Clostridia bacterium; assembly: GCA_947588805.1. Classification (GTDB taxonomy): domain Bacteria; phylum Bacillota; class Clostridia; order Oscillospirales; family Ruminococcaceae; genus Faeciplasma. Next base: position 22,945 of record CANPYR010000021.1, read on the forward strand.
GTCGGTGAGCCGCGCGGCGTTTTCGGCCGGACGGCGATAATTTCACCCCGTCTTCAGCTTCAAAAACCGTTTTAAGCTCGCTTTTTTGCGGGTACGCTAAAAAGACCCCGCGAAGAGGTAAAGCTATTTTATCACTAAATTTCCCTTTTGTCAAGCCCTTTTCGGAAAAAATTTGAGAAAAATACTCCTCTCCGCAGGAATCGGATCCGCGTTTTGAAACCGGCGCTTCATCTCTCGTTTTTTTCGTTTTGCTTTCTGATCTCGCTGACAAGGGCGTTCACCAGCTCGCACTGCCGATCGCTCAGGTCGGTGATATCGATATACCTGCGTTTTTCCATCCCCAAAAGATAGTCGGTGCTGACATGAAAGACCTCCGCTAACTTTATAAGAACGCCAGGCGACGGCGAGCGCTCCTGTAGCTCGTAAAAGGATATCACAGACTTAGTAAGTCCGAGCCTTTCACCGAGCTGAGCCTGCGTAAGTCCGGCGTTTTTCCGCAGTTCCTTAAGTCTTGTACCAAAATCCACAGACGTCACTCTCCGTTCCACATTAAGTATACTTAGTATAATCGAACGCAGTCCGAAAATTGGTGGAATTTTGTATGAAAAGAGTTGACTTTTGATCCCAAAGGTGATATAATAAATCCACGGGCGTTTTGATACGTCCGCTTCACTCTCATTTCCTTGAAAATCCCCCGAGTCAAGAAGGCCCGGGGGGATTTTAGTATGCGAATCAAATTTGCGAAAAGAGATATAATAAAAGTACGGTTTAGAGATTGAGGACAGAAACCCCGACGTTAAGATAGAGCGCGAACACGAGCCACGCGATATACGGGATCATCAGCTTTCCGGCAGTTTTATTAACGGTATAAAACTGCGCTGTTGTGCCGACGGTTAAAAGCAGAAGCGCTAAAAGAACGACTGCGGCGGCGGTATAGAATTCAAAGCGGAAGAATACTATCGACCAGCAGAAATTTACAAAAAGCTGGCAGAAGAAGCATTTCATAGCGTCGTTAAGGATATAGTCGCAGTCGCGATAAACAAGATAAGAAGCGAATCCCATAGTAAGGTAAAGCACGGTCCAAACGACCGGGAAGACCCATGCGGGAGGAGAGAGCGGCGGCTGGGCGTAGTCCTTTTGAGACATATCCCCGGCTATAGCTGCGGACAGGCCGCCCACGACGAGCGGGAGCGCGGTAAGAAGTGAAGCTTTAAGAAGGTTAGAGCGTTTGATTTTATTTTCAATTTTTGCTAATTCCATATTTTTCTCCTTTTTGAAAGGGAACCGGCGCGGAGGTGTGAAGATGTGCGCGGTCCTTTGGGGTGATTTCTTACGGTTATTTTATGCAGGCGGGGCGGAGAAAATACATGAGGGAAAGGAAAAAGTATTTGGGGCGCAGCAGGCGGCGATTAAGAAGAATGGCGGCCCATCCATTTTTATTGCAAAAAGAAAGAAGCGGAAAGCTGTATCAACCGTTGCTCCGGGCTAACGCCAGAGCGGTTGTAAGTATGCTTTCTGCTTCTATCCTTCGCTTTATGCAAAAAGGCAGGCTTGCATATGCGGCGGCGAGATTCGCTACTTTACTGCTGAATCTCTACCGACTGCTCCCCACCAAACTTGCCGGGTTTTGTCCGTGAGACAACCGAAGCGATACTGCATGCTGAGGGCAGTCGAACGGGAACAAAACCGGCAATGTTTTCCCGCCCGGCCCGCGAATCTCGCCGCCGCACGGCTTCCTGCTTCTGAATATCATTTCTTTCTGATACCCGGGTTGAGCAAAATCCTTTTTTTGACGTCGTAGAGACGACGTCAAAAAAAGGGTGGGGAGACCCCCGGCGAGGGTCTCCCCACGCAAAAACAGTCCACAGGACTGTTTTTGCTCCCCGTCCTGCGCTCGCTTCGCTGAGGGTGTTTCGCGCCTGCGGGCGCGACTCGGTGGCGGTGCCCCCGAGACACCTGCGGCCTTTTGAGGAAAGGCCGGCGAAACCTTTTTAATTCCATCTCTCAGATACCTGCGCGCTTTCTAAACCTTACTTGAAAAACAGCGGCAGCTCCTCTAAGAATATAATATCCTCCCTCTTAGCCGCGTCGCCTTCAGCTAAAACCGCCGCTTGCCCGACTATTTTCCCCTCCGCAAACTTTACAAGCTTGTCAAGCGCTTCAAGACTCTCTCCCGTCGATATTACGTCGTCTACTATAAGCGCTCTCTTGCCCTTGATGTAGTCCGCTTCGTTCCTGTCAAGCCACAGCTTCTGGTCCGCGTCGGTGGTGATCGACCTCACGTCTACCCCGATGGGATCTCTCATATAAAGCTTCGGCATCTTCCTCGCGACTATATATTTCATCCCGTTACCGGCCTGTCTCGCCATCTCGTACGCAAGCGGTATCCCCTTCGACTCCGCGGTTACGATAACGTCAAATTCCGGGACTTTCTTTAAAAGTTCCTTAGCGCAGGCGACCGTAAGCTCAACGTCGGAAAACATTATGAATCCCGCGATATCAAGATGCTCGTTTACCTCGCACTTCATCAGCCGTCTTTCAAGTCCTGCTACTTTTAAATCGTAATAATCAGGCATAATTAAACTCCTTTCGGTATAATTCACTGTTTATATTGCAAAATGTATAATAACTCTTTGGCAATTTCTTCGGGACTTTTACTGTCTGTAGAAATTTTAACGCCATCCAAGGCCGAAGAGCCTTCTCTTGACATATCGATATTTTCCATGCACCAACAGTCCTCGTCCTCGCCGCGTGCGAGTATCCTGTCATGTACAGCGCCGTGAGACGCTTCCAAAATCACCAGCCGGGTATCTATCCCCGCGTTGTTAAGGGAGTCGATAATTTTCTGAGACTTCTTTCTCACAAGCGTCATCGGTACCAAAATATCCCGGCCGTAGGTCTTCTCAATGTCCGCGAGCAGCTCGGCGCAGAATTTGCCCCACAAGGGATAGTCTTCGAAAATCACGCCGAACGGCTCTCCGGGGTAGTTTTCGCGTACGGCGTTTCCGACCTCTTCCGCGTCGAAGATGATCGCGCCGTTCATCTTAGGCGCAAGCGTCTCGGCAAGAGTCGATTTTCCCACGCCGTACGGTCCGCTTATCCAGATTATCATTTAAATTATTTTTCCTCGCTGACCATAACTCCGAGAGGACGGCCGCCTATCAGGTGGAAGTGGAGGTGGAATACCGTCTGGCCCGCGTCGGGGCCGTTGTTCGATACCACCCGCCAGCCGTTCTCAAGACCTTTTTCCTTAGCGACTTTAGCGATCGCTTCATATATCTTACCTACCAGCGCCGAATTTTCCGCGTTTATCTCGCACGCGCCCTTTATATGCTTTTTCGGCACGAAGAGAATGTGCGTCGGAGCGACGGGGGCGATATCCTCAAAAGCGTAGCAGTATTCGTCCTCGTAGACCTTTTTTGACGGGATCTCCCCGGCTATGATCTTACAGAATAAACAATCTTCCATAATTTATAATACCTCCTTATCTTATTTCACGGCTTCACCGATTATTTCCTCGGCTCCCGCAAGCGCTTCGTCTATCTTAAAGATATCTCCCACGCCGGCCATGGCTTCCTCGGGTCTCCCGCCGCCCTTTCCTCCTGTGATGGCGGCGATCTTTCCGATAGCTTTCCCGGAATGTACTCCCTTAGCTACCGCTTCTTTTCCCGCGGTAACGCAGAGATTCGCGCTCTTTCCGTTTACTCCCGCGATCACGCATACTATCTCGGGATGAGCGTCGCGGATCTTTTCGGCAAGAAGCCTTATCTCCTCCGGCTTCATCGGGTTGAACATCGCGGTTATAAGCTTTACGCCCTTGACGTCTACGGTGTGCTCCAAAAGTCCCTTTGAGCGCATATCGGCGATAGCGGAGCTGAGCTCGCTCTTTTCGCGCTCCAAGGCCTTTATCTCCTCCATGAGCCCCCTGACTCTGTTCACAAGCTCGGACTGATTGGTAAGCTTCAAAAGTCCCGAAGCTTCGTTTAAAGTCGCTATCTGTCTTCCCATCGCTTCCAGCACTCCCTTGCCGGTCACGGCTTCGATACGTCTCACGCCGGAAGCTACCGAGCTTTCGGAGATGATCTTGAACAGTCCGATCTTAGAAGTGTTGTCCATATGCGTGCCGCCGCAGAATTCTATAGACGCGTCTCCCATGGATACCACTCTTACAGTCTCGCCGTATTTCTCTCCGAAGAGCGCCATCGCTCCGAGCTTTTTGGCTTCGTCTATCGGCAGCACCTGCGTAGTAATCTTAAGCGCGGAAAGAATATAGCTGTTTACGAGCATCTCTACCCGCTGGATCTCGTCGAGACTCATCGCGGAGAAGTGAGAGAAGTCAAATCTCAGTCTTTCGCTGTCTACAAGCTGTCCGGCCTGATGGACGTGATCCCCAAGGACCGTTCTCAGCGCGGACTGAAGAAGGTGAGCGCAGGAGTGGTTTCTCATAGTCGCAAGGCGAGATTCCCTATCGACTTTAAGCTCGGCTTTCTGACCGACCTCGACTGCGCCCTCGGTGATCTTGACCTTGTGAACGCTCTTTCCTCCTACCGCTTTAAAAGTATCAAGAACCTCGCACTTTCCGCTGACTGTGAAAATTTCGCCTTTGTCTCCGACCTGTCCTCCGGACTCGGCGTAAAACGGCGTGGATTTAGTTATAATATAGACCTCTTCGCCCGCTCCCGCGGCTTCAATAAGCTCGTTCTCGTTTGCGATAAAATCTATTACGCTTTCGTCTTCCAACCTTTCATACCCCGTGAATTCGGTGGTATATTCGCGGTCGATCTTATGGAACACCGTCTCGTCGGCTCCCATGTATTTTGAATCTCCCCTTGCGGCTCTTGCGGTCTCCTTCTGGACGGCGAGAGCCTGCTTGTAGCCCTCCTCGTCGCATTCAAGACCTTTTTCCTCTAAGATCTCGCGGGTGAGATCGATCGGGAAGCCGTAGGTATCGGAGAGGAAGAAGCACTTCTTTCCGTCAAGTATCTTCTCGCCTGAGCTTACCATCTCGTCCACATACCCGCTCAGGATCTGCATACCCCTGTCTATGGTCTCGTTGAAATTCTTTTCCTCGTTTGTGAGAAGCTTTACTATATATTCGTATTTCTCCTCAAGCTCGTTATATTCTCCCTTAGAGCAGTCTACCACCGTCTTTACAAGATCCTTGAGGAAGAGTCCGTCTATCCCCAAAAGCTTGCCGTGCCTTACTGCGCGTCTCAGAAGCCTTCTCATCACATAGCCTCTGCCCTCGTTCGAGGGAAGAACTCCGTCCGACGCAAGAAACGTCACCGCGCGGATGTGGTCGGTTATAACGCGGATGGATACGTCCTTTTTGTATTCCTTTCCGTACTCGCAGCCGGCGATTTTGCAGATATGATCTCTTATCGCTTTGACCGTATCTACGTCAAAGATCGAATCTACTCCCTGCATGACAGCGGCAAGTCTTTCAAGTCCCATTCCGGTATCGATATTTTTCTGCTTAAGCTCGGTATAGGTCCCGTCCTCGTGGCGCTCAAACTGAGTGAACACAAGATTCCAGACCTCCATATATCTGTCGCAGTCGCATCCCACAGCGCAGTCCGGCTTTCCGCACCCGTATTCGGGACCGCGGTCGAAGTATATCTCTGAGCAGGGGCCGCAGGGACCGTCGATACCCGCTTCCCAGAAGTTATCCTCTTTCCCGAAGCGGAATATCTTCTCCATCGGAAGCCCCACGTCCTCGTGCCAGATCTTCTCGGCTTCGTCGTCGTCCTCGTACACCGTCACATAGAGTCTGTCCTCGGGGATCTCCAAGACCTTGGTGAAGAATTCCCACGCCCACGGAATAGCTTCCTTCTTGAAGTAGTCTCCGAAGGAAAAGTTTCCGAGCATCTCAAAGAACGTGCCGTGGCGGGCGGTCTTTCCGACGTTTTCTATGTCGTTGGTTCTTATGCACTTCTGACAGGTGGTCATCCTCGTGCGCGGAGGGACCTCCTGCCCGGTAAAGTATGGCTTGAGCGGAGCCATTCCCGCGATAGTCAGAAGCGCGCTCTTGTCGTTTTGCGGAACGAGCGGATAGCTTTTGTGGCGAAGGCAGCCCTTTGATTCCATAAAGGAAAGAAAGCTCTCGCGCAGTTCGTTCAGTCCGGTCCATTTCATAATTATCAAATCCTTTCAAAATATTGCCTAAATAAAAAAACACTCCCCCACATATATGGGGCGAGCAGGTCGCGGTACCACCCAATTTTACGGATAATTTTAATTATAAATATATAATTATTACCCGCCTTTTGCGCCTTTAACGCAGGCTGCGCCGCGGTTTCCCGCGGGGCTCGGGGTGAGCACCCGTCGGCTAAGGCTGCGGGCTTTCACCTTTTCCCGCTCTCTTTTAAGCCTTGCTTTCAACGGTCAGTCCCTTCAACGCCGTGTATATTTTTATTATACGCAAATTCCCGCGTTTGTCAAGATATATAGCGAGAATTTCCGCGCGTTTTGTGTTATATTTGCCGCGCGGCGGTATACGCTATAAAAATTTCGCAAAAAATTTTAAATTTTTATTCCAAAAGCATTGACAAACGCTGTCATTTGTGGTATAATGCAACTTGCATACAGAAGTTATTTATTTGAAAACTTTCTTTGCGGTTGCAACAAAAAAATTGCGAACTGCGAATTTTACTAAAGCCTTCTTCACTCTCATTTCCAAAACCGTCAGCGCCTCGGGATTAACGTCCCGAGGTGTTGTCGGTTACGGCGTTTTTTCTTAATAAAAACTTAATTATTTCCCCCTTTTTTCTTAATAATTTAAGATGTATAATACTCCCGAGATTCAGATCCGACTCGGCTTCGGATTTTATGTTCGGGGGTATTTTTATGATAAGAGTTATAAACTATGTAATTTCCGCGATCTTCTTTATCTGCTATTCCTACCAGCTTTTATATCTTTTCGTCCCGCTTTTTATAAGAAAAAAGCGTCCCGTGGACGTTAAGCTTCGCCGTTACGCTGTTTTAATATCTGCAAGAAACGAGGAGAGAGTCATAGGTCAGCTTATTTCGAGCATAAACGCCCAGAGCTATCCCGAGGATCTTATAACGGTATTTGTATGCGCGGATAACTGTTCGGACAATACCGCGCTTGAAGCCGAAAGGCATGGGGCGAACGTATACGAAAGAGAAAATCCGAGAAAGATAGGTAAAGGGTATGCTCTCGACTGGCTTTTAAAGCAGATAGACAGGGACTTCGGGATAGGATCGTTCGACGGGTTCTTTGTCTTCGACGCGGATAATATCTTAGAGCCGGACTATATCTATGAGATGAATAGGACCTTCGGAGAGGGTAACAGGATAGTCACAGGGTACAGAAATTCAAAAAACTACGGGGACAACTGGATCTCGGCGGGGTATTCGCTATGGTTTTTAAGGGAGTCTCAGTATCTGAACCGTCCGAGATATCTTTTAGGAACGTCATGTTCGGTTTCCGGGACCGGGTTTTTATTCTCGCGAGAGATAATCGAGCGCTCGGGCGGGTGGAGATACTATCTTCTCACCGAGGATATAGAGTTTACGGTTGAGAATATAATACGCGGCGAAAAGATCGCATACTGCGAAAGCGCGGTGCTCTACGACGAGCAGCCGACGGATTTCAAGCAGTCGGTAAGGCAGAGACTGAGATGGGCGAAGGGTTATTATCAGGTTTTCACAAGCTACGGCGGGGAGCTTATAAAGGGGATCTTTTCAAAAAACTTTTTCAGCTGCTTTGACATGACCATGGCGATACTTCCGGCGATGATACTGTCGTTTGCGAGCATTGTATCAAACTTCGCAGCGATCTTTGCGGACCTCGGAAGCGCGGATGTGATATTACGCGTAGCCGCGTCCTTCGGGCAGTCGGCTCTGAATATATATCTTACGTTCCTTCTGCTCGGCGGGATAACCCTTTTGAGCGAGTGGAAGAGGATCCACGCGCCGTCAGGAAAAAAGCTTTTATATCTTATCACATTTCCGATCTTCATGTTTACATACATCCCGATTTCCGCAGCGGCGATGTTCATAGACGTTCAGTGGAAGCCGATAGTCCATGAAAGACCGAAAACCCTGAGCGACGTGCATAATAGAAGATAGAGGGTTAGATGGTTAGAGGTTAGAAATAGAAAAAACGCACGCGGCGGGTGCTGCGTGCGTGTACATTTAATATTATGCTTCAAGGAGCTTTTCGGCGGCGGCGGCTTTTACGGCTACGCAGAAGATCTCTATCGCCTGTTTAAGCTCTTCGAGGGTGGGATAAGTCGGCGCGATCCTTATATTTCTGTCGCGCGGATCGTTTCCGTACGGGAAGGCGGCTCCCGCCGGAGTGAGCGTGACTCCCGCTTCCCGGCAAAGCTCCACCACCCTTTTCGCGGTCCCGTCGGGGCCGTCGAAGCTGATGAAATATCCTCCCTTGGGCTTAGACCACTCCGCGATCTCAAGCGGCTCTATCTCCCGCTCCAAGGAATCGAGCACCGCGTCGAATTTCGGCTTTATTATTTCGCGGTGTTTTTTCATGTGCTCCAAAATCCCCTCGTAGCTCCCGAAGAATTTCGCGTGCCTGAGCTGGTTGAGCTTATCGTACCCTATGGTCTGGAACGCCATCTGAGACTTCATGAAGTTGATATTCTCTTCGCTCGCGCCGATTATCGCGACTCCTCCTCCGGGGAAGCTGATCTTAGAAGTCGAAGCGAAGATTATTACCATATCCGGATTCCCGGCGTGCTTGCATTCATCAAGTATATTAAGAATATTTGCGGGCTCGTCGGTCAGATCGTGAACGCAGTACGCGTCGTCCCAGAAGATCCTGAAATCCGGAGCCGCGGGCTTAAGATTTGCAAATCTTGTGATCACCCTGTCGGAATATACGACTCCCGTCGGGTTTGCGTATCTCGGAACGCACCAGATCCCCTTTATCGCTTCATCCTCCGAAACGAGCTTCTCGACTATATCCATATCCGGGCCGTCTTTGAGCATAGGGACAGGTATCATCTCGATTCCGAAGGCTTCGCAGATGGCGAAATGCCTGTCGTAGCCCGGGCAGGGGCAGAGCCACTTCACCTTTTCGCACCTGCACCACGGCTTCGGGCTGTCCTTTACGCCCAAGAGCATGGCTTTAGCGAGCACGTCGTACATCATCTGAAGGCTCGAGTTGCCGCCGATAATTATCTCCCAGCGCCCCACGCCTATCATCTTCATGAAAAGTCTCTTCGCTTCATAGATCCCGTCTAAAACGCCGTAGTTTCTGCAGTCGATACCGCTCTCGGAGAAGTGGTCGCCGTTAAGACAGTGATTCAGCATTTCGTTCGTCAGATCAAGCTGCTCCGTGGATGGCTTTCCTCTTGACATATCAAGCTTAAGACCGCGAGCTTTAAACTGCTCGAGCAGCTTTTTCTGTTCATCCAAAAACGCGCCGAGCTCTTCGCGGGAATATTCACTCAGTTTCATATCTCTGCTCCTTTTAATAATGATTTTGTTATATCATATTATAGTACGGCAGGTCAAAAAATGCAAGTGTAATTTTTCATTCCTGCAAAATTCCCGCCTTTTGCACTATAAAACCCGCTTTGGAGCAGGAAAAATAACCAAATTGCACTATTACAATGCAAATTCAAGCTCGGGCAGGGAATATATTTTCCGTTATCTTATCTTCGCTCCGGCAGGGACCGAGCCGTCAAGAAATACCGCCTTAGCGGAGCCGTCCGGCATATCCGCTGCGCAGATCATTCCCTCGCTCAGCTCTCCCGCAAGCTTTGCGGGCTTAAGATTAGCGACGAAAAGAACGGTTTTTCCTACGAGATCCTCGGGGGAGTACCATTTCGCGATCCCGGAAAGGACCTGTCTTCCTCCCATTCCGTCGTCAAGCTTTATCCTTAAAAGCTTCTTGGACTTCTCTACCTTCTCGCATGCCAATATCTTGCCCGCCCTAAGATCCGCCTTGAAGAACTCGTCTATATCTATCTCGGGAGCAAGGGGCGCGGCCCCAAACTCCTCCGCGGCTTTTTCCGCTTCCTTTTCGGCCGCGGCCTTTTCCTTCATGGCTTCCATCTCCGCGTTGAGCTCTTTAAGGACCTTTTCGCTGTCTATTCTTGCAAAGAGCGGCTTCGCTTCTCCCACCGAAGTACCGGCGACGTATCCCCCGAAAGCGGAGAGCGTCTCGAAGTCCCTGATATCGGTGTTTATCTGCTTACAGATCTCCTCGGAGGTCGCGGGTATTATCGGACCGGAAAGTATCCCGATAAAGCGTATAGCTTCTATAAGCTCGTACATGACCGTTTCAAGTCTTGACTTATCCTCTTCCTTAGCAAGCACCCAAGGCGAAGTTTCATCGATATATTTATTCGCTCTTCTTGCGAGCGCGATAACGTCCTCGACTGCGTCTGCGAGTCTGAACGCTTCGACGTGCTTAATAAAGCTCTTAGCGGCTTCCACGCACTTCGATTCAAGATCAAGATCAGTCTCGGTTTTTTCATGCGGGGCGTTCACCTTGCCGCCGAAGTACTTATTTACCATCGCAACGGTGCGGTTCACCAGGTTTCCGAGGGTGTTCGCAAGATCGGTGTTATACCTTTCTATAAAGGCTTCGTAGTTCATATTTCCGTCCGCTGCGAACGGCATTTCTGATAACATATAATATCTTGTGGCGTCGGCCCCGAAGCGGCTCGACATCTCCTCTGCGTATATCACGTTGCCTTTGGATTTTGACATCTTGTCCTCGCCGAAAAGAAGCCACGGGTGAGCGAACTCCTTTTTCGGAAGCTTTGCTCCGAGCGCCATAAGCCACGCTATCCAGTAGATAGAGTGGAATCTTAAGATATCCTTTCCGATGATATGAGTGCAGTTTTCCCAGTACTTGAGATAATTTTCCGACGGGTTCTCGGGATCGTATCCGAGAGCGGTCGCGTAATTATTAAGAGCGTCGATCCAGACGTAGATAACGTGTTTCGGATCAAAATCGACCGGAACGCCCCAAGTGAATGTCGAGCGGGTGATGCAGAAGTCCTGAAGCCCGGGCTTTACGAAGTTGTTTATCATTTCCTTGCGGCGGCTTTCCGGCTGGATGAAATCGGGGTTCTGCTCTAAGAAGTCCTCGATCTGCTTCTGATATTTTGAAAGACGGAAGTAATAAGCTTCCTCCTTGGTTTTTCTTACCTCCGCTCCGCACTCCGGGCAGCGGCCGTCTTTAAGCTGGACCTCGGGGAAGAAGCTCTCGCAGGGTAGGCAGTACCATCCCTCGTATTCGGATTTATAGATATCTCCCTGCTCGTAGAGCTTGTCGAACATCTTCTGCAAAGCTTTCTCGTGTTCGGGATCGGTAGTGCGTATAAACTTATCATAGCTTACGTTCAGGCTGTCGATATCCTTTCTTATAATAGCCGATACTCTATCGACGTGCTGTTTTGGGGTAATGCCCTGTTTCGCCGCTTCTTCTTCTATTTTCTGACCGTGTTCGTCGGTTCCCGTGAGGAAGAAAACGTCATACCCCTGCATTCGCCTTGTCCTCGCGATCATATCGGCGCAGACGTGGTCGTACAAATTACCGATATGCGGGCGCTTAGAAGCATAAGCGATGGCGGTAGTGATCAAATAAGGGGTTTTGGACATATAAAGTCTTCCTTTCGTGCGGCGTTCGCCGCGGTTATTTCCGCAAATGAAGCGGATAAGGGTATTATACACTTTCTTGGAAGGAATGTCAAGCGGGAGGAGGTGATGAGATGTGGCCAAGGCGGCCACATCAAGAATACAGAAGTCAGAAGTCAGACGACAGATGATGGGGGTTACGGTTACAATGGAGCGCGGCGGGATTCGCTACATATCTGCTGAATCACTGCGGAATGTGCCCGCCGAGTTTTGTCTGTGAGACAACCGAAGCGGTCCTTTAACAACGCGATTAAAACTCTTTGAGCCGGCCGAGACAGTCTTTGCCGCCGTGGGAAGGCGTAAAGCAATTTTTAACGCTTTGTTTTGATGGCGTTCAAACGGCAAGAAGTAACGCTTTTTCCTCCTTTTTTTACAAAGTCTGGGACCTAATAAAAATTCGTCAAAGCCCTTAAATGCACATTGACGATTTACTTATTTAAATACAGTATTTCAGCTGTTCCAATCACTTCACACCGACACCCACGTGCTGCCGCGGACTCCCCCAAGGTCAAAAAGGCTGCATCCCGCGAGCACCAGCCACACGGCGACCATGCCGGACGCGGGGCAGTAGCCCTCCTTGCCGTTTTTGTCGCGACCGTGCACTATCACGGCGAAGTTTGAAAGCTCTAAAAGGATCTCCTGAATTTCTGATTTTTCTAATCCTGTTTCTGCGCAGATTTCGTCAACTGTAGCCGTATTTTTCGCGATGATTTTGATGACGGCAAACACAGTTTCATCCTCAAAAAGCTTAAGCAGATTATTGATACGCGCGCCGTCCATCTTCATACAATAGTCCGCAAAATCGGTCCCCGACATCACAAAACCCATGCCGAGCGGATTGGAAACAAGGATGTTTTCTCCGTTTTCGAGGCAGATACTGAGCTCGTCATTCCTTGGCGCAACGATATCACGATTCATCATTCGCGAAATCGCCTGCCTAACCGTTTCCGCGCGGCCGTTTTTCATCGCAAATTCACAAAAATCCCCTATGATCTGCGGACTTTCAGGGCTTTCGGCGCGCTTTCCGCCCAGAAGTGAGTCAAGCGTAGTGCCGAGCACATCGCATAAATCCGACAGAATCAGGATGTCCGGCATTGCCTCGCCGCGCTCCCATTTTGAAACGGCCTGCCCCGAAATCCCCAGCTTGTCGCCGAGCTGCTCCTGCGTCAGCCCCGCCGCCTTGCGAAGCTTGATAATTTTTTGTGAAATAGTTTTCTCCATAAAAATACTCCTTTTAACGTTTTGAAGATCTTCTATAGTCATTTTAGGGCATTTTTCATGAAAAGTCAACAAACCGTTCGGCGAATTGACTAAACCGACGGTTGAATAAATCCGCCGCATTTCGCAGGGCGTAAAGCGAATGTCTGCACTCACGCCGATGGGAATAACCGCTCGTGCAATATCGCAATATCCGTTTCCGCATAGTTATCAACAGCTTGCGGATTTATGACGTTCAGCTAAAAATCAGCAGCCCCACAACAACAATATCAATTCCCCGCCACTTTCCCGTCAATCTCCCTAAAGCCGTCCCGATTCACATAATCCCAAAAGCCCATTTTCGGCATATCCCTCCCACTCTGCTTTCCCCTCCTCTCCCCTCCCACAAACATCTTTAAAAAATTGTTGACAAGTCAACATCTTTGTGCTATTATATTCCGTGGCGCCCTGTGGCGCTTAGGAAAGGAAGTGATAAAATGTACGAAAGATTTGAAGAATTTACCTTCGCTGTTTATGAGATCCAGCGCAGATGGAATAAAATAGCTTCGGACGGGATGGAGTTTTACGGTCTCAAGGGGAGCTACGTGGTGTACATCCTCGCCCTGAATCGCGTGCCGGAGGGATTGACGGCGGCGGGACTCGGGAATATCTGCGGGAGGGATAAGGCCGACGTTAGCAGAACTCTTGCGGTTTTGGAATCCAAAAATATCATCCGAAAAGAATCCGGCGGCGGGAATATCTATCGCGCGAAGCTTTATCTGACAGAGACCGGAAAGGCTTTGGCCGAGGAGCTCGCGAAAAAAGCGGAGTATGCAGAAGCCGCGGTCGGAAAAGGTCTTTCGGATGACGATCGCGCCGCGCTTTATAGGTCCTTGGAGGTCATAAGAAATAATCTGAGAGAGCTTGAAGCCAAAGGGATACCGGAGGATTTTGATTTAGAAAAAACTGTTTGATAACGGTATTTTTCAACACGTTAAAAGTTTAATTCATATTTTTAATTATTTTTAATATTCTAAGCGGAGGCATAACAAAATGAGCGTAAAAATAATTCTTGATTCAACTACAGACGTCGCGCCGGAGCTAAAAGGGAGATTTGAAGTCATCCCGCTCCCGATTTTCTTCGGCGAGGAAAAATATTATGACGGCGTGAACCTCACGCACGCGCAGTTTTATGAAAAGCTTGCGGCGGGGAAGGACCTTCCCACGACAAGTCAGGCAACGCCGTTTGAATATGAAAACGTATATAAAAAAGTGACGGAAGCAGGCGATTCGGCGGTCGTTCTGACGCTTTCAAAAAAGCTTTCCGGGACATATCAGAGCGCCGTGATCGCCGCCGAGAAATTCAAAGGAAAAATTTATGTTGTAGACAGCGATACGGTGACTATTTCCGCGGGGATTCTGGCCGAGTATGCGCTCGGGCTCTCGGAGAAGGGATTAAGCGCCAAGGAGATAGCGTCGGAAATCGAAAAAGAGAAGAAGAACGTCCGGCTTGTCGCGATGGTAGATACGCTTGAATATTTAAAGCGCGGCGGCAGGATATCAAAAACCGTCGCGTTTGCGGGAGAGCTTTTGAATTTCAAGCCGGTGGTATCGGTAGAGGATGGCGAGGTAAAGCTTTTAGGCAAGGCGCGCGGCGCTAAGCAGGGCAACAACCTTTTGGAGAAGGAGATCGAAAAAGCGGGCGGCGTGAATTATGATATGCCGCTGCTGCTCGGATATTCCGGGACGGACGACGGCATAATCAAGCGATATATACAGGACTTTTCGCGGCTCTGGATAGGAAAGACCGACAATCTCAGGATATCCGAGATAGGGACGGTGGTCGGGACTCATGCGGGACCGGGGGCTATTGCGGTAGCGTTTTTCAGGGGGTAGATCAGAATGGGGAAGGGGTGTTCCCCACACTTAAAGACCCACAATCCGCCCACGCTGCAATACACTTTTAAAACCAGATATCCACTTACCTACGACTGCTAACTTGACTTTTTCAGGCAAAATGTGTCCGACCTAAACAAATTATACAGCGCGATTAAAGCTTGAGTTTATCTAAAAATCAACCCGTCCTTTGCATCAAAATTCCATGCAGAGGGCGGGTTTTAATATCAAAATCTCTTCATGCCGGCGTTACTCGCTCACAAACTCCATATTGTAAAACTCGCAGATGTCACCATAGCGCTTCGCATTGAAGACGAAGAACACTCCCCACTGACCGTCGAGCTTGTCAATCTCGTCCGCAGGGAGGGTAAACGTAGTCAGCTCCTGTGGCATTTCTTTGGTCAGTTCTATCGTGCCGAGCTTTTTGCTGCCCTTTCCGACCGAAGTGACGTTTCCATCCTTGTCCCGCTCTACGGGCGTATTTACCGCGCTGTCCGGGCGCAGGTAGACGTCCACTGTCCCTGTAACCCCGAGCGGCTTAAGCTCGACCTCGAGCGACTTTTTGCCGCCCTTTTCGATGTCAAAATTGAAATATTTTATCCCCGCGATCACGCCGTTTGTGATGTTCACAATCGGCAGGGTCGTGGTCGTTTCGTCATACGCCGGGGTGATCGTCGCGCCGCCCGTGAGGTAGCTCGCAATGCCCGCAGAGTGCCTGATATAGGGGCTCAGACCGTTTATAAAGAAACCGTTCGAGGTGACTTCCGCCATCGAAATGCGCACCTCGCCGCCCTCCGAAACAGGCTTTTCATCCCATTCGACCGCTATCGGCTCGACCATCGACTGCCGCGCGTAGGCATGCAGATTCCTATGATAAAAAACATACCACTGGCCGCCTATTTCGCAGATACTGCCATGCGTGTTGCCGCCCGCAAACGTCCTGTCATAGCCGCCGTTTTCACTCGGGATGACCTCACCCGCCGCGTCAACGATAATCCCGCCCCACTTCCACGGCCCGGCCGGACTGTCGCTGTAGCCGTAGGCGAGCTGGCTGTAATTTTTGCCTGTCGGCTCACTTTCAAGCCCGTTGCGGCTGTAAATAAACACATATTTATTGCCAACTTTTCGGATGCTGGACGCCTCGAAGAATCCCCATTTTTTGGTATTTTTGTCCTGATAAATGTTAAATTCTTTGGGGTCATAGTTTTCCGCCATCATCTGGTCATAGCTCGGGATGTTGTGTTTCGCGCTCAAACCGTATGCCAAAGTTGACATATTCTCAGAATCAAGCCTACCCCACCAGGAGTCGGTAAAGCCCCAATATCCATAGACCGCGCCGTCATCATCAACAAAAACAGCAGGGTCAAAACCTAAGGGTCCCTCAGTTTCGGTAGTGCTCTTGAATTTCCAGTTCACGACCTCAAAAGGACCGTCCGGGCGGTCGGCCTTACATACCATAGAACCGCGTCCCCAGGCCTGATCGTTGGGATAGAGGTAGTAAGTTTTTTTACCATTTTTCTCGACCAGCGCGACGTCCGGGGCGTACAAAGTATCCGCCGAGCCGTTCACAATTGACTCAAAAATCACGCCGTCTTTTCGCCATGCGGACAGATCTTCGACCGGAGCAGACCAGACCACCAAGTCCTTCCCGCAGTATTCGGTTTTTAACATATCGTGAGATCCATAAACATACACCCGGTACTTTCCGGGATTGTCCGGATCCTCAAAAACATACGGCTCGCCGTCGGGGATATACTCCCACAGCGGCAGATATGGGTTGCCCTGATACTCGGCGTCATAGTTCACGACAGCGCTGAGGTTTGATCTGTCCATAGCGGGTCCTCCGTTTTCTGCGCATGATGTTAAGCTTAAAATTGTTGTGATAGC